>NZ_CP118269.1:0-657252 GCF_030062155.1 Pantoea sp. Lij88 | reverse complement strand
CTTCAGAGGCATCGGTAATCATCACATCCGCCTTGTTATCCACCAGCTGCTGGAAGATGGTGACGTTATCGTGAAACAGCGTCAGTGAGGCTTTCGGCAGATGGCTGTGAACAAAGGCTTCGTTGGTGCCGCCTGCCGGTTCAATCAGCCGCACCTCAGGCCGGTTGAGCTGTTCGATGGTCTGGAAGCGTGCTTTATCGCTGCAGCGCACCAGCGGAATTTTGCCATCCACATCCAGCGGCCGGGCGAACCAGGCGGTCTGCTGACGTTTCAGCGTGACGGAGACGCCGCCCACGGCGATATCACACTGTTTTGCCAGAAAGTCAGGCATCAGGGTTTTCCAGGTGGTCGGCACCCACTCCACTTTCGCACCCAGCGACGTCGCCAGCGCGTTCGCCATGCTGATATCCAGCCCTTCATACTGACCATCGGGGCGCAGATAGCTGTAAGGCTTGTAATCCCCGGTGGTGCAGACCTTAAGCGTTTTAGAACTGAGAACGGTGTCGAGATGAGATTGAGCCTGGACAGCACCGCTGGCCAGCAGCAAAGAGAGGACAATTTTTTTCATTTTGCGTTTTTTCTTTGATGGTTTTGATGATGAGTTTGCCCGTCGATGGTGCCATAAACCGGTGTATTGTTGCTGCCACAGCAAAAGTCTTGTGATCAACCTCCCATTTTTCTGCGGCCCCGGCACGCGTAAGCTGGCCCCATATTCAGGAAACGAGGCAACTAATTCATGAGCAGAATTTTAATTATCGATGGCGGCAAAACCTTTGCCCACTCTAAAGGCGAATTGAACCACACACTGACCGACGTTGCGGCCAGCCAGCTGCGTGACATGGGGCATGAGGTATCAGTGACCGTGGCTGACAGCAACTATGTGGTTGCCGATGAAGTGCAGAAATATGTCGACAGCGATGTGGTGATTTATCAGATGCCCGGCTGGTGGATGGGCGAGCCCTGGACCGTGAAGCGTTATATCGATGAAGTCTTTACCGAAGGTCACGGCTCGCTCTACGCCAGCGATGGCCGTACCCGTTCTGATGCCGCGAAGAAGTACGGTTCCGGCGGTCTGTTGCAGGGCAAAAAATATATGCTGTCACTGACCTGGAATGCCCCGTTGCAGGCCTTTACCGACCCGGAGCAGTTCTTTGAAGGCGTTGGCGTTGACGGTCTCTATCTGCACTTCCACAAAGCCAACCAGTTCCTTGGAATGGAAGCGCTGCCGACCTTTATCTGCAACGACGTGATTAAAGCGCCGGACGTGCCACGCGATATCGCCGCTTATCGGACCCATCTTAGCCGCGTTTTTGCGTAAGATGGTAAGGGGCTATCCCCTATTTTCCCACGAAAGAGGAATTCGCGAATGTTAACAGTCGTTGCTGAAATTTGTGTTAAACCCGGTCGCCGTCAGGCCGTGCTGGATGCGGTGAAGAAGCTGATCCCGCTGGTCTTAGAAGAAGATGGCTGCCATCAGTATGACGCGTTGCTGGACCATCAGGCGCAGGTGCCGTGGAAGCAGAACTCGCCGGACTCCATTTTCATGCTGGAACAGTGGGAAACGCTGCGCCATCTGGAGCAGCATCAGCAGATGCCGCACATGGATGCGCATCGCGCCATCATTAAAGATGATGTGGTGGATGTGAAGATTCTGGTGCTGGAACCCAGCGCCTGATTATTGCTGGTGATAAAATCTCAGCAGGATGCCTTTGGCAGCAATAAATTAGCTCAACGCGCAGGGAGCATGGTCAGAAGAGGAAAGCGTCGCGCGCCAGGGACAAAAACGCCGGGAGCGTTTTTGAACAACGCAAAGCGTTGGCCCGGCGACGGGCGCACCTCATGGATGAGGTGCGTAATCGCGCGGGTAGAGCGACCAGGGACTGGCTTGAGCGTCTTTCCGATCTGACCGTGTTCCTTGTGCAGGCTCGCTCTAAAAGCAAATCTGTCCAGACTTTGTCACCCTTCTCAAACCTCTGTCCTGCGACAGAGGTTTTTTGTTTGTGACAGACCGGTTCAGAGCAACTGCCGCCGATCAATCTCATTGCGAAGAAAATCCAGGAAGCAGCCGATGCGCGAAGAGAGCGTGGTGTTACGGTAATAGACCGCATGCACCGGCAGTCGCAACTCGCGGGTATCAGCGGGGAGGACAGGCACCAGCCGGCCAGCGGCAAAATCTGCTCGGCTGAAAAAGTCGGAGATACGTGCAATCCCCTGTCCCGCCAGCGCCAGCTGCCGGATGGTTTCGCCGCTGGAGGCAGAGATTGTCGGCTTAATCCGCATGAAAGCACCATCAGGCTGCAGGAGTGGCCAGACATTGAGGGTTTCAGGATAGCTGAAGCCGATTTTCTGATGCTGCGCGAGATCGGCAACGCTCTGCGGCGTGCCTGCTTTCGCCAGATAAGCCGGGCTGGCCACCAGCCGGATCGCACTGCTGCCGAGCAGCCGGGCATGTAACGTCGAGTCGCGCAGTTCGCCGATGCGAATGGCAATGTCGGTCTGCTGCTCCAGCAGATCGATCATGATGTCGTCGGTATTCAGTTCAAGCTGGATCAGGGGATAGCGGGCACGGAAATCGTCCACCAGCGGCACAATCACATGCAGCATAAAAGGCGTGGCAGCGTTCACCCGCAGCCGTCCTGACGGCATCTCGCGCCGCATGGCAATCTGCTCTTCGGCCTGCTCTACCGAGGCCAGGATCTGGCGCGCATGCTCCAGAAAGACCTGTCCCTCTTCGGTCAGCGCCAGCCGTCGGGTGGTGCGATGCAACAGGGTGGTCTGCAGCTTACTCTCCAGCCGCGACAATGCCCGGCTGATGCCCGAACTGGTCTGCGCCAGCTGGGATGCCGCCGCCGTAATAGAACCGCTGTCCACCACCGCCACCCAGGCGCGTAGCTCTTCCAGGGTAATTTTCACAATGGTTACTGTCTCTGCTCTGAATCTGCCGGGTTCTCTGAGAATGTGCTGGCTGAAGCACAAAGAGAACAGGACGCTTTCGCGTCCTGTTTTTTACACTTCGATATCGGCCTTGTCGCCTTTTTCCTGCAACCAGTTACGCCGGTCTTCGGAACGTTTCTTCGCCAGCAGCATATCCATCATGCGCAGCGTCTGATCGATATCTTCTTCGCTGATGGTCAGCTGTACCAGGCGGCGGGTATTCGGATCCAGCGTGGTTTCACGCAGCTGCAGCGGGTTCATCTCACCCAGCCCTTTAAAGCGCTGAACGTTAGGTTTGCCCTTTTTGCGTTTCAGCTGCTCCAGCACGCCCTCTTTCTCATCTTCATCCAGCGCATAGTAGACCTCTTTACCAAGATCGATACGGTAAAGCGGCGGCATGGCAACGTAGACGTGTCCGTTTCTGACCAGAGAGCGGAAATGTTTCACAAACAGCGCACAGAGCAGCGTGGCGATGTGCAGACCATCCGAGTCCGCATCCGCCAGAATACAGATCTTGCCGTAGCGCAGCTGCGACAGATCTTCGCTGTCGGGATCAATACCGATCGCGACGGAGATATCATGCACTTCCTGCGACGCCAGCACCTCATCGGAAGAGACTTCCCAGGTGTTCAGGATCTTACCCTTAAGCGGCATGATCGCCTGATATTCACGATCGCGCGCCTGCTTAGCCGATCCGCCTGCCGAGTCCCCTTCGACCAGGAACAGTTCTGTTTTATTCAGATCCTGCGCGGTGCAGTCCGCCAGTTTGCCCGGCAGCGCCGGACCGCTGGTGAGCTTTTTACGCACCACTTTTTTGGCCGCCCGCATACGCCGCTGTGCGCTGGAGATCGCCAGTTCAGCCAGCTGTTCTGCCGTCTGAATGTTCTGATTCAGCCACAGGCTAAAGGCATCTTTTACGACGCCAGAGACAAAGGCTGCGCACTGACGTGAAGAGAGGCGCTCTTTAGTCTGCCCGGCGAACTGGGGATCCTGCATCTTGACCGACAGCACATAGGCACAGCGATCCCAGATATCTTCCGCAGAGAGTTTTACGCCACGCGGCAGGATATTGCGGTATTCGCAGAACTCGCGCATCGCATCCAGCAGCCCCTGACGCAGACCGTTGACGTGAGTCCCGCCCTGCATGGTCGGGATCAGGTTAACGTAGCTTTCTGTTAACAGCTCACCGCCTTCCGGCAGCCACAACAGCGCCCAGTCCACCGCTTCCACGTCACCGGCAAAGCTGCCGACAAACGGTTTTTCCGGCAGCGTCGGCAAGCCATTTACCGCTTCGCACAGATAGTCCGTCAGGCCATCTTCATAGCACCAGGTCTGTTCGGTATTGTTCAGCTTGTCTTTAAAGACAATCTCAACGCCAGGACAGAGGACCGCTTTGGCTTTCAGGAGATGGGATAAGCGTGACACTGAGAAACGCGGGCTGTCGAAGAAGCTTTCATCCGGCCAGAAATGGACGCGCGTACCGGTGTTGCGTTTCGCTACCGTGCCGGTGACGGTCAGGTCCTGAACTTTATCGCCATTTTCAAACGCCATGTCATAGATTTCACCATTACGACGTACCGTGACTTCGACGCGTTTTGACAGGGCGTTAACCACAGAAATACCGACGCCGTGCAGACCGCCCGAGAACTGATAGTTTTTATTGGAGAACTTGCCGCCCGCGTGCAGACGACACAGGATCAGCTCGACGGCCGGCACGCCCTCTTCCGGGTGGATATCCACCGGCATGCCGCGGCCATCATCAATCACTTCCAGCGACTGGTCAGCGTGCAGAATCACTTCAACCCGCTTCGCGTGGCCGCCCAGCGCCTCATCGACGCTGTTATCAATCACTTCCTGACCCAAATGGTTGGGCCGCGTCGTATCGGTGTACATGCCCGGACGACGGCGAACAGGCTCAAGGCCAGTCAGGACCTCAATGGCATCCGCGTTATAGTTTGATTGACTCATCGTAAATGTCTGATTAGAAGGGTGAAATGGGGTGCGATTTCCGCATTACTCAGGAATGATTCAGACCGAGAAAGTCCAGAATCTGCGGGAAATGGCGCTCGAATCCAGTAAATGTATGATTGCCGCCCTCTTCTACCGTGTGACGGCACGCGCTGTAATAGTCGAGCGCCTGTCGGTAATCGAGAACTTCATCGCCGGTCTGTTGCAGCAGCCAGAGTAAATCGGGCGCTTCCAGCGGTTCAATCTGCATTACTTTGAGATCGTAAATGTGGCGTGACTCTAACACATATTGCTGGCCCGTGTAGGGATTCTGATTTTCGCCCAGGAAATCCGCCAGCAGCTCAAAAGGCCGCACCGCGGGATTAACAACCACGGCCGGCAGCATAAAGCATTGCGACAGCCAGGTGGCGTAATACCCGCCCAGTGAAGAGCCCACCAGCCCCAGCGTTTCGCCACTGCGGCTCAGGACCAGCTCTTCCAGCATGGCGGCGGCATCGGCCGGAAAGGTCGGCAGCTGGGGTACGATCATTTCGATCTCAGGATGCTGCGTCTCTAACCATTGCCGGAACTGAGTCGCCTTCGCCGACTGCGGCGAGCTGTTAAAACCGTGCAGATAGAGCAATGCCGCCACGCGTCAGTATCCTTCTGAGTCTAAATCGGGACGAAAAGCGTCGGTGTCGAGACGGTTGACTTCGGTCTCAAGGCCGCCATCCGGATGCAGCGTAAACCAGCGCCAGCCGGGGGCTACAGTGTCGATTGCGAAACTGGTGCAGTGCGGTTTGAACTGGACGCAGGTGGAGGGTGTGGCCAGCACCCGGCGGCCATGCCACGCCATATCCAGCTCCTGGTGAATATGGCCACAGACCAGCGTCCGGGCTAACGGGTAGTTCTGCAACACGGCATCAAGCTGATGCGAATTGCGCAGGCTGTGCTGATCGAGCCAGGTACAGCCAGAGGCCAGCGGATGGTGATGCAGCATAACCAGCGTATGCCGTTGCGGAAAGCGGGCCAGTGCCTTGTCGAGCCACTCCAGCTGATAGTCACTCAGCATCCCATGCGGGACACCGTAGACCTGGCTGTCGAGCAACACAATCTGCCACTGCTCACCCACCAGCACCTGCTTGTGCGCATTGATGTGGGCGGCGGCCAGAGTATCGACCATGGCGGGCTGAAAATCGTGATTACCCGGCAACCAGACACAGGGCCGCGGCAAACGTGAGATACCCTCAGCGAAATGCTGATAGGCTTCGATAGAGTGATCCTGGGCGAGATCGCCGGTGGCGATAATCAGGTCGTAGTCGCGATGTTGCGCAATAATCGCATCCAGCACCGCTTTATAGCTCGACCAGGTATTCACCCCAAGCAGCGATTCATGTTTTCCCGCGAACAGGTGGGTATCCGTGATTTGCAAAATCCTGATTTCGGAACCGTTCGCTGCAGGAAGAGTTAGCAGGCTATCCAAAGCGTTTCCTTCATCTCCACGCCATTTACTGCATTATACGCATCAGCAGACCGGAACCGCCATCGCGCCATGAGCCAGGCAGTAGCGCAGCCAGTCTGCGAGAAACTGGTTTATCTGATGTTTTTCATCGCGCTGATGCAATTTTTTATTAGGATAATCATAGCGCGCTTTGAAGCGATAGATCTGTTGAGTTGAACACACTTCGGCGACCATCGCATCGTGATAGAGCCTGACCGACATCGAGGGCAGGCTCCAGTAACTCACGGCAGGGGCGACCTGGCGGATCTCCACCAGCGTGGTGTAGCGTGTCGACTCCTGGATCGTCAGCTGATAACGGGCGCCACTCACCTGATAGATCACCGATTCTCCCGCCTCATCGTTACGCGGCAGCAGGCGGCGTAACTGGGCGAAATTGGTTTCGCAAAGCCGCATCATTTCGGGAAAGTCAGGGGTATAGCGCTGTTTCATTTTTGTATCCACTCTTCGCGTAGTTTTTCATGGTGCAACGCCAGCCATTGCAGGGCGATGACAGACGCCGCATTATCGATTATCCCCTCTTCCACCCAGCGGTAAGCCTGTTCACGGCTCACCACATGGACAAGAATATCCTCATTCTCTTCCTCCAGACCGTGGCATCCCTCTGCCTGGCTGGCATCCACTTCCCCAATCAGCACCGACAGACGTTCGCTGGTGCCGCCAGGGCTGGCCAGATAGCTAAGCACAGGCTTAACCCGGCCGACGTCTAATCCTGCTTCTTCAACGGCTTCACGGCGCACAACCTGTTCGACAGATTCGCCCGGCTCGATAATGCCGGCGACCATCTCCAGCAGCCAGGGTGTAGCACTGCTGTCGTAAGCCGGGATGCGGATCTGTTCAATCAGCACCACTTCATCGCGTAAGGGATCATAAGGTAGCAGCACGGCGGCATGTCCGCGCTCAAAAACTTCGCGCTGCACTTCCCCACTCATTTCGCCATTAAACTGGCGGTGGCGGAAGCGATAACGTTCGACGGAAAAAAAACCATCGTAGACGGTTTCGCGTGCAATAATTTCTACATCGTTTTTTGTGAAAGTCACAGGGGATTTTTTTTCTTCCGGCATCATCAGGTTCCTTGTGCAGATTGGGGTGGAGCGAAAAAAGCCTGTAACCGTGCTCCATGTAAGTAGTTCTTTCTGAATTATTTACGTAAATTAGGGGGAGAAGGCACGTTCAGCCAACTTATCTCACAGTTGCCCTCTGCTAGAATCGGCGATAATTTTTTGGCTTACCCGGCAGCGCACCCACTGCAATTTGCTGCAACAAAAGGAATGCAAATGAAAAAACTGCTCCCATTTTTTATTGGGCTGAGCCTGGGCGGTTTCAGCTTCGCCAGCCAGGCCGAAGACCTGCTTCAGGTTTACCAGCAAGCACGTCTGAGCAACCCGGATTTGCGCAGCGCCGCTGCCGATCGCGATTCTGCCTTTGAGAAAATCAACGAAGCGCGTAGCCCATTATTACCCCAGCTCGGCCTGGGTGCAGATTACACCTATAACAACGGCTATCGCGACAGTAGTGGTCTCCATTCCAACACGACCAGTGGCTCGCTGCAATTAACCCAGACTATTTTCGACATGTCGAAATGGCGCGCGCTGACCCTGCAGGAAAAAGCAGCCGGTATCCAGGATGTGACCTATCAGGTGGCACAGCAGGATCTGATTCTGAACACCGCGACCGCCTACTTCAACGTGCTGAAAGCGATTGATACGCTTTCTTACACCGAAGCGCAGAAACAGTCGATCTATCGTGAACTGGATCAGACCACTCAGCGCTTTAACGTAGGCCTGGTGGCTATCACTGACGTTCAGAACGCCCGTGCGCAGTATGACAGCGTGCTGGCTAACGAAGTGACCGCGCGTAACAACCTCGATAATAACGTGGAAACGCTGCGTCAGATCACCGGCATGGATTATATGTCGCTGGCTTCGCTGAGCATCGATCGCTTCAGAACCGATAAGCCCGAAGCGGTGAGTTCGCTGCTTAAGCAGGCGGAAGCCCGTAACCTGTCGCTGCTCTCTGCGCGTCTGAACCAGGATTTAGCCCGTGAGCAGATCCGCTCCGCTGAAGCTGGCCACATGCCAACACTGGGTCTGACTGCCTCTACCGGCCTGTCAAACAGCAAATATGGCGGCAGCCGTGCGAACCAGAGCCAGGGTTCTACTGACTCGATTACCGGTTCAAACCAGGTTGGCCTGAGCTTCTCACTGCCACTCTACAGCGGCGGCAGCGTCACCTCTCAGGTGAAACAGGCGCAGTACAGCTTCGTCAGCGCCAGCGAATCGCTGGAAAGCGCACACCGCTCAGCGGTCCAGACGGTACGTTCATCGTTTAACAACGTGAATGCGTCTATCAGCAGCATCAACGCCTACAAACAGGCTGTGGTCTCTGCGCAAAGCTCTCTCGATGCGTCAGAAGCAGGCTATCAGGTGGGTACGCGTACCATCGTCGATGTGCTGGATGCGACGACCGTGCTCTATAACGCTAAGCAGCAGCTTTCTGATGCGCGTTATAGCTATCTGATTAACCAGCTGAATATCAGCTATGCACTGGGGACGCTTAATGAGCAGAGCCTGCAGAAACTGAACAGCCAGCTGGGTAAAGAGATCCCGACGTCACCGGAAACCGTGGCACCGGAAAATGCACAACAGACCGCACGTGTGGATAGCGGTCCGGTGGCAACCAGCTCTTCTGAGGCAGCGCGTCCTGCAGCTCGCCACAGCAGCGGTAATCCTTTCGGTAATTAATCAGTGGACGGGCTGCTTTGCGGCCCGCCTCTCTGTTGAACGTATAACTAAGTAAAGATCCCTGTTGTATCAGGCCTCCAGCTTCAATTTTACCCCCCCTTCCCCTATTCTATGCGCTACCTTTGGGCACAGGATAATCATAATGAAACGCACAAAATCTATTCGCTATGCCGCTTTTCGTAAGAGCTGGCAGGCACGCCATTTAACGCCCGTTGCTATCGCCGTTTCGGCGGTATTTATGCTGGCTGGCTGCGAACAGAACGATGAAACTGTTTCGATGTACCAGAACGCGGATGACTGTTCGAAAGCCAATCCGGGCCAGAGTGCGCAATGTACTACCGCATTCAATGAAGCCAAAAAAGAAGCGGAACGTACCGCGCCAAAATATGCCACGCGTGAAGATTGTGTCGCTGAGTTTGGTGAAAACCAGTGTCAGCAGACACCGGCTCAGGCGGGCGTGGGCACCACTAATGCCGAATCGCAGCAGAGCGGCGGCAGCTTCTGGATGCCACTGATGGCGGGTTACATGATGGGCCGCATGATGGGCGGTGGTTCGGGCTTTGCGCAGCAACCGCTGTTCTCCCCGAAAAATGCCCGCAGCCCGGCCAATGGCCAGTTTGTTGATGCGTCCGGCCGTAATTATGGTGCCGCCACCTCCGGCAAAACCATGACCGTACCGAAGACCGCACTGGCACCAAAACCGGCGACCACCTCGACCATTACCCGGGGTGGCTTTGGTGAAACCGTCGCTAAGCAGAACAGCATGCAGCGTAGCAGCGCCAGCGGCACCTCCAGCCGCTCAATGGGAGGCTAACGCCCCGATGGAACGCATTGCCATTTCAGAGCGCCCGGGCTGGCGCGAAAAAGCCACCGAGTTCGGTTTTCGTTTTCACACCATGCATGGCGAACCCTACTGGTGTGAAGATGCTTATTACCGGTTCACGCTGGCGCAAATCGAGCATCTGGAAGATGTGACGGCTGAGCTGCATCAGATGTGTCTGCAGGTGGTGGAAAAAGTGGTCAACAGCGAAGCGCTGCTGACTAAATTCCGCATTCCGAAACACACCTGGGACTTCGTGCGCGATTCATGGCATCAGCGTCAGCCGTCGCTTTACTCACGTCTCGATCTTGCCTGGGATGGCAAAGGCGATGTGAAACTGCTGGAGAACAACGCCGATACGCCGACCTCACTGTATGAAGCGGCGTTTTTCCAGTGGCTATGGCTCGAAGACCAGCTCAACGCCGGTCAGCTCCCCGCAGGCAGCGATCAGTTTAACAGCCTGCAGGAAAAGCTGATTGAACGCTTTACCGCATTACATCAACAGCATGGCTTTAACTGGCTGCACTTCGCCTGCTGCCGCGACACCGACGAAGATCGTGGCACCGTGCAGTATCTTCAGGATTGCGCCACCGAAGCCGGTCTGCCGAGTGAATTTCTCTACATGGATGAGATTGGTCTGGGCGAGAAAGGGGAATTTACCGACGCTCAGGATCAGGTGATTAGCAACCTGTTCAAGCTCTATCCGTGGGAGTTTATGCTGCGTGAGATGTTCTCTACCAAGCTGGGCGATGCTGGCGTACGCTGGCTGGAACCGGCATGGAAAAGCATCATCTCGAACAAAGCGCTGCTGCCGCTGCTGTGGGAGATGTTCCCGAATCATCCTAACCTGCTGCCAGCCTGGTTTGCCGAAGATGACGTGCCGCACATGGACAAATATGTGGTGAAGCCGCTGTTTTCACGTGAAGGGGCTAATATCCGGATCGTAGAAAATGGTCAGGAGATTGCCCGTGTTGATGGGCCTTACGGTGAAGAGGGCATGATCGTCCAGCAGTTCCATCCGCTGCCAAAATTTGGCGACAGCTATACGCTGATCGGCAGCTGGCTGATCGACGATCAACCGGCCGGAATCGGCCTGCGTGAAGATCGCGACCTGATCACTCAGGATCTATCCCGTTTCTATCCGCACGCCTTTATCGGTTAACGCACCGCGATAATAACAGGCCAGCTTCTGGCCTGTTTTCTCTCAGCTTCGCCCTAACCTACCTGAACCGACAACATGCTGATGGCACCCATCTCCATCCCGTCAACCGGAATGCTGATGGCATCATCCGGCTGACGTGCGCCAAGCACGTAGAGCAGTGGCAGATAGTGCTCAGGCGTCGGGTTAGAGAGCAGCGCACCCGGATGGTCCATAAAGTTAACCAGCGGATGAGAAGCAGCATCGCTCTGCACCGCCAGGTTATCGCGGACATACTGCTCAAAACTGCTGGCCCACGGATAGACTTCGCTGTTGCCATCCCAGCGTACTTTACGCAGGTTATGCACCACATTGCCGCTGGCGACAATCATCACACCCTGATCGCGCAGCGCAGCCAGTTTCTGGCCCATCTCAAAGTGCCATGCCGCAGGTCTGGTGCCATCAATGCTGAGCTGCACCACCGGAATATCGGCCTCCGGGTACATCTTGATCAGGACACCCCAGGAACCATGATCGAATCCCCAATCCTGATCCAGCTTCACCTCGACAGGTGCTAACTGCTCCACCAGTTGCTGAGCCAGTTCAGGCGATCCCGGTGCCGGATAGCGCGTATCAAACAGCGCCTGCGGAAAGCCACCAAAATCATGAATGGTCTTAGGATGTGCCATTGCCGTCACGGCGGTGCCGCGCGTATACCAGTGCGCCGAAACCGCAATAATCGCGCGTGGACGTGGCAGAGTCTCGCCCACGTGACGCCATGCGGCGGTATAGCGGTTCTCTTCAAGGGCATTCATCGGGCTGCCATGACCCAAAAACAGCGCTGGCATTCGTAACTGGCTCATTCATGATCCCCGGGATCGTTTATTTGATAGCCACTACGATACGCGCATTCGGCGCTTTATCACGCTGATAAGCGTGATGGAGATTATCAGGAAATTTGAATGAGATTTAAGGTGGCGGGTTTAACGGATGTTAAGCAGTGCGGAGAGAGGATAAGTCACCAATCAGGCTGTTTCGTTCCGCTTCAGCAGAAAGAAAACAGGCCCCGTTCAGGGCCTGTTTAACGCCCGACAGATTAGCTGGCGTGGCGCGTTTCGTGCGTACGACGCCAGGCGATCAGATCTTCGATGGTCACGACTGGCATGTTGTGCTGGCGAGCAAAAGTAATCGCTTCAGGCGCATGGGCCATGGTGCCATCGTCGTTAGTCAGTTCGCACAGGACACCTGCGGGCTTAAAGCCAGCCAGCGTCACTAAATCGATGGTCGCTTCCGTATGACCGCCACGGGTTAACACGCCGCCTTCGCTGGCACGCAACGGGAAGACATGGCCAGGGCGATGCAGATCGGCAGGTTTAGCATTGTCGGCAATGGCTGCGCGAATGGTGGTGATACGATCCTGCGCGGAAACGCCGGTGGTAACGCCTTCTGCGGCCTCAATGGTCACGGTGAAGCCGGTGCCAAAGGAGCTGGTGTTGTTTTCCACCATCATGGGCAGGTCGAGCTGCTGGCGACGCTCTTCGGTCAGGCAGAGGCAGACAATGCCGCTACCGTGACGAATAGTCAGCGCCATCTGTTCAACGGTCATGGTTTCTGCGGCGAAGATCATATCGCCTTCGTTTTCGCGATTTTCATCGTCGAGTACCATCACACCGCGTCCCTCACGCAGGGCGGCGATAGCACGTTCTACACGCTGTTCAGGCGTGCCAAATTCAGAAAGTAGCGTCTGATTCATGGTAATAAAAACCTTAAAATGTATGGGTTACCAGAATCAGGGCGTGCTTAGGAGTGACGTCAAAAAGACGTGGCAATAACGTGAAGCAGACACAATTGTCCGATAGATGTCGTTACCCTCTCCCATCCGGACTGTAACCGTCGGCCCCGGAATTACACCGGATCTGCTGACCTTTACCTCTCTTTTCATCAAGATAAAGCGCTCGCGGGCTTTCAGCCGAAGCTGATTTACCGCCGGTGGGGAATTGCGCCCCGCCCTGAGAATAAGCCTTTCAACTATAACGCCGATCGTTTGAGGCGGCAATCATCAATAGCGCAATTGCTTTTGCATTTCCTGCGTTACCGATTTGAGGTTTAACCTTTTCATTTCTGGCATTACACTTAACACTTATTACGTTGGTAAACACGCTGACACAGCTCCCCGTAACCAGGAAATCATCATGATCGACACGAAAAAAATTGAACAACTTGCCCGTCAGGTTCACGAAGCGATGCCTAAAGGTGTTCGTGAGTTTGGTGATGATGTCGAAAAGAAAATTCGTCAGGTTCTTCAGGCGCAGCTGACCCGTATGGATCTGGTCAACCGTGAAGAGTTTGATGTGCAGACGCAGGTGTTACTGCGTACGCGGGAGAAACTGGCGGCGCTTGAGCAGCGTCTGGCCCAGTTGGAAAGTCACGGTTCATCAGCCGGTACGCCACCGACCGCAACGGCACCGGCCACGCCTGTTGCAGCAGCGACACCCTCTGCAGCGGTAGCGAGTTCGCCTGCGGCCTCACCGGCACCGGTTGCGGTGAAACCCGTCGTGGACAACAAGCCAGAATAAGCGTCTGAGCGGGAGCCAGGCTCCCGCTTACTTTCTGCTTCAGCTGCCGCGAATGGTTTTAATAATGTTGGTGGTAGAGATACCGTCTTCGAAGTTCAGCACCTGCACGTCGCCGCCATTTGCCCACACTTCTTTACTGCCCGCGATATCTTCCGGCTTGTAATCGCCACCTTTGACCAGCAGGTCAGGCAGAATACCGGCAATCAGACGCTGCGGCGTATCCTCTTCGAATACCACCACCCAGTCTACCGCTTCCAGCGCGCCCAGCACGATCATCCGGTTTTCCTGCGGATTCACCGGACGGCTTTCACCTTTCAGACGTTTAGTCGACGCATCGCTGTTCACCGCGACGATCAGTCGATCGCCGAGCTTACGGGCGTTTGCCAGATAAGAGACATGACCGGCGTGCAGAATGTCGAACACGCCGTTGGTCATCACCACTTTTTCGCCACGACGGCGGGCCATCTCAACGGCGGCTTTTAACTGCGCTTCCGTCATGATGCCAAAACCCTGCTCAGGGCGGGCGTGAATCGCATTTTCCAGCTCAACGGTGCTGACGGTCGAGGTACCGAGTTTACCCACCACCACACCCGCCGCCGCGTTCGCCAGGAAACAGGCTTCTTCCAGCGAGTCGCCAGCAGCCAGAGCCGCAGCCAGCACACCGATCACCGTATCGCCTGCACCGGTCACGTCATAGACTTCCTGCGCCTGGGTCGGCAGATGCAGAGGTGCTTTGCCCGGCTGGAGCAGCGTCATGCCATTTTCGGAACGGGTCACCAGCAGCGCGGAGAGGTCAAAATCAGCGATCAGCTGCGTGCCGCGCGCCACGATCTCCTCTTCGTTTTTGCATTTGCCGACCACGGCTTCAAATTCCGACAGGTTTGGCGTCAGCAGCGTCGCGCCGCGATAGCGCTCAAAATCGGTGCCTTTCGGATCGATTAGAACCGGCACGCCTGCTTCTCGCGCCAGGGTAATCATGGTCTGCACGCTGGAGAGCGCGCCTTTGGCGTAATCAGACAGCACCAGCGCACCCGCTGCAGCCAGCGAATCACGCATTTTCTGGTGAATCGGCTCCGGATCAACCTGATCAAAGCCCTCTTCAAAATCAAGACGGATCAGCTGCTGATTGCGGGAAAGCACGCGCAGTTTGGTAATAGTCGGATGGCTTTTTACCGCCACGAAGTCACAATGAACGTTGACGTCTTTCAGCGTGTTACTCAACACGCGCGCCGCATCATCTTCACCGGTCAGGCCGATCAGGCGGGACGCGGCACCGAGTGCTGCAATGTTCATCGCCACGTTTGCCGCGCCGCCAGGGCGCTCTTCAACCGTGTCCACTTTCACCACCGGAACCGGGGCTTCAGGGGAGATACGGCTGGTTGGGCCATACCAGTAACGATCCAACATTACATCGCCAACAACCAGCACTGAGGCTTGGCCGAACGCGGGCAGAGTCACTTTCATTCCAGACACTCCAGACTGCATTAAAAATAGTGCGCGGATGATAGCACAGTTGCGATTTGTGCTATCAGCATCACGCCAGGATAGACGCAGGCGTTATCAGCCAGCGCTGCCAGCTGTTCAGAACCGTCTGCCGCTCCGCTGCATACGCCTCTGGTTCAACGTGACCAGGCAGCTCCTGCAGGGCGCGATGATGCAATGCGTCGCGCAGCGTCACATAAGCCTGCGTCAGCGCCTGCGCTTCATCAGCGGGCATTTTATGGTACTTGGCCATCAGCTCGAAAATGCGCACATTATCAGACCAGCGCGTCAGTTCAGGCTGCTCAGCGGCGTAGCGTAAGACAAGATATTGGGCGATGAATTCAATATCGGTGATACCACCCGCATCGGCTTTGATATCCCAGCGACCTTTATGCTTGTTGCTGAGGTGAGCACGCATCTTTTCGCGCATCTCGCGCACTTCAGTTTGCAGCGCGTCCGCGGCACGTGGCAGCGACAGGATCGCCTGACGAATCACGTTAAAACGTTCGCCCAGCGCTGCCTCGCCAAACACCACGCGCGCCCGGACCAGCGCCTGATGCTCCCAGGTCCAGGCTTCACTGCGCTGATACTCTTCAAAGGCCTCAAAGGTACTGACCAGCATGCCTGCCGCGCCGGAAGGACGCAGCCGTGCATCGACTTCGTAAAGAATGCCGGAGGAAGTGCGGGTGCTGAAGAGATGCATGATGCGCTGGGCAAGACGCAGATAGAACTGACGGCCATCGATGCTGCGCTCGCCTTCTGTCACCGCGTCAGCCGGACAGTCATGCAGGAAGACTAAATCGAGGTCGGAACTGTAACCCAGCTCCCAGCCACCCAGCTTGCCGTAGCCCAGCACCGCAAAACCGCGCTCATGTTCATTACTCAGATGTGAAGGACGACCGTAGCGCTGCACCATCATATTCCACGCCTGGCGCACCACAGATTCGATAATCGCCTCCGCCAGCCAGGTCAGATGATCGCTGACTTTCATCACCGGCAGCGTGCCAGCAATATCAGCGGCGGCAATACGCAGATGCTGTGCCTGCTTAAACTGCCGCACCGCTTCCAGTTGCTGCTCTTCATCTTCTGTGGGGATGCGCAGCAGATACTGTCGCAGCTCATCACGATAAGCGTCGGTGGCGGTCGGCTGATAGAGCGTGGCGGGATCGAGCAGTTCATCCAGCAATAAGGGGTGACGCGCCAGCTGGCTGGCTACCATTGGTGAGGCCGCGCACAGACGAATCAGGTGACGCAGCGCACCGTGATATTCGGTCAGCAGCTCCAGATAGGTACTGCGTGTCAGCACGCCGATCAGCAGCGGTGTCAGGCGACTGAGCGTCACCGCCGCATCTTCACGCGGGCAGACTTCGCTCAGCAGCCGCGGCATCAGCTGATCCAGCGCCTGACGGCCACGCGGGCCGATAGTTCGCCGGTTGATATCCTGACGAAACGCCTCCAGCGTCTGGTGCAGCGCAAGCCGTTGATCGTCGCTGAGCTGCGGTACCAGCGGCGCCAGTTCGCTGTCTTCCAGCTGGTCCTGCCACAGCACCTGAAACTCCGCCAGCTCACGCTGATCGCCAATTTCAGGGGTATCTTCGCCAATCAGTTCGTCAAAGATGGCCCGCACTGCCGCCATCTGGCTGTCGAGCCGTGTCATCAGATCAGCCCAGTCGGCACAATCCATCGCCCACGCCAGCCGGGCGCGATGCAGTTCATCCTCGGGCAGCGTCTGCGTCTGCTCATCGCCCAGGCTTTGCAGCAGATTCTCCAGCCGCCGCAGGAACAGGTAGGCGTCACGCAGCGCATCGACCTGTTCCGCAGGCAGCAGGGCAAGATTTTTGATCGCCTCCAGCGTCGGCAGCAGCGCCCGCAGCTGAAGCGAGCGCTCACGCCCGCCGCGAATCAGCTGGAACACCTGCACGATAAACTCGGTTTCACGGATGCCGCCCGCGCCCAGTTTGATATTGTTTTTCAGCCCGCGTCGCCGGACTTCACGGCTGATCATCCCTTTCATGTTGCGCAGCGACTGGATCACGCTGAAGTCGATGTAGCGGCGATACACGAACGGTCGCAGCATCTGTTGCAGCTCCTGACTCCAGCGATCCTGGTCATCGCCCATTAGTCGCGCCTTGACCATCGCGTAACGTTCCCAGTCGCGTCCCTGCTCCTGGTAGTAATCTTCCAGCGCAGCAAAGCTCATCACCAGCGGGCCGCTGTCGCCAAACGGACGCAGCCGCATATCCACCCGATAGACAAAGCCATCCATGGTGGGTTGATCCAGCACCTTAATCAGCCGCTGCCCCATGCGGGTAAAGAACTGGGCGTTGTCGAGCTCACGCCGTCCGCCACGCGTGGTGCCGTTTTCAGGCCAGGCAAAAATCAGGTCAATGTCAGAGGAAAAATTGAGCTCGCCGCCGCCCAGCTTGCCCATGCCGAGGATCAGCAGCGGCTGCGCGTCGCCATCGGCATTGCAGGGGGTACCAAAATCGCGACAGCAATCCTGATAAACCCAGTCACGCGCCCGGCTGATCAGCACTTCGGCTAATATGCTGAGCTGCTGCAGGCTCTGTTCGGTCGTCGCGTGCTGCAGAGCCTGCATCCAGGCAATACGCACCAGCATACGGCGGCGAAACAGCCGCAGTTCGCGCATCAGACTCGCTTCACTGTCGATGTCGTTCAGCGCCAGATCGAGCCACGCAGCGTAGTGTTGCCACTCATCAGGCTGAGGCGGCTGGTCGAGCATTGTCTGCCACCAGTCGGGATGTTGTTGCAGGTTTTCCAGCACAAAATCGCTGAAAGCCAGCCCGGCGGTCTGCTCCGGGCTAAGCGAAGCCAGCGGAACCCCAAGCTGTCGGGCGGCCTCTTCGGCCTGAGCGCGTAGCAACGCGGGAAGTGCTGACAACATAACTCCCTCCTTGATGGCGTGACGGAATACCCGTTAGCGGGCAGCGCCGCTGGTGAGCCAGAACGGCTGCTGTTTCAGCGCCTGCATCGCCAGCCAGGCTAATCCGGACGTCTGCTTTTCATGGATCGCCGACAGCAGTTGCTGCCAGGGATCGAGCCAGGACATCACCGTCTCAGCAGGATAGGAACCTGCCAGCAGGTGCACCGTCAGCAGCTGACGCGCCAGACGCGTGGCTTTGTCCTGATATTCGTTGGGCTGTTTTACCGTGATGAAGGTTTCTCTCAGATCGGCATTAACGCGGCTCAGCATGATGTCGCTGAAGCGTTTAAACGAACCCTGCAGCTTGGTTTCCCCTTTGGCATCGATCCATTGACGCCACTGAGATTCCGCCAGCCAGTGTGTCAGCGCCAGCTGCGTGTCAACAGAGAGAGAAGAGAGGCAGAAAGCGGCTGCCTCCTGCTCTTCATTCACCAGCGTCTCTTCCAGCGTAGTCAGTTGCTGACGCAGGGAACTGCTGGCTTTACGTGGCACCAGCGCACCAAACAGGCTGAACGCCTGACGCAGCAGATCCAGCGCTTCACGCACCGCATCCTGGGCCGCCGCGTTACCGCGCAGCCAGACTTCTTCATGATATTGCCAGTGACGCAGGCCAGCCGACATGGCGGCGACCATACCCTGCTCTACGGTCGCTTTAGGGCCGGCTTTCAGCAGCGGGAATGCCTCAATCTGGCGCGGTGGATTCCCCTGCGCCAGCTGATAGCCGCGAGCCGCTTTGCTCAGGCTGCCCATACGCAGACCGCCCAGCGCCACCAGCTGCTGTGCAAAGGCCAGCAGATCCTGGCGTTCACCACGTTTCAGCTCCAGTTCGATCTCGCACAGCGGTTCGCTAAGCTCACCCGCCGTGACCGCGCCCTGATCAAACGCCACTTCAATTTCACTGTTACCTGTAGTGATTAGCCAGACTTCGCGCTGGAAATGGGTGGTAAACAGCGGCTGTAACCGCGACTGCAGCGCCGCGACATCGGTGCCCTTAGGCCAGATCTCTGCGGGCAGGCGCGCAATGTCCAGCTCCGGCTCACTGAGCTCAACGTTATATTCCGGGCGCTGATGCAGTCCGCCGAGCGTCTGCCCGGCCGCTTTCAGCGTCATTTCATAACGCTGGTCGACGCCACGGATACGCAATCCCATGTCCCAGCGTCGCAGCTGGTTGTCGTCGGTTTCGAAGTAGATGTTGGTCAGCTCGCGAGCAGCCTGATGCTGATGCGGCAGAGTGGAGAGCAGTTCAGCCAGTTTCCCGGCTGCCTGTGGAGTTGCAATGAACTTTAGTTCGATTTCGATGGTCATAATTTTTTATTCACTACGCCGCTGGCACTTAAGAGGGTTTTTCCTGCATATTTCAGGCGATTATCAGCAGGTTACTCACGCTGCCGCCTGGAGGGCAAGGGGTTTATGAGGCGAAGATTAATGCACAGAAGCCGCGCTGTCTCTGCTTTCTTTGCTCTTTCGCAGACCTTTTCGCACTCTCATGAGACCAGGATAGTTCTCATTCAGATTTATGCGAGGCCTCTCCAGACTGTGCCGGTAAATTTTAAGTCAGACTAAGCCAAACGAAATCGAATGAAAAAAATCACACTCGCTGGACTCACTTTGCTGGCCCTTAGCACCCTTGCACCTGCCCATGCCGACGAAAAACGCTATGTTTCTGATGAGCTTTCGACCTGGGTACGTAGCGGGCCAGGCGATCAGTTCCGCCTGCTCGGTAAGCTGAACGCCGGGGAAGAGGTGCAGCTGTTACAGACCAATAATGACACCCATTATGGCCAGATCCGTGATTCGGAAGGCCGCACCACCTGGATCCCCCTGTCGCAGCTTAGCGCGAACCCAAGCCTGCGCACCCGGGTGCCGCAGCTTGAGCAGCAGGTGAAAGATCTGACAGCCAAACTCGATAACATCGACAACAGCTGGAATCAGCGCACCGCTGAGATGCAGAACAAAGTCGCCAGCAGCGACGGCGTGATCAACGGACTGAAAGGCGAGAATCAGAAGCTGAAAAATGAGCTGATCGTCGCGCAGAAGAAAGTCAGCGCCGCCAACGTTCAGCTGGATGATAAGCAGCGCACCATCATCATGCAGTGGTTTATGTATGGCGGCGGCGTGCTGGGCGTCGGCCTGCTGCTGGGACTCTTACTGCCGCACATGCTGCCGCGCCGTAAGAAAAGCGATCGCTGGATGAACTGACACCCTTCTGCCGGATTTAAGCAGGGGATCGCCGGATCCCCTTTTTGGCATGTCTGCAATCCGGGGAATCTGTGCAACAATAAAATGAGATGCACGGCTGATTTCAGGCGCGGGATGTGCCCGGCGTGCAGGTCATTTCTTTTTCTCTGGAGTTTTGCGTGAAGACGTTTCTTGTTGGCGGAGCGGTGCGTGATGCGCTGCTGAATCTGCCGGTTACAGACAAAGACTGGGTAGTGACAGGTTCCACCCCCGAAGCCATGCTTGAGCAGGGCTATCAACAGGTCGGTCGCGATTTTCCCGTTTTCCTGCATCCCGTCAGTCGCGAAGAGTATGCGCTGGCACGGACCGAGCGGAAAAACGGGAAAGGCTACACCGGATTTGTCACCTGGTCCGCGCCCGATGTAACGCTGGAGCAGGACTTACAGCGCCGCGATCTGACCATCAATGCTATCGCGCAGGATGAAAACGGCGAGCTGGTCGATCCCTACAACGGCCAGCGTGATATTGCCCAACGCCTGCTGCGTCACGTCTCCGAAGCCTTCAGTGAAGATCCGCTGCGGGTATTGCGCGTTGCGCGCTTCGCTGCGCGTTTTGCCCATCTCAACTTTCGTATTGCCCCTGAAACCCAGCAGCTGATGCAGCAGATGGCCGAAAGCGGCGAGCTGTCGAATCTCACTGCTGAACGGGTGTGGAAAGAGACGGAAAAGGCGCTGATCTCCCGTAATCCGCAGGTCTATTTCCAGGTGCTGCGCGACTGCGGGGCGTTGCAGGTGCTGTTTCCGGAGCTGGATAATCTGTTTGGTATTCCTGCGCCGATTAAGTGGCACCCGGAGATCGACACCGGCGTTCACACGCTGATGACGCTGGCGATGGCCGCTGCCCTCTCCAGCGAGATCGATGTGCGCTTCGCTACGCTGTTCCACGATGTCGGCAAGGCGCTGACGCCGCCTGAGCTGTGGCCGAGCCACCACGGTCATGGACTGGCGGGCGTTCCGCTGGTCGAGGCGCTGTGTCAGCGACTGCGCGTCCCCAACGCGATTCGCGATCTGGCGCTGATCGTGACCGAGTTTCACGACATCGTGCACACCATCGAACGGCAATCTGCTGCATCGCTGGTGGCGCTGTTTGATCGGATCGATGCCTGGCGTAAGCCGCAGCGTGTTGAACAGATGGCGCTGACCAGCGAAGCGGATGCGCGCGGGCGAGCCGGACTGGAGAGCATGCCTTATCCGCAGGGCGACTATCTGCGTCGTGCTTTTGCGCTGGCGCAGGCGGTGCCGACCAAAGCGGTCGTCGAAGCGGGATTCAAAGGGGCGGACGTGCGGGAAGAGATGACGCGACGACGGATTGCCGCCGTCGCGCAGGGTCTGGCGCTCAGGCAGCCTGACTAGCAGGCTGCCCAGGGTTTACATGAAGATCATGTAAACCGCTGCCGCCACAATAAAGCGGTAAATCGCGAACGAGACAAACGAGATGCGTTTAATCAGCTCAAGGAAGGCTTTAATCGCAATCAGCGCCACAATAAACGCCGTCACAAAGCCCACCGCGAACATCGGGAAGTCTGCCATTGTCAGGAAGCCGATGCTCTTGTACATGTCCAGTACGGTTGCACCCATCATCATTGGCACCGCCAGGATGAAGGAGAACTCTGACGCTGCATAGCGGCTCACGCCCATCAGCATGCCGCCAGAGATGGTGGCACCGGAACGCGAGAAGCCCGGCCACAGCGCTAAGCACTGGAAGCAGCCAATCATAAACGCCTGACGATAGGTAATATCATCGACGCCGACAGCTTTCGGCTGTTTTGGCTTGAGGTACTCCGCAACCAGCAGCAGCACACCACCCACCACCAGCGCGTACATCACGTTAATCGGATTAAACAGCGTTTTGATCTGATCGTGCAGCACCAGACCCACGACTACCGCAGGGACCATACCCAGCAGGATGTGGATCAGCGACAGACGGCCGGTGCCGATCCCTTCATGTTTAACCTGGCCAAAGTGGATGCCGATCAGGCCAAACAGACGGCGCCAGAACATTACTACCACAGCCAGAATCGATCCTAACTGGATCACAACTTCAAAGGTCTCGGCTTTTTCACCCTCAAAGCCCAGCAGGTGGCCCACTATAATCATGTGCCCTGTGGAAGAGACCGGTAAAAATTCGGTCAGCCCTTCCACAATGCCCAGGATTGCAGCTACCCAAAGCTGATGAATATCTGCCATCAAATGTTTCCTCTATCCGTTTCAAACCATTAAAAAGGCGGTAGCGCGCTGCTATCGCCTGAAATTATGCCGCTATTAGCCTGAGTTAAACCTTAAGGTCTACACCGTTTCGCCTGCTGTAACGAAACGGTACACGCTATGACAGACAGTAATTTGGTTTGGTTTCATTGTGATGGCAATCACATCGTATTTATTTAGGAATAGTCCCGCGCTCAATTCGCACGCCAACCTGCGCCGCCTGGGCTACAGCGCCCGGTTTGCTTACCTTTATACGTACGCCAGGCGAATTGAAACGGTTCATCAACAGATCCGCGATTTCTTCAGCAACCCGCTCAACCAGGGCAAAACGACCACCGTTCAGATGCGTCAGGATCGCAGAAGAGACATCCGCATAGCTCAGGCAATCCTCCACATCGTCGCTGCTGGCCGCCAGGCGGTTATCCCAGGCCATTTCGACATCGAGCACCAGCTTCTGCTGTATGCCCTGTTCCCAGTCGTAAACGCCAATGGTGGTGAACACCGTGAGTTGTTCTATAAATACGATATCCATGATGAGGGTCTCTGTTTTTGGCTAAGCCGGATACCACTTCCGGCGGATTATGCGTATTATCCACGGTTGATGAGATCAAAACGACCCTAAAGGGAACGGTACGGTGTTATGAGTGCTTTCGCGCTTGGTATGATTATTTTCGCGTATCTTTGCGGTTCCATTTCCAGTGCGATTCTGGTCTGCAAACTCGCTGGCCTGCCCGATCCCCGCACACACGGTTCAGGCAATCCTGGTGCCACCAACGTACTGCGTCTGGGCGGTAAAGCCGCCGCCGCAACCGTATTAGTGTTTGATGTGCTGAAGGGGATGGTGCCGGTCTGGCTGGCTTATCTGATGCACGTGACTCCGCTTTACCTCGGCCTGACCGCCATTGCTGCGTGTCTGGGTCATATCTACCCGGTGTTCTTTCACTTTCGCGGTGGCAAAGGCGTGGCGACGGCATTTGGTGCCATCGCGCCGATTGGCTGGGACTTAACCGGGCTGGTCACTGGCACCTGGCTGTTAACGGTTTTACTCAGCGGCTATTCCTCGCTGGGTGCCATCGTCAGCGCGTTGATCGCGCCATTCTATGTCTGGTGGTTCAAACCGCAGTTCACCTTCCCGGTTTCCATGCTCTCCTGTCTTATTCTGCTGCGTCATCACGATAATATTCAGCGGTTGTGGCGGGGTCAGGAAGGCAAGATCTGGAAGCGTAAAAAGAAATCTGAGCCATAAAAAAAGCCGGCAAGCCGGCTTTTTTTACATCAGATGGCGGGCAGTTCTGCCAGCGGCCAGCGCGGTCGCACACTGACGCTCAACTCGCCTCGCGTTCCGCCTTTTAACCGCACCATGCCCGCATACGCGATCATCGCACCGTTATCGGTACAGAACTCCGGGCGGGCGTAGAACACTTCACCGCCGCGTTTTTGCATCATGATCGCCATCTGCTCGCGCAGTGTGCGGTTAGCGCTGACGCCGCCCGCAATCACCAGACGTTTAAAGCCGGTCTGATCCAGCGCACGCTTGCATTTGATCGACAGCGTATCCACGACCGCATCTTCAAACGCACGGGCGATGTCAGCACGGGTCTGATCATCGTCAGGATTGGCGCGAATGGTATTAGCGGCAAAGGTTTTCAGGCCAGAGAAGCTGAAATCCAGGCCCGGGCGGTCAGTCATCGGACGCGGGAAGGTAAAACGCCCCGCCGTGCCCTGCTGCGCCATCTTCGACAACATGGGCCCACCCGGATAATCCAGACCGAGCAGCTTCGCCGTCTTATCAAAGGCTTCGCCCGCGGCATCATCGATCGATTCACCCAGCAATTCGTACTCACCGACGCCGGTGACGCTAATCAGCTGAGTATGTCCGCCCGACACCAGGAGTGCCACAAACGGAAACGCCGGTGGATTCTCTTCCAGCATCGGCGCCAGCAGGTGACCTTCCATATGATGAACCGGCACGGCGGGCACTTTCCAGGCAAACGCCAGAGCGCGGCCAATGGTGGCGCCGACCAGCAGCGCACCGACCAGTCCGGGACCGGCGGTGTAGGCGACGGCATCTATCTGCTGCGGCTCCAGCCCCGCCTCTTTCAGCGCCGCCTGAATCAGCGGCACGGTTTTACGCACGTGATCACGTGAGGCCAGTTCCGGCACCACACCGCCATAATCGGCGTGCAGTTTTACCTGGCTGTAGAGTTGGTTAGCCAGTAATCCGGCCTCGTCATCATAGATTGCGATGCCGGTTTCATCGCACGACGTTTCAATACCCAGAATTCGCATTGCATCACCTCATTCTTGCGGCGCGCAGTTTATCACAGCAATTGGATGTGCAGCGCAGGCATCCCGCGTAAAAAGTCATTTTCTGTCGGCTAAAGAGTGCGCTATACTCCCGCCCCTGGAAAAACCGGCAGCCGCACAGGCAAACGCTCCTGTTGGTTTCAAATTATCCATGGTGCTTTACAAACCAACCTGAGTTGGAGTAAAATGCTGCACCATTTTGAATTTGCTGGCGCCGCAGTCAGCAGCAAAAACCGAATTTTATCGAGGTGAGAGTTACATGCCGGTAATTAAAGTACGTGAAAACGAGCCATTTGACGTAGCACTGCGTCGCTTCAAGCGTTCATGCGAGAAAGCAGGCGTTCTGGCCGAAGTTCGTCGTCGTGAGTTCTATGAAAAACCGACTACAGAACGTAAGCGCGCCAAAGCGTCAGCAGTTAAGCGTCACGCCAAGAAACTGGCTCGCGAAAACGCACGCCGCACTCGTCTGTACTAAGTCGTTCCGGAGGTCCGCCTCCACCGCGTGATTCACGCAGACAGAGTCAAGTAAAAGGCCGTGCTTTCCGAAAGGAAGCGCGGCTTGTTGCCGTTTATGAGCTGAAAATCTGGGGCGTATGGCTGGACGAATTCCACGCGTATTTATCAACGATTTACTTGCCCGCACGGATATCGTGGATCTTATCGATGCCCGCGTTAAGCTGAAAAAGCAGGGTAAGAATTTCCATGCGTGCTGTCCTTTCCATAATGAAAAAACGCCCTCTTTCACCGTAAACGGCGAAAAGCAGTTCTATCACTGTTTCGGCTGTGGTGCTCACGGCAACGCTATCGACTTTTTAATGAACTTTGATCGTCTGGAGTTTGTTGAAAGTATTGAAGAGTTAGCCACTTCCCACGGTTTAGACGTGCCTTACGAAGCAGGCAGCGGGCCCAGCCAGATGGAACGCCATCAGCGCCAGAGCCTGTATCAGCTGATGGAGAACCTGAACGGTTTTTATCAGCAGGGTCTGCAGCAATCCAGTGCGCAGCCAGCACGCGACTATCTTGATCGTCGTGGTCTGAGCGCCGACATCATCAATCATTTCGCTATAGGTTACGCGCCATCCGGCTGGGACAATGTTCTCAAGCGTTTTGGTAAGCAATCGGAAGACCGCGAGTCATTGATGGAAGCGGGCATGCTGGTCAGCAATGACAAAGGCCGTACTTATGACCGGTTTCGCGACCGCGTCATGTTTCCGATCCGCGATAAGCGTGGACGCGTCATTGGTTTTGGCGGACGCGTACTGGGTAACGATACGCCAAAGTATCTGAACTCGCCGGAAACCCCTATTTTCCATAAAGGCCGCCAGCTCTATGGCCTGTATGAAGCAGTTAAAAACCATCCTGAACCCGCCCGTCTGTTAGTGGTCGAGGGATACATGGACGTGGTTGCGCTGGCGCAGTACGGCATCGATTATGCCGTTGCGTCATTAGGCACCTCCACCACTGCTGAACACATTCAGTTGCTGTTTCGCAGCACCGATACCGTGATCTGCTGTTACGACGGCGACAGAGCGGGACGTGAAGCGGCATGGCGTGCGCTGGAGACCGCATTGCCTTACATGAATGATGGTCGTCAGCTACGCTTTATGTTTTTACCCGATGGTGAAGACCCGGATACGCTGGTACGCAAAGAGGGTAAAGCCGCCTTCGAAGCGAGGATGGAGCAGGCGATGCCGCTCTCTTCGTTTTTATTTGATAGCCTGCTGCCGCAGGTGGATCTGAGCTCACGCGACGGAAAAGCGCGCCTGAGCACGCTGGCTTTACCGCTGATTACGCAGATCCCCGGTGAGACCTTACGTATTTACATGCGTCAGGAGCTGGGGAATAAGCTGGGTATTCTTGACGACAATCAGCTCGAAAAGTTGATGCCGAAGCTGGCCGCAAGCGGAACGGCGCCGGTTGCGCCACCGCTGAAACGGACCACTATGCGTGTGCTGATTGCGTTGCTGATACAGAACCCGCAGCTGGCCACCCTGGTGCCTTCACTTGATGGGCTGTCTGAGTCAAAAATGCCGGGATTACCGCTATTTATTGAATTAGTGGGTCGGTGTACTGAGAATCCTGGATTGACCACCGGACAGCTACTAGAGTTATATCGCGGGACAAATTTTAGTCAGACGCTTGAAACGCTGGCGATCTGGAACCACATGATAGTAGATGAAGAAGCCGAAGCGGTGTTTCAGGACTCGCTGGCCAGCATCTATGATTCAGCTCTTGAAGAGCGCCTGGAGTTTTTGATTGCGCGCGAGCGCACCCAGGGACTCAGCACCGATGAGCGCCGTGAATTCTGGACGCTCAGTCAGGCGTTTGCCAGGAAATAAGAATTTCAGCACGCTGCCCGCTCCGAACGACGAAAGGGCAGCCGCACAAATTTTAACGGTTTGGCATCGAAGCCAGTCTGGTTACCGCCAGCGCACAGCTCCCGGAGCGTACTCAAGTACGTGAGGAGAGCGAGCACTGCCGGGAAGCAGAATGGCAAGTAAGCCAAGCCATGAGCAAGATTTTAAAGGCCGTCGGCGTCGATGCCAGTCTGGTTACCGCCAGCGCACAGCTTCCGGAGCGTACTCAAGTACGTGAGGAGAGCGAGCACTGCCGGGAAGCAGAATGGCAAGTAAGCCAGGCCCTTAGCACAGAGTTAACACAAGCGGCTTAAGTGCCGAACACTGATGGGCAAAGCCCACGCCGCGACGAAGGCAGCGGCAAGAATTAAACGCCTTCACTGCTATTGTTGGCGCGCTGCCGACCGACACCAATCTAATTTAACAGAAGTGTGGATACCGTCTTATGGAGCAAAACCCGCAGTCACAGCTCAAGCTTCTTGTCACCCGTGGTAAGGAGCAAGGCTATCTGACCTATGCTGAGGTCAATGACCATCTGCCGGAAGATATCGTCGACTCAGATCAGATCGAAGACATCATCCAGATGATTAACGACATGGGTATTCAGGTGGTTGAAGAAGCCCCTGATGCCGACGATCTGATGCTGAACGAAAACAGCTCCGATACTGACGAAGATGCCGCGGAAGCTGCCGCTCAGGTGTTATCCAGCGTTGAATCTGAAATCGGGCGCACCACTGACCCGGTTCGCATGTATATGCGTGAAATGGGTACCGTTGAACTGCTGACGCGCGAAGGCGAAATCGACATCGCCAAGCGTATTGAAGACGGTATCAACCAGGTTCAGTGTTCTGTAGCCGAATACCCTGAAGCGATTACGTATCTTCTGGATCAATACGACAAAGTTGAAGCAGGCGAATCACGCCTCTCCGATCTGATCACCGGTTTTGTCGATCCAAATGCAGAAGCCGATATCGCCCCAACGGCAACGCACGTGGGCTCTGAGCTTTCTGAAGCCGATCGTAAAGACGATGAAGAAGAAGATGAAGAGGATGACGACAGCTCCGACGACGATAACTCCATCGATCCGGAACTGGCGCGCGAGAAGTTTTCTGACCTGCGTAAGCAGTATGAAACGACCCGCTCTGTGATTAAAAGCAAAGGTCGCAGTCATGCTGCCGCCGTTGCTGAAATCCAGAATCTTTCTGACGTCTTCAAGCAGTTCCGCCTGGTACCGAAGCAGTTCGATTACCTGGTCGGCAGCATGCGCATCATGATGGAACGTGTCCGTACCCAGGAACGTCTGATCATGAAGCTCTGTATTGAGCTGTGCAAAATGCCGAAGAAAAACTTCATCACGCTGTTTACCGGCAACGAAACGAATGAAACCTGGTTCAAAGCCGCACTGGCAATGAACAAGCCGTGGTCTGAAAAGCTGCTGGAAGTGCAGGATGACGTGACCCGTTCCCTGCAGAAGCTGGCGCAGGTCGAAGAAGAGACCGGCCTGACCATTGAACAGGTCAAAGACATTAACCGTCGCATGTCGATCGGTGAAGCCAAAGCGCGTCGCGCTAAGAAAGAGATGGTGGAAGCTAACCTGCGTCTGGTTATTTCGATTGCGAAGAAATATACCAACCGCGGTCTGCAGTTCCTCGACCTGATTCAGGAAGGTAATATCGGCCTGATGAAAGCGGTAGATAAGTTTGAATATCGCCGTGGTTACAAGTTCTCGACTTATGCGACCTGGTGGATCCGTCAGGCTATCACCCGCTCTATCGCCGACCAGGCGCGTACCATCCGTATTCCGGTGCATATGATTGAGACCATCAACAAGCTCAACCGTATTTCGCGCCAGATGCTGCAGGAGATGGGCCGCGAACCGACGCCGGAAGAGCTGGCTGAGCGTATGCTGATGCCGGAAGATAAAATTCGCAAAGTGCTGAAAATCGCTAAAGAGCCGATCTCTATGGAGACGCCGATTGGTGATGATGAAGATTCACATCTGGGCGATTTCATCGAAGACACCACGCTGGAGCTGCCGCTGGATTCTGCTACCTCAGAGAGCCTGCGTTCTGCCACCCATGACGTGCTGGCTGGCCTGACCGCTCGTGAAGCGAAAGTGCTTCGCATGCGTTTCGGTATCGATATGAACACGGACCATACGCTGGAAGAAGTAGGCAAACAGTTCGACGTAACGCGTGAGCGTATTCGTCAGATTGAAGCGAAAGCTCTGCGTAAACTGCGCCATCCGAGCCGTTCGGAAGTGCTGCGTAGCTTCCTCGACGATTAAGTCCGACAAAAACCCCGGTTCGCCGGGGTTTTTTATGCCTGCCTGTTACCGCCTCTCCCCTGCCCTGCGCAGATTCAGTCGCTCTCCGGATGCAGTTCCAGCCAGAGCTGACGATACGCCCCGACCATCTCATCCAGTGAAGCACGATTCAGTCCGCTCGGATTCGGCAACACCCATACCTGCGTTTTCCCCATACAGATCGGCTGCTTGCCCCATTCGACTTTGCTCTGCTTAAAGGCGCGACGAAACGCATCTTTACCCAGAATCGCCAGCGCGGCGGGCTGATAATCCAGCACCTTCTGCATCAGGCGTTTGCCACCATCCCGCAGCTCATCCGGCGCTAACTCATTCGCCTGCACCGTGGGCCGCTCAACCAGCATCGTGATGCCGCAGCCGGTTTCTGTCAGACGCTGTTCTTCCTCCGGTTTCAGCTGCTGCCGGGTGAATCCCGCCAGATGGATCACCTTCCAGAACCGGTTGCCGGGATGCGCAAAGTGAAATCCCTGATGGGCAGTTGACTGGCCTGGGTTGATGCCGCAGAACAGCACATCCAGACCGGAGCTGATGATGTCGCGGATAGCGTGCTCACTCATGCTGCCACCTCCAGCGTGCGCTGCTTCAGCGCAGCACGACTGCGTTGCAGCATCAGGCTGGCCTGCTCCGCATCCGGACAGGCTCGGGCCAGCGCCAGCGCGCCAATCATCTCTGCCATCACACTGGAAGCCAGCGCTTCCGCATCCGGCAGCATCAGCTCACCCAGTATCTGCGTCAGACTGGCCTGCATCGCATTAAAGCCCTGGGCGAAGATCTGCCGCGTCGGCTGTGGCAGATGAGCCACTTCACTTACCAGCGCCGCCAGCGGGCAGCCCTGAGCCGGTGCATTGCGATGCGCCTCGGAAAGATAACTATCAATAAAATCAGCCAGCCGCTGCGCGGGCCGGGTCACGGACGCCGTGGGCTTAAAGGTATCGGCTTCAGCGAACATATGCTTCAGCACCTCCTCAACCAGCTCCTCGCGCGATGCAAAATGCGCATAAAAACCGCCGTGTGTCAGGCCGACCCGCTTCATCAGCGCCGCCACACCAATCCCTTCGGTGCCGGTTTCACGCATCACACGCGCCGCTTCATCAAGGATACGCTGCCGCGTTTGTGCTTTGCTGCCCTGCTTTTCCATCTCGTCTCCTGCACTGTCTGCTGCATAGCTTCTGGCTATTATAGTAATTATTACGGTCATCATATTCCAGCTTGACGGTTTATATGATGATCGTCATATTGATAACCATTATGACGACCATCATACGAGGAAGCAAAAATGTCACAATCAGGCACAGCTTTAATCACCGGCGCATCCAGCGGTATCGGCGCGACCTATGCAAAACGACTGGCAGCACGCGGTTATGATTTGATCCTGGTGGCGAGGGATCAGGCTCGGCTCACCACGCTGGCTGACACCCTGGCGCAGCAGCACGCTGTTAAGGTGACCGTGATGAAGGCTGACTTAACGCATGAACAGGACCTGCAGCGCGTAGAGTCAGAACTGGCCAACAACGCTCAGATTACGCTGCTGCTGAACAACGCGGGCATGAGCGTGGAAGGCGAGTTTCTGGAGGCGGACATTACGCGCATTAACAGCATGCTGGCGTTAAATATTCTGGCGCCAACCCGTCTGGCACAGGCAGCTGGCCGGGCGTTTAAAGCACGCGGTCATGGCGTTATTATCAATATCGCCTCAGTGCTGTCGCTGGTGCATGAGATGTTTAACGGTGCCTATAACGCCACCAAATCATACGTGCTGACCCTGACGCGCGCCATGCAGCGTGAACTCGCAGAGAGCGGCGTGCAGGTGCAGGCCGTCTTACCCGGCGCGACCCGCACTGAAATTTTCGAACGTGCAGGCCAGTCGATCAATGAGTTCCCGGCTGAGATGGTGATGGACGTTGATGAGATGGTAGATGCTGCGCTTGCCGGTCTCGACAGCAAAGAGGCGGTAACCATTCCGCCGCTGGAGGATCTGCAGATGTGGCACGACTATGATCGGGCACGTGGCGCGATGGTCCCTCACCTTTCACGGGATAAATCCGCATCCCGCTATCGTCAGAACTGAGTCAGCGTTAACCCATTGCGCCTTACGTCCAGTTTCGTTAACGGCATGGAGAAGCATTTTCCGTGCCGATTTGCGACTTCGACTTCACAACCAGGCAGATTTGTTATAGAAATCAGCAGGTAAATCGCTGCTGCTTATTTCAGCAACCAGTGGCTGAGTGCTGGATCGCCCTGAAGAGATACTTTATAATCCCCGCTCCGCTGGCCCCTTAGCTCAGTGGTTAGAGCAGGCGACTCATAATCGCTTGGTCGCTGGTTCAAGCCCAGCAGGGGCCACCAAATTTCTCCATAAAATTCATAAAGTTAAACTTAGGTTCAGACTGAATTTTATGTTATTAAATTTTCTTTTGCCCCCTTTTTGTCCCCCAAGAAATTTCTTTGAGTCTTTCAGCATTATTTTTATCGCTCTGTTCCACAGATTAAGCAGACAACTGCCGGTTCAAAATCAAAACGAACTATGCGATATTGGAACGAAAGTACATGCTGGGACGAAGTATGTTCGATGAGAAAACAGGTTTAACCATTATGGTGCCAACCTTGAATGGCACGGAAAGCGACTTTTGCAGATTGTTCATGATTTTTGAGCAAGCTACGACTTCAGGAACAACACAAGTTCGTTTTGTTTTTACTTATTGCAACTTTCTGAGACCGAATGCAGTTGCTTTCTTAGGAGGAACGGTACGTTCTCTTCAAAATCAAGGTAAAACAATCTTTTTCTTCTGGGAATCGCTATCACCCAAAGTGAAAGCGTCATTGGTTCAGAATGGATTTTGCAATGCGCTTGGCCACGGTGGCCGTGGTTATACAGGCCATGCAATACCGTATCGTGAAGATCGATATGAAGATTTTAATTCTATTTTAGATTATTTAACCCAGAATTGGATTGGTAAAGGCTGGGTCCGAGTTAGTGAACCTTTGCGCGATGCTATCGTTGGTAAAGTTTGGGAGATATATACAAATTCTTTCGAGCATGCTAATTCGCCCGTTGGGGTCTATTCTTGTGGTCAACATTTTCATCAAAGAAATGAATTAGTTTTGTGCGTTGTTGATTTTGGTGTGGGAATACCGAATAAAGTTAGAGGTTATCTCTCCGCTGATACTAGGGCAGAATCAATTACTGCTGAGTCATGCTTAAGGTGGGCATGTATTAGTGGAAACACAACTGCTGCAGTAAATGGGGTTCCAAGGGGCTTAGGCCTTAATTTGCTTAAGGATTTGGTCAGCGTAAATAATGGGAAGTTAGAGTTATATAGTCATAATGCTTATGTAAAAATGGATGCAAATGGTGAAGAATATAAAACATTACCATTTTACTTCAAAGGAACTATACTTAGCATTACTTTAGTGTGTGATGAAAAGTATTATCGCCTCACATCAGAACCAGGGAGTTAATATGAATATTTCCATCAAAGAATTTATCGGTCCTCGATGCATTTTAAAAGATGACGGGCAGAAATTATTTGATATGGTTGCACCACATATTAACCATAGAGAGAAAGTAACGTTAGACTTCTCGAATGTGAAGATGTTTGCTTCACCTTTTTTTAATTTTAGCATCGGGCAGTTGCTCAATGCATTTCCACAAAGCGATTTATCTGGTTTATTGCATCTCGAAAACCTAGACCCTGTTGGGCATTCAATTGTTGATCGTGTAGTGGAGAATGTAAGCCGTTTCAATTCAAATGTGGATTACAAGCGAATTGTAGATGAAATACTTGAGCAGCAAGCCAAGGAGGCAGACTAATGGCTTTCAATGGTAAAATTTTATCGAATGTTTACAATATTAACAAATATACACCAAAAGGTTCTGACAGTTTCTTTGTAGATACTAATGTATGGTTTTGGCTCACTTATTCCAAAGGCATACCTTCAAATAGGCAATACCTTCAAAGCTATAACCAATTTATTAATTCAGTCTTGGGTAAAAACGCCACTCTTTTTCACTCAGGACTTTCATTGGCTGAGCTTGCTCATATTATTGAAAAGTCTGAAAGAGAAATACACGAAAAAGTTGTCAGTAAAAAGATTAGCACTAAAGATTTTCGCCATATTTATAGCAATGAAAGAAATGCAGCTATAAATGAAATCAAAACATCTTGGTTGCAAGTTGAGTCTTTAGCCACACAGATAAAAATTAATGTTTGTGAGGAACTGACTAATGAATGTGTTAGTCTAATGCCTAATAATACATTAGATGGCTATGACCTGATGATTCATGAAAGCATGAAGTCTTCTGGAGTTCTAAATATCATTACTGATGATGGTGACTATACTACAGCTGATGGCCTTAATGTTTACACTTCTAATGCAAATGTTTTATCTGCTGCAGCGAGTCAAAATAAGCTAGCTAACTAGTATTATGGGGATTTTATTATCCATACTGTTTGGAATTGTGGATGCCCCTTCATTTTTTTCTTCACATACACATTGTTCTCAATATGCTAATAGCATTGTCATATTTTTCATTCTCCTCTATACATCAAACCCCGCTCAAACCCTACCGCAGCTGGATTTCATCGTTTAAAGCATCACCACCAGAGATCCACTTATCATCTGCCTACTAACGTAAAACATATAATTCCCTTAAATTTCAGTCTTCTAACTTTTATCGTGATCCATTTTAGATCCTTAAAACTGAAAAGCACTGAAATCCTTTTCGCTCTTTTCAGTTGGCGAACTCCAGCAGAACCCCATACTGGCGCGGTCTGGCCATGCCCTTTGTAAAAAAATAAAACTGAAAAATTTTTATGATGTAAAACCTGCAGGCGGGTGCGGTGTAGCGCCGATTTTGTCTGCGCAGCGATTATTTTGCCGTGGCTGACGCGCAGCCAGTGCCACGCTCTGCGGATGATCTGTCAGGAGTAATCGTGCGTGATGGTCGCGCCTACGCGTGGCGCAGCGTGAGTCTGAGGCGTTCTGGTGACGGGTAATAATAAACACGCTGCGATAGCGGGTCAGTGTGCTGGCTTATTTGCCGATGACGGGGGAATATTTCGTACTGAGTGCGGCGGTCTGCTGGCCACTCTGTGCGATGGCGCTGCTGTTCGTGGGCTGACCGGTTGACGGGTGCGTATGGCTGGCCAGCTGTTCAGCCAGCTGCTGCACGAGTGCCACGGTATCGAGCATCAGCTGGGCCACGTTAATCTTCTCTGAACCAATCCACACCACCGGCGCGATAATCTCCTGACGCGTCCTGGCAATGCTCTGTCGCAGCTGCCCAATTTTTTCAGTCAGCGCCTGACCGACTTTTATCGCCGCGCTGCCGGTGACGTCTGTTTCCGCATTACCGCCCACTGTAATCAGCTGGCTCTGCTGCGCGGCCACGCTGTAACTGCCGGTAGTGACATGCTGAATGGCTCCGGCCATCAGTGACGCCGTTCCGATCACCGTGGTCCTTTCCGTTGCCTTCACAGTCGTTTCCCTGCTGATCAGCTCACGCTTTTCAGTATCGGCTTTAACCTCCCGGTTCATGGACGTTTCACGGATGGCCTGATCGGTCTGGCGCTCCCAGTCTCCCGCCTGTGTTACCCGCTGTGATACTTCCGCGCGCTGCTGCTGCAGCTGTTCGCCCGGCTTAACGTCCGGCAGGCTGGTCCCTTCCGGCATCGTCTGGCGCACAAACGGTTTGTCCGGGCGTCGGCCGGTAAAACCGACCTCAATCAGCGTACCCTCTGGCGGGAACTGGAACATACCGGAATCATTACCGGCCATCGGTACGGGTAGCCACGCCACGTATTAACGGGCGGATTTAAGGCTTTTAGCGGTGACGGCAAGCCCTGAGCTGGTTTTACGGAAGCCGTCATTGCGCCCGGCCTGTGTGCCCAGCACATTAAGATGTTGAGCGTCTCGCGCAGTGTGCCAGCCAGCTTTAGCGGACGTTGTGAAAGGAGCTCGTTAGCTGATAGACTGCGCCCAACACGACCTGCGAACGTAGATTTTTATCGCTCATCGCTGGCTCTGCTTTACAGGATTGCTTTGTGCAGCCACTCCAGAATCTCGGTCAGAGTCATGGACTCGATAACCGAAGGCGGCATGTGAAAAATGATGGCTATGCACGTACTAAATATCACTAAAAACTTAGCAAAGCGATTAACAAATTACCCAGCGTGATGTTATAGGCACAAGTTTTCCCCGATGGCCGTGACGGCAAAAGGATACGCCGCCAGTTTGCGACTAAGGGCGAAGCACAATCCTATGAGAAGTTCGTAAAAGAGCAGGTTCAAGATAAGCCCTGGCTGGGAGAGAAGGCAGATAAGCGGCGGGTAATTGAGCTGGTTGAATTATGGTTCAACACGCATGGCATTACGTTGGCGGATGGTGCGAAGAGGCGAACCACAATGGCGTTCGCCTGCGAGGCTATGGGAAACCCACTCGCAACCGAGTTTAACGCAAAAATTTTTGCGTCTTATCGCGAGCAGCGGTTAAGTGGGAAGATCACCCGCTCCAGCCGAGTGAAGATGGTTACGCTGCGTACGGTGAATTTAGAGTTGGCGTATTTCAGGGCGATGTTTAATGAGCTACGCCGATTGGATGAATGGACCGCGCCAAACCCATTAGAAAACATGCGCGAGTTTAAGATTAGTGAATCTGAGATGGCGTATCTCACCATTGAAGAAATCAGAACTCTTATTGCCAAGTGTGACAATAGCCGTTCAAAAGATCTGACTACCATTGTAAAAATCTGCTTAGCAACCGGCGCACGATGGAGTGAGGCAGAAGGCTTGAAGGGTAATCAGATCCGCGCTGGTCAGATCATCTAAGTGAAAACTAAAGGGAAGAAAAACCGAGCTGTGCCGATAAGTGAAAAATTACAGGCTGAACTTCCATCGAGCAGGAAAGCACAATTGCTCTTTAAACCATGCTATTCAGCTTTCAGGAAGGCCATGCAACGTGCTGGCATTGAGACACCTGCAGGGCAGCTTACACATGTTTTACGCCACACTTTCGCTTCTCATTTCATGATGAATGGCGGTAACATTCTAGTGCTACAAAGAATATTGGGGCACACCGATATCAAGGTAACGATGCGGTATGCGCACTTTGGACCAGATCATTTTTCAGAAGCAAAGTTGTTCAACCTGCTGAGTCAGATAGCGGTATGTTGAAAGTGGAATACTCAACTTTGAGGAAGCCAAGCCGTTCAACAACTTGCTGGCCAATACAATGGCCCGAAACCTAACTATCTATTTATCAATAATAAATCATTCAAGAAAAAATGTTATAGTTTATATAAATGAAAGCATCATCCATAGGTCTCGCATCTTAAATCATGCAAAACCTTATTAAATATAAATGAGAATATTATGAAGAATTTTGATACTCGCGCTTACAATATTTCAGATTTTTTGGAATGGAGCCAGACAGGCCTACTGGAACTCTCACCAAAGTTTCAAAGAAGATCAGTTTGGACGGAGAAAGCTAAATCTTATCTAGTCGATACTATATTAAGAGGAAAGCCAATACCTAAAATTCTTATAACTCAAACGTTGAATGTTGGAAGAAACGTTAGAACAGTTGTTGATGGCCAACAAAGACTTAGAGCCATACTGAGCTATATTAATGGAGACTTTAAAGTTTCTCGAGCTCATAACAGAGAGTTTTCTTCGTTCTACTTTGATGATTTGCCTGATGAGATAAAATCAGAATTTTTACAGTATGAAATCGGCGTAGATATGCTTTTCGACTTATCGTTCGAAGATATCTTAGATATATTTGCGAGACTTAATACGTATTCTGTTAAATTAAACCCTCAAGAATTACTTAATGCTCAATACTTGGGTTATTTTAAACAAGCTGCGTATAGTTTAGGGTTTAGATATGTTGCTTATTTTATCGAAGGAGGGGTTGTTTCTGAGAAAGAGGTAACAAGGATGTCAGAAGCTGAACTTTCCTCTGACCTACTAGGCTCATTGATTGAAGGCATTCAGCCTAAAAAGCACATCCCTACTCTTTACAAAAAGTATGACGATGATGAGGATAACTGTAATGATGCAGCAGAGAAATTCGATAATGTAATGACGGTAATAGGAGAGATATATCCGTCTGAAGAACTGAAACAAACCAATTTCCACAGAATCCATTTTTTCTATACATTATTTACATCAATTGCACATTGTATTTATGGCTTGGAAAATTTAAGTGATGCGCCTAGAACCAACATTAACAATAACAATATCGGCCAAATAAGAAATTCGCTAGACGAAATTAGTGCAAGATATGATGAGGTTACGGCTAGAGATGCTCTAGCTCCAAATGATGAATATAGAGATTTCATTGATGCCTCACGCAGAGCAACCACAGACCTCTCATCTCGAAAATTAAGGACTGAATTTATCTGTAAAAAAATTCGGGATGCTATGTAAAATGCCTGTAATCGATGATCTCAATGAATTTAGAGCCGCAATAGCTCAAGCGGCCTCACTGCGAACAAAAGCGAATCAGACGGCTTCAAATATGACGAACGACGAAAGGAGCCTACTATATGAAGCGATTTTTTTACGTATATATAGAGCTTACGAAAACCTGCTTGAAAATATCTTTATAAAATACTTATCAGGTGAAAGTACGCATAGTGGAACCCAAATGACAACATATTTGAGACCAAGAGATAAGCTTCATGCTCGCGCAATGATCACATCTTCACAACCTTATTTGGATTGGACAGCACCAATGACTGTAATTAAACGTGCGGAAACTTATATTGATGGGGAAAACCCAATAAAAAATGCCATATCATCTTCTATGACACATTTAATCTCCGCTAAAAAAATCCGAAATCATATAGCTCACAATTCATCTGAAAGTTTGGTTGATTTTAATAAAGTTGTAATAGAGTTCCTACATACTATGCCCATGACACAACCTTCCTCTGGAGAATTCTTGTCTAAGATACCAACTAAAGGGCCAAGCAGAAATAAAGAAATATTAACTTTTTACATGGAGCATTTGGAAAGCACTGCTACAGCTTTAGCTGGTTAAAAATGGGGTTGTTATTTTAAAGTTGAAAAAAAATTTACGCCCCATGATATATTGATAGCTGCCCAAATTTTATTTCTAACAATAATCTATAAAGTTTCATATTTTAAATGAATTTATATTTTATAGTTACACTCAAGTGGCAGCAGAGCTCAACGCTATGTGCCACTTTTCATTACTATTCGGCCTAAAGAAAACATAAAAATCAGTAAGTTACTGATTTCGCTCGCTTCGAATTGGGACTCATAATCGCTTGGTCGCTGGTTCAAGCCCAGCAGGGGCCACCAAAAATTTTAAGGACTTACGTTCACAGCGTAGGTCCTTTTTGTATTCCAGAAGACTCGGGTGATAAACCCGGACACAGATTTTGGTACGTAATAACGACTCTTGGACAAGATAGATAATGCAGTCTGATGTCCCTCTAAGCTACATGTCTGAACACTTCAAATCTTCACGCTCCCAACCTCAGCTAATCCTCCCTCAACACCATAAAACTCATTAAGAGCTTTCAGTAATAGCGATGATTATCCATACCCAAGTAAAAGTGATTTCCCTCCCTTTCCCTGATAAAATACCTATTCATAAATCTATTCATCGAGCCATTCAAAACCATGCCTGATCGCTCCGAAACGATACGCCAGTTGCTTAGCCAGGGGCCAATGCCAGCAAGGCAACTCCTTGAAAAATTAGGAGTCAGCCAGCCTACATTGTCTCGTGCATTAAATAATTTTGGCGATGAAATTATCCGAATCGGCGCGGGTCCATCTATTCAATATGCTTTACGTGATACCTGGCGTGGGTTCAATTCTGCACCTATCTATCGCATCAGCGATGAGGGCCGCGTTAAACCCCTTGGTGAGTTGATTCCGGTCCGCCCGGACGGATTTGTTATGCAGCAGACCGACAAAGTCAGTCTCCATAGTGACGGGCTGCCGTGGTGGCTGTTTGACATGCGCCCACAGGGTTATCTCGGTCGAGCCTATGCATCGACGTATGCCGCTGGACTAGGTTTGCCGGCGAATCCAGAGCAATGGGCAGACTCTGAAGTGGTCAGGGCACTGCTGGCACAAGGTCATGATGCTATCGGAAACCTGCTGATAGGTGAGCAGGCACGGGATCGGTTCCTGCAGATGTCAGAGCCTGTTCCGGTTGAGCGCGCCACAACATTTCCGGCTCTGGCTGTGGCGGCGGGAGCCGGTGAAGCGCCCGGCTCGTCTGCAGGTGGTGAACAGCCAAAATTCTGTACCTTTACGGACCAGGGGCATGTACTGGTTAAGTTCTCGGCCACAGACGATAACCCGGTCAGTGAACGCTGGCGCGACCTTTTACTGGCCGAACATTTTGCACTAGAGGTGCTTGGTGTGAAGACAGAGGTATTTGATTTTGACGGTCAACGCTTCCTCGAAATCCCCCGATTCGACCGCGCTGGACTGTTGGGTCGTATCGGCATTTTCTCGCTTCGGGCGCTTGATGCTGAATTTGTGGGTAATGCCAGTGCCATCTGGCCGGTTCTGGTGAATAAACTTGTCGGGCAGAAGCATGTTCATCCTGAGGCCGCCGCCAGTACCGCCCGGCTCTGGGCATTCGGAACACTAATTGGTAACACCGACATGCACCACGGAAATCTGTCGTTCATCAGTAGTCATGGCCGCCCCTATTCCCTTGCGCCAGCCTATGACGTTCTGCCTATGGGTTTCGCTCCCAGAGCAGGTGGCGCAATCGTGAATGAGCTCAGGCCAGCATCACTGTCGGATGTCATCAGTGGAGATATCTGGCTGGAAGCGCTGGAACTTGCTGAGAAATTTTATACTTTAGCCTGCCGTTGCGATCGCTTTTCTGCCAGTTTTGCGCCTTGCCTTGAGGCATTACGCCGCCATCTTGACGATGCCAGATCGCGTATCGCTCGATTAGGGTAAATGCTTTCAACCTTACTGAGCCATTTTCTGAAGCGCTGCGAAAATAGCAGTCTTAACAGCGCTTCCAGACCGCCAATCAACTTCACACTCCTCCTGCACTTCTGCGCTCGCAACCGGTACTGAAGTGCCGTCTTAACCCTCTAACGCCGACAGAATCGCAAAGCCGTCCCCCTTGCCCACAATTCCCTCCCCCACCCTGTTCTCCTCCGCAAACCCCATGCTATCTTGTGTTTTTGATTTTTTCAGTGGGCAAAATTGATGACAAAGTTGCGGGTAGGGATCGTGTTTGGCGGCAAATCAGCTGAGCATGAGGTGTCGTTGCAGTCGGCCAAAAATATCCTTGAGGCGATCGACAAGACCAGGTTTGACGTGGTGTTGCTGGGTATCGATAAACAGGGACACTGGCGTCTGAATGATGCGTCGAATTTCTTACTGAACGCTGAAAATCCGGCGCTGATCGCGCTAAATCACGCCGCTGAAGATGTGGCGCTGGTGCCGGGTAATACGCAGCAGCAGATCATCACCCGCCACAACGCCCATCCGCTGTCGCAGATCGACGTTATCTTCCCGATTGTGCACGGTACGCTGGGTGAAGATGGTTCCCTGCAGGGCCTGCTGCGCATGGCCTCGCTACCCTTCGTCGGTTCCGACGTGCTGGGTTCTGCGGTCAGCATGGACAAAGATTTCACCAAACGTTTGTTACGCGATGCCGGGCTTAACGTCGCGCCGTGGCTCAGCGTCACCCAGGCACAGCGCGCGCAACTGGACGCCGCAGCCGTGATTGCCCGCTTTGGCCTGCCGCTGTTTATCAAACCCGCTAACCAGGGTTCTTCAGTGGGCGTCAGCAAAGTGGACAGCATTGAAGAGTTTGATGCCGCGCTGGCGCTGGCCTTCTCCTTTGACCGCAAAGTACTGATTGAACAGGGCATCAAAGGCCGTGAGATCGAGTGTGCGGTGCTGGGCAACGATGCGCCTGAAGCCAGTCCCTGCGGCGAAGTGGTGGTGCACGACGCCTTCTACTCTTATGACACCAAATACATCTCTGAAAGCGGCGCGCAGACGGTGGTTCCGGCGGCCATTGCCGCGGAAACCAGCGTTGCAATCCGTGAGGTCGCCATCAAAGCTTTCTCCGCGCTGGAGTGCTTTGGCATGGCGCGCGTCGATGTGTTCCTGACCGATGATGGCGGGATCATCGTTAATGAAGTCAATACCCTGCCCGGCTTCACCAATATCAGCATGTACCCGAAACTCTGGCAGGCGGCGGGTCTGAGCTATCAGGATCTGATCAGCCGTCTGATCGACCTGGCAATTGAGCGCCACCAGCAGGCCAGCACGCTGAAAAGCAGCGTCAGCTGACTGAACCCGACGGCGTGGCGCTATGCCACGTCGCTGGTGATGGCGCGGTAGTTAACCGGTGAAGTCTGATTACGGCCATTGCGTTTCGACAGATAAAGGTTTTTATCTGCCGAAGAGATCAGCCGGTTGATTACGCGGTGCCACTCCGTCGCCTCACCCGCACAACCATGTGCCAGCCCCACGCTGACGGTCACCGTGGCCGTACTGCCCTGCAGCCAGAACTTCTCTTTCGCCATCTTCTGGCGGATGCTCTCGGCCAGGAAATAGAGCTTTTCGGGGTTCTGATCGAACAGCACCACCACAAACTCCTCTCCGCCAAAACGGCAGATGCGCCCCTCTTTCCCCACAACTTTCTGCATCCGGCGCGCAATCTCTTCCAGCACGCTGTCACCGGCATCATGACCAAAGTTGTCGTTAATCGCTTTGAAGTAGTCGACATCCAGCAGGATCACGCCCGCTTTGCGGTCCGGGAAGATAGGCTCCGCACGCAGGTTTTCATATAAACCGGAACGCGACAGCAGCCGGGTCAGGAAATCGTAATTCGCGCGCAGCGCCAGACGCTGATTCAGCTGACGAATCGCATCCATGCTCGCGGCCACAATCAGTGGGCTGATGGCGATAGTCGCCACGCCCAGCCGCACCGAGGTCAGATGGCTGATCGGCAGCAGCGTCTCATCGCCCCGCATGCTCATTACCCCATGGGAGACCAGAATGATCTCCGCAATACCGGCCAGCAGAATCACCAGGCTGGTCAGCGGCATCGGCAACACGACGGCGCACCACACCAGCGCCGGAACAGGAAACGTCAGGCTGCCCGTGACGCCCATCATCGTCCCGATCATCATCGAAAGAATGACGGCGATCACCGGTGCCAGCTTGCGCATCTGTAAAAACTGGCGGGGTGACAGCGATGACCAGTCGCGCGTCAGCATAAAGGGCAGCACCATCAGACCGGTGGAGAACTGCTCGCTGAACCAGTCCCCCCATGCCGTCGCCAGTCCGGCCGTGAAATCAGCCTGCTGAGCCAGCGCACCCCAGCTGGCACAGGCCAGCGCGGCCAGCAGGCAGGCCGGGAAAATACGCAGCACATTGGTAATACGTTCGCTGCCGGAGTCGTGCTGAAGATGTTTTACCAGTAGGGTTACTGCTACCAGCACAAACAGCAGGTTCGCCAGGTTGAGAGTGAAGGCAGAGAGCGCCCAGCCTGAAAAAACGGTGTAGTTAAACACCATCGCAGCAAAGATGGCGAGGTAATAGCGGGTCCGATGCAGAAAAGGATTACGGACAATGACGCCAGTGAGAATCGCGTTAACCGGCCAGAACAGTGACAGCTCCTGTGGGATGCGCAGGTGTCCGCCGATAAAGCTAAACAGCAACGTGACTAAAAACAGCGAGAATACGTTCTTCTTAGCGTTGTGCTCTTCAAACAGCTGTATGCGCATACATCCGGACCTTGTCGCAGAGAGGCTGGCTGTCCACGTCAGCCCGGACAGGCGCGTGGTGTCAGAATGATTGAATCCTGGATACCCTCAATGTCATCCGGCGATAAGACCTTATTCCGAGGGCTGATTCAGGCGTTATCCTGACGAGTCTGACCCCATCAGATGACAGTAAAAATTGGGGCCTTATTATGCCCCGCAAATAAAAAAATCGGATATCCGAGATATCCGATTTTTGTCTCTCTGACGACTTTACCGTTGCGTTAAACGCTATTTTACCGCAACCGGCCACTGACTCAGGCGAATGCCGCGTTTGTCGGCGTTATCGCCAAAATCTTTCAGCACTGCTTTGACGTCGGGATCGATATATTCCGCATTGTCGTTATCGACGATGACTACACTGTTCTCCGGGATCTCATCCAGCAATCCCTGCAGCTTCGGATTGTGCATAAAGGTCAGGTTCTGCTGAAAGCGCAGCACGTAGTGATCGTCATAACGGGTGAGCTGCAGCGCGTTGCGATGGCTCTTATAGATGCTATAGAGGATCTGCGTGCCGATGCCGATACCAATACCGACCAGCATGCCCAGCGTGATAATCCCGACGATGGTGGCCAGAAACGGCACGTACTGCTGTGCGCCCATCCGGAACTGCTCAATAAACAGTTTGGGGGTCGCCAGTTTATAACCGGTGTAGAGCAGAACGGCGGCAAGGCTGGCCAGCGGAATGGCGTTCAGCATCTCGCTGAACCACATGCCGCAAATCAGCAGCAGCACACCGTGAATGAAGATCGACAGTTTGGTCTGTGCGCCCGCACTGACGTTAACTGAACTGCGGACGATCACCGCCGTTATCGGCATCGCACCCAGAAAACCGGCCGCCAGATTACCGATACCCTGTGCGAACATCTCTTTGTTGGGCGACGGCGCGGGCGTCTGAGGACGCAGTTTCTTCAGCGCCTCCTGACTCAGCAGGGTCTCCAGACTGGCGACCAGTGCCAGCGTTACCGCAACCACCCAGACCTGCGGATTCTGCCAGGCCATCCAGTCGGGCGTTTCCAGCTCAGCCACCAGCGCGGAGACACTGTCAAAAGCGGGCAGCGAAATGCGCGCCAGTCCCTGGGTCATCTCAGGGAAGAGTCGCCCTCCCACGACGGTCGCCAGACAACCTATCAGCACGGCAATCAGCGGGCCGGGGATCCAGGCGAGCGCTTTGATCCGTTTCACCGGCGCGGTCGTCCAGAAACACAAAATGGCCAGGCCGACACCCGCCACCAGGATGGCGGGCAGTGAGAAGGTCATCTCTCCGGTCACCAGCGATACCAGCTCCGCATCGCCAGCGGCACCCAGCGCCACCGGAATCTGCTGCATGATCAGCAGCAAACCGATCGCCGCCAGCATCCCTTTGATGACGCTGCCCGGCACCAGCGAAATAAACCGTCCGGCGCGCAGCAGGCCAAACAGACATTGCAGTGCCCCGGCGATAATCAGCGCGGTGAGAAAGGCAGAGAAGCTGCCGAGTGATGCCATTGAGGCGACGACGATGGTGACCAGGCCCGCCGCCGGGCCGCTGACGGCAAACCGGGACGGACTCAGGGAGGTGACCACCAGGCCGCCAATCACACCGGTCAGGAGACCGGCAAACGGGGGTAATCCGCTGGCCTGGGCGATGCCAAGACAGAGCGGTAAAGCGACCAGAAACACCACCAGACCTGCCGGGATGTCGCGGCGCAGGGTATCGAGGTTCATAAGGAAGGCTCCTCTGCAGATTGATGAATCAGCTCTTTGAGATGGCCGGAGCGCAGGTCATAAACACAACCAAACACCTCCAGTTCCTGGCCCGATTGCCAGATTTGCCGGACCGGTTCAGATTTCACCAGTCTGGCGAATTGCGCCTTAACGTTGGCCTCAACCAGCCGATCGAGCTGTTCACCCGGTTCCGCGTCTGAGGCGGGACTGTCTGCCAGACCTTCCTGAATATCATGACGCAGCGTCTGAATGCGTCTCGCCAGCGCGCTCTCCTGCCCGTCCAGCACACTGCCCGGCAGATTCTGCGCGGCTTCTACCCCACCGCAGCCATAGTGGCCGCTTAATACGATGCGTTTTACGCCGAGAAAGAAGAGCGCGTATTGCAGCACGCTCTGTAAATTGTCGTCCTCTTCAATCACCATATTGGCGATATTACGATGCACAAAGAGTTCGCCAGGATGGGAGCCGGTTAATACCTCAGCCGGCACGCGACTATCAGAGCAACCTATCCAGAGTGAGTGCGGTTTTTGTTGATGAAGGAATTTTTTAAAATAATCCGGGTTACGCTGGCGGCGCTGTAATGCCCAACTGCGATTTTTCGCTAATAAGGGTTTAAGTGTCGTCACAATCATCTTCTCTCTACTACCGGGATGTCGCATCCTGGCTAACCACAAAGTGTATCGGCTCACAAATAAAGCGAGAGCCGCCAGGTAATTAAGAACTGAGTCACAGAAAAAGGTTATAGACGCTAACCATTGCCAATGCACGGGCAATATTTCACAGCGCTTTAACATCGCCGCTTTTGTCAATTAAGCGTCAGTAAAAGTCAGGCTTACGTAAATTTAATTAAGGGGGAGAGATAGCGCGGAATAAACGGAATTCATTTTTAAACGAATAAAATCAATAAACTAAAACAGAGAAGAAAATAAACTAAAGTTACTGCTGACAAATAAATACAAGCATTAACAGAGGGGATATTCAATGCCATACCAGGCCGCCCCTTTTCCACCAGGAATCCTCTTAATTAAAAAATTAACCATTAGCACAATCCACCAGCCTAATTGCTTTAAGGCAGTCAGATAGACCTGTATGGAGATAAGAAGGGAGCAAGAGATGATTAATTTAATTTGCAGGAAAATAGTGACGGCGGTAAGTAAATCAGGACCAATTCTAAACAGAGCCTGAACGAGCAGGCTCTTTTTCTTGACGAATTATTTACCGTTCCAGCTTTGCAGGCGTGATTCCCGCACCGACAGCTGCTGTTCCGGTGTCAGTTTATTGTAGTTTTCCGCCATTCCGCTCTCCCAGTCACCGTAAAGAGGGTTCGGCAGCACGATGAACTGCGTACCAAACTGCTGATGGTTGAGATTCACGAAATCGCGACGCGTCTGATTACCCTTGTGCCAGGTCGCCCCACCGAAATCGTTGAGGTTATCGCCGACGTAGAGCACGACGTTATAGCCCGCGTTTTTGATGGCATCGAAACGCGCCTGCTTGTTGGAGCTGTCGGTATTCAGACGTACCGTTTGATCGCTGACGTTCGGGAAGCCAAGCTGCTGCATATTGGCGACCGTCGCGGCGTAATCTTTCTGATCGCGGTTCGACACATAAAACAGCGTGCCGCCATTCTCTGTTACATGACGCGCGAACCCGACTGCGCCCGGCACCGCTTTCGCCTGACGCGCCTGCGTCCAGGCTGACCACGTTTTGCTGCTGAACGGCTGGCCATTCTTCGCCTGCCACGCGCTGTAAGCGCTGTTATCCAGCATGGTTTCATCCAGATCGACAATCACCGCTTTGGGTTTGCCGGTCAGCGACGGCGCCTGATCAAACGCCATGCGCGCGGTGTTAAACGCCTGCCAGGTCAGCGCCTGATATTCGCCAGACTGCTGGAACCAGTTTACCGCCAGCACCGATTGCTGGCCGAGTTGCTGTTGCGCGGTCTGATGTGTTGACGAGGCGCAACCGGTCAGCAGCAGCGCGACCAGTCCGGATGCAGCGAGTTTTGCGGAGGTTTTCATCATTTCATCCTTAAGGTGAGAAAGGTCTGAGGAGAAGCTTCAAAAATGTAGCAGTTAACGTAAGCTGTGGGCAGCCCAACGCACGCTGTTATAACAGGAGATTCTTATGGCCGTGATCCCGCGCTCGCCGTTGCTCGATTCACTGGAGTGGCTCGATTATGCGTTTCAGCCCGCCGGTGAGCCGCCTCCCGCCGATGCCGCCTACGGGCATCAGCGCCACAGCGCGACCGTGGTCACCGATAGTGAGAACATCCCGCCCAAAAGCTGCGAGTCCGATGGCGTGATCGGCTGCGGGACGCGCCCGGTGGCGGTCTACACCGCCGATTGCCTGCCGGTACTGTTCGCCGATCGCCAGCAGCGGATCGTAGCGGCCGTGCATGCCGGACTCAGGGGCACGCTGGCGGGTGTGCTGACCCGCGCCGTGGAAAAGCTGGGCGAAATGGGTTGCGAGCCGCAGGACCTGGTGGTGGCGATTGGCCCGGCAATGGGGCCCTGCTGCTATGAGCTGGCCGAACCGCAGCTGGCAGAGATTGCGCAGGACCCGGCGTTTGCCCCCGGGCTGCGCTGGCACCGGGACCAGCCGGTAAATTCTCTGGCACAACGCCCACAGGCTTCTGCCCACCAGCAGGGCGTCTGGTTCGATCTGCCGGCGCTGGCAACGCAGTTGCTTGTGAACGCAGGTGTGCCGGCCACGCAGATTGATAATGTCAATGTCTGCACCTATTGCATGGCCGAGGGCGGTTCCAGCTACCGCTTTAATACCCACCATGGCAGCGGCTATCGCTCGCGCTATTCATGGATCCGGCGGCGTTAACGGAACATCAAAAGCCACGCAGGGCGGTTCGGCCTGAGACACAGGCCCCTGCACCCTGCTCGCCTGCTGTTGTTTATGATTTCACTCACACCCTGACATTCTTTCACTTTTTTTTAACGCAGAAGTGGCTAGAGTAAACTCATCCGACCACTTCACTGTGAGTGACAATTATGTCCGCCAATCCTGATTATCCTGCGCTGTTTACGCCGCTGGACCTTGGCTTTACCCGACTGAAAAACCGCTTTCTGATGGGCTCAATGCACACTGGCCTGGAAGAGCATCCGGATGGCGCAGCCCGCCTGGCGGCGTTCTACGGCGAGCGGGCGCGGGAAGGCGTGGCGCTGATCGTTACCGGCGGCATTGCCCCTAATGCGCAGGGGGTCACGACCGCGCATGGCGCGATGCTCACCGACGAGGCGCAGTGCAGCTGGCACCGGCAGATCACAGAGGCGGTGCATCAGCATCAGGGCAAAATCGCCCTGCAGATCCTGCATACCGGCCGTTACAGCTATCAGCCCGACCTGGTTGCGCCCTCGGCACGCCAGGCACCGATTAACCCGTTTACGCCACAGGCGATGAGCGAGGCGGCGATTGAACAGACCATTGATGACTTTGCCCGCTGCGCCCGGCTGGCACAGCAGGCGGGTTACGATGGTGTGGAGATCATGGGTTCCGAAGGCTACCTGATTAATCAGTTTCTGGTGAGGCACACCAATCAGCGCACCGATCGCTGGGGCGGCGACTTCCGGCAGCGGATGCAGTTCGCGCTGGCGATTACCCGCGCGGTTCGCGCCGCGACCGGCGACGCCTTTATCATCATCTTCCGGCTGTCGATGCTCGATCTGATCGAAGAGGGCAGCTCGCTGGAGGAGACGCTGCTGCTGGCGGGCGAGCTGGAGCAGTGCGGCGTCACGCTGTTCAATACCGGCATCGGCTGGCACGAGGCGCGCATCCCGACCATCGCCACCTGCGTGCCGCGCGCGGCTTTTGCCTGGGTGACGCAGCGCCTGCGCGCCCATGTTTCGGTGCCGGTCATCGCCACCAACCGCATCAACCATCCCGCCGTCGCTGAGGAGCTGTTGCAGTCGGGCTGTGCCGATATGGTGTCGATGGCGCGTCCTTTCCTCGCCGACCCCGCCTTTGTCAGCAAAGCGCAGCGCGGCGAACCAGACAGCATCAATACCTGCATTGCCTGTAATCAGGCCTGCCTCGACCAGGTGTTCGCCGGTAAAATCACCTCCTGCCTGGTCAATCCGCGCGCCTGTCATGAGTCGCTGATGCCGGTTATTGCCAGCCCAGCACCGCGCAGGCTGGCGGTGGTGGGCGCCGGTCCGGCCGGGATGGCATTTGCGCTGCAGGCGGCGCAGCGTGGCCATCAGGTGACGCTCTATGAGGCCGCGCCGGAGATTGGCGGCCAGTTCAATATTGCCCGGCAGATCCCGGGCAAATCTGAGTTCAGCGAAACGCTGCGCTATTTCCGCAATCAGCTGTCAGCCGCGGGCGTGACGGTTCAGACCGGCTGCCGGGTCACGGCGGATCAGCTGAGTGACGCCGACGAAGTGGTGCTGGCGACCGGCATTCAGCCGCGTACACCTGATATTCCGGGCATCGATCATTCCAGCGTGCTGAGTTATCTGGAGGTGCTGCGCGATAAGCGTCCGGTGGGTAAACGGGTGGCCATTATTGGCGCAGGCGGCATTGGCTTTGATGTGGCGGAGTATCTGTCGCAGGCCTCACATGACGAGGATCGGGCGGCGTTTTACGCGGAATGGGGCATCGACCACAGCCTGACGCAGCGCGGCGGCGTGATGAAGCCTGAGCCACCTGCCGCATTACGGCAAATCTGGCTGCTGCAGCGTCGCTCGGGGAAACCCGGTGCCGGGCTGGCAAAAACCACCGGCTGGATCCATCGCGCCAGTCTGCAGGCGCGCGGCGTGGAGATGTGGGGCAGCGTGGAGTATCTGGCAATAGATGACAGCGGGCTGCACCTGCGGCGCAACGGCGAAACGCTGCTGCTGGAGGTCGATAACGTCATTATCTGTGCCGGGCAGGAGCCGCAGCGCGAACTGGAAGCCGCGCTGCGTGCAAAAGGACAGGTGGTGACGGTGATAGGCGGTGCAGATGTGGCGCAGGAACTGGATGCCCGCCGCGCGATTGCGCAGGCGACGCAGCTGGCCCTGACGGTCTGACTAGCGCATTTTCACCGCGCGCAGCACCACAAACTTCTGGTTAGAGGCGATCAGCGTGCAGTTGCCGAACAGCTTCTTCAGCTTGTGGTGATAATCGAGGTGGCGGTTGCCGACAATGCGCAACTCGCCGCCATACTGAAGGCAGCGTTTGGCATCGCGGAACATCTGCCACGCCAGATGATCGGTGACGGCATGTTGCTGATGGAACGGCGGGTTGCACAGCACCGCGTGCAGCCGATCTGACGGATAGCCGCTCAGCACGTTGTTCACCAGGAACTGACAGCGCGCGAGATCATCAGGACGGTTCACTTCCACGTTAAGCTTGCTGGAAGCGACCGCCATGTAAGACTCATCAAGGAAATGCACCTCGGCCTGCGGATTCTGCTCCAGCGCCACCAGCCCTACCACGCCGTTGCCGCAGCCCAGATCGACAATCTCGCCTTCAATGTTTTCTGGCAGATGCTGCACGAACAGCCGTGCGCCGATATCCAGCGAAGAACGCGAGAAGACGTTGGCGTAGTTGTGAATCTGATAAGGCGTGCCATCCAGCGGCCAGACCAGCGTCGGCGTGGCCTCACGCAGTTCAGGCTTACTGAACTGGCTGTAGATCAGGCGCGCTTTTTTCCATGCCAGTGAGGTTTTAGTTTCACCAAGGATCTGTTCGAACAGCTGCAGGGTAGAGTTATGGATCTCTTTGGCACGCGCCGCCGCCAGAATCACCGTATCAGGTGTAACGACTTCACGAATGGCGCGCAGCTGATGCTCCAGCAGCGCCAGAGTTTTCGGCACCTTGATCAGCACCGCCGCCGGGGCTGCAGGCAGTTCCGCCAGGCTATCAACAAAGTGAACCTCGCTGTCATCCAGCGCGTTAAACGTCAGGTTCTGACGGGCGGCCTGCTGGCTCAGCCAGGAGTCGCTGACGTGCCAGACCGTGCGTGGATTCAGGGCACAGGTTAATGCCCCGAAACTGTCGTTGAAGACCAGCACCGGGCCTTCCGGCAGCGCCTGCTGTAACAGATATTCATCAGCCGCATCCCAGGCTTGTAATGGACTTTCGTCACGCATCTGCGGGAAGCGATGCAGGATCAGTGTGCGATCGTTCAGTTCAAGTTGGCTCATGAATTCTCCGGCGTGGTACACTTTGGTTGATTTTCGCCCCAAAATCGGGGGCGCAGTATACTGTCTTTCGCCTGGAATCCCTAATGTCCTCACTGATCTACCTTCAGGGTTATCCTGCCCCCCTTCTTGAGCAGGTTCAGACGCTGATCGCCCATCAGCGCTTAGGCGCGTTTCTGCAGGAACGTTATCCGGACACCCACGACGTGATGAGTGATAAAGCGCTGTATGACTACACGCAGGCGCTGAAAAACCGCTATATGCGCAACGCGCCGCCGATCAGCAAAGTGATGTGGGATAACAAAATCAAGGTGATGAAGCATGCACTCGGGCTGCACACGGCCATCTCACGGATTCAGGGCGGCAAGCTCAAGGCGAAAGCGGAAATCCGCATCTCGACCTTTTTCCGTCTGGCGCCGGAGCCGTTTCTGCGGATGATCGTGGTGCATGAGCTGGCACACCTGAAAGAGAAAGATCACGATAAGGCGTTCTACCAGCTCTGCTGCCATATGGAGCCGGATTACCACCAGCTCGAATTTGATGCGCGCCTGTGGATGACAGACCAGGCGATGCGCGGCAACGCGGCTTAAAGAAACTCCTGCGCTTTCTGAATCAGACTGGTTTTAGTCAGCGCGCCGAGAAAGCGTCGTTCCTGCGGATTATTCAGCACCGGCAGCCGCTCCAGCGTGACTGCCGCAAACGCCTCCCATCCCTCACGCATACTCTGATTCTCAAACACGACCGGGAAATCCTGATCCATCACGCATTGCACCGGGGAGTTGAGGGTGATCTCCTGCGCCAGCACCCGGCGCGAAATCTCGTGGATCGAGACCACCCCGAGGAAAGCGCCCGCGGCATTGATCACATAGACGTAGCGTTCACGCTTCAGCGAACTGACGGCCAGCGCCTGCCCCACCGACTCCTCCGGCTGCAACGCCGCACCGGGAATGATCAGCTCGGCAATGCGCATATTATCGAAATCATATTTCGCTTCTGAACGGCTGAAGTGATGACTCACGACCGGATAGGTACTGGCGGATTGCAGGCGATAGACCACCATCGACGCCAGCACGGTGGCAATCATCAGCGGAAACAGCAGGCTGCTGTTGAGCGTCATCTCCAGCACCATCAGCATCGCCATCAACGGCGCCTGACTGACCGCTGCCAGCACCGCCGCCATGCCAATGGCGGCATAGAGCAGCACGTTGCCGAGCGGCAGATGCAGCGCCGCCCCCACCGTCGCAATAATGACGCCAAGCAGCGCGCCAATCAGCAGCGAAGGCGTAAAGAGTCCGCCGACGGCGTTCGACCCCACCGACAGGCTGGTGGCGAGGGTTTTCAGCACCAGCAGCAGCAACAGGCCCGGCAGCAGATAGTCGCCCGCCATCACTTTGACGATGACTTCGTAACCGTTGCCGAGGATATCGGTGGAGATCAGCGCCAGTAAACCTACGGCGAATCCGCCCGCGCCCAGGCGCACGGGCAGCGAGGCGACCCGGCTGAACAGCACCTTGCTGCGGGCAATGCATTTAATCAGAATCCAGCCCGCCAGACCGGCGCACAAACCAATGACGACCGTCATCAGCAGGCTGCTGAGATCCATCCCGAAGTTCGCGTCCGCCAGCGGATAGAGCGCGCTGCGGAAGCCCAGCGTCCACATGGTCATCACCGCCGTCGCCGAGGCAATAATCAGGGGAATCAACCGCTGCAGCGCGGAAATGCCGAAGGCGATCTCCGCCACGAAAATCGCCGAGGCCAGCGGCGCATGGTAAACCGATGCGAGGCCCGCTGCGGCCGCCATCGCCACCACATCACTGTTTTTCAGGTTAAGAGACGCCGGTAACAGGCGGCCAATTGCGCTGCCACACAGTGCCGAGAGCTGCACCATCGGCCCCTCTTTACCTATCGACGCGCCGCTGCCGATACTGGCAATCGACGATAAGGCGCGGAACAGCGAGGTTTTGGTCGGCACCGCATCGAGCCGGGCGTTAATCACTTCAAGGTAATCGGTTTTCACCGTCTGCTGCTGCTCAATGGCGACCGCATAACGCAGGAAAAAGCCCGCCAGCACGCCGCCCGCGCCCACCAGCAGCGGCCAGAAGATCCACGGCCAGAGATGCAGGGATTCGGTTATTTCGCCACTGCGGGCAAACAGCAGATGGTTGATCAGTTCAATCACGCCGCGAAAGGCCAGCGTCACCAGCGATGCCGCACACCCGACCGGAATGGCAATAAGTAGAGTGGTCCAGTTTAATGCGTGCTTACTTGCTTTCACCTGCGCTCCCTGGTTAGTCCATAAAAAATCATCGCTTCCGCATAGTATTGGAATGCGGATCGCAGGATCAATCCCTGCCCGCCCGACACCATTGCACCGCGTCGGGGAGATGTTACTCTGCCGCTTTAACGCTGCAGGAGAGATGACGTGATTCGTTTTGCCATTGTGGGAACAAACTGGATTACACGCCAGTTTATTGATGCCGCTCATGAAACCGGAGCGATGAAGCTCTGTGCGGTTTATTCACGCAGTCAGGAGCAGGCCGACACCTTTATTGCCGATTATCCCTGCAAACAGACTTTTACCTCACTGGAAGCGCTGGCCGCCAGCCCGGAGATCGATGCGGTCTATCTTGCCAGCCCCAACGCCCTGCACTGCCAGCAGGCGCTGCTGTTTATGTCGCACGGCAAGCATGTGATTTGCGAAAAACCGCTGGCCTCGAATCTGGCGGAAGTGGAGCAGATGATCGCCTGCGCCCGTGAGCATCAGGTGGTGCTGTTTGAGGCGTTTAAAACCGCCAGCCTGCCGAACTTCCTGCGGCTGAAACAGGCGCTGCCTGACGTGGGCAAACTGCGGAAAGCGCTGCTGTGTTACTGCCAGTACTCCTCACGCTATCCGCGCTATCTCAACGGCGAGAACCCGAATACCTTTGATCCGCGCTGGTCGAATGGCTCCGTGATGGATATCGGATATTACTGCCTGGCCTCGGCGGTGGCGTTGTGGGGTGAGCCAGACCGTGTTCAGGCTACCGCGACGCTGCTTGAAACCGGCGTGGACGCGCATGGCGTCGTCGTGCTGAGCTACGGCGATTTCGACGTGACCATTCTGCATTCGAAGGTGAGTGATTCCAGCCTGCCCAGCGAGATTCAGGGTGAAGCGGGTGCGCTGGTGATTGAAAAGCTTTCGGAGTGCCAGCAGCTGACCTTTATCCCCCGAGGTGCTGAAAAGCAGGCGCTGAGTGAGCCGCAGCATATCAACACCATGCTGTATGAAGCGGCCGCGTTTGCGCAGTTGGTTGAGCAGCGTCAGGCAGACCATCCCGGACTGGAGGTTTCTCGCATTACGGCCGCCCTGCTGACCGAAATCCGCCGCCAGACCGGCGTGATCTTCCCGGCCGATAAGACTGCTGTGTAAATATTTCTAAATATGTCTGGGAGGTGTTGCTTCCTGTGCGGCTAAACCGTAACTTAGCCTCCTGCAAAGGGGAGTAACTTGTAAGCTGATTGATCGTCACTACGTTGCGAAAGCATCCGGTCATCAGGCAACCCGGAATCTATTTCTGTGTTGTAAGTGAGACCTTGCCGGAAGGCGAGGTTTGCTTACACAAAAATAAGCGGCTGACGTCTTCTGACTTCAGCCGTTTTTTTTTCTTTTTAAGACAGGATACGAATATGCAAACTGTGGGTACGCCTTTACTGTGGGGCAGCTTTGCGGTTGTGGTGCTGATCATGCTGGCTATCGACCTGCTGTTGCAGGGACGCCGCGGCGCGCAGACCATGTCTTTCAAACAGGCGGCTGTCTGGTCGCTGATCTGGATTTCCGTCTCATTGCTGTTCAGCGCCGCCTTCTGGTGGTATCTGGAGGGTAGCGCGGGACGTGAAGTCGCTAATACGCAGACGCTCGCCTTCCTGACCGGTTATGTGCTGGAAAAAGCGCTGGCGGTGGATAACGTCTTCGTCTGGCTGATGCTGTTCAGCTACTTCTCTATTCCGGCCAATTTGCAGCGCCGTGTGCTGATCTACGGGGTATTAGGCGCTATCGTGCTGCGTACCATCATGATCTTCGCGGGTAGCTGGCTGGTCACGCAGTTCAGCTGGATCCTCTATGTGTTCGGTGCCTTCCTGCTGTTTACCGGCGTGAAGATGGCGCTGGCGAAAGAGGATGACGGTGCGGTAGGCGACAAACCGGTGGTGCGCTGGTTGCGTAAGCATTTACGCATGACCGACGATCTCGATGGCGAGAAGTTCTTTACCCGCAAAAACGGCGTGCTGTTTGCCACCCCGCTGCTGCTGGTGCTGATCATGGTGGAACTCAGCGACGTGATCTTTGCCGTCGACAGTATCCCGGCGATCTTCGCCGTGACCACCGACCCGTTCATCGTGCTGACCTCAAACCTGTTCGCCATCCTGGGTTTGCGCGCCATGTACTTCCTGCTGGCGAACGTGGCGGAACGTTTCTCGATGCTGAAGTATGGCCTGGCGATTGTGCTGGTGTTCATCGGCTTTAAGATGCTGATTGTTGACCTTTACCATATCCCGGTCGGTATCTCACTGGGCGTGGTGGGCGCGATTCTGGCATCAACGCTGCTGATAAATGCCTGGGTTAACCGTAAAAAAGACCAGAAAAAGATCGCACCATAATTACCTGCAGGGGCAGCGGATGCCCCTGTTTTATTTTGCGGCAGCCTGTCACGCCATTTCATCCCTCTGTCACACTTCCACTATTCAGCATAATAAAAATCCGACCTGCCCCACACTGACAGAACTTTCTCTTTTCTCAGCCTGTCATTTCCTTATACTCCGCCGGGCAAACCGTTTTAGCCGATGCAAAACATCGCGTCTGAAACTACATCCGCGACAAAATATAGAAAATATTATGCAGAAAACTCTCTCCGCACGTCTGGGCACGCTGCTCGCCGGAAGCCTGGTGAAGCAAATCATGATTGGGCTGATCGCCGGTGTGGCGCTCGCCTGGATTTCACACGATGCCGCGCTGGCAGTCGGTCTGCTGGGTGAACTGTTTGTCAGTGCGCTGAAAGCGGTCGCGCCGTTACTGGTACTGATGCTGGTGATCGCCTCGATAGCCAACCACCAGCAGGGCCAGAAAACCAATATCCGGCCGATTATCATGCTTTATCTCCTGAGCACCTTTTTCGCGGCGGTTGTCGCGGTGGTCTTCAGCCATCTGATGCCGCAGACGCTGACGCTGGCCGTGGGCAGCACGGAAATCGTTCCCCCTTCCGGCATTACCGAGGTGTTACGTGGACTGCTGATGAGCATGGTGTCGAATCCGATCACGGCCCTGATGCAGGCTAACTACATCGGCATTCTGGTGTGGGCCATTGGCCTCGGGCTGGCGTTCCGTCACAGCAGTGACACTACCCGCGCCTTCCTCAATGATGCCTCTGAGGCGGTGACCTGGCTGGTACGCTGCGTCATCCGCTGCGCACCCATCGGTATTTTTGGTCTGGTGGCGTCGATTCTGGCTTCAACCGGCTTTGGCGCGCTGTGGCAATATGCGCATCTGCTGGCGCTGCTGCTGGGCTGTATGGTGCTGATGGCGCTGGTAGTGAACCCGATGCTGGTGTTCCAGAAAATCCGCCGTAACCCTTATCCGCTGGTCTTTACCTGCCTGCGTGAAAGCGGCGTGACGGCCTTCTTTACCCGCAGTTCTGCCGCCAACATTCCGGTGAATATGGCGCTGGCGAAACGTCTGAATCTGGATGAGGATACCTATTCGGTGTCGATTCCACTGGGCGCGACCATCAGTATGGCGGGTGCATCGATCACGATTACCGTGCTGACGCTGGCGGCGGTGCATACGCTGGGTATCAGTATTGATGTGCCGACGGCGATTCTGCTGAGTCTGGTGGCGTCACTGTGTGCCTGTGGTGCATCGGGCGTGGCTGGTGGTTCGCTGTTGCTGATTCCGGTGGCCTGCAATATGTTCGGCATTCCTAACGATCTGGCGATGCAGGTCGTCGCGGTCGGCTTTATTATCGGTGTACTGCAGGATTCGGCGGAAACCGCACTGAACTCCTCAACGGATATTCTGTTTACCGCCGCCGTCTGTCAGGCAGAAGCGGAGCGCGAAACCAGTCGGGCATAAGATCGTTATTACCGTCGGTTAATCCTGTGCTCTTCGCGGATGGCAGAGTCCGATCGCAAACTCGCTTTACGCATCCCTGCTCGCTCGGCCCGCGCCTTCCATGGCGCGGGACGCTTTGCTCTTCGGACTCAGCCACCCGCTCTCTAAGCTTTTGAGCTACCTGAACGATCAAGTTTTAGAGCGTTACACCGCTTTTAAAAATCGCCAGCTCACGGAAATCGTTCTTCTCGTTGTTAGTCTGCTGACCGCTGGCGATCGCCACAATGCTGTGGACAAAATCTTCCAGCATCGCATCCATGCTCATCCCTTCGATCAACCGTCCGGCATTAAAGTCGATCCAGTGCGGCTTCTTCTCCGCCAGCGGCGTGTTGGTCGCCAGCTTCACCGTCGGCACAAAACCACCATACGGCGTGCCGCGTCCGGTACTGAACAGCACCATGTGGCAACCGGCTCCCGCCAGCGCACTGGTAGCGACCGCATCATTGCCCGGTGCACTCAGCAGATTCAGCCCCGGCGTTTTTAACCGTTCGCCATACTTCAGCACATCGACGACCTGGCTCTGCCCCGCTTTCTGCGTACAGCCCAGCGACTTCTCCTCCAGCGTGGTGATGCCGCCCGCTTTGTTACCCGGCGACGGGTTCTCGTAGATTGGCTGCTGGTGATCGATAAAGTACTGTTTGAAGTCGTTGATCATCGCCACCGTTTTGCCGAAGGTCTCTTCGTCGCGACAGCGGCTCATCAGAATCCGTTCTGCGCCAAACATTTCCGGCACTTCGGTCAGCACGGTGGTGCCGCCATTGGCAATCATCTGGTCTGAGAAACGCCCCAGCAATGGGTTCGCGGTGATGCCGGATAAACCATCCGAACCGCCGCACTCCAGACCAAACTTCAGCTCGCTAAGCTTGCCCGGCTCGCGCCGGTCGTGACGCATTTTTTCATATAACGCATGCAGACGCTCCAGCCCGGCTTCAACCTCATCGTCATGCTGCTGGCACACCATAAATTCCACCCGATCGCTTTCAAATGCGCCGAGGGTGTCGCGGAAGGCATCGACCTGATTGTTCTCACAACCCAGACCAATCACGAGCACCGCGCCTGCGTTAGGATGGCGCACCATATTCTGCAGCATGGTGCGGGTGTTTTCGTGGTCCTGCCCCAGCTGTGAGCAGCCGAAGGTGTGGCTGAACAGGAATGCGCCGTCAATGCCTTCTGCCTCCTGTGTCTCTTTCAGGAAACGCTGCAGGATCTGACGCGCAATGCCGTTGACGCAGCCGACGGTCGGCAGGATCCACAGCTCATTGCGGATGCCGACCTCGCCGTTAGCACGACGGTAAATCTGCACCTCACGATCGCCCGGCTGCTTTGGTAACGTCACAAACTCGGGCTGATACGCATACTCATCCAGATCGCTGAGATTAGTGCGGGCGTTCTGCGAATGGATTAACTCACCGGCGGCCACAGGCTGCGTGGCATGAGCAATGGGCAGCCCATATTTGATCACCAGCTCATCCTGCGCGATGGGCTGCAGGGCGAATTTATGTCCGCGTCCGACGGCCTGTTTCACCTCCACACTCAGTGGCGGCAGCGCTATCGTGTCGCCCGCCTCTAAGTCACGTAACGCCACGGCGACATTGTCGCGGGGATCAATTTTAATTGCGTCTTGCATAGCGTTATCTCAGTTGGCTCAGCGCCTCACGCATTCCGTGGGCGATGATATTTTGCAGGTGTTGGGTGACAACCGCAGCCAGTCCGGGCTGACGGGTTAAATCTTCGCCCCAGTGTTGCGCGTCGCTGAGCACGCCATCGACCAGCTGTGCCGGTGACATCTGGTCCGCATCAACCGCTTTCCAGGCGTCGGCGTAGCGCTGTAACCACTGCGGCTCATCCTGTAACGGCCAGCGTTTTCCGGCTGACTCGCCGCGATAAAAGGCGATCAACGCTGCCAGCGCAAAGGTGATGTGTGCCGGCCACTCGCCGGTTTGCTGATGCGCGGCCAGCAGTGGCGTCAGCAGACGGGTGCGGAACTTGGTCATGCCATTGAGAGCGATCGACAGCAGTGCATGACGGATAAACGGATTGCGGAAGCGACGCTGAACCGCATCGGCAAAGGCGTGCAGTTCATCGGCAGGCAGATCCAGCGTCGGGATCACTTCGTGACGCAGCAGGTTATCCACAAATCCGGCAATCGCCGGATCGGCCATCGCCTCACCCACGCTCTCAATCCCGGCCAGAAACGCCACCGGCACCATCGCGGTATGCGCGCCGTTGAGGATGGCCACTTTCTGCGCTTTATAGGGTGCAATGTCATCCACATGCCGGACCTGTGGCGACAGCGCCGCCAGCTTCAGTTCACTGAACAGCGCCGACGGCCCCTGAATCACAAACTGGTAGTAGACTTCGCCCGCCACCAGATAGCGATCTTCATAACCCAGCTCGCGTTGCAGCTGCTCGCTTTCCGCCGGGAAGCCGGTGACGATGCGGTCAACCAGGGTGTTGTAGAAAGCACAGTGCTCATTCACCCAGGTTTTAAATTCGGATGGCAGATGCCACAGATCGGCGTAGCGCAGCACCAGATCGCGCAGCGCGTCACCGTTATGGTCAATCAGCTCACACGGCACCACCAGCCAGCCCCGATCGCTGGCGCCATTGAAGTGGGAATAGCGCGCCCACAGCAGCTGCGTCAGTTTGCCGGGGAAGCTGCTGGCGGGCTGATTGGTGAGCTGATCCGTGCCGACAAAAGCGATGCCCGCTTCGGTGGTGTTGGAGAAGACTATGCGCAGATCGGGATTCCGGGCCAGCGCCATAAATTCACCAAACTGCTGCCAGGGCTGGATCTCACGATTGAGGCTGCGGATCAGCCGGGTTTCGCTGACCTGCTCGCCCTGGTCGTTCAGCCCGCGAATCAGCGTGGTGTAGAGACCATCCTGCTGATTCAGGCTGTCGCTGACTTCACGGTTGCGCAGCCGCACCACCACGATCCCGGCATCGGTGCCCTGATGTTCATTCAGCCAGTCAAGCTGCCAGTCAATAAAGGCGCGCAGGAAGTTTCCTTCGCCGAACTGGATCACCCGGTCGCGATAGACCGCGCCCGGAAAGTCGTGGCGGTTTAGCCTTTTCATCATCAGGCTCCCAGCTCGATGCCGAAGTAATCGCGGGCATTGTTGAAACAGATGTTCTGTACCATCTGACCTAACAGCGCTTCATCGGCTGGCGCTTCACCCTGCTCCACCCAGCGGCCAATCATCTGGCACAGCAGACGACGGAAATATTCGTGGCGGGTGTAAGAGAGGAAGCTGCGGCTGTCGGTCAGCATCCCGACGAAGCGGCTCAGCAGGCCAATCTGCGCCAGCTGAGTCATCTGACGCTGCATTCCGTCCAGCTGATCGTTGAACCACCAGGCGGAACCGAACTGCATTTTGCCCGCCTGACCTTCGCCCTGGAAGTTACCCGCCATCGTCGCCAGCACTTCGTTGTCGCGCGGGTTCAGGCAGTAGAGAATCGTTTTCGGCAGTGCATTATTGAGATTCTGCGCACCCAGCAGCCGTGCCAGCGGCTCTGCCAGCGGCTGGTCGTTGATAGAGTCGAAGCCCACATCCGGCCCCAGCAGCTGATACTGGCGCGGGTTGGTATTGCGCAGTGCGCCAATGTGATACTGCTGCACCCAGCCCCGGCGGGCATATTCGCTGCCCAGCCAGACCAGTACCGCCGTTTTAAACTGTGCCGTTTCCTGCGGATTTGGCGCGGCACCGCTGCGACGACGCGCCAGAATCCCATCCAGTGTGGCGTCATCCGCCTCGGCGTAACAGACCACATCCAGCGCGTGATCGGAGACTTTACAGCCGTGCGCGGCGAAGTGATCCAGCCGCTGATGCAGGGCGCTGCGCAGATCGTCAAAACGCTGCACGCTGATGTCGGTCAGCTGCTCCAGCGTTTCAATCCACGGCAGGAAGGTTTCGGCTTCGATATTAAACGCTTTATCCGGACGCCAGCTCGGCAGCACTTTGACGCTGAAGCTGGCATCGTCTGCCAGCGCGCGGTGATGGCGCAGATCATCCAGCGGATCGTCCGTGGTGCCGACCATCTTCACCTTCATCTGCTGCATGATGCCGCGCGTTGTGAAGCTATCCTGCGCCAGCAGTTCATTGCAGCGATGCCAGATGGTGTCGGCAGTTTTTTCAGAGAGCAGCGTGTCGGTGATGCCGAAAGGACGGCGTAACTCCAGGTGGGTCCAGTGATAGAGCGGGTTGCCGATGGTGTGCGGCACGGTGCGCGCCCAGGCGTCAAACTTTTCACGATCGCTGGCGTTGCCGGTACAGAACGCCTCAGCCACACCGTTGGCGCGCATTGCCCGCCACTTATAGTGATCGCCCTTCAGCCAGATGTCATAAAGGTTGGCGAAGCGATAATTTTCGGCAATCTGCTGCGGCGGTAAGTGGCAGTGATAGTCGAAAATCGGCTGATCTTTCGCATAGTCGTGATAGAGACGACGGGCGAACTCGCTATCCAGCAAAAAATCCTCGGTCATGAAACGTGACATACATGCTTCCTCATCGACTGAACCCCTGAAGGCTCAAAGTTATCATACCAATTTTAGTGGGATACGGATTTATTTGAGATCCTGCTCACATAAACGGCGGTAGCGGACTGCCGTTATGGACGTTTTTGTCGCCCGTAGCGCGCTAAATGGCTGTCATTACGCAGGTTTCCAGTATCCCACAGTGCAGAAAGGGTTTTTGTGATGGCACTCAACTTTTAAAGTTGTATAACAAGTTAGGCTCTCGTCCCATCATGAGGGCGTAAGTGACTCAGATAATGGCAAGGTCAGAACAGGGTTGCTCAGACAGGACCTGCGGGCGTGAGCAGAGCTGCATCACGTGCTGTCCCGCTCCAGATAACAACAGCGGCAAGACCGCATACAGAACTGGAAGAGGTAGAGGATGCGTAAGATCAAAGGGTTACGCTGGTACATGATTGGACTGGTGACGCTCGGTACGGTGCTGGGGTATCTGACCCGTAACACCATTGCTGTGGCGGCCCCGACGTTAATGTCAGAGCTGCACATCACCACGCAGCAGTACTCCTACATCATTGCGGCTTATTCAGCTTGCTACACGCTGATGCAACCGGTGGCAGGTTATGTACTGGATCTGCTGGGTACCAAAGTCGGCTACGCGGTGTTTGCTGTGCTGTGGGCGATCTTCTGTGCCGCCACCGCAATGGCAGGCAGCTGGGGCGGCCTTGCGCTGGCACGTGGTGCCGTCGGTGCGGCTGAAGCGGCGATGATCCCAGCCGGACTGAAAGCGAGCAGTGAGTGGTTCCCGGCCAAAGAGCGTTCGGTCGCGGTAGGCTACTTTAACGTCGGTTCGTCTATCGGGGCGATGCTGGCTCCGCCGCTGGTCGTCTGGGCGATCGTGGCGCACAGCTGGCAGATGGCCTTTATCATGACCGGTGTACTCAGCATGGCCTGGGCGCTCTGCTGGCTGGTGTTTTACAAACATCCGAAACAGCAGAAGAAGCTGAGCGATGAAGAGCGTGACTATATTATCTCCGGTCAGGAAGCGCAGCATCAGACCGGTAACACCCGCAAAATGTCGGCCCTGCAGATTATCCGTAATCGTCAGTTCTGGGGCATTGCCCTGCCGCGTTTTCTGGCAGAACCGGCGTGGGGAACCTTCAACGCCTGGATTCCGCTGTTCATGTTTAAGGTGTACGGCTTCAATCTGAAAGAGATTGCGATGTTTGCCTGGATGCCGATGCTGTTCGCGGACTTCGGCTGCATCCTGGGTGGCTACCTGCCGCCGCTGTTTCAGCGCTGGTTCGGCGTTAATCTGATCGTCTCCCGCAAGATGGTCGTCACGATGGGTGCGGTGTTAATGATTGCGCCGGGCACCATCGGCCTGTTCACCAGCCCTTACGTCGCGATTGGTCTGCTGTGCATCGGCGGCTTTGCGCATCAGGCGCTTTCTGGCGCACTGATCACCCTGTCATCAGACGTTTTCGGCCGCAACGAAGTCGCGACGGCTAACGGCCTGACCGGCATGGCAGCCTGGACCGCCAGCACCATGTTTGCGCTGGTTGTCGGTGCACTGGCCGATACGCTGGGCTTCAGCCCGCTGTTTGCCGCGCTGGCGGTGTTCGATCTGCTGGGTGCCGTGGTGATCTGGACCGTCCTGAAAAACAAACCGATTTCAGAGCTGGAAGCGGAAACGGTTATTCCGCCAGCCAGCGCCGTTCACAATTGATCTGCCGGGCTGGCGCAAGCCAGCCCATTTCCTCGCACCGCCTGAAGTGGTATAACAACTTATCTGTCTGCTACCAGGATTGTGCTATGGACCTCACTGAATCCCGTCGACTCTATCAACAGCTGGCCAGCGAGCTGAAAAGCCGCATCGAAACCGGGATCTACCCGGTCGGCGAAAAACTGCCTGCTGAACGCCTGATTGCCGAAGAGATGGAAGTGAGCCGCACCGTCGTCCGCGAAGCGATCATCATGCTGGAAGTGGAAGGCTATGTTGAGGTCCGCAAAGGCTCCGGCATTCACGTGATTGCCAGCCAGCAGCAGAACCGCATCGCTCCCACCAGCAGCCAGCTGGAGTTCGCGACGTTTGGCCCGTTTGAATTACTGCAGGCGCGCCAGCTGATTGAAAGTAATGTGGCGGAGTTCGCTGCAACCCAGGTGACGCGTCAGGACATCATCGATCTGATGGCGATTCAGGAAAAAGCCCGCCAGGAGGATCACTTCCGCGACTCCGAGTGGGACATGCAGTTTCATGTGCGTATCGCACAGTCCACCCAGAACAGTGCGTTAGCCGCTATCGTTGAAAAAATGTGGCTGCACCGCCTTCACAATCCCTACTGGCTCAAACTCCACGAACACATCGACCAGCGCAGCATTCTCAGCTGGTGCGACGACCACGATCAGATTCTCAAAGCCCTGATGCGTAAAGATCCCGCCGCCAGCAAGCTGGCGATGTGGCAACATCTGGAAAATACTAAACAGATGCTGTTTAACGCGACGGCGGATGATTTTGAATTTAACGTGGATCGTTACATGTTTGCTGAGAATCCGGTCATCCTGCCTGATGGGTCCAATAACGCCCGCTAAAAGTGCCTGAAAACCCCCTGAAATGGTCAGTTAGTCTGCAATAGTGTCAGGTCATGTAAAGCTCCTTTTTACAGGCCGTTTCACAAGGTAAAACTCCTGTTCGCAAGAGAGTTTTCCTGTCTCAGACAGGCGATTTTTGTTACAGTTATCGCCCTTTTATTACCCTGTGCGACAGGGGATTATAAAGTCGCTGATTTAACAATCAATTCTGGAAGGATCCGGAAAACCCCGCCCAGGCTGCGCTCCTAAAATGTATAACGAAATGCCGGTCTGCGTTTAAGTCCCTGTGGGACATGTTTAACACTGATGTTCAGGAATGAATTGATGGAAATTTTGCAATCGTTGCTGCATGCCCTGTGGCAGCAGGACTACGAAACCCTCTCCGATCCCACGCTGGTATGGGCCATTTACGGCGTGCTGTTCATGATTTTATTTTTAGAAAATGGCCTTCTTCCCGCCGCCTTTCTGCCGGGTGACAGTCTGCTGATTCTGGTCGGCGTACTGATTGCCAAAGGCACCATGAGTTTCCCCATCACGATTCTGGTTTTAACGACCGGTGCCAGTCTTGGCTGCTGGGTGAGCTACATCCAGGGCCGCTGGCTGGGTAACACGCCCACGGTACAGAAATGGCTCGCCCATCTTCCCGCCCAGTATCATCTGCGTGCGCACAGCATGTTCCACCGTCACGGCTTATCGGCCCTGCTGATTGGTCGCTTTATCGCATTTGTGCGAACGCTGCTGCCTACCATCGCCGGATTATCGGGCCTCAGTAACGCCCGCTTTCAGTTCTTCAACTGGATCAGTGCGTTCCTGTGGGTCGTGATTCTGACCGTTATCGGCTTCGCACTGGGTAAAACCCCGATTTTCCGTCGTTATGAAGACGAGATGATGTTCTTCCTGATGATGCTGCCGCTGGCACTGCTGGTGTTTGGTCTGGTGGGATCCCTGGTAGTGATATGGCGTAAGCGACAGGCGAATCAGAACGGGAAAGCCGAGTAATGAAACTGCTGCAGGCTATTCCTAAACGGTGGTTACCGTGGTTGATCGCTGGCGCGCTCGCGCTGGTCGCGCTTTGCGCGATCCCGCCTTTAATGAAACATGAAACGGTCGTGCAGATTCGGGTTTCCCATGCTGGCGCCACGCTGCCCGATGGTTTTTATCTCTATCAGCAGTTAAGCGCGCAGGGTATCCGTATCAAAAGCATTACCCCTGCGGGTGATGCACTGATCATCCATTTTGACAGCGAAGAGCAGAGTCTGGCTGCCCAGAAGGTGTTACGCCGCCTGCTGCCACAGGGCTTTATTGTGGCGCAGCACGATCACTCACAGCACCTCTCACTGGCGTAATCCCACGACTCTCCTCTTTTTTAAGACCGCCGCGGGTGAGTGTGGCGGTCTTAAAGGCGCTCTATCTCCCGGTCTTCTTTGAACTTTTTACTATGCGTGTCTATGCTTAACCGAGAGTCGATTCTCAGCACCCGTGGGCAAAAGATTCCGCGTGTGATGACGAATCAGGTCGCAATGGAAGGTTCAGGACCGATGAAATATCAAGTATTACTGGGAGTCGCGCTGTTTTCGCTGTCGGGTTCACTGCTGGCGGCAGAATCGCTGTGTGAACAGAAAGAGCAGGATATTCAGCGTGAAATCGGGATGGCGCAGAAGCATAACAACCAGCGCCGTGTTAATGGTCTGGAGCGCGCGCTGACCGAAGTCCGGGCAGATTGCAGCGATAAAAAGCTTGAGGCCGCCCATCTGGAAAGAATTAACGCTCAGAAGCAGAAAGTTGCAGAGCGTGAGCACGCACTCAGGGAAGAGCGTGAAGAGGGCCGTGACAGGGACAAGATTGCTAAGCGACAGGAAAAACTGGATGAAGCGCGCCGGGAGCTGAAAAAGTTACAGGCGGAGCCCTATTAATCGGAATTAACCAACTGATGTTAAAGGAGTATTTTATGTCTAAAGACACATCATCGGAACATTTGCGTGCTGAACTGAAAAACCTGGCTGATACCCTGGAAGAGGTGCTGAGCAGCAGCACTGAAAAATCCAAAGGCGAGCTGGATAAACTTCGCAGTAAAGCGCGTGATGCGCTAGATAGCTCACGTGAACGTCTGGGCGAATCAGGTGAACGCCTCGCTGCGACCACCCGTGAAGCGGCGCAGAAAGCTGAAGGCTACGTGCGTGAAAATCCATGGCATGGCGTGGGTATCGGTGCAGCGATTGGTGTCGCGCTCGGCATGCTCATTTCGCGTCGCTAACCATGGCTGACTCACAGCACAACCACGGCCCGGCTAAAGGGGTCATAAACATCGGCCAGCGTATTGTGACCACGCTGGTTGGCATGGTCGAGACGCGCGTTCGTCTGGCAGTGGTGGAACTGGAGCACGAGAAAGCTAACCTGATTCAGCTGCTGTTGATGGTTGGCCTGACAATGCTGTTCACTGCATTTGGTCTGATGAGCCTGATGGTTCTGATTATCTGGGCAGTGGATGCGCAATACCGTCTGATGGCTATTGGCATCACAACCGGCACGCTGTTCCTGCTGGCGGTCATTCTCGGACTCTGGACGCTTCACAAATCACGTCAGTCGACGCTGTTGAGCCACACGCGCAAAGAGCTGGAAACCGACCGTAATTTGCTTGAGGACCAGCGCTGATGAGCCGCCGCGAGCGTGAAGAACGCATCCATGAACTGCTTAAGCATGTGCAGCAGCAGCGGCTGGATTTAAGCGCTGCGCGGCGTGACTGGCTGGAAGGCACCGCCCACTACGATCGCGGCTGGTTTACTTTCCTCAGCTTACGTCGCTATCTGGCCATTGGCAGCAGCGCGCTGGCCGTCTACTCCATTCGCAGTCCGAGCAAGCTGTTACGCTGGGCAAAGCGGGGGTTCGGCGCCTGGAGTACCTGGCGCATGATCAAGTCTGCCCTGCCGCCGCGTTAATCCTGCTAAAAGCCGGTCCTGAAAAGGCCGGCTTTTCTTCATCAGATTTTCTGAAAAACACTGACAGTTTATCTCGCTTACAACCTTTCCACTCCGCGATTATCATCTCCAGCTATCAACCCAATGAATGCAGTATTGCTTTCAGCGGGCATAAACCCTGCGGGCAGCTTGCCCTGCATCCCTGATAGCGCTGGAGTAAATGATGAAAAAATTCGAAGACGTTGGTTTGTTAGTGGCTCGCATCCTGATGCCAATCCTGTTCATTACGGCCGGCTGGGGTAAAATCACCGGTTATGCAGGCACTCAGCAATACATGGAAGCGATGGGCGTCCCTGGCTTTATGCTGCCGCTGGTTATCCTGCTGGAATTTGGCGGCGGTCTGGCGATTCTGTTCGGTTTCCTGACCCGTTTCACTGCCCTGTTCACGGCTGGCTTCACTATCCTGACCGCGTTTCTGTTTCACAGTAACTTTGCCGAAGGCGTGAACCAGATTATGTTCATGAAGAACCTCTCTATCGCGGGTGGCTTCCTGGTGTTAGGTCTGGTGGGTCCGGGTGCATACAGCATCGATCGCCTGATCAGCAAAAGAAAACCACAGGCAGCGATTGCGCGCTAATCTCACATAAAGCGCAATGCCACATATACTTAGCAGGGCGGGGACATTTCCCCGCCCTGTTTGCATTGGAGCCATTATGGGACAGTTAATTGACGGTGTCTGGCATGACACCTGGTACGACACCAAATCTACAGGCGGACGTTTCAAACGTTCAGAGTCAGCCTTTCGCAACTGGGTGACGCCGGACGGCAGCGCCGGTCCGGTGGGTAAAGCGGGCTTCGCCGCTGAGCGCGATCGCTATCATCTTTATGTCTCGCTGGCCTGCCCCTGGGCGCACCGCACGCTGCTGATGCGTCAGTTGAAGGGCCTGGATAACATGATCGACGTCTCCGTGGTGCATCCGCTGATGCTGGAGAACGGCTGGACCTTCGATGATACCTTTGAGGCTGCGACGGGCGATAAGCTCTACCAGAACGAGTTCCTCTATCAGCTCTATCTGCACGCCGATCCGCAATACAGTGGCCGCGTGACCGTGCCGGTGTTGTGGGACAAACAGCAGAACACCATCGTCAGCAATGAGTCTGCCGATATCATCCGTATGTTTAATAGTGCGTTTGATGCAGTGGGTGCACGTGCCGGTGATTACTATCCCGCAGCGCTGCGCGAGAAGATTGATGAGCTGAATGGCTGGATCTACGACACCGTGAACAACGGTGTCTATAAATCGGGCTTCGCTACCTCGCAGTCCGCTTACGATGAGGCAGTGACGGCGCTGTTCCATTCGCTGTCGCGGCTGGAGCAGATTCTGGGCCAGCATCGCTATCTCACCGGCGATCAGCTGACCGAAGCGGATCTGCGTTTGTGGACCACGCTGGTCCGTTTCGATCCGGTCTATGTGACCCATTTTAAATGCGATCGTCACCGGATCAGCGACTACAGAAACCTCAGCGGTTTTCTGCGTGATATCTATCAGATGCCGGGCATTGCCGAGACGGTCAACCTGCCGCATATCCGCCATCATTACTACTGCAGCCACAAGACCATCAACCCGAGCGGCGTGATATCGCTGGGCCCGGCGTTTGACTGGGATGAGCCGCACGGCCGCGGTTAAAGCCTGTCTGTTGTTAGCGTCATAATGTAGAAACCCCGCCGAAGTGGGGTTTCAAACTGATGACGTTCTCGCATCAGAATGAATCTGGTCGCAATGACCAACTCAACATGCTGGGAACGGGGTCAGAAGAGGAAAGCGTCCCGCGCCATGGACAAAAACGCCGGGAGCGTTTTTGAACAACGCAACGCGTTGGCCCGGAAACGGGCGCACCTCAGGGATGAGGTGCGTAATCGCGCGGGCCGAGCGGCCAGGGATTGGCTTAAGCGACTTTCCGATCTGACCCTGTTTCCTGCGCATGCGCGATCTCAAAGCTAATCATCCATCGCACTCTTATATAAGAATATGTGTCGTGGACAGTCATTCATCGCTGCCTGCACCAGGCCCACAAAAGCAAAAACCCCGCCGAAGCGGGGTTTCTGGTAAAAAGTCGACGCTGACCGTTAAGCCGCGTTCTTTTCATAGAGAGCGTCGTGGACAGTCATTCATCGCTGCCCGCACAAGCCCCAAAAAGCAAAAACCCCGCCGAAGCGGGGTTTCTGGTAAAAAGTCGAAGCTGACCGTTAAGCCGGGTTCTGTCGTGGACAGTCATTCATCTAGGCCAGCAATCGCTCACTGGCTCAAGCAGCCTACCCGGGTTCAGTACGGGCCGTACCTTGTGAACCCCTATTTGGCCTTGCTCCGGGTGGAGTTTACCGTGCCACGAACTGTTGCCAGTCGCGCGGTGCGCTCTTACCGCACCCTTTCACCCTTACCTGATCCCATTTCTGGGCCATCGGCGGTTTGCTCTCTGTTGCACTGGTCGTAGGCTTGCGCCTCCCAGGCGTTACCTGGCACCCTGCCCTATGGAGCCCGGACTTTCCTCCCCTCTGCCCGTCTCCCCACAAGTGAGGACGACGACAAAGCGGCGACTGTCTGGTCAGCTTCGGCGCGGGATAATAGGACATTCGCCGGCATTTGTCACGCCTCTTGCTGCTCCAGCGCATACTTATAAAGGGCGTTCTTCTTCACGCTGTGGATCTCAGCGGTCAGCGCAGCCGCGCGTTTCAGCGGCAGCTCTTTTTGCAGCAGCGCCAGCGTACGCAGCGCATCGGCCGGTAGCGCGTCTTCATCATCGACTTTGTACCCTTCGACAATCAGCACCATCTCGCCTTTGCGGCGGTTCTCATCTTCTTTCACCCAGGCCAGCAGCTCGCCAACCGGCGCACCGAAAATCGACTCCCAGGTCTTGGTCAGCTCGCGCGCCAGCACCACATAGCGATCGGCGCCCAGCTCACTCACCATATCCTGCAGGCTGTCGAGTAAACGATGGGTTGATTCATAGAAAATCAGCGTGCGCGGCTCCTGCACCAGCGCCCGCAGCGCATCGCAACGGCCTTTGGTTTTGGCGGGCAGAAACCCTTCGTAACAGAAACGATCGGATGGCAGTCCTGCGGCACTTAACGCGGCAATCGCGGCACAGGCGCCCGGCAGCGGCACCACGCGGATGCCCGCTTCACGGCAGCGACGCACCAGATGGTAGCCCGGATCGTTAATCAGCGGCGTGCCAGCATCAGAAACTAAGGCTATGCTTTGACCCTCTTGCAGCTTCGTCAGCAGCAGCTCAGCCTTGTGCTGCTCGTTGTGGTCATGAAGTGAGAAGAGTCGCGCATTGATGGCGAAATGTTGTAGCAACAGCCCGGTATGACGTGTATCTTCCGCAGCGACCAGATCGACGCTCGAAAGCACCGTCAGCGCCCGCTGGGTGATATCACCCAAATTACCAATCGGGGTTGGAACGATGTAGAGCGTGCTGGCAGAAATCTCTGCCCGATCGAGTTGTTTCATTGTTTCATCCGAATTGCCGATTTAATATTGAGCATCTTGAAAAAAACATCACTGGATACAGTATGCTTCCTTCAAAAGTCGTTCGTCATAAAGCAGGACGCTTTCTGCCTGTCATTCTTGCTGGGCTGATTTTAGCCGCGTGTAGCGGTCAGAAGCCGCAAACCTCAGCCGTCAATATTCAGGGGCCAGTCACCGCCAGCTCCGCTTACTATCTGCAGCAAGCGCAGCAAAGCAGCGATGATAGCAAGACCGACTGGCAATTACTTGCAATCCGCGCCCTGTTGAAGGAAGGAAAGTATCCTGAAGCGACGCAGCAACTGAGCCAGTTGCCGCAGCAGCTTTCTGAGACGCAGCAACAGGAATCCCTGCTGCTGAAAGCGCAATTGCTGATTGCTCAGCAGAAGTTCGCCGATGTTCAGCCCGTGTTAGCGCAGGTGAAAACCGGCGCACTGTCGCAGGATCAGCTGGCGCGTTACTACAGCCTGCAGATTGCCAGCGCACAGGGTCGCCCTTCACTCTCGCTGCTGCGCAACTACATTGCCCAGGAGCCGCTGCTGAAAGGCACCGATCATCAGGGCAATATCGACGCCACCTGGCAGACGCTGACGCAGATGTCGCCGCAGGACGTCAGCAACCTGGTGATTAATGCAGACGAAAATGTGCTGCAGGGCTGGCTGGATCTGCTCGCGGTCTGGCGTGCCAATACCCAGGATGCTGAGATGCTCAAATCAGGCATTAAAGACTGGCAGACCCGCTATCCGCAGAACCCGGCGGCCAAAACGCTGCCGACCCAACTGAGCCAGATGCAGAACTACACCAAAGCCTCTACCAGCATCATCGCCCTGTTGCTGCCGCTGAATGGCCAGGCGCAGGTGTTCGCGAATGCGATTCAGAAAGGCTTTAACGACGCGAAGAATGGTATCACCGCGCCGGTCGCGCAGCCTGCTGCTGCCCAGCCCGCCGCCGCGGATGCAACCGCCAGCACGCAACCCGCTGCAGCCGCCGGCTCTTCTGCCGATCCGATCAGCGCGCCGCAGCAGTCTGCCGACACCACCTCACAGCCTCAGTCACAGCCACAATCTCAGCCTGCTGCTGCCGCACCGGCCAGCAACGCTCAGATCAAGGTCTATGACACCAGCAGCCAGCCGATTGAACAGGTGATGCAGCAGGCACAGCAGGATGGCGCCACTATCGTGGTTGGCCCACTGCTGAAAAGTAACGTTGAGAAGGTCGCTAACAGCCAGACGCCACTGAATGTGCTGGCGCTCAACGAGCCTGAGAAGATCCAGAACCATCCGAATATCTGCTACTTTGCGCTTTCTCCTGAAGACGAAGCGCGTGATGCCGCGCACCATATCTGGGATCAGGGCAAACGCCAGCCGCTGTTGCTGGTTCCGCGCAGCGGACTGGGCGATCGCGTCACCAACGCTTTTGCTCAGGAGTGGCAGAAACTGGGTGGCAGCACCGTTATGCAGCAGCGCTTTGGCTCGACCGCTGAGCTGAAACAGGGCATCAACAGCGGCGCGGGTATCAGCCTGTCAGGTACGCCGGTCAACGCTGCACCCGCTCAGCCTCAGGGCGTTTCGATTGCAGGCATGACCATTCCGGCACCGCAACAGAGCACGCCTGATGTGGTCAGCACCAGCAGCGGTGGCGGTGTCGATGCGGTTTACATCGTCTCCACGCAGGATGAACTGCAGCTGATTAAGCCGATGATCACCATGCGCACCGGCAGTCGCAGCAACATCTCGCTCTACGCCAGCTCGCGCAGCGCGCAGGCCGGTGCCGGCCCGGACTTCCGTCTGGAAATGGATGGCCTGCAGTTCAGCGATATTCCGCTGCTCTCCGGCAGCAACCCTGGCCTGATGCAGCAGACGTCGAAGTCATTCAACAATGACTACTCGCTGGTGCGCCTCTATGCCATGGGTATGGATGCCTGGACGCTGGCGAATCACTTCAACCAGATGCGTCAGTCTCCTGGCTTCACGCTGGATGGCAACACCGGCAAGCTCAGCGCCGACACGGATTGTGTGATCAACAGGAAGTTGACATGGAACCAGTATCGTCGGGGCGAAATCGCACCGGCCAACTAAATCGCCGACAGATTGGTGCCGGGCATGAAGACGATGCCCGGCGCTATCTGGAGCAGGCGGGCCTGATATGGGTCGCCAGTAATGTTCACTTTCGCAATGGTGAACTTGACCTGATTATGCGTGACGGGCACTGTTGGGTGTTTGTTGAAGTCCGCTACCGGCGCGATGCGCGTTATGGTGGCGCGCTCGCCAGCGTAACCCGGAATAAACAACAAAAGCTGCTGCGCGCTGCCGCTCTCTGGCTGGCGCAACGCGGCGGCAGTTTTGAAACAGTGAATTGCCGTTTCGACATCATCGCCATTACCGGCACGGCGCTCGAGTGGCTGCCGAATGCCTTTAATGCAGACGTTTAGAACCAGGTGGTCGTGTGCAGGAAAGAATTAAAGCGTGTTTTACCGAAAGTATTCAGACTCAGATTGCCGCAGCCGAGGCGTTGCCCGATGCCATCTCCCGCGCGGCCATGACGCTGGTGCAGTCATTACTGAATGGCAATAAAATCCTGAGCTGTGGCAACGGTGCCTCATCCGCTAATGCGCAGCACTTTGCCGCCAGCATGATCAACCGTTTCGAAACCGAGCGCCCCAGCTTACCGGCGCTGGCGTTAAGTGCCGACAACGTGATGCTGACCGCAATTGGTAACGATCGTCTGCACGATGAGATCTATGCCAAGCAGGTTCGCGCGCTGGGACACGCAGGTGATGTGTTGCTGGCTATCTCGACCCGGGGTAACACCCGTGACATCGTGAAGGCCGTAGAAGCGGCGGTAACACGCGATATGACTATCGTTGCGCTTACCGGGTATGATGGCGGAGAGCTCGCCGGACTGCTGGGGCCGCAGGATGTGGAAATCCGTATTCCGTCGCACCGCAGCGCCCGTATTCAGGAGATGCATATGCTGACCGTGAATTGCTTATGCGATCTGATCGATAACACTCTCTTTCCCCATCAGGAATGACCGAAGGAGCACGAATGAAAGCATTGAATGCTATAGCTATTCTGTTAACCGCCATGCTGCTGCAGGGCTGTGTCGCGGTCGTCGCTGGTGGCGCAGCCGTGGCCACCAAAACGGCCACCGATCCCCGCTCAGTGGGTACGCAGGTTGATGACGGCACGCTGGAGCTGCGCGTCACTAACGCGCTGGCTAAAGATCAGCAGATTAAAACCGATGCCCGCGTTGTCGCCACGGCCTATCAGGGCAAAGTGCTGCTGACCGGTCAGGCGCCTTCACAGGAGATCGCTAATCGTGCCAAACAGATCACCATGGGCGTTGATGGCGCAACCGAGGTCTATAACGAGATCCGCATCGGCCAGAAAGTGACGCTGGGCACCACGTCGTCTGACACCTGGATTACTACCAAAATCCGCTCGCAGCTGCTGGGCAGCGATCAGGTGAAATCCTCCAACGTGAAGGTGACGACGGAGAATGGTGAGGTGTTCCTGCTGGGTCTGGTGACACAACAGGAAGCGCAGGCTGCAGCTGATGTCGCCAGCCGCGTCAGTGGCGTGAAGCACGTCACCACCGCTTTTACCATGCTGAAGTAACGCGCTAAAACGCAAAAAAGGCGGCCATGGCCGCCTTTTTTTTGCCTGATTTTCAGACCGGAATGTCGATGACCAGCGCGCGGGTCGCAGTGCTGGCCTTCAGCTGCAACAGCTTCTCTTCCTGCACAAACGCGCCATCACCACAGCCCAGCTTTTCCTGATGATCCGTGCCGGACATCGCCTCCAGCGAACCATGAATCGACTGCAGATAGGCTCGCGGCCCCTGTATCCGCAGCGCGTGCTGCTCACCCGGAGCCAGCTCCACCTGATGAATCCACACCTGCTGACGCAGTTGCAGGCTGTCGTCCACACCATCCGGCGAGGCGATCAGCTGAGACAAGCGGCTTTCCGTCAGGGCAATTTTCTGCATCCGTGGATTTTCGCGCTCCGGACAGGCGGCCAGCCACAGCTGCATGCGCGTCAGCGGGCGATCTTTGCTCAGGTTGATTTCGGTGTAACTTACCCCCTGCTGGGCAGAGAGCAGCAGCGCCTCCCCTTCCCGCAAGCTGATGGTGTTACCTTCGCTGTCGCGGTATTCGGCTTCACCCTGCAGCACAATATTCAGCACATCAACCTGCGGATAGGTACGCGGCTGAAAAGCCGCACCCGGTGCCAGCACTTCCTGGTTCAGAACACGCAGCGATGCGTAACCCATCAGTTCAGGATCAAAATAGTGGCCAAAAGAGAAACTGTAGCGGCCCTGCAACCAGCCGAAATCGGCCTGGCCACATGCCGACGCACTGCGTGTTGTTATCATTATTTACCTCCGGCATCCGGTGACGAGGATCGGCCACGGACTTTATGCACCTATGGTAAAAGTCTGGACGCCGGATTGTTAGCCAGTTAATCTGCCCGGCATGTTCAAATTTCCTGACAGAGAACCGGGATGGCTAAAGAGCGTGCGTTAACCCTTGAATCTTTACGCGTTATGGATGCGATTGATCGACGTGGCAGTTTTGCAGCGGCAGCAGATGAGCTGGGGCGCGTGCCTTCTGCCCTCAGCTACACGATGCAAAAGCTGGAAGAGGAGCTGGATGTGGTGCTGTTTGACCGCTCCGGTCACCGCACTAAATTTACCAACGTGGGACGCATGCTGCTGGAGCGTGGCCGGGTGCTGCTGGAAGCCGCCGATAAGCTCACTACTGATGCGGAAGCGCTGGCACGTGGCTGGGAAACTCATCTGACTATCGTCACCGAAGCGCTGGTGCCCATTGATGCACTCTTTCCGCTGGTGACCCGTCTGGCGGATAAAGCCAATACGCAATTTTCGCTGGTCACGGAAGTGCTGGCGGGCGCGTGGGAACGACTGGAACAGGGCCGTGCCGATATCGTGATTGCTCCCGATATGCACTTCCGCGCCTCCACCGAGATCAATACCCGCAAGCTCTACACCATGATGAGCGTCTATGTGGCCAGTGCTGACCATCCGATTCATAACGAGCCTGAACCACAGTCAGAAGTGACGCGGGTGAAGTACCGGGGTATTGCGGTGGCAGATACCGCGCGTGAGCGCCCGGTGCTGACCGTGCAGTTGCTGGATAAGCAGCAGCGTCTGACCGTGAGCAGCATGGATGATAAGCGCCGTGCGCTGCTGGCAGGCCTGGGCGTGGCGACCATGCCCTATTCACTGGTGGAGCAGGATATCGCGGAAGGCCGCCTGCGGGTGGTGAGTCCGGAATATACCCGCGAGGTCGATATTATTATGGCGTGGCGGCGTGACAGCATGGGCGAAGCCAAATCCTGGTGCCTGCGTGAGATCCCCCGCCTGCTGGCGAAGAAAAACTAAGATTAAGGACGGCTCAGGCAATCCATCGCCACCTCGCGGAAGCTGTTGAAATCGGTGCTGTCCCGCAGTCGGGTCATCGCCCTTTCACGCAGGAACGTCACAAACAGATCGTATATCGCCATCGCCTCTTCATATTCACTTTTGCTGATCGCCAGCAGGAAGATGACATAGGCGGTATCGTCTCCCCATGGGATGCCGTGCGGCGCCAGCACGGTATACACCACGGTTTTCTTTGCCAGCAGCCCCAGCGAGTGCGGCAGCGCAATGCCTTCACCCAGCATAGTGCTGACAATCGCTTCGCGCTCTTCGACTGACGGATAGAACGCCGCATCCACAAAGCCCTCCTCCTGCAGCTGATCGCACAGCTGGCGGAACAGCTCAGACCGGGTCATCGGCGTGTCGACGATATGAAAGTGCTGTGCATCAAAAAATTTCGCCAACATGTAGGGCCGCGTCCGGTCGACCAGCACCAGCTTACCAATCTGCTCCAGCTGAAAACCGGTGGGAAACGGTGACATCACTACCACCGGTTTCTCTTTTTCGCTGAGCCGGATGGTGGAGATGACAAAATCCTCGTCGATGCGGCTGCGCGCCTCATACTCGCGCTGTGACAGACGCGCCGTGACCTGCAGCTGCGGATATTTACGCAGCAGCATCGCCTCAATCATCCGCAGCGTTGAGTTACCGCTGTCGCACACCAGCAGCACCTGCGGATGACGCTGATAGCCCACGTCATAGTGGCGCTCCAGCCCGACACCGATATGCAGCACCAGAAAGCCAATCTCGTTTTCGGTGATCACATAGGGGGTATATTTTCCCCAGCTGGTGACCGCCGCCAGGGTGACATCGTAGGCCATGGGATAGTGCTGTTTGATGTTACTCAGCAGCGGGTTAGGAATATGAATCTGATAGCGCACCCGGGTGATCATGGTTTTGATGTGGGTGAGCAGATCGGCACGCAGCTGCTGATCGTTTTGCAGATTGAAGTTGTAGTGCGTGTTGATAAAGCTGAGCAGGTAATCCACCAGCGCGTCGGCGTCATCCGCATTGATGGCGCTGGGGGCGATCGCCTGAATGCGCCGCGCGGCGATGTTGACCCGCAGCCAGTTCTCTTCTGCCGGTGAAATCGGTTTGCTGACCAGCGGACGCATCAGGTTAATCAGCTGATGCGCCGCTTCCCGCACCTCATCGCCAATCTCCTCGGCTCCCGGATCGTTAAGCGGATAGCCTTCGCTGATGCGCCGTACCGCCACGGCGCAGTAGAGCCGCAGATAACGTTCGCCCTCATCGCTAAGGCGAATGTTGTGCTGCGCAAAACAGCTTTGCAGCAGCGGACGCAGCGTCTCCAGCATGCCGCTGTTGAGCGCTTCAATTGTCAGCAGCGGACTCTCTGGCTGCGCCTGATCGATTTGCCATAACAGGTCGGTGAGGCAGGTCCGAATCGCCACTTCGCTGCCGAACAGCTTCATACCGTAATGGGGCTTGCTCTCAATGGTGAGGTGATAGCGCCCCAGCCATTCGCGCACTTCTGCCATATCGTTCTGCAGGGTGGCGCGGCTGACAAACCACTCTTCCGCCAGCTCTTCCAGTTTCAGGGAATAGGCGGCGGTGAGAAAGCGGGTCAGCAGATAGCGAACCCGATCCGGCGAGGTGCGCGGCACCCGCAGCGGCGACGCGGTATGCTGCTGCAGATGCTGAAAACGCTGAGCATCCTCAATCTTCAGCTGATAGCCCGCGCCACGGCTCAGGATAAACTGCGCGCCATGCTCTGCCAGCAGCGCATTGAGCGCCGTGATATCGGTGCGCACGGTGCGTGTCGAGACGGCAAAACGCCGCGCCAGCTCGTCCTGAGGCAGCGTTTCGTTTTGCAGGGCATCGAACAGTTGCGCAAGGCGCTGATTGGGAAATCTCACAAGCGTTACCTGTTTGCTGACAGAAAGTGGAAAGATCAGCCTACGGCGATCGTCACGCAACGTCCATGTTGCGCGATCTGCCTGTTACAGGCAGATCGTGTCGATCATCAGGCCAGCAGGGTTTTACAGGTGGCCAGTAGCTGCTTCACATCGTCAATGCGGGTCTCTCCACTGGCTTTGTCGATGATCGAACTGTAGACGTGCGGGATCACTTTGCTGACGCCCGCTTCCAGCGCAATACGCACGATCTCGCCGAAATTTTCGAGATCGATACCGCCGGTAGGCTCCAGCCAGAAATCCTGTTTTGCACAGGCTTCCGCCACCGCGCGGTACTCATCCACCGCCTGCAGACCGCCCATCGGAAAATATTTCACCGAGCTGCCGCCCATATCCTGCAGCATAGCGATCGCCGTTGCGATGGGTACGATCCCATCCCGCTGCTTTGCGCTGCGCGGTCCGGTCGAGATTTTCACCTGACCCGGCGTGCCGGTGGGCGAGATCAGACCGTTCACTATCGTCTGTGACTGGCCCAGCAGCGCACGACTGGTGGCGACGCCGGTAAAGACCTGGTTCACATGCTGCGGTTGCAGCACCGCCGAAATCTCACTCACCATCTGTGACTGTTCAGGATCGCCCGCGCCCAGCCCCACCGAGAGCGCATTATCGATCAGCGCGGCATAGTCGCGCATATCCGCGATAGCGGCCTCATTGCTGGCGTAGTTTTTCGACAGCACGCCGACCAGCACATGCCCTTCTGCAGCCTGCCAGATGGCGCGTGCGTTCTCTTTCGATCCCGCCAGGACGTTAAGGCAGAGACGATCCTGATAGAAATTGGGTGTCAGCGTCATGCGTGTTTCTCTCCGTTTAACAGTGCCTGAATGCGGGTGAAAATCGTGTGCAGTTGATCGGCGCTGACGCTGCGCACGTCAGCCTCAATGATCCCCTCGTTGGCTTTGTAGCCCCGGAAGTAGATCGCGACGTCGCCCTTTTTCAGCGCCTGCACCAGATCGCCGGTGCGCTGCTGGATTGTGGCTTCGTCGAACTTAATCTCAGCGCGGGCGATGTCGCGTCCGGCGGCATCCCACACGATGCGGGCCGTCACGCCAGTCAGGCTGTTGAGCTGCTCAATAAACGGCGTCATTTTTTCCACCATCTGCGCGCCGCTGATTTTTGGCTGCGACAGATAGTTTTCAATCGCCTGGGTTAGCCCCAGAATCCCCTCTTTGCCCACTTTCATCGCGCGGCCTATGCCGTTGGTCTGGCGTTTAACCCACTCAACGTACTGGTGTCTGCCAATGACCAGCCCGCTGGTCGGCCCTTCAATCGCTTTCGCACCGCTGTAGATCACCAGATCGGCGCCCGCCTGGTAGTAGCATTGCAGATCCTCTTCTGCTGCCGCATCGACGATCAGCGGAAGGCCATGCTCACGCGCAACCGCCGCAGCCTGCGCGACATCGAGATGGCTCTTCTGCACGCAGTGATGCGATTTCACATAGAGGATCGCCGCAGTCTGTGGCGTGATCGCCGCCGCCAGCTGGGCGGGTGAACACTCGTTGCTGTAACCGGCTTCCACCAGTTGTCCGCCGCCCAGTGCCACCATGCTGCCGACCGGTGCGCCATAGTTCACGTTGTGGCCTTTCGGCACCACAATCTGGTGCGGGACGGTGAGCGGCGCGGCGTGCAGGTTGTCCACCAGCCAGTCGTTGTCTTTCACAATCACCGCCGCCACGCACTGGGCGATACCGGCCGAGGCGCAGGAGACCACCAGCGCGCTCTCTACCTTCAACAGACCGGCGATATAAGCCCCGGTCTTATCCACCAGATCTTTCATTTCGAAGTAGTGATCGAGGCCATACTTCACCGTATCGATCACGTCACTTGATGGCGTCGAAACGCCGAGGATTGTCATACGGCCAGAGGCGTTAATTACCGGCTTCAGGCCATACTTTTCATAAACCGAGGTCATACGCTATTCCTTCTTCTGTCGCGATCCACGAACCAGCAACCACGGCCGCCAGCGGAACCAGATGCTTCTCACCGGTGACCTCTTCACCTTCTGAATCGATGAAGGGCCGGGCTTCCTCTTTCACGCTAAAAACAGTCAGGTCGGCGTCGTAGCCGACTTTCAACTGGCCTTTGCGCTGCAGGCGCAGTCCTGCGGCCGCGTTAACCGTGACGCAGTCGATCACCTGCGACAGCGTCATGCCGACGCTGAAGAATTTCGACATCACATGTGCCAGGTTGTGAACCGGCCCGGCCAGACGATTGCGGCAGTAGATGTCAGAACTGATGGTGTCGGGCAGGATGCCCTTCGCAATCGCCACGCGGGCGACTTCAAAACTGAAACTGGCGCTGCCGTGGCCGACATCGAGTTTTACACCTCGCGCGATAGCATGTCTGACCGCCGCTTTGAGTTCGCCCTGCGGCGTCAGGATACGGTTGGGTTTGCCATTAAAGCAGTGCGTGATGATGTCGCCCGTGGTCAGCAGATCGGCAATCTGATCGAGATTGGGGGGATTATTGCCAATGTGAACCATCAGCGGCAGACCGCCGTTCTCCTGCTGGATCGCTTTGGCTTTAATCAGCGGCTGCACGCCATTCTGACCGACCACGCTGCTGCTGATGCGCGCCTTAAGGCCGACAATAAAATCGGGCAGTCGCGCCACGGCCTGCTGCACCGCCTCGCCATCGATCTGCGTCATGTCGGCCAGCTCATTCTGAGTGACGATGCCGGTACGGGCGATATTAATCAGCGCATAGACCTGCGTCTGCGCCGCGCGCGTCAGCCGGTAGAAATCATCAATGTGTTCTGCGCCGGTGCTGCCTGCATCGACAACCGTGGTAACGCCATGCGCCACGCCAATTGCGTCCGCTTCATCATGATAAATCGGTGATTTGGGATAGCAGTGAACGTGGGAGTCGATCCAGCCAGCGCTGACGTAGTAGCGGCCAGCCAGATCGCGTTCGCGTCGGGCCTTGCCCTGCACGTTGCCCACGACGGCGATGCGGCCATCCTGCAGCGCAATATCGACCACCTGCTCATCGCAGAGTCTTGCTGCGCGGATAATCAAGTCGTACATGGTTTCTCCTTAACGGCAGCCCGCTGCCGGGCTGCCGGTGAGATTCAGAGAGCAATCGGGAACAGCGCCCCCAGGATCATCGCGCCGAGGATCGCGCCGCCGGTAATCGGCTTGTTCCAGAGATAGAACAGCAGCGCACCCAGCAGCGAACCCAGACCAATCGGAATGGAGGCCGCCATAGCGGACAGGATGATCAGCGGCCCCAGGAAGCGGCCCGAAGCATTGCCCGCACCCATCATCACGTCTGCGCCGTAGGTCGAGTCGCTCTGATTGATGGTGAATTTACGCGCCAGAATAATCAGGTAGCCAATCGCCACGCCGATCACCAGACCCGTCGCCAGCGAGGCTGCGAAGTTCGCCACCGGGAAGACGATGCCCGAACCCAGCAGCAGTGCCGGAACACCCAGCCCCACGCCGGTCTGAATCGCGCCGCCGATATCCAGAATGCCCACCAGCGAGCCTTCGATAATGCGGGCGAACAGGAAGCTGGCACCGAAGGCAGCGACCGCGCCGTAGACGCCGGTCTCCATCCCTGCGCGCAGCATCGACACAAACGCCACTTCATTAAACGCGCCGATGCCATAGAGGTAATACATGTGGGTCCCGGCAAAGACACCCGAGGAGAGCAGGCCAACAAAGATCGGGAAAGACCAGTCGGCGTACCAGAAGCCTTTATTTTCGTTCATCGCATCGCCTCTTATTTGCCGCTGACAGAGTTATGGATCATGTCGAGCCAGCCGGGAATGCCGAGCTGGAAGGACTGCAGCAGCTTCATGTCGAAACCACGGAAGAAGCCGCTCAGCACAAACAGCAGCACGATCGCGGTCATCATCACTTTGGTGACCCGGTTCCAGCCGCTCTCTTCCACGCCTTTACCGATCAGGATACCCAGCACCAGTCCCGGCACGGCGTTGCCCATGATGAGCTGCGCCAGACCGCCAAAAATGGTGGCCCAGAAACCTGACTTTTTGCCTGCGTCGATCGCCGCCAGCCAGAAGATTACCGGCATGACGGTGTTGACCAGCAGGTTAGCGGCGGGCACCAGCACTTTGACCGCCGTAACCTGCAGCGCCGCGGGAACCGCCGAGGCGGTGGAGTTGAGGAAAGCGACCACGATCATGCCGATGATGCCGCAGGCGATGGCCATTTTTTTCGGGTCATGCAGCGTCTCCGCCACATTACGGTTTTTCACCATCAGGGCAGCCGCACCCCAGTTTGGAATGATGCGATGATCCACATCCTGCGTGAATGAACCGGCTGCGACAGACGATGCCCAGGCATTGAAAAAGAAGCCAAGACCAAAGGAGAAGTGGGAGGCCGGATCGCCTTCGCACGAGTTCAGCTCGCCCAGCGTACGAAAGGCGCCCATGCCCTGGGTGGTCGGCGCGTGGAACATGCGCGCAGCGCCCGCTCCGACGCCAACCCCGACCAGCCCGCCAATGATCAACGACTTAAACAAAATGATTAAAAACATGTTGTTGTACCTTGTTGTCGTTTTTACCCGTGACACCGCAGGCCGCCGCATCGCCCCGGCCTGAGCGACGCGCTATCGCGACAGCTGAGATTCGGGCAGGTGGCGGGCTGATGTGAACAGGTTCTGTTTTATGATGCCGCCGTGAACGTCACCTGTTCGGTGTCGAAAACGGTGACGCTGACGGTGATCTCCAGCGTGACGCTGAAGCTCCTCCGCTGGCGCGCCAGAAAGAAGAAGAGGAACTTCTCGGTTTTGACGCTCTCCTGCGCGCGCAGCACCCGGACATCCTGAGGTTCAATGCGCAGCAGAATTTTTTGCGTCGCGCGCAGAACCTGGTTCTGCACCCGACTCAGGGCATCGGCAAAGGCTTTCGCTTTGGTGTCGCCTTTGCCCTCAACCGTCACCTGGGTAACGTATTGTTCTTTCATAATCAGCTGCCGTGCTTCTTGTTCCAGGCCTGCACCAGCCGCTCGCCTAACTCTTCTTTATCCATAAAGCCGAAGCCCAGCACGGTGGCACCTTCATTAATGGCGGTAACGCCTTCATCGACAGAGCGCATGCCATGTTTAGCTTTGTAGCCATATTTGTTCTGCGCGGTAATGGCACCTGCGCCGCCGCTGCCGCAGAACGAGATGCCGAAATCGGCGTTTTCTGCCTTCATCACGTCACCCAGCTTCATGTCAGCCGCCACGCCTGGCACCACAACGGCACGGCCGCCCGCTTTTTCGATGCCCGCTGCCACTTTCTGGCCCTTACCTAAACGATCGCCAATCACTACTGTTACCATGTTGTGTTCCTCTCTAGTTGTTTGATCGCGCGACTTCAATATGCACTGACAGCAGCCAGGCCTCTTCGCGGGGGAGATTGCCGAACAGATCCACGACCTGCTGCGCCAGCGCGACCGTTTCCGGCGGAATATCTTCAAACAGCTCCGCTTCCACTTCCGGCAGCGGCTCTCCGCTCAGCGAGCGTGACGCCATGGCACCGACATGCGATTGCAGCATCTGCTGCTGAACCGCGTTCGGCTGAATGCCATGCTGCTGATAGATCGCCGCAATCTGCGTCATCACGCGCTCAGCCAGCTGTTTCACTTTCTCCGGTGGCGCTTCATACACCGGGACGCCGTTATTGCTCACCTTGCTACTCCTGTTGAACCGGATAATTCGCGTTAGAAATAAATTAACGGTCATCACCCCGGCTGTGGAGAGGCAACATTTCCAGCAGCAAGTGGAAATTGAAGTGAAGGTTGTGCGTCAGATCGCAGGCTGCACGCTTAGTGCGACACGCGTCGCATAATGCGCAAAATGATGGATTTAGCGGTGACAGACGGTGATGTTGTGCGACGACAGGCGTGACGTGTTGCGGTTCAGGGCGTGGTTATAAGCAGAAGTGATGGTAAAAGAGCGCCGGTCGGGCTGACCGGCGATCGGATTAGCGGAATTTCTTATGGTTGGTATTGCGGATGTCATCAAATCTGGCCGCTTCGCGCTTTGCGCCATCCACGTTGTTCGCTTTCGCCAGCGCGCTGACCACATCGATCTGTGCGATGAGTGAGTCGAGGCCCGCGTGATAATCTTTGACCTGCGCGCTGTCAGCAGGCTGACCTTCCAGCTTATCCGGCGTCGATTTTTTAGCATCCTGCGCTGCGGCACGCATTTTAGTTAACGCCTGCTGCATCTCCTGAGCATTGTCGGTTTTTTTGACGATTTTCAGGTTCGCATTCAGCGTGTCCATATCCTGCTCCAGATCCGCCGCATAGAGACTGACGCTGGAGAACAACAGAGAAGCCGACAACATTGCAATCACATGCTTACGCATCATTACTTCCTTTTTATTGTGATGAAAAAAAAGCAGCCAACAGGCTGCTTCAGGAATCCATCTTATTGTCCCGCTATCTTCATCTCAGGCAGTAACACGGAACCGCACTGGATATTGCTACGGGTTTCAATATCGTCACCAATGGTCACCATGTTGCGCCACATCTCTTTGAGATTGCCGGCGATAGTCACTTCGCTGACCGGGTACTGAATAACGCCATTCTCGACCCAGAAACCGGCCGCACCGCGTGAGTAATCACCGGTAATAGCGCTGACGCCCTGGCCCATCAGCTCGGTCACCACTAATCCGGTGCCCATCTGCTTCAGCAGCTCGTCAAAGCTGTGGCCCTGTCCTGCAATGCGCCAGTTGTGAATGCCGCCAGCGTGACCGGTGCTGGTCAGACCGAGTTTACGGGCGGAGTAGCTGGTCAGCAGCCAGGTCTGCAGCACGCCATCTTTGATGATGTCGCGCGCCTGCGTCCGCACGCCTTCGCTGTCGAACGGCGTAGAGGCCAGCCCTTTCAGCAGATGCGGCTGCTCATTAATGGTGAGCCACTCCGGCAGAATCTGCTGGCCCATGGAATCCAGCAGGAAAGTCGATTTACGGTAAACGCTGCCGCCGCTGATCGCGCCAACCAGATGACCAAACAAGCCGGTCGCCACTTCAGAGGCAAAAATCACCGGGGCTTTCATGGTCGGGAGTTTACGCGGAGCCAGACGGGAGAGCGTGCGGCGTGCACACTCTGCACCGACCCACTCCGGGCTTTTCAGATCTTCAAACGCGCGGCCAATGGTGTAGGCGTAGTCGCGCTCCATATTGCCATCCTGCTCGGCAATCACGCTGCTGGAGAGCGAGTGGCGGCTTGAGCAGTAGCTCTGCAACATACCGTGGCTGTTGCCAAAGACTTTGATGCCGACGTGGCTGTTGAAGCTGCCGCCTTCCGTATTGGTAATACGCTTGTCTGCACGCAGAGACGCCTGTTCCGCCTGCGCAGCCAGTTCGATGGCGCGGTCAGCGTCAATCTCCCACGGATGGTAGAGATCCAGGTCCGGCGCATCATAGGCCAGCAGCTCTGCGTCGGCCGGTCCGGCAAACGGATCGGGCGAGGTGTAGCGCGCAATATCAATCGCCGCCTGCACGGTACGTTTGATCGCATCCGGGCTGAGGTCGGTCGATGAGGCGCTGCCTTTACGATTCTGATGATAAACGGTGATGCCCAGCGCACCGTCGCTGTTGAATTCGACGTTTTCCACTTCGCCATAGCGGGTGCTGACCCCGATGCCGGTGGTTTTACTGACAGCCACTTCCGCGCTGTCAGTGCTTGCTTTAGCCAGTTCAAGTGCCTGCGCAATGGCCTGCTCCAGTACTTTTCGCTGTTCTGCAACCTGAGTAGATACGTTCATCGACCTGCCGTCTAATCTTATGTGTGAATGATTTGAGTCTATCAGAGTCAGAGAACAATTTCGCAGTCACCCGATAAACTGGTAGGATTAGCCTCTTTTTTTTGGGAGCCCGGAAATGACCAAACAGCCCGATGAGTGGCTCGATGATGTGCCAGATAATAACGAAGAAGAAGACGAAGAGATTATCTGGGTCAGTAAGAGTGAAATTAAACGCGATGCAGAAGAGTTAAAGCGCCTGGGTGCCGAACTGGTAGAGCTGGGTAAAAACTCGCTGGATAAAATCCCGCTGGATGAGCGCCTGCGTACCGAAGTCGAACTCGCGCAGCGTATCAAGAAAGAAGGTCGCCGCCGTCAGCTGCAGCTGATCGGTAAACTGCTGCGCAGTATTGATGTGGAGCCGATCCGCGTTGCGCTGGATAAGCTTAATAATCGCCATAACCAGCAGGTTGCGCTGTTCCATAAACTGGAAATGCTGCGCGATCGTCTGATTGAACAGGGCGATGAGGCGATGAGTGACGTGATTGCGCTCTATCCCGAAGCCGATCGTCAGCAGTTACGCAGCATGATCCGTAACGCGCAGAAAGAGAAAACGGGCAACAAGCCGCCGAAGTCTGCCCGTCAGATTTTCCAGTATCTGCGTGAATTAGCCGAAGCGAAGTAACGCCATGGCGGGCAGCCTCGCCCGCCTCCCGGCAGAGCATTTAACGATAGTTGTAGAGAATACCGGTGCGCAGCCGCAGCTGGCGTTCGCTCGATGTAGCCGAACGTCCGATATCGCCAAAGGCAACGTAAGGCACCCAGACGCGATCGTTGCTAAGCGCATAATCGAACTGTAACTCCTGTTCGTAGTCATCATGCTTATTGGCAAATAATTTCGCATCCGCATGCTTATACACCAGCTTATAAGTGGTGGTGAGACGATCGGATTTATTGCGCAGATAGAGATCAAAACGGTTGGCAGTACGATGCCGGTCAGTATCACAATAATCAATGCCACCGGTGCGGCATTGATCCTCATGCGCATAATCCGTCAGCTCAAGACGATATAATCCGCCGACAGACCAGCGATCGTTAATTTTATACCACGGCGCTACGCCAAACTTCCATTCGGTGCGCGAAGAGTTAAATTCAGGCTGGATAAAAGGCGACAGCGTCCAGTTCCCCCAGTAATACGATTTCAGAAAGGTCACCTCCACCACATTTAACACGGTGTCGTTATAATATTTATCTTTCGGGTCTGCACCGCCGGTTTTGAATTTGGTTTCAACGCCAAGAAACATATTATCCGGCAGCGTGGTGCTCAGACCCAGCTTGTCGTAGTGTGTGCGATCGCGAAGGCGGTACTCATGCCGGTAATCAACGGTAGCTGTCGCCAGCGCTACGGCAGAACTGAACAACAGCGCAGTCCCCAGCAGAAACGGTAATGACTTATTATTTCCCATGGAAATATCCTTATTAGTGGTAGTCCGGTAATGATTATTCTTAGTGGTTCATTTAATCCAAAGCTGATTTAAATTGATGGACACTCACAATATAAGTGTTCGCATTAATCAAACCCGTTAATAGTTTCTTTAACGCTGAACTTTGTGATTATTATTTATTTCTCAGCAGCAACAGAGATGATGCTAAAAATAACCATGGCGTGCGGCCTTTCTCTTTCAGACACTAACGGGGGAAATATGGCAATAGCAGGAAGAGTGAGCAGATCGAATTCAAAATACGCGGCATTGACTGAGGAAATAATATTTCCGGGAATGATGCTTTTAAAAAAGGCGCCCTGTATGGGCGCCCCTGATATTATGCCAGCCTGTCCAGCAGCTTCTGATGAATGCCACCAAACCCGCCGTTGCTCATGACCAGAATCGTGTCGCCTGGCTGAGCGGCTTTGGCCACCATCTCCACCAAGGTATCGATATCCGCGCTCCAGTGCGCAGGCGGAATGCACGCTTCTGCGACGTCTGAAACCTGCCACGGAATGTGGTGCGGCTGGAACAGGAAAACTTCATCCGCCCGCGCCAGTGACGGCGCCAGATCGTTTTTGCTGACGCCCATCTTCATGGTGTTGGAGCGTGGCTCCAGCACGGCCAGGATGCGCGCTCTGCCGCCGACTTTGCTGCGCAGGGCAGCCAGCGTCGCCAGAATCGCCGTCGGATGGTGCGCGAAATCATCATAGACTTTGATGCTGTTGACTTCGCCACGCAGCTCCAGTCGGCGGCGTGCATTGATAAAGGTGTTCAGTGCCTGGCCTGCATCTTCCGGCTTCACACCCACATGACGCGCGGCAGCAATCGCCATCAGTCCGTTATGCATGTTGTGTTCGCCAACCAGTGCCCAGTTCACTTCCCCGACTTTTTCGCCGTCGAGCCAGATTTCCCAGTGCGACGCATCGTTGGTCAGCTTTTTCGCCTGCCAGCGCCCGTGCTCACCCACGCTCTCCTGCTCGCTCCAGCAGCCCATCGCCATCACCTGTTTGAGGTTAGGATCATGTTCCGGCAGCAGGATCTTGCCCTGCCCCGGCACGATCCGCACCAGATGGTGGAACTGCTTCTGGATCGCCCGCAGATCGTCAAAGATATCGGCGTGATCGAACTCAAGGTTGTTGAGGATCAGGGTACGTGGGCAGTAATGAACAAACTTGGAACGCTTGTCGAAAAACGCGCAGTCATACTCATCCGCTTCAATCACGAAGAATGGACTTTTTCCTAATTTTGCCGAGACATCGAAGTTTCCAGGCACACCACCAATAATGAAGCCGGGTTCAAGGCCGCAGGCCTCGAGAATCCACGCTGCCATGCCTGCTGTGGTGGTTTTGCCGTGGGTTCCGGCCACGGCCAGCACCCAGCGATCGCGCAGCACAAAATCGTGCAGCCATTGCGGGCCAGAGAGGTAGGGAATGTTGCGTTCCAGCACCGCTTCCACACAGGGGTTACCGCGCGTCATCGCATTACCGATGATGACTAAGTCAGGCACCGGATCAAGCTGGCTGGCGTCGTAACCTTCCGTTAATTCAATGCCTTGCTGTTCGAGCAGGGTACTCATTGGCGGGTAAACGTTGGCGTCTGAACCGGTCACCTGGTGACCAAGTGAACGAGCCAGCATCGCCAGACCGCCCATAAAAGTGCCACAAATCCCGAGGATGTGAATGCGCATAACATGATCCATTACTCAAAAGTTCGGCGCACAGTGTAACGCCGGTCGCAGACGGAAGAAACGGATTAGGACTATGGTTTTTGAAGTTCATTCGGCTAAACTGCGTACGCATCCGTTGGCAGACTGTTACGCGTGCTGCCACTCCATCGAAGATTCAGGGAATGTGTTATGAAAACGTTGGGCGAATTTATCGTCGAGAAGCAGCACGACTTTCCGCACGCCACAGGTGAACTGACGGCGCTGATCTCAGCTATCAAGCTGGGTGCCAAAATTATCCACCGCGACATCAACAAAGCCGGTTTAGTGGATATCCTCGGTGCCAGCGGCGTGGAGAATATTCAGGGCGAACAGCAGATGAAACTGGATCTGTTTGCTAACGAAAAACTGAAGGCAGCACTGAAAGCACGTGGCATCGTCGCCGGTATCGCTTCTGAGGAAGAAGACGAGTTCGTTATCTTTGAAGGTGAGGAAAACGGTAAGTACGTGGTGTTAATGGATCCACTGGATGGTTCTTCTAACATCGACGTTAACGTTTCCGTCGGCACCATTTTCTCTATTTATCATCGCGTCAGCGAACCGGGTACGCCAGTGGTTGAAGCGGACTTCATGCAGCCAGGCAACAAGCAGGTTGCTGCCGGTTACGTGGTCTACGGTTCGTCCACCATGATGGTTTATACCACCGGTGTTGGCGTGCATGCGTTTACCTACGATCCGTCACTGGGTGTGTTCTGCCTCAGTCACGAACGTATGACTTATCCACCAACCGGTTACACCTACTCGATCAACGAAGGTAACTACATTCGTTTCCCGCAGGGTGTGAAGAAGTATCTGAAGTTCTGTCAGGAAGAGGATCTGCCAACGCATCGTCCTTATACCTCACGTTACATCGGCTCGCTGGTTGCGGATTTCCATCGTAATCTGCTGAAAGGCGGTATCTACCTCTATCCAAGCACCGCCAGCCATCCTCAGGGCAAGCTGCGTCTGCTGTATGAGTGCAATCCGATGGCGTTCCTGGCCGAGCAGGCGGGCGGTAAAGCGAGCGATGGTCAGAAGCGTATTCTGGATATTCCACCGGTCACGCTGCATCAGCGCTGCCCGTTCTACTGCGGTAATGAGGCGATGGTAAACGACGTTGAGCGTTTCCTGGCTGAGTTCCCGGATTGCCGTCAGGGTTAATCTGGTCGTGGTATAAAAAGAGTTATATAAAAAGGGCGCGATTTCGCGCCCTTTTTGCTTTTACGCCGTCTGCAATCTGAACTGCGCCATGGTCGCCTGAAGCTGATCGGACTGCGCTTCCAGCGACTGGGTTGCGGCGGTTGCCTGCTCCACCAGCGCGGCGTTCTGCTGTGCTGCCGCATCCATCTGTGTAACGGCCAGATTGACCTGCTCAATGCCACGACTCTGCTCGTCGGAGGCCATCGAAATCTCTTTCATCAGCGCCGTGACGCGCATGACCTCGCCAGAAATCTCATCCATGGTTTCCCCGGCGCGCGTCGCCATCTCCGTGCCCTCTTTGACCCGCGTCTGTGAATCACTGATCAGCGTGCGGATCTCTTTGGCGGCGTTAGCACTGCGCTGTGCCAGCGTACGTACTTCATTCGCGACCACTGCAAAGCCACGGCCCTGTTCGCCTGCACGCGCCGCCTCCACGGCGGCGTTGAGCGCCAGGATGTTGGTCTGGAAGGCGATGCCGTCGATCACGCTGAGGATGTCGCCGATACGATTGGAGCTGTCGGTGATCTCATGCATTTTTTCCATCACGTAGCAGACGACTTCAGCGCCGCGATCGGCGGTATCAGAGACCGCGTTAGCCAGCTGGTGTGCCTGCTGGGCGTTGCTGGCGTTAAGCCGCACGGTGGCGGTGAGCTGCTCCATACTGGCTGCCGTCTGCTCCAGCGAGGCGGCAGACTCTTCGGTACGCTGCGACAGATTGACGTTACCGGCCGCCAGTTCACGGCTGCCGATGTCGATCTGTATACTCGCTTCGCGCACCTGACTCACCGAGTTCCGTAATGAGTGCTGCATCCCGCTCAGGGCATGGTTAAGCCGCCCCAGCTCATTGTTGCTGGACGGTGGCAGCGCCTGCGACAGATCGCCCGCCGCGATTTGCTCAAGATGGACAATCGCCATGTTCAGCGGCTGCAGCAGCATCCGGCGCAGCAGTTGCCAGGCGAGCACCAGCAGCAGCAGCGTTAAGACGCCCGCTACGGTGATCAGGATTTTCATTTTGGTTTCGTTATGAGCCGCCTGTTCAAGCTGGGCCTGAGTGATCTGATCGGCCAGCTGGCTGAAGTCATTGACCGCCTTGTCGTAACTGGCCGCCAGCGTCGCCAGATTGCCTTCCAGCAGCTGGTAATATTCGTCGGTATATTGCTTGTCCAGCGCGTCCATCATCGGTTTGATGCCCTGATCCATATAGGCTTTGTAACTCGCTGAAATCGCATCTGCCAGCATTTTGCCGTGCGCCGTCACTGTTCCGGCGTCCACAAAACGCTTCAGGTGTTTCTGCGATGACACCACATCCGCCTGCGACAGTTTAGTGACTGCCGCGCCCTCTTCCAGCATACCAATTTCAATTTTACGTACCGCCAGCGCCGCGTTAGCACGGGCCCGCATCAGATCTGAATTGCTCTTATACAGACTGTTCAGCTCGATCCCCTGAATGCGATTGATGACATCCAGCGAGCGATTCCCTTTGTTAATAGCCACGATACCCATAAGACTCACCGCCAACAGCAGCAGTGTCATGAATGCCAGCAATGCCAGCAACCCCGTGCGAAGTGATAACTGTTTCATCCTGATAGTTTCCGTGTATGTGAAAAGGCGAATTTTGAAGCGGCCCTAAAGCGGAGGAATTATCGGCAGTAACGGTGCGAAACTTTAATTGTGATTAGTGTTAACAACTTGATCATCACAGAAACATCCATCAAGCTGATCGCCGCCTACCCGTTAGCCGGAGAAAAGAATGAAACCAGGATTGTTTCTGATGCTGCTGTGCCTCAGCACATCGGCGATGGCAGAGGCTATGCCCTCAGCCGCCTCGCCCGATCGCTGCCTGAATGATGCCACGACCACCGCTGCCATGAACCAGTGCTACGCGGCGGCCAGTCAGGTCTGGGATCGGGAGATGAATAAGCAGTACAACAAACTTATGAAAACCCTCTCCGGCGAACCGAAAAACAAACTCCGTGCCGCTCAGCGCGCCTGGCTGAGCTATCGCGACAGCTGGCTTGAGGCGAGCCGCAGTCAGCTGAGTACTCAGGGTACGCTGGGTAGCGTCGCGCTGAGCGCCCAGAGTCTGAGCCTGGTGCGGAATCAGGCGCTGATGTTGCAGTCACTGGCTTCAGGCCGTTGTGCAAACCCCGATGACTGCTGATCGGTAACCGGCTTTACGCTGGCTGAAGTCAGCGCATTCATTAATCTTCAGGGAGAAACCATGGCTGCTTACGCCTCGACCCTTATTCTGATCGGCCTCGCCGTACTGAGTTATTTCGTTCACAACAACGCGGTCACCCTCTCCATTCTGGTGCTGCTGGCAATCAAAGTTACCCCGCTGGCCCGGTTCTTCCCGTACGTCGAAAAACAGGGCATTACTTTAGGCATCATTATTCTTACCGTCGCGGTGATGGCTCCGCTGGCCAGCGGCTCACTGCCCGCCTCCGCGCTGCTCAAGTCGTTTGCCAACTGGAAGTCGATTGTGGCGATACTGGTGGGGATTTTTGTCGCCTGGCTGGGCGGCCGCGGCGTGAACTTTATGAGCGTGCAACCCTCTGTGATCGGCGGTCTGCTGATTGGTACGGTGATTGGCGTGGCGTTCTTCCGTGGCGTGCCGGTAGGGCCACTGATTGCCGCAGGCATTGTTTCATTATTTGTCACGGCTAAGTAGCGTTTGGGCGCATTCCGAAACGCCAAAAAGAGGGCATACTTTCAGAGTCAGTTGGCTATAATAGCCGACACTCAACATACGACTACTGAAGGAATGCCAGATGAGTTTGAACCAGGTGCCAGCAGGTAAAGACCTGCCAGAAGATATCTACGTTGTCATTGAGATCCCAGCGAATGCTGATCCGATCAAATATGAAGTTGATAAAGAGTCTGGTGCCCTGTTTGTAGACCGTTTCATGTCTACCGCCATGTTCTATCCGTGCAACTACGGCTACATCAACCATACCCTTTCTCTGGATGGTGATCCGGTTGACGTACTGGTTCCGACCCCGTATCCACTGGTCCCAGGCTCAGTGATCCGCTGCCGTCCGGTTGGCGTGCTGAAAATGACCGACGAGTCTGGCGAAGATGCCAAACTGGTTGCCGTTCCGCACACCAAACTGTCTAAAGAGTACGATCACATCAAAGATGTGAACGACCTGCCAGAACTGCTGCGCGCGCAGATCACCCACTTCTTTGAACACTACAAAGATCTGGAAAAAGGCAAATGGGTGAAAGTGGATGGCTGGGATAACGCCGAAGCCGCTAAAGCTGAAATCATCTCTTCTTACGAGCGCGCACAGAAGAAGTAATTCTGCTGCCGGTTTGTGAGTCGAAAAAAAAACACCGTCCAGATGGACGGTGTTTTTGTTCAGGCCTCTGGCTCCTCATCGCGCTTTAGCCAGTCACCACTCATAATGCGCTGGCGTCCTGCCACTGAGCGTTGATAGACATAAAGCCATGCGCTGCCAAACGGCGTCTGAGTCAGAAAACGTTTGTACTCTCCCCCTTTGGTGCGAAGCGCATCCAGCTCCGCAAGGGTTGAGGCATCAATGCGGTACACCTCACAATGCACCGCTCCCTTGCCCTCTATTACGCCGGGATAATGGCCCAGACTGTAAAGCTCAAAGCCTTCAATCTGGTGATCACCCAGCCACTGCGCATTCGTCATCCAGTGACTGTTTCCCTGTTTGCGCCGTAAACTGCCGTAGACAATTATTCGCATTGCTAAAACTCAAACTGATAGAGCAAATCGAGAGCCTGATCCACACCGGACACGGCTTCCAGATAGAGTTTAGGCATCAGGCGGTAACGCAAGGTTAACGTCGCCAGTGAATCAAATATGCCAACACCGTATTTTACCTGCAGACCCGGTAGTACATAGCCGCTGACCTGCACCTGCTGACTGTCGCCAACACCGGCAGTATCAACAGCCAGATTGCTGACACCGAACGTCTCCCCGATTTTACCCACAACCTGCCCACTTTGTGCAACCCCTAAGCCAACAAGAGCCGAAGTGAGGGCGTTACTGTCGCCGTCTTTGCCCAATCCCTGACCACGTAGCAGGTAAGAAAGCGCTTCCTGCTGCGACATCGCCGGATCGGAGAAGACTTCCGCTTTAGGCTCATCGGCAAGACCGGTAACGCGCAGACCCGCCGTGACGCCATCTTCAGTCGCATCCGGGTTACGGATGGCTTCCAGGTTGACGTAAGGCTGATCCGGCGGACCGGCAAACTGCAGCTCGCCTTTACGCACGATCAGATCCTGACCATAAGCGTGGAAGCGACCGGATGGAATGTTGATCTGGCCATTCAGGCCAAGCCCTGTCCGATCCTGGACCAGTTTCAGATCGCCATTCAGCTTCGCTTTCAGACCAAACGCAGAGAGCCGCACATCGTTGCCGACGTGGATCACCAGATTACTGTTAATCGGAATTGCGGCGGTCTGCGGTGCAATCGGCTTCAGCTGTTTATCCAGCATCACCTCATCCGACGAGACGCCGGTGGCGCTTTCCGGCACTTCCTGCACCGTGATGCGTGCCCATGGAATATCAACCCGCCCATCAAGGTTAAAGGCGGCCGGCGTCGCTTCAAACACCAGATCCGGCGAGACATCCATGCGCACCATCGGCGGCACGGTCACGCGAACCCGGCTGCCCTTCGCCGCAATGCGCGCACGCCAGTTATCGAGCTGGCTCCAGTCGGCGTTACCGCTGAGGTTGATGTTGCCCTGGGCGGTCTGCACCAGCCCGTTCAGGGTGGAGCTCATGCCGTTGAACACCAGATTCAGGTTGGCGGCGGTCAGATCGACCGGCATAAAGTTGCCATCCACATCGACATCCGTCAGGCCAAGCTGACCAAACACCTGCGGCTGCTGCACGCTGCCCCCCAGGCGCAGGCTGCTGTTCAGGCTGCCTTTGATCTTCTCGCCCTGCATCAGCGCCGGATTGATCATCGCCAGCGAGATATTGCGGATGTTGACGTTACCGCCCAGCGTGCGGCGGTTTTGCGGGTCGTCGATCTGCACGTTGCCATCCAGCTGTCCGTTTCTGGCGATGCGGATCAGCCAGTCGAGCTTAGCGCGTCCGTTTTGCAGTGCGGCATTGAGGTTCAGCGTGTCAAAGGCGATCGGCAGGCTGTTACCCTGCACATCCTGCACCACTTTCACGCCGTTGCCTTTCAGCGCCACGGTGCCGGTTGGCAGGCCGCCATCGGCGGTCCAGTTGACGCGTACGTCACCGCTGAACAGGCCGCTGAGCTGGGTCGCCTCCGGCATAAATGGCTTGACCATCGCCAGGTCAAAGCGATTCAGCACCACATGCGCATGACCTGCCGGGCCCGCTTCAACCGGTTCCGGCACACAGAGCTGCGCATTGGGGTTCTGCCAGCAGTGCGGCCCGATAGTCGCCGTCTGGCTGCTGTTGAGATAGTCGATAGCCATGGCACGCGTCAGACGCCACTCGCCGACCGGCGTATCAAAGTGGGTATCGTTCAGCGAGCCTTTCCAGCGTTCGGTCTGGCGATCGAAGCTGCCGTTCAGCGCCAGCTGTCCCGAGACCGGTTTGCCCTGCACATTAAGCTTCAGCTGATGCTGATGCTCGTTGCCGTCCGCATTCAGCGTCAGGAGGCTGATATTCAGCGCATCCTGCTTCAGCTGTTCGACGCGCAGCTGCAGTTTACCCGCCACCTGTTCGCCGGAACGGACATCGCCATTCAGGGTAACGCGATTAATCTGCATCTGCTGCCAGCGCAGACCACGGGCATTAAGATCGGCCAGCAGCTGCGGTGCCTTCAGGGTGCCACGCGCTTTGATCGTGCCGTTGACGACGCCGCCCAGACCCGGCAGAGCATTGTCGAGCTGTGGCGCATCAATACTGGCATCAAGGTCCAGACTGTCGCCCAGCGCGCCTTTGACATCCAGATGGTTGCGTCCCAGCGCCAGCTTAATGCCCGGCACCGTCCACTGGTTGTAGCTGTTGCCGGTCAGTGAGCCGTCAGCGGTCACGGCATTCTGCTTCACGTTACCTTTCAGCTGAAGCTGCGGCACGCTGAGCTGCCAGGTGCCGCCATACAGACTGCCACGAGTCGTGATTTTGCCATCCAGCCGTGCTGGCCAGTCGGGATACTGCTTCGCCGTGTTGATCCCGGCCAGCGTCAGCTCACTGCGCCAGCTGATCGCCTTGCTCCAGTCCACCAGCGCAGTGAGGTCGATGTTGCCCTGCAGCGCGGCCACGCGCAGACGATCAAGGCTGAACTGCTCAACGTTGCCTTTACCCGTCAGCGAGACAGTCGCTGGTGGCACAGATTCGCCCTTCACGGCGGTCTGCAGTGACATCACATAGTCGGTGGCTTTGCCTTTGAACTGATAGTCCAGGTTATCCGCCTGGTACTGTATCGACCCGGTGAGCGGCCAGCGTAACTGCGGACTGGTCAGCTGCAGTGACAGCGGCAGCCCCGCGACCGCCAGCTGGGTCGTCACATCCAGCTGCGCATTCACCGGCCCCGAGAGATTCAGCCCCAGCTTCAGCTCGTCGCGCATCGCACCGTTAAGTTTCAGCGCCAGCTTTTCGCCTTTAATCGGATCGGTGTTAACCGTGCCGTTCAGGGAGAAATCGACCGGCCAGTTATCCGCCAGCGTCGCCTGTCCGCTGCCGTTGAGGTTGCCAAGATTCGAGTCCACTTCCAGCGTCGTCAGCTGCATCTGACGATCGGCGGTTTTAGCTTTCAGCAGTAACCGGCTGACAGAGATATCGGTGTCGCCGGTAATGCGCAGCTGTTCACCCAGAATCTGCTGCACGTCAATATCCAGCGGCAGACGGAAATCGGGCAGCGCAGGCAGCAGCGGTTGGGCAAACATCGCCTGCAGCGTTTCACCCAGCGGTTTCTCCGCGGGATGCGGCTGCTGAACTTTCGCATCGACCACCTCTTCCTTCACCACTTTTGCCGCTTTCGGCAGCGCAATCAGCAGGCTCTGGATATGGGTCGGATTCAGCGTCAGCGCGCGATCCTGCCACTGCAGGCCGGTAGTGAAATCGAGCAGCGAGATCGCGGTGTCATCAACTTTCACATTGATGTTGTGCAGGCCAAGATGACTCAGCGTGATCGGGTATGGCGTGCTGAGGTTGGTGTTGCCACTCTCCTCTTCCGGCGCAGGTGCGGCAGGCGTCATCTTCTTACTGTCGACCACCACGCTGATATCACGCAGGGAGACATCGTTAACGCAGACGGAGGAGTGCAGCAGGCAGTTGAGATCCACCGCCAGATGGATCTGCCCGGCATCCACACTGACGCCTGGCATTTCGTAACGCAGACCGTTAAGGGTCAGATTACGCCAGCCGCCATCGACCTGTTTGATCGACAGGCCGGGCACCCAGCGTGACGCGCCCTTAAGCACTAAATGCAGCCCCGGCGTGGTCCCGATTAAAAATGCCACGCCACCTAACAGCACAACCAGAAAGATCAGAATACCGATCAGGACCTTTTTCCATAGCTTCATAGTTCAGGCCCCAGTCCTACGTAAAATTGCAATCCATGCTCCTCGTCATCCCCGATAGGTCTGGCGATATCAAATTTGATGGGGCCGACCGGTGAAGACCAGCGCACACCGATACCCGCACCGGTTTTGATATTGCTCTGTTTGATGTCGTTAACCGCTTCGCCCGAGTCGACAAACACCGCGCCCCACCATTTACCGGTGACGTTGTACTGATATTCCAGCGATCCGGTGGCCAGTTTTGACGCACCGGTGAGTTTGCCGTCGTCATCACGTGGTGAAATGTTTTTGTATTTGTAGCCGCGAATACTGCGGTCGCCACCGGCAAAGAAGCGCAGATCCGGCGGCACTTTGTCGAAGTCGTTGGTTTCGATCCAGCCGAGGTTGCCGCGCGCGATAAAGCGATGACTGTCGCCTAAAGTACGGATCCAGACGTTTTGCGCCTGCAGGATCAGGAAGTCGACATCGGAACCCCATGTCGTATCCGAGACGTCGACGGAATAGCGCTGTGAATCGCCCCAGGTCGGCATCAGGCCGCCACGAGAACGGGTGCGGTTAACGCTGACGCCCGGATAGAGCAGCATGGTGGTGTTCGTCACGCTGGCCTGCGTAAAGTGATCCAGGCTCCAGCGCAGATTGACCGCCTTCTGCCAGCCGCTGCTGCTGTCCCAGTTGCGCGACATCGCCAGCGTCGTGGTGTCGGCTTTGGTGTCATTGAGATCGGTGCGCTTAAGGCCACCAGAGAAGGTGTAGTACTGCTCCAGCGGACTTTTCAGCAACGGCACTTTGTAGCTGAGATCGACCTGCTGTTCTGGCGCAGAAACATAGGCACTGGCCGCCAGGCTGTGGCCGCTGTCGTTGAGCCACGGTTTTTTCCAGGTGCCTTTCAGGCGCGGACCGACGTCTGTGGAATAGCCGACGCCGGTTTCAATGGTGTTTTCAGTGCGGGGTGACATCACCGCACTCAGGGGCAGCACCTTCGTCTGTCGTCCCTTGCTGAATTCTGGCGCAACCACGACGGAATTGAACCAGCCGGTCGCGGAGAGGCGGCGGTTCAGCTCGGCTAAATCACGGGAGCTGTAATAATCCCCCTCTTTAAAGGGCACCAGGTTTTGCAGATACTCTTCACGAATCTGCGATCCCTTAAATGTGACGTTACCAAAGCGATAGCGCTCGCCGCTGTCGTAGTCGATATCCCAGAACGCTTCATGGCGCTCAACCGAGACGCCGAGCTGGCTTTTTTTAAAGGTGCCGTCGAAATAGCCGTTACGCAGCGCAAGATTAGAGAAGCCGCTTTTGAATTTGTCATACTGCCCGTGGTTAAGCTGCGTGCCGACTTTGGGCCGTCCCTGCTTTACCCAGGCTTTGTAATCGGCATCATTGCGCGCATCGCCTTCAACCACGATGTTGCTGCCGCCGATTTTTACCGGTACGCCAGGCGTGACATGTGCCAACAGTACGGGCCGTCCGCCCTTCGCAGGTGCGGGGCGGGATTCAAAGTCGATGGTCGGCTCGTAGTAACCGAGCGCGCGCAGTCCCTCTTTTATCGCAACAGAGACACGTGCACGAAAGCGGCCATCATTTGAAACCTCATCGTTGCCGATGGTGGAGAGGCGCGCTCTGACATTCTTTTGCAGATCCCCGGTTAAACCATCTACCTGTAATCGCACGGTCGCCGCCTCAAGGGCGGGCGCGGCAAGTAGCAGGCCAGCTATGCAATAAACATAAAATCGTGGCACCTGTACTCCTGTTAATCATGCCGGCCCCTTTTCCGCGGGGCGCTTATTAATCATCTTTGCCCGCACTACCGCAACGGCAACATCCTCATCATAGCCGCACTTTATGGCAAACGGCGGCGCAAAATCGACTTCTAACTCAAATAACGCGGCTATTGTCGGTAAATGGGGGGACCGATACAACTCCTGCGGGAGGGAATGATCGGCCAGGAATGACTCACTCAGATAAATCCGAGCCGATATCTTCCTGCTCTGGCTGCGAATGCGGTCTGAAGCGGCGGATTGCCCTCTGGCGGCCCGATGAGCGCTCCTGCTATAATCTGCCACCACAGGCATTTCGCCTGTTTTCATTTCTGCCCCGACATTTACGTTATTGTCGAACTGGCGCAGACATTTTTGGCACGGATAGCTCTGTTTCACGGATAAACCAACTCTGTTTGCGCTTACCCACGCTGCCCAGGCCAAAAATGACAAGTGGATAACCCTTTGGATCTCATATGTTAGATAGCTTACTTGTCATTCTGTTGCTGATCGTAATCAGTGCCTTTTTCTCTCTGTCAGAGATCTCGCTGGCGGCTGCCCGTAAGATCAAACTGAAACTGCTGGCCGACGAAGGCAACGTGAATGCCCAGCGCGTGCTGAAAATGCAGGAAACGCCGGGCATGTTCTTCACCGTGGTGCAGATTGGCCTTAACGCCGTCGCCATTCTCGGCGGTATTGTCGGCGACGCGGCGTTTTCACCGGTTTTCAGCGGCCTGTTTAACCGCTTTGTCTCGCCGGAACTGGCGGAACAGCTCAGCTTTATCTGTTCATTCACCATCGTGACCAGCCTGTTTATCCTGTTTGCCGACTTAACCCCAAAGCGGGTTGGCATGGTCGCCCCGGAAACCATCGCGCTGCGCATCATTAACCCGATGCGTTTCTGTCTGCTGGTGATGCGTCCGCTGGTGTTTCTGTTTAATGGCCTGGCGAACGTCTTCTTCCGCATTTTCAAGCTGCCGATGGTGCGTAAAGATGACATTACCTCCGACGATATCTACGCGGTGGTGGAAGCCGGTGCGCTGGCTGGCGTGCTGCGTAAGCAGGAACATGAGCTGATTGAAAACGTGTTTGAGCTGGAGTCGCGAACCGTTCCCTCTTCCATGACCTCGCGCGAGAATATTGTCTGGTTTGATCTGCATGAAGATGAGACCAGCCTTAAGACCAAAATCGCCCAGCATCCTCACTCGAAGTTCCTGGTCTGTAGCGGCGATATCGACCATATCGTCGGCTATGTTGACTCAAAAGAGCTGCTGCTGCGCGTCCTGGGTAATCAGAGCATGGCGCTGAACAGCGGCCTGCAGATTCGCTCTGCGCTGATCGTGCCTGATACGCTCACCCTCTCTGAAGCGCTGGAAAGTTTCAAAACGGCTGGCGAAGATTTCGCGGTGATCATGAACGAATATGCGCTGGTCGTGGGCATCATTACCCTGAATGACGTAATGACCACGCTGATGGGCGATCTGGTCGGTCAGGGCATGGAAGAGCAGATTGTGGCGCGTGATGAGAACTCATGGCTGGTTGAAGGCGGCACGCCTATTGATGATGTGATGCGCGTGCTGGACATCGATGATTTCCCGCAGTCAGGCAACTACGAGACCATCGGCGGCTTTATGATGTATATGCTGCGTAAGATTCCAAAGCGGACCGATTTTGTGAAGTTTGCGGGCTACAAATTCGAGGTGGTGGATATTGATAGCTATCGTATCGACCAGCTGCTGGTCACCCGCATCGATGAACGACCGCCGGTGCTGAGCATGACGAAAAGCGAAGAAGAGTAGAATGACTAAGGGCGCCGATGGCGCCCTTGTGTTTAGTTGAACTCAAGCTTGAGACGCACGACCTGGCGGTTAATTTCTGACATCACGCTCAGGTGCTGTTTGTCTTTGACGCGTGGGATTAAGACTTTCCCTTTATCGAACTCGAACGCGCCAACGTCCTTGATATACAACCTTCCTTTGAACAGCGTTTTTACATATTTCGCTATTTGCAGCGGATTATAGCGCTGGAAGATCTTCATGCTGTATGACTCCTGTACATTTTTAAAGCACGCTTCGCTGTTTCCAAATTTGGTTCCAGCCCATGAAGCGCGAATTCGCGATAACTATAGAACACCCAAACCTGTTAGTGTTCCTGAAAGTGAATTTTTTTACTGAATTGACACATCATTACAGAACACTCTGTTATGAGCCTCATATAACACAGTATAAACCTTCGTTGGTTAAGGAATTGTGGCGGCCATAACAAACCTGACACCTTTCCAGGACAGGCGCATCATCCCTGCTTACTATTGCAGTAAAATGACTGACTGGTCTGATCACTTAAGGAAATAGCAATGCGAATAACTCTGGCAGCTGTGGCGTTGTCTTTACTGATACCGGCAAGCGTGATGGCCCATGACCTCAGGCAGGATATGCGGGTACCGGCCGTTGGCGTGAATGACAAGGGCGAGCTGTTATTGCAACAGGAGAAGTTTAGCTACAAAAACTGGAATAGCGCGCAGCTCAGCGGAAAAGTTCGTGTGGTCCAGCATATTGCCGGTCGCTCATCTGCGAAAGAGATGAACGCGGCGCTGATAGAGGCGATCAAAGCCGCGAAGCTGCCGCATGATCGCTATCAGACCACCACCATCGTGAATACCGATGATGCGATTCCCGGCACGGGCATGTTTGTGCGCAGCAGCGTCGAGACCAACAAACAGCAATATCCGTGGTCGCAGTTTGTCATCGACAGCAAGGGCAATGTGCAGCATGCCTGGCAGTTACAGCCGGGCGGTTCCGCCATTGTGGTGCTGGATAAGCAGGGCAAGGTGAAATTCGTGAAGGATGGTTCGCTGACGCAGGATGAAGTGACAAAGGTGATGACGCTGGTCACCTCTCTGCTGAAGGAGTAATCCTGAACGCCCGGCGACGGGAGAGTCAGCCGCCGGGCACTCAGGATCAGACCGCCTTAAAACAGGGAGACGCGGAAGCCGGGATTCAGGAAAGATTCACGCGGTGCGTAGTCCAGGGTTTTACCCTGCCAGTCATGCACATGCGCACCCGCGGCCATTGCCACGGCGTGGCCCGCGCCGGTATCCCAGATGTTGGTTGGCCCGAAACGCGGATAGAGCTGGGCTTTCCCCTCTGCCACCAGGCAGAACTTCAGTGAGGAGCCGGTCGCAACGGTCTGATGTTCACCCAGCTGCTTCAGGTACTCTTTCATCTCGTCGTCGTCGCCATGTGAGCGGCTTACCACCACCAGCGGAGGACGCGCGTCACGGACATGGATCTGTTCGCGCTGACCGCCTTCTTCTTTCCACGCTTTGCCCTCTGCCGCAGAGTACATTACGCCCAGGACCGGCGCATAGACCACGCCCATCACCGGTTTACCCTCTTCAATCAGCGCAATGTTGACGGTAAATTCGCCGTTACGTTTGATGAACTCTTTGGTGCCATCCAGCGGATCGACCAGCCAGTAGCGCTGCCAGTGCTGCCGCACCTCCCAGGCTGGCGGATCTTCTTCCGACAACACGGGAACATCAGGCGTTAACTTTTTGAGGCCAGCAAGGATCACCTCGTGCGCAGCGATATCCGCGGCGGTCACCGGTGAATCATCCGATTTGTGAGAAACGTCAAGCGGCGCGGCACCGTCATAGACCTGCATAATCGCGTCGCCTGCTTCGCGTGCCAGTTGGCAGATTTGCTCTAACATTTTTCACCTCATTGTGTCTGTCTGCTGCCGGATCAGCTCATCGTCAGATAGTGACATTTTAGCAGTTCCGCCTGAAGTGCCGGTTTAACGGCACGTCAGCGATTCATTTTATAGATATATCAATATCATAGTTACCCGCTTATCGCCATGCCGACACCCCTGCGTCCTTCTCGTATAAGAATCAGTCGCTGGCCGATGCGCCAAAACGTTATATCCATCACGATTTAAAATGACTATCTGTCATGCTTTTACATTATTTTGAGAGCCTGAATTTAATTTGCAGCAGGAGCAAGCATGTTTAAGCCCGGAATGATGTTACTGGCCCTGAGCGTTTCCGTCGCCACCCAGGCCGCGACGGTGGATTTGCGTGTACTGGAAACCACCGATCTGCACAGCAATATGATGGATTTCGATTACTACAAAGACACGCCAACCGAGAAGTTTGGTCTGGTGCGAACCGCCACGCTGATTCACGCCGCACGTCAGGAGGTGAAAAACAGCCTGCTGGTCGATAACGGTGACATCATTCAGGGCAGTCCGCTCGGCGACTACATGGCGGCCAAAGGATTACGTGAGGGTGAGATCCATCCGGTCTATAAGGCGCTCAATACGCTGGATTACGCGGTCGGTAACCTCGGTAACCACGAATTTAATTATGGTCTGCCCTACCTGAAAAAAGCGCTGGCAGGTGCCCGCTTTCCTTATGTGAACGCCAACGTCATTGATGTAAAGAGTGGCAAACCTCTGTTTACCCCTTACATCATCAAATCCACCACGGTGGTGGATCGCGACGGCAAAACGCAGACGCTGAAGATTGGCTATATCGGCTTTGTGCCGCCACAGATCATGGTGTGGGATAAAGCCAACCTGCAGGGCAAAGTGCGGGTCGATGACATCACTGAGACGGCACGCCGCTACGTGCCTGAGATGCGCGGGCAGGGAGCCGATCTGATTATCGCCATCCCCCACTCCGGCCTGAGCAGCGAGCCGTATCACACGATGGCGGAGAACTCCGTTTACTATCTCAGCCAGGTGGAAGGCATCAGTGCCATTCTGTTTGGCCATGCGCACGCGGTCTTCCCCAGCAAAGAGTTTGCTGACATCAAGGGCGCGGATATCGCTAACGGCACGCTGAACGGAATCCCGTCAGTGATGCCGGGCATGTGGGGCGATCACCTTGGTGTGGTCGATCTGGTGCTGAACAATGAAGGCGGACGCTGGCAGGTGAGCAGCGGCAAAGCAGAGGCGCGGCCAATCTACGATACCGCTGCGAAGAAATCACTGGCGGCGGAGGATCCGGCGCTGGTGAAAGTGCTGGCTGACGATCACCGCGCGACGCGGGAGTTTGTAGCGAAGCCCATCGGCAAGTCCGCTGACGTGATGTACAGCTATCTGTCGCTGGTTCAGGACGATCCAACGGTGCAAATCGTCAATAATGCCCAGCGCGCCTACGTGGAGCATTTCATTCAGGGCGATCCGGATTTGGGCCGTCTGCCGGTGCTCTCTGCTGCCGCGCCGTTTAAAGCGGGCGGACGTAAAAACGATCCCGCCAGCTATGTCGAAGTCGAGAAAGGCGCGCTGACTTTCCGTAATGCCGCCGATCTCTATCTCTATCCCAACACCCTGGTAGTCATGAAAGTGACCGGTGCGCAGGTGAAAGAGTGGCTGGAGTGTTCTGCGGGCCAGTTTAACCAGATCGATCCGCACAGGACCAAAACCCAGTCGCTGATCAACTGGGATTTCCGCACCTACAACTTCGATGTGATCGATGGGGTGAACTACCAGATCGATGTGACCCAGCCTGCGCGCTACGATGCGGAGTGTCAGCTGATCCATCCTGATGCCTCCCGTATCCGACAGCTCACCTGGCAGGGTAAGCCCATCGATCCGCAGGCGACGTTCCTGGTGGCGACCAATAACTATCGCGCTTACGGCGGCAAGTTTGCCGGCACCGGGGATAAGTACATCGCTTTTGCCTCGCCGGATGAGAACCGTTCGGTCGTTGCAGCCTATATCAGCGCAGAAACCAAAGCGCACGGCGCAGTGCAGCCAAAAGCCGACAATAACTGGCGTCTGGCACCGATTAACTCATCCACCCCGCTCGATATTCAGTTTGAAACGGCACCGGGTGACAAAGCGACCGGGTTTATTAAGCAGCATGCGCAATATCCGCTTCAGCCCAAAGGGACAGATGCGATTGGCTTTGCTCTGTGGCAGGTGAATTTACAGCAGAAGTAAGGCGGGAGAAAACGCTGCAACCGGGGTGGTTGCAGCGCCCGGGTATTACAGAATTTCCAGCAGTTCGACTTCGAAGATCAGGGTGCTGAATGGTGGGATAGAGGCACCCGCACCGCGCTCGCCATACGCGAGGTCCTGTGGGATAACCAGTTCCCATTTTGAGCCAACCGGCATCAGGGTCAGTGCTTCAATCCAGCCAGGGATAACGCCGCTAACCGGGAATTCAGCCGGTTCGCCACGGGCAACTGAGCTGTCGAACACGGTGCCGTCGATCAGTTTGCCGGTGTAGTGAACGCGTACGCGATCCTGACGTGATGGGATTGGACCTTCGCCCTGAGTAATGACGCTGAACTGCAGGCCTGATTCGGTGCTGCTCACGCCTTCACGCTGCGCATGTTCCTGCAGGAACGCCTGACCTTCTGCTGCCATGGCTTCGGTACGCTCACGACGCACGCCTTCAGCGCGTTCGTGCACTTCACGCAGTGCGCGATGAACCACATCAACCGGTACGGCCGGCGAGTTCCCTTCCAGCGCGTCGCGCAGACCCGCGAGCAGTGCTTCTGGTTGCAGACCCTGCAGACCAGATTCCAGCAACTGCTGGCCAACCTGTAAACCAATACCGTAACTTGCTTGTGCTTCGACGCTGTCGAAAGAAGGGGTAGTCATCTTCGTTCCTTTCACTCTCGGATAAATTCGAACGGGCAGCATAGCAGCGCAGGCCGCTGGCGTAAAATCCCCTGCGTCGCAGATGACTTTTGCGGGGGAAAGAGAAACAATAGAGCTGTCAAATTTATCAATGCTGGCAGGCACTTCGCGCCGGTATTGCCCATACTATAACTATCGATGGGGATCACCCCATCCGTAGCACCTGAATAAGAGAGCAACCATGGGCCAGATTGCCCCACGCCGCCGCAGGATGCGTGCAACACAAATTGTATCCCGGCTGCAGACCTGGCTGGCCGCACGCAGGCCACAGCAGCCTGCCGGAGAGGAGGAACCCCGAATGGCATCAGACACGTCATCCCGCCTGCCGACATGGCTTCAGCGTATCTGGCATTTTACCGACCACATTCGCTGGATGGACCCGCTGCCTGCGCCGCACCGTCGAGGCATTGGGGCGGCACTGCTGGTGATGCTGGTGGCGTTTCTCTGGCCTGCCAGCACACTGCGCTATCCGGTCGAACAGTCGGTTACGCCTTCAGCAGAGAAAGAGGTGCCGATGCAGGCGGATATTTATGAAAACAATACTGCCCGCCAGCCTTCATCTTCAGCGTCTCAGCAGACACCAAAAGCTGATTCTCAGGGCGAGTGGCGCAACCTGACTATCGCCTCCGGTCAGACGCTGGCACAGCTGTTTCGTGACAACAGTCTGCCGGTCAATGATGTGTTTGCGATGGCGCGAGTGGAAGGCAATGATCAGCCGCTTAGCTCACTGAAAAGTGGTCAGCAGGTTAAAATTCGTCAGGATGCGCAGGGGGTGGTAACCGGACTGACCGTGGATGGCGCAAATGGCCCGGTGCTGTTTACACGTCAGCCAGATGGCAGCTTTCTTCGCGCACAGTAGCGCGAATGGCGCCTGGAGAAAGGCATAAAAACAAAAACGCCGGCACAGGGCCGGCGTTGATGTCGTGCTCAGTTAATCAGGATTAACCAGCAACAACTTTCACGTTCAGTTTAGCGAAGACTTCGCTGTGAACCTGGAAGTTTACTTCATGCTCACCGGTAGTGCGCAGAACGCCGTTCGGCAGACGAACTTCGCTCTTAGCAACGTCAACGCCAGCTGCAGTAACTGCATCAGCGATGTCGCGGGTACCGATTGAACCGAACAGTTTACCTTCATCGCCTGCTTTAGACGTGATGGTTACAGTGCCCAGTGCATTGATTTTCTCAGCGCGTGCAGTTGCTGCAGACTGAACGTCAGCCAGTTTGGCTTCCAGTTCAGCACGGCGTGCTTCGAAGAACTCAACGTTTTTCTTAGTAGCAGGAACAGCTTTGCCCTGTGGTACCAGGAAGTTACGAGCGTAGCCCGCTTTAACGTTAACCTGATCACCCAGGGTGCCGAGGTTTGCTACTTTATCAAGCAGAATAACTTGCATTACCTTATCCTCTTAAAGTCGTTAATGGACAGTTGCCGATTACTGATGACGATCAGTGTACGGCAGCAGAGACAGGTAACGCGCACGCTTGATGCAGCGAGCCAACTGACGCTGGTATTTTGCACGAGTACCGGTGATACGGCTCGGGACAATTTTACCGCTTTCGGTAATGTAGTTTTTCAACGTTGCGATGTCTTTGTAATCGATCTCAACAACGCCTTCCGCGGTGAAACGGCAGAACTTGCGACGACGGAAATAACGTGCCATTAGGCTAGTCTCCAGAATCTATCAATTCAATCTGCTCGGCATGGAACACCACTTTGCTCTGGCCATTTCGTGCCTGATGGCAACTAATGAAACCGTCGAGTGTGAGTTGCGTGCCGACCGTTATATGTTGAGTAATCACCTGATGGGCGCTGCCGCTAATAATAACAGGCATACGACACCAGGCTTGCCGGTGAAACCCGGCCTCCTCCTGCACTGAGCGGTGCTCAAGCACGAACTGACAGTGAGGAATTCCTGACGGGCTAACTCTTCGAACCGGTGTCTTGCACACAGTGCCAGACAGGCGAAGTCGATTAACCGTCACGATGGATTACTCTTCAGAATCCCCAGCATCTGACTCATCAGCGGATTCGTTAGCAAAATCTTCGCGACGATCACGACGCTCATCTTTCGCTTTAACCATCGGTGATGCTTCAGTTACCGCGTTTTTAACGCGCATAACCATGCTACGGATAACGGCGTCGTTGAAGCGGAAGTTCGTTTCCAGCTCATCGATCGCTTCCTGCGGCGCTTCAACGTTCATCAGAACGTAATGCGCTTTGTGCAGTTTGTTGATCGGGTAAGCCAGCTGACGGCGGCCCCAGTCTTCCAGACGGTGAATCGTGCCTTCAGCACCAGTGATAGCACCAGTGTAACGCTCGATCATGCCAGGAACCTGTTCGCTCTGGTCAGGATGAACCATAAATACGATTTCGTAATGACGCATCGAAATTGCTCCTTACGGATTATTCAGCCTCCTGTCGGGGTCAACCGCGGCCCATGGAAGCAAGGAACGTTATAGGCTGTGTCCCACAAAGGTTCGCCATGACGAGCGTTTGTGGGACACAGCCTGAGAATGCGGCTGAAAAATTGACGCGTAATCATACTGGCGGCGGTGCCTGAACTCAAGCTGATTTAGCAAAAAACAGGAAAGTAGCCGTTTGGTGTGGCGCATCGGTCATGAAAGAAAAGGCAATGACGTATCCGAAAAGGAGACAGAATTATTAGAACGGCTTAAATAGCCCTGCTCCGGCATGTGAACACTCTTTTCTGAAAGGCCGGAAGGGCTGTCTGTTCAGGGATTTCAGCTGACTTATCTGCCCTGTTTCTGCCCATAATAAGCATCCGATCCATGCTTACGCTGAAAATGCTTGTTCATCAGATAATCATCCATGCCCTGAACGTCTGGATTTATACCGCGGGTAATCCAGGCCATTTTTGCCACCTCTTCCATGACCACCGCGTTATGCACGGCATCGTCTGCATCTTTTCCCCACGCGAATGGGCCGTGCTGATACACCACAATGCCCGGTGTGTATAAAGGTTCAGTCTCCCCCAGGGTTTCGATAATGACTTTTCCGGTGTTCAGTTCATAGTCAGTTTCAACCTCGGACTGCGTTAACGCACGCGTACAGAGAATATCGCCAGAAAAGTAATCGGCATGCGTCGTTCCCAGCGCAGGAATTGCCCGTCCCGCCTGTGCCCAGGCCGTGGCATTCGTCGAATGAGTATGAACAACACCGCCCAGTGAGGGGTAGCGTCGATAGAGCGCCAGATGGGTGGCGGTATCCGAAGAAGGCCGCCATTGCCCCTCGGTGACCTTCCCTTCAAGATCCACTACCACCATATCGTCAGGCGTCATAGTCTCGTAAGCCACACCACTGGGTTTAATCACCACCAGCCCCTGCTCCCGATCAATGGCACTGGCATTACCCCAGGTAAAAGTTACCAGTCCAGAACGCGGAAGCGCCATATTAGCCTCGAAGACGCGTAGCTTGAGTTCATGCATGTTCATTCTCCAGTAAGCCAGCCCGCGTCATGCGCTCACGCACCCAATCGCGTGCTTTTACAACTTCTGCCGCCGGATCAGTAGCCGTTTCGCTCCACATTTCAATCAAATAGGGTCCGCAATAACCTGCCTGTTTGAGAGTCTGAAAACAGCGTTCGAAATCCACCACTCCGGTGCCGAATGCGACATTTTTAAACACGCCGGGACGGGTATCTTTGACGTGGACGGCTACGATATGCCCCATACCCGCCTGCAATTCCATTTGCACATCGTTATCCCAGGCCGAAAGGTTGCCGATATCAGGATAGAGCTGGAACCACGGGTTATTCAGGTAATGTGCATAGCCCAGCGCCTTACTGATTGAGTTCATTAATGGATAATCCATGATCTCCATCGCCAGCGTCACCTGCGCGCGGCTTGCTATGTCGACGCTCTCTTTCAGGCCGTCACGAAAACGGCGGCGCGTCTCATCGTTGGCTTCCTGATAATAAACGTCATACCCGGCAAGCTGGATCACGCGGATACCGACATCCTGCGCAAAGCGAATGGCTTTACGCATTATGTCCAGTGCCCTTTCGCGTACAGCATCATCCTCGCTCCCGAGTGGAAAACGTCGGTGCGCGCTCAGGCACATAGAAGGGACACGCACACCCGTTTCTGCAACCGCACTAACTAACGCCAGCCGCTGCTCACGACGCCAGTCAAGTCGGGAGAGGCGTCGGTCCGTTTCGTCTACTGACATTTCGACAAAATCGAAACCCAGCTGTTTTGCCAGCTGTAACCGCTCAAGCCAGCAGTCGCCCGCAGGAAGCGCCTTTTCATAAATCCCAAGCGGGACCTGTTTAGACAACATATCCGCTCCTTAGCCCCAGAGGTGAGCGATTGAGCGTTTGAACTGACGCGCCGCCTCAACCGGTGATGCCGCCTCGCGAATACTACGACCGGCAATAAAGACGTGGATGGGAATCCCCTGAAACAGCGGCAAATCTTCCAGCGCCAGCCCACCCGTGACGGTGACTTTAAAATCCATATCGGCCAGACGTTTGATAGCGCTGATATCAGCCTCTCCCCACGCCACACCTGCCGCCTGTGCATCACGGCTACGGTGATAAACCACCTGCTGAATACCCGCATCTCGCCACGCCTGCGCCTGCTCCCAGGTCCAGAAGCCGGTCAGCTCAATCTGCACGTCGCCGCTGAACTCTTTCGCCACGTCCAGCGCACCTTTCGCGGTATTGATATCTGCACAGCAGATTACGGTTACCCAGTCGGCGCTGGCTTCAAAGCACATGCGGGCGAGGATCCTGCCTGCATCAGCGATCTTGGCATCCGCCAGCACGATTTTATGCGGGTAGAGTGCTTTCAGGTCCCGAACCGCGCGAACGCCTTCGCCCACGCACAGAATGGTGCCGACTTCGATAATATCGACCTCTTCTGCAATCAGGCGGGTGGTTTCGTAAGCGTGAGACAACGTCTGGTTATCCAGCGCGATCTGCAACATGGGTAATGACATTTTCAGTTCCCTCTTAAGCTGTCGCCGCAGTGGCGTTATCAATCAAATCCAGCACTTCCTGCGCGGTGCGGCAGGCGCGTAAACGATCAAAATTGGCTTCATCATCAAACAGATTGACGATCTGCATGATGCCGACTTCCTGATGGGTGTTTGCATCGACAGCGGCCATGGTGATGAGAATATCGACCGGATCGTTATCTTCGTCGTTAAACACCAGAGGCGTTTTTAGCGTGACCAGAGCAAAGCCGGTTTTTTTGACCCCCTCTTCCGGACGGCCATGGGGCATGGCAAGCCCTGGCGCAATAACGAAGTAAGGGCCATGCTGCGCAACGCCATCCAGAATGGCCTGGTAATAACGTGGCTCAACGACGTCGGCCTTAACCAGCAGATCCACGCTGAGCTTTACCGCTTCCTGCCAGGTGCTGGCGTCGGCCTGAAGAAGAATGGTGTTATTTTCCGCGAGCGAATCTCGTAATTTCATATGGCGTCCTTACTTCACGTCTTGTGGGAAATGTTCTTTGATCACTTCCAGCAGCTTTGGTCCGAAATCCGCGGGTGACAGCATGTTACGAACGCCCACTACATATTTTTTACCCGTCACGGTGATTTCACCGGCGATATGAGTAGACGCAATAATGATGTCTGCACCGCTCAGTTCACTTTTGTATTCACCTACCGCGCAGCTGTTCACCGTGTGGTCAATGTTGGACTGGGTTAAAAACTGGTCCACTTTCATCTTCATGATCATGGAGCTACCTTGCCCGTTGCCACACACAGCCAGGATACGTACTGTCATAACCGATACTCCTTAATGAGCAGAGATTTCTGCTGTTTGTTTTTCCGCATCTTCTTCAGCGCGCAGAGAACGGCCAGCAAAGAACATATAAGCCAGTGCAATCAGGATGATGACGGCCATAAATACCAGTCCGACGAAGGCGAAGCCCTGCATCACTGGCGGGGCCAGGATTGACCAGTCCGCCATCCCCATCCATGCGCTCATCCCGGTGAGCCTGATCGCCCAGACGCAGCCAAAGATTTCAATCATGCCCATCACCAGACAAATTTTGAGCGCCGCGCGCCAGCCGCCAAAGTGGTTCGCAAAGACGCCAATGGTGGCATTCGAGAAGAACATCGGGATAAAGCCAGGAATGATCAGAATGGACGAGCCCGCTATAACCAGGATGCCAACTGCAATCAGCTGGCCCATGGTGCCCCACATAAAGCCCCAGACCACTGCGTTTGGCGCAAAGCTATAGATAGCCGCACAGTCAATCGCCAGTACCGCGCCAGGAATCAGGCGCTGAGAGATCCCATTGAAGGCTTCTGACAGCTCGGCAACGAACATCCGCACACCCTGGGTGATGATGAAAATCGCCACCGCGAAGGAGAAACCGGTTTGCAGGATATAAACTGTCCAGTGGGTTTTACCCGCCATTGCCTGAACAACGTCAATGCCGAAGGAGAGCAGGATTGCACCAAAGAAGAGGGTCATCACAATCGCCGTGGAGACGATATTGTCGTGAAAGATATTCAGCCAGCCAGGCAGTTTAAGATCTTCAACGCTCTCCTCTTTTTTACCCAGATAGGGCGCTACTTTACAGGCAATCCAGGAGGCGAACTGCTGCTGGTGTCCGATGGAGAAACCACAGCCATCCGTCACATCCTGCGTCGGCTTGTACATCATATTGGAGGTGATTCCCCAGTAGAGCGATACCAGCACTGCGGTGCAGATAATCGTGGTCCACATGGGGTAGCCGAAGATAAAAAGAGAAACCGCAATCAGCCCCGCCTGCTGGAACATGATGTGTCCTGTCAGCATGATGGTGCGAATGCCGGTAATCCGGCGTAGCAGAACATAAATAATGTTCAGCGCCAGCGCGATCAGCACTGCGTATCCCACCCAACTATAGGCATCACCCATGCGATCGATGGTGGCCATCATTGAGGCATAGGTGTCAGAGATCGCACCATTGATGCCATACACTTCCGACATTTTTGCGACCACAGGCTTGAAGGTGCTGGTCAGGATGCCTGAGCCTGCCTGCAACAGCATGAAACCGATAATGGTTTTGATGGTGCCTTTAATAATGACGCTGACACTTTTGCGCAGAAGCATGTAACCCAGACACGTCACGATACCCAGCAACAGCGGGGCATTCGTCATTACCTGATTAAAAAACACGGTAAAGACGTTGTAGAGGATCTCCATAACTCTCTCCAGAAATGGGAACACAAGGGGCAATCTCTGTGTGGTTAACGCCCTCACTCTAGTAATCGAAAATAATCATCACAAGATCTGATTTGATTATTTGTGAGGCGTCCCGCAAAACCATTTCCACACTATCCGTAATGATTTTTAATCCAGTCATGACAAAAGATTTTTATTGTTAAATTTCATATATTTATAAGATTATAGCGGAACCATTAATGATATGAATCTGGATTTTACGGTGGGTTTACAGGATAAGCCCGCGCAAATAAGCCGTTGCAAATCGAATAAAACAGTGACAGCATCGATCATATAAAATCATTAATTGATTATTTTTGATTGAAGAAGGAGCTGTAACGATGAGTAAAGTGAAAACTATTACCCGTGAATCATGGATTCTGAGTACTTTCCCGGAATGGGGTTGCTGGCTGAACGAAGAAATTGAGCAGGAACAGGTTGCTCCTGGTACGTTTGCAATGTGGTGGCTGGGCTGTACGGGAATCTGGCTCAAATCAGAAGGTGGGGCAAATATCTGCGTCGATTTCTGGTGCGGCACTGGCAAGCAGAGCCACAGCAATCCGCTGATGAAAAAGGGCCATCAGATGCAGCGTATGGCAGGCGTTGAGAAACTTCAGCCCAATCTGCGCACCACCCCGTTTGTACTCGATCCTTTTGCCATTCGTCAGATCGATGCCGTGCTGTCCACCCACGATCACAACGATCATATCGATGTGAATGTCGCCGCAGCCGTTATGCAAAACTGTGCTGACGATGTGCCGTTCATTGGACCGCAGTCCTGCGTGGATTTGTGGATCGGCTGGGGTGTGCCTGAAGCGCGCTGCATCGTGATTAAACCGGGCGACGTGGTGAAAATCAAAGACGTTGAAATCCATGCACTCGATGCCTTCGACCGTACCGCGCTGATTACCCTGCCAGCAGAGCAAAAAGCTGCGGGCGTGCTGCCAGACGGTATGGATGAGCGTGCCGTAAACTACCTGTTCAAAACGCCGGGTGGTTCCCTTTACCACAGCGGCGACTCCCACTACTCCAACTATTACGCGAAGCACGGTAATGAACATAGGATCGATGTGGCGCTGGGCTCCTATGGCGAGAACCCGCGCGGCATTACAGACAAAATGACCAGCGCCGATATGCTGCGCATGGCGGAAGCGCTGAACACCAAAGTGGTGATCCCGTTTCACCATGATATCTGGTCAAATTTCCAGGCGGATCCTCAGGAGATTCGCGTGTTGTGGGAGATGAAAAAAGATCGTCTGAAATATGGTTTTAAACCCTTTATCTGGCAGGTAGGAGGTAAGTTCACCTGGCCGCTGGACAAGGACAGTTTTGAGTATCATTACCCGCGCGGTTTTAGTGACTGTTTCACCATCGAACCCGACCTGCCATTTAAATCATTTCTCTGATAACCGTGCTGAATCGCCAGTCATTCCGTCTGGCGATTTCACATTTACTTTAGCAATTCCAGGTTGTTTCAAATATCATCTTTTAAAATCAATTCTTATCGGAACACCCTATGACCGAAGCCCAACGCCATCAAATTTTACTGGAACTTCTGGTACAAAAAGGTTTTGTCACCGTCGAGGAAGTGATTGATCGCTTAGCAATTTCCCCGGCGACAGCAAGGCGGGATATCAATAAGCTGGATGATGCCGGCAGGCTGAAAAAAGTTCGCAATGGCGCGGAAGTGATTAGCCAGCAGCGCCCTCGCTGGACGCCCATGAACATCCATGAGGCATTGAACCACGATGAAAAAGTGCGAATTGTCAGAGCCGCATCGCAGCTGGTGAACCCTGGTGAGAGCGTGGTCATAAACTGCGGTTCCACGGCGTTTTTGCTGGGCAGGGAGATGTGTGGGAAACCAGTGCAAATCATCACGAATTATCTGCCCCTGGCCAACTATCTCATCGATCAGGAGCATGAAAGCGTCATCATTATGGGAGGGCAATATAACAAGAGCCAGTCCATTACCCTCAGCCCACAAGACAGTGAAAATAGTTTGTATGCGGGACACTGGATGTTTACCAGCGGCAAAGGACTGACTGCAGATGGGCTGTACAAAAGCGATATGCTGACCGCCATGGCGGAACAAAATATGCTTAACATGGTGGGAAAACTGGTCGTGCTGGTCGACAGCAGTAAAGTTGGTGAGCGTGCCGGCATGCTGTTCAGCCGGGCCGAACAAATCAGCATGGTTATCACCGGCAAAAATGCTGACCCGGAAATCATTCAGAAACTGGAAGATAAAAAGGTTAAAGTCCTGCGCGTTTAGAGGTGATGGCTGAAAAATTCCACCATAGCAGACAGTGCCTCTGGAGTGATGCGGTGGCGAACACCCGCCTCAAACAAACAGGTCAGATTGCCAGCTGACTTTTCCTGATGCAGTGCTTCCTGTAAACGGTAAGTTTCGCCAGCAGGAACAACATCATCCGCCTCACCATGCCATAACAGCAGCGGGCGGTTTGCCAGCGCCGACAGATGATTGCTGGGATCGTAATCGGCCAGCGGTGCCATGCGGGCGGCAAACTGCGCTTTCTGCTCCGGCGTGTCAGCCACCAGCGGCGGAAATAGCGACTGACTGAGCTGCATAAAATAGCCCGATCCCATCATGCAGGCGACGCTCTGAATCTGCGGATAGCGCGCCATCACGCCCAGTGCCGTCATGCCACCCATCGACGCGCCCGCCACCGCGAAACGTCTGTCAGCGATGAGATTGTCTTTACGCAGCGCGGCCTCCAGCAGCGGCAGCTCATCAATGTTCTGTTTCAGAATGTCCCAGAAGCGGCCCAGACGGGCATCGGCATCACCGTGATAACGCGCGCCGTGCAGCGCCGCATCCGGCATTACTGCCCGAAATCCCGCCTGCGCCAGAGCAACGGCGAAGTAGGCGTAGACCTCTTTTGATGAGGTAAAGCCGTGATAAAACAGCACGGTAGGCAGTGGCTGATGCCGTTGTCCGGCTGGCGTAGCGTGCAGACATTCGATACCGGCCAGCGTTTCTGTGGTGAGTTCAATCATGGTTTCTCCTTAAGGGGGCAAGGCGTGCCGATCAAGTCTACGTTCTGCGGGTTAATTTGCGAAATTCCCCGCTGCGCTTAGTTATGCCATTTCACACTAAACTTTTCGCGCTCTCTGCCGTTGATCGTGTATTCCCCTAACTTGATCAAAGGTAATTTATGAAGCGTCTCTCTCTCAGCGGACTGAGTCTCGGAGTTAAGCTGTCTGTACTGACGTCTCTCAGCGTAGCGCTGCTGTTGCTGGTACTGACACTGACTCAAAGCCACAACGCCTCCCGCCAGCTGGAAAATCTCGCCATCGATGACATGCACAACCAGGTGCAGGGCATCTATGAAATGACCACCATGTTTAACGCCACCCTCTCTGAAGAGGTGGCTCACTACACCGATTTATTTACCAGTTTCCTGCCTAAGCGCTTTAGCCTGGATGATAGCTCGCGGGTGCAGGTGGGTGCCTTTTCGACACCGGTGCTGCGTGCCGGGTTAAAAACACTGAACCTCGATCAGACCGCGGTTGACGATTTCACTGACCGCACTGCCGCCGTGGCGACCATTTTCGTGCGCGATGGTGATGATTTTGTCCGTGTTTCAACCTCGCTGAAAAAAGAGGATGGCAGTCGCGCCATCGGTACGCAGCTGGACCGCAGCGGCGCCGCCTGGAAAAGTGTTCACCAGGGCGAAGTCTATCGCGGCCTGGCGACGCTGTTCGGCCATCGCTACATCACACAGTATCAGCCGGTAAAAGATGAGAGCGGCAAAGTCGTTGCCATTCTCTTTGTCGGTGTTGGCATTGATAAACAGTATGCGCTGATGCGTGAAAAAATCCTGGCGCGCAAGCTGGGTGATAGCGGTCATTTCTTTGTGCTCAACGGCACGCCCGGTAAGGCGCAGGGAGCGTATCTGTTCGATAAGCACGACGAAGGCAAACGCCCCGCCTGGGATGACGCGACCCTACAGCCGTTGCTGACACAGCCGCAGGGCATGCAGCAGGTGGAGATCAATGGTGAGATGCAGATTCTTGCGTGGCAGCAGTTGCCGGGCTGGAACTGGGTGATCACCGGCGAAGTTAACCGTGACAGCCTGCTGGCTCCGATTACGCACAGCCGCAACCTGTTCCTGATTACCGGCCTGGTTCTGGTGATTGTCTTTGCGCTGGGCTTTGTCTGGTACAGCCGTCGGGCGATTACCCGTCCGCTGCAGCAGGTGATCCATCTGGCGGAGCAGTATGCCGCCGGGAATCTGCAGGTCCATATGGATACGCATCGTCGCGACGAAGTGGGCCAGCTGATCATTGCGATTAACGGCATTGGTGATGGTCTGGAGAAAATCGTCGGTCAGGTGCGCGGCGCGGCGCAGGAGATCAGCGACGGCACGGACACCATCGCAGCCAGCAGCCACAACATCAGCGAGCAGATCGGGCGTCAGGCCAGCAGCGTGGAGCAGACCTCTGCCAGCATGGAGCAGTTTGGTGCAACGGTTGAACACACCGCCGAAAGCCTGCGTCAGGCGATGTCACTGGTGGCTGAAGCCAGCGATATCGTCAGTCACGGCAGCAAGACGGTGGTGCGCTCGGTCAATACCATGTCAGCCATCAAGGTTTCATCGCAAAGCATTGCTGATATCACGCACGTGATTGAGTCGATCGCTTTCCAGACCAATATCCTGGCACTGAACGCCGCTGTTGAAGCGGCACGCGCCGGTGAACAGGGTCGTGGCTTTGCCGTGGTAGCCGCCGAAGTGCGTGCGCTGGCACAGCGTTCCGCGCAGGCCGCCAAAGAGATTGATGGACTGATTGCAACCTCCATCAGCAACGTGGCGGAGGGCCACCAGCTCTCTGAGCAGACGCGCGATGCGATGACCAACATTGTGACCCACATCGAGCAGGTACAGGCGCTGATGGGTGAGATCAACGTGGCGGCGCAGGAACAGGCGGCGGGTATCGGCCAGGTGAATATTGCGATGAACCAGATCAGCCAGGCGACTCACCAGAACAGCGAACTGGTGGCACAGGCGGAAAACAGCGCGCAGAACCTGAGTGATAAAGGGCATCACCTGACCCAGCTGGTCAGCGTATTCAGCCTTAAATCCTGACGTCATTCAGGGCGATGGCGTACACTTAACGTTTCGTCCTGAATAAGGGTTTTGCTATGCGTTCCGCTTATTTACTGGTGTTCAGCCTGCTGCTGGCAGGCTGTTCCGCGCTTGAGACCACGCCAAAAGCCCCACCTGCGCCAACCCGACAGGCGCAGGAGATTTCGCGGGCGCAGAGTGGTGGCTTGCCGAAGCTGGGTAATATTACCGTTAACGTGCACGGCTCACCGGATGATGCCCAGCGGGCGGTGGCTGCCCAGGCCAATCAGGCCGGAGCAGCTTACTATCAGATTGTGATGCTGAGCGAGACGGTCATGCCGGGCTTCTGGTACGCCAGTGCGATTCTGTACGGTGCCTCATCTGCCACAGGCGCGGTCCAGTAAACGATCGGTGATTGCGGACGCAAGCGGGCGTGAGCCGCGCTGGTCGAGCCACTGCTGGCACCATGCATCCGCCAGCGGGGGTTCGGCAAATTTGAGCAGCTGAGCGCCCGTCGCCAGCTGCAGCAGCGTGCGGGTAACCTCGCGCGCCTGCTCTTCGGGAACCCTGCTAAGCCTCAGACGCAGCTGACGCCATCGCGTATCGAAATGACGGTTACTCCCTTTCACCGCTTCAAACTCCTGACTCAGCATTTCCGTGACCTCTGCCTGACGGGCGAGCACGCGCAGGACATCAAGACACATCACGTTGCCCGATCCTTCCCAGATGCTGTTGACCGGCATATCACGATACAGGCGCGGCAGCTCACTTGCTTCACAGTAGCCGATGCCCCCCAGCACTTCCATCGACTCCGCCACGAACGGCGCACCCGCTTTGCAAATGCCATATTTTGCCGCTGGCGTAAACAGGCGGGCAAAGGTGACTTCATGCGGTTTTGCCGGTTGTGACCAGGCGCGAGCCAGTCGCATCAGCAGCGCGGTTTGTCCCTCCAGCTGCAGCGCCTGCTGTGCCAGAACCTGACGCATCAGCGGCTGATCCACCAGGTTTTTCCCCAGCACCTGTCGCTCACAGGCATGCCAGACGGCCACCGAGAAAGCGCGCCGCATCTGGCCGTGACTGCCGAGCGCGCAGTCAAAGCGCGTCATGCCGCCCATCTTCAGGATCAGCCGCACGCCTTCGCCCTCCTCCCCCAGCAGCCAGCCGGTCGCGTCGCGAAACTCTACTTCGCAGCTGGCATTGGAACGATTGCCCAGCTTATCTTTGAGCCGCTCCAGCTGGATGGCGTTGCGTGACCCGTCGGGCAACAGACGCGGCAGAAAGAAGCAGCTTAATCCGGTGGGCGTCTGGGCCAGCACCAGATGTGCATCGCTCTGTGGCACAGAGAAGAACCATTTGTGGCCGGTCAGCCGGTAGGCTTCACCCGCGCCGCGCGCGCCCAGCGGTTCAGCACGGGTGGTGCTGGTGAGCAGATCGCTACCGCCCTGCTTTTCCGTCATGCCCATCCCAATCAGCAGACCGCGTTTCTGGTCGCCGGGCTGAGCATGGCTGTCGTAGCGATCGCTGAGCAGCGGATCGAGCCAGCCCTCAAAGGCGGCGGGCAGATAAGTCTGCAGCAGGGGAATGGCCGCGTGCGTCATGGTCACCGGGCAGAGCGTACCTGCCTCAACCTGTGCATGCAGAATAAAGCGCGCAGCGCGTGCCACGCTGGCCTGTTCACGAACGGTAGGGTGCCAGCTGAGGTTGTGCAGGCGGCTGGCGCAGACGCCCTGCATCAGCAGATGCCAGGCGGGGTGAAAACGGACCTCATCCATGCGTTCGCCACGGGCATCGTAGCGCAGCAGTTCAGGCGGTTCAGCATTGGCGAGCCGGCCCAGCTCCAGCGACTCAGCGCTGCCCAGCTGCAGGCCTACCGACGCCAGCCATTCCCGATCCCATCCGGCGCCTTCGCGTGACAGCGCCTCGCAGAGCGGCGTATCAGACAGGAACAGGTTGCTGTTGCTCAGAGGATGGGGCTGATTAAAAACGGTGTGTGTTGTCCAGGTCATAACCACTCCTCGCGGATGTCACTCAGTAAGTATGCGAATGACGCGCAGTTATGCCTGGTACAGGAACTAATTTGTGGCGAGGATCACATCGGGGATCAGGCGTTGCGCTGACGCACCGCTTCAAACAGGCAGACACCGGTCGCGACCGAAACATTCAGCGAAGAGACGCTGCCCGCCATCGGAATGCTGATCAGCTCATCGCAATGCTCACGGGTCAGACGACGCATGCCTTCCCCTTCCGCGCCCATCACCAGCGCCATCGGGCCGGTCATTTTGCTCTGGAAGACGGTATGGTCAGCTTCACCTGCGGTGCCGACAACCCAGATGTTGTACTCCTGCAGCAGACGCAGGGTACGCGCCAGGTTGGTGACGCGGATCAACGGCACATTTTCTGCCGCGCCGCTGGCCACTTTTTTGGCGGTCGCATTCAGGGGAGCAGAGCGATCTTTCGGCACGATAATCGCGTGCACACCGGCTGCATCGGCACTGCGCAGGCAGGCACCCAGGTTATGTGGATCGGTGACCCCATCCAGCACCAGCAGGAACGGTTTCTCCAGGCTCTGCAGCAGATCCGGCAGGTCGCCTTCCTGATACTGACGACCCGGCTTCACCCGCGCCACGATACCCTGATGCACACCGCCTTCAACCTGGCTGTCGAGCCACTTGCGCTCGGCCAGCTGAATTACGATCCCCTGAGCTTCCAGCGCGGCGACCACGGGTTGCAGGCGACGATCGTCGCGGCCTTTGAGGATAAAGACTTCCTGGAAACGTTGTGGATCGCTTTCCAGCAGCGCCTGCACGGCATGGATACCAAAAATAATTTCGCTCATCGATCTGCTCAGTGTTTGGAAAAGAATGAATGACCGCCCTTTCTCAGGAGAAAGGGCGGGTGCGCGCATCAGTCAGGCTGCGCCTTTTTTCTGGCGCGCTTCGCCCGGGTGGCGGCGGCGATTTTACGGGTTTTTTCCGAGACGTTTTTACTTTTATTCTCGGTGTTCGCAGCGGCGGGCTTGCCCTTGTCACCACGGAACGCAGAATCCGGCTCGAAGTTAGACTTCTTGCTCGCATCACGACGGCGTTTAGTTGGCGCCTTGTCGTCACGCTTCGCACGGTCACGCGCCGTTTTACCTTCACCACGCACCTGACGCTGGCTGGAGATCAGGGCGAAGTCGATTTTACGCTCGTCCATATGGACCGCTTCAACACGCACTTCAACCATGTCACCCAGACGATAGGTGCGGCCGCCCGATTCACCGATCAGACGCTGACCTACCGGGTCAAAACGGTAGTAATCGTTGTCGAGCGTTGAAACGTGGACCAGACCATCGATGAACAGATCGCTTAAGCGGACGAAGAAACCAAATCCGGTGACGCTGGAGATAACGCCGTTGAAGACGTTGCCGACCTGATCCTGCATGAAGTCACACTTGAGCCAGTCCGCCACGTCGCGGGTTGCTTCATCGGCGCGACGTTCGGTCAGGGAACAGTGCAGGCCCAGCTGCAGCATCTCCGGCATCTCGTAGTGATAGCCGCCGGTGGCTGTCGTCATATCTTTGGCGACGCTGCGCTCTCTCGGCATCAGGTATTTGATGGCGCGTTGTACCAGGCCTTTACCTTCGTCCTGCTCTTTTGCCAGCAGATATTTGATGGCGCGGTGCAGCGTCAGATCCGGATAACGACGGATTGGCGAGGTAAAGTGCGCATACGACGACAGCGCCAGACCAAAGTGACCGCGGTTTTCCGGATCGTAAACGGCCTGCTTCATCGAACGCAGCAGCATGGTTTGCAGCATTTCCGCATCCGGACGATCGGCAACCTGCTTCAGCAGCGCCGCATAGTCAACTGGCTGCGGTTTGTTGCCGCCAGGCAGAGTCAGTCCCAGCTCGTTGAGCACGGTACGGAAGCTCTTAATGCTTTCGTCAGTCGGGCGATCGTGATCGCGGAACAGTGCCGGTTCCTGATTCTTCTCAACGAAGCGCGCCGAGGCGATGTTCGCCAGGATCATGCACTCTTCGATTAGCTTGTGGGCATCGTTACGTGATACGCGCTCAACACGTTCGATACGGCGCTCGGCGTTAAAGATGAACTTCGCCTCTTCCGTTTCAAACGAGATACCGCCACGCTCTTCACGTGCAGCTTCCAGCGCATGATAGAGGTTATTCAGCTCTTCAAGGTCTTTGACCAGCGGCGCATACTGCTGGCGCAGCTCTTTGTCGCCCTGCAGGATGTTCCAGACTTTGTTGTAAGTCAGACGCGCATGGGAGTTCATCACTGCTTCATAGTGCTTGAAGCCGGTCAGCTTACCCTTGGTCGAAATGGTCATCTCGCAGACCATACAGAGACGATCGACCTGCGGGTTAAGCGAACATAAGCCATTGGACAGCACTTCCGGTAGCATCGGTACAACCTGCGACGGGAAGTAGACTGAGGTGCCGCGCTGATGCGCTTCATCATCCAGTGGTGTGCCGGGACGGACGTAATAGCTCACGTCGGCGATAGCCACCCACAGACGCCATCCGCCACCGCGCTTTTTCTCACAGTAGACGGCATCATCGAAGTCACGGGCATCTTCACCATCAATGGTGACCAGCGGCAGTTTACGCAGATCGACGCGGCCTTTTTTGGCCTCTTCCGGAACCTCTTCTTTCAGCTTGCTGATCTGAGCTTCCACTTCCGGCGGCCAGGTATGCGGGATCTCATGGGTACGCAGCGCCATATCCACGGCCAGGCTGGTGCCCATATCATCGCCCAGAATCTCGGCGATTTTACCGATCGCTTTGGTGCGACGGTTCGGACGCTGGACCAGCTCAACCACCACCACGGAACCCATACGGGCGTTCATCGTCTCTTCAGGCGGGATGAGGATGTCAAAACTCAGGCGACTGTCGTCCGGTACCACGAAGCCGGCACCGGCATCGGTAAAGTAACGGCCAACGATCTGATTGTTACGCGGTTCCTGCACGCGGACTACGCGCGCTTCGCGGCGGCCTTTGCGATCGGCACCCAGCGGCTGCGCCAGGATCACGTCACCGTGCATACAGAATTTCATCTGTTCTGCAGAGAGGTAAAGGTCATCTTTCTGACCTTCTGCCCGCAGGAAGCCGTAGCCATCACGATGGCCAATGACTTTACCGCGCAGGAGGTCAAGACGTTCTGGCAGGGCATAACACTGACGGCGGGTGAACACCAGCTGACCATCACGCTCCATGGCGCGAAGGCGGCGACGCAGCGCCTCAAGGTGCTCTTCTTCCTGCAGATTCATCTCTTCAGCCAGCTCTTCACGGCTGGCCGGTTTTTCACGTTTTTCTAACAGAGCCAGAATAAATTCGCGGCTCGGAATAGGGTTTTCGTATTTTTCAGCTTCTCTATCCTGAAAAGGATCTTTTGACATAGCGGTTCCTCCGATGTCATTTAATATTTATTTCCACTGGCGACCTGGACAAGATGATCTCATAAAGTGGTGTATTTCCTTCGACCAGGTCTGCCAACGTATAGCTATCCAGCTCCTGCAAAAATCGCTGCACTGCATCATGTAACGCCTGCTTCAGACGACAGGCTGGCGTGATGGAACAGGAGGCGCAATCCACTAATTGTAGTGGTTCCATCTTACGGACCACGTCGCCAATGACAATCTGGCGCGCGGGCATACCCAGACGGATTCCTCCGTTTTTACCGCGCGTGGCGGCGACATAGCCCGCCCGGCTCAGCTGATTGATGATTTTGACCATATGATTACGGGACAAACCATAGGTGTTTGTCACTTCCGTAATATTGGTCTGCTGACCTTCTGGCAACGATGCCAGATAAATCAGGGCCCGTAAGCCATAATCAGTAAAACTCGTGAGCTGCACAGTAACCTCAGTGAACCTTCAGGCGTGGCATGACGTTATTCGCCTTACGATTGATGTCAGGATTAAATCGGATCGCCATTCGATTAACTACGATGATAAACCAGAGTCTGATCCGCCGTGCGATTTTTTAAGCCAGCACGAGGTTTGACAAGCGAAGGGAGGTTAAGTGGCATCAGAGAGTGGAAAAACAAGGGCCGGACAGTGTCCGGCCTCAATGATTATGCGTCGAACGGGTCGCGCAGAATCATTGTTTCACTACGATCGGGACCGGTTGAGATAATATCAATCGGCACACCTGTTACCTCTTCCACGCGTTTGATGTAGTCACGCGCGGCCTGAGGCAAACCTTCCAGCGTCTTCACGCCAAACGTTGTCTCGCTCCAGCCTGGCAGGGTTTCGTAGATCGGCTCAATGCCTTCCCAGTTCTCTGCTGCCAGTGGCGTAGTGGTGACTTCGCGGCCATCAGGCATGCGGTAAGCAACACAGATTTTAACCTCTTTCAGGCCATCCAGCACGTCCAGCTTGGTCATGCAGAAACCTGACAGGGAGTTGATCTGGACCGCGCGGCGAACCGCGACTGCATCCAGCCAGCCGGTACGACGACGACGACCGGTGGTCGCGCCAAACTCATTACCCTGCGCACAGAGGAATTCGCCGGTTTCATCGAACAGTTCGGTCGGGAACGGGCCTGCACCAACACGGGTTGAGTAAGCTTTCACAATACCCAGCACGTAGTCGACATAACGTGGGCCAATACCTGAACCGGTTGCGACGCCACCTGCGGTGGTGTTGGATGAGGTCACGTACGGATAAGTACCGTGATCGATATCCAGCAGCGTACCCTGCGCGCCTTCAAACATAATCAGATCGCCACGCTTACGCGCAACGTCCAGCAGTTCAGAAACGTCAACGACCATGCCAGTGAGGATGTCAGCGACTTCCATCACATCGTTCAGCACTTTATCGAAGTCGACTGCCGGCTCTTTGTAGTACTCCACCAGCTGGAAGTTGTAGAAATCGACGACTTCTTTCAGCTTGGCAGCAAAGGTTTCTTTGTTAAACAGGTCGCTGACGCGCAGTGCACGACGCGCGACTTTATCTTCATAAGCAGGGCCGATGCCACGTCCGGTGGTCCCAATCGCTTTGGCACCACGGGCACGTTCACGCGCCATATCCATCGCAACGTGATATTGCAGAATCAGCGGACAGGCTTCAGAAATCAGCAGACGTTCACGTACCGGAATCCCGCGCGCTTCCAGGCCTTTCATCTCTTTCATTAAGGCTTCAGGAGAGAGCACTACGCCGTTACCAATGATGCTGGTAACGTTATCGCGCAGAATGCCAGAAGGGATCAGGTGGAGGACGGTTTTTTCACCGTTGATGACAAGCGTGTGGCCCGCATTGTGGCCGCCTTGATAACGCACAACGTAATTCGCGCGCTCAGTCAGAAGGTCTACAATCTTACCTTTACCTTCGTCACCCCATTGGGTGCCCAGTACGACGACGTTCTTACCCATTTCTCAAAATCACCGATTGCTTAAAAAAGGATTCTACCATCTGATCCCATGGTTTTCAGCACTTTTAGCATACGATTGCGCGCTTTTTTGCCTGAGTTTTGATCACTACAACATGTTGGGGATAATGGCGCGAAGAGGCACAATTTAGCCGGTCTGAATCCTGGTTTACAGGTTGCCATGCAGGCTGAGCATGCAGTAAATCACCATGCCTGCGACCACCAGCCCGCCACCAAAGCGGTGCAGCAGGCGATCGGGTAAGCGGGTCATCGTCAGGATCATGCGTCGCCAGGCGCGCGGCATAAACATCGGTCCCAACCCTTCCAGCACTAATACCAGCGCCAGTGCCATCCAGATGCTTGTTTTCATCTTGCTACCCAAAAAAAAAGGCCGACAACATTGTCGGCCCACAGGTTATATCAGTTCTTAACGGGTCGCGTTAGAGGGCGCCTTCATATATCGGAAGAAGTCGCTATCCGGGCTTAACACCATCACATCCTGATTTTCACTGAAGCTGTTTTCATAAGCACGCAGGCTACGAATAAAGGCGTAGAAGTCCGGATCTTTGCTGAACGCATCAGCAAACAACCGTGCCGTTTCCGCATCGCCGTCACCGCGGGTAATCAGCGCTTCACGCTGGGCTTCAGCCAGAGTGCGTGTCACCTGATAATCAGCCTGAGCACGCAGTTTTTCTGCCTCTTCCTGACCCTGCGAACGCTGGCTACGTGCTACTGCTTCACGCTCAGCACGCATACGGTTGAAGATCGCGTCTGACACTTCGGTCGGCAGGTTGATCTGCTTGATGCGCACATCCATCACCTGAATACCTAATGCCGCCATACTGTTCGGATTCGGTGCTGGCTCGCTGCTGTTGGTTTCACGTTCAACACGGGCCGCTGCGCTGGCAATCGCGTCATCCGCCGCTGGGGTTGCGATTTCATCATCGCTGCCTGCAGAACCGGTGTTCAGCGCGTCACGTACATCCGTCGTCAGGCGACCCCGTGAGTCCGTTACGATATCTTTCACATCCAGGCGGCCCATTTCAGAACGTAAGCGGTCACTGAACTTACGTTTCAGCAGCACTTCCGCCTGAGAGACATCACCGCCACCTGTAGCCAGGTAGTAGCGACTGAAATCACTGATACGCCATTTGATGTAGGAGTCCACGATCAGATCTTTCTTCTCTTTCGTGACGAAGCGATCGGCCTGGTTATCCATGGTCTGAATACGTGCATCCAGCGTTTTAACCGTTTCCAGGAATGGGATCTTGAAATGCAGACCCGGCGCGAATACCTGCGGTTTGTTTTCGCCATCGCGCAGGACTTTACCGAAGCGCAGGACAATGCCTCGCTCCCCTTCCTGCACCACAAACAGCGACGCATAGAGCGCCACCAGCACGACAATGATCAAAAATACTATTGGCTTACGCATCGATTACTCTCTCCCTTCGCGCTGGCTGTCGCTGCGCTGAGCATTTGCCCGACGCTGATCCATGATGTTGTCCGGACTGTATGACGACGTGTCATTGCGGCTGGCGCTGCGATCCGAGATAGCTGGCAGCGAAGAACTGTTACTGCCCTTCTGACCGCTCTGGCCCGGGGCAGCCTGCGTGCCACGCATCAGTTGATCCAGCGGCAGCACCATCAGGTTGTTACCCCGATCGTTAACCAGTACTTTGCGGGTATGGCTCAGCACACGTTCCATGGTCTCGATATAAAGACGCTCTTTGGTGATTTCCGGAGCGGCTTTATATTCCGGCAGAATCTTGGCGAAACGCGCCACTTCACCCTGCGCTTCCAGGACGGTACGCTCTTTGTATGCGCGCGCCTCTTCCAGAATACGTTGCGCCTTACCGTTAGCACGCGGCTGAACTTCGTTGGCATAAGCTTCTGCTTCACGGACGTACTGCTCACGGTTTTCGCGTGCAGCTATCGCGTCATCAAACGCAGACTTCACCTCTTCCGGCGGACGGGCAGCCTGGAAGTTGACGTCAACGACCGCAACGCCCATGTTGTAAGGACGAATTGTTTCGTCGATTTCACGCTGGGTTTCGCTTCGCACCACGGTACGGCCTTCGGTCAGAATGCGGTCCATGGTAGAACGGCCAATGACGCCGCGCAGCGCACTGTCAGTCGCCTGACGCAGACTGTCATCCGCGCTGGTCACAGCATAGAGATAGCGTTCAGGATCGGTCACGCGGTACTGCACGTTCATTTCAACGCGCACGACGTTCTCATCCGAGGTCAGCATGACGCCAGAAGCGGCCAGTTCACGCACCGATTCCACGTTAACCGCACGCACCTGATCAATGAACGTTGGCTTCCAGTTCAGACCCGGTTCGACCAGGTGACTGAACTTACCAAAGCGCGTCACCACGCCACGTTCCGCTTCTTTGATGGTGTAGAAACCGCTTGCAGCCCAGATGACTACAGCAGCAACAGCCACGATGCCAACAATTTTGCCACCGCTGCCGGAGCCGCGCTGACCGTTGTCGCTCTGTTTGCCACCGCCCAGTCCACCAAGCTTCTTGCTCAGCTTACGGAAGATATCATCCAGATCAGGAGGCCCGGATTCCCGTCCTCCCTTATTCCCCCCAGAGTTGCCGCCTTGATTATTGCTGCTTCCCCACGGGTCGCGGTCCTGTCCGTTATTTCCGGGCTGATTCCACGCCATGTCTCTACTCCATTTATTGTAATTACGATTTACCCGTCATCTTTCAGGCTGTTGCTACGTTGGCTGCTTTCACTCACCCCGGTCACTTACAGGAGTAAGCTCCCGGGGATTCGTTTAATTGCCGCCTTGCTACAACCTGAAATCTTTTGGGTAAGTTGGATTGGGAAATATCAAACAATGTAACTGGTCAGCGACGGTTCCTGCTTACATAAACGCATCCACTCAATAATGGGCATACGTATCTGCAATCCTACACTGCCGTCTTCTTCATTCCACTCTTTCTCAATCGCCTGCAACTGATAGAACCGGCTGCGAAGACGCCCCGCTTCTGGTGGCAGACGTAACGCGTGCTGGGCAATTTCACCCGACAGACGCTCTGAGAGGGCCTGCCATAACAACGGAACGCCAACGCCGGTCTGGGCGGAAAGCCAGACGCGAATCGGCAGGTTCTCTTCGTTACGATCGATACGCGGTTCGAATCCGTCGAGCATATCGATTTTATTCATCACCAGTAACGTCGGAATTTCGTCCGCTTCGATCTCTTCCAGAACGGCATCAACGGCGGCAATATTTTCTGTGACGCGAAGATCAGCGCCATCGATCACGTGCATTAACAGCGTCGCCTGACGTGTCTCCTGCAGCGTGGCTTTAAAAGCGGCAACCAGATCGTGAGGAAGATGGCGAATAAAGCCGACCGTGTCCGCCAGCACCACATCGCCGACATCGGCAACATTCAGACGGCGCAGAGTGGGATCGAGTGTCGCAAACAGCTGGTCTGCGGCAAAGACGTTGGCAGAGGTCATGGCGTTAAAGAGGGTCGACTTGCCGGCGTTGGTGTAACCCACCAGCGAAACTGTTGGCACATCCGCTTTGGCACGAGACTGACGTCCCTGCTCACGCTGTTTCTCAACCCGCTCAAGACGAGACAAAATCTGGCTGATTCGTCCGCGCAACAGGCGGCGGTCTGTTTCTAACTGCGTTTCACCCGGACCACGTAAACCGATACCGCCTTTCTGGCGTTCAAGGTGGGTCCAGCCGCGCACCAGACGTGTTGCAAGATGGCGCAGCTGTGCCAGCTCAACCTGCAATTTACCTTCGTGGGTACGTGCGCGTTGGGCAAAGATATCCAGGATTAAACCGGTGCGATCAATAACCCGGCATTCGCACAGGCGCTCGAGGTTTCTTTCCTGAGCGGGTGTAAGGGCATGATCGAATAATACGACCGATGCTCCAGTTGTTTTTACCGCATCGGCAATTTCAACGGCCTTTCCTTCACCGACAAAATACTTGGGATGTGGCGCTTTACGGCTGCCAGTAACCACTTGCAGCGCCTCAACGCCAGCAGAAGAGACCAGGGTTTCGAACTCCTGCAAATCTTCTACTTCTTTGTCTTGGGAGAACCAGATGTGTACCAGTACGGCCTGCTCACCGGCTTCATAACGGTCAAACAAGCTATAACCTCGCTAAATAAAAGACCAGGACGGAAAACCTCTGTTCTCCGTTCCTGGCTGTACGGTGACGCGTTATTCTGCGTTATCACCGTCTTGTTGTGGCTGTGGCTGCGCAGTCGTGTTGCTGCCGCCATGATGGTAATTGTTGCTGCCGCCACCGGTATTATTGCTATGGTGAGAAACCGGGCGCGAAGGAACAACGGTAGAAATGGCGTGCTTATAAACCATCTGACTTACCGTGTTTTTCAACAAAATGACGAACTGATCAAATGACTCAATCTGACCCTGCAGCTTAATACCGTTAACCAGATAAATCGAAACCGGAACACGTTCACGACGCAGTGCGTTCAAAAACGGGTCTTGTAATGATTGCCCCTTAGCCATTCTATCTTTTCCTTATATGCTTGTTGTTTGTTGCTAGTAGAACCTATGGTTCGAAAAAAACTGCGTAAAAATTTGCGCACGATAACCCATCAATTGTACACAATCACCCATGCTTCGCACTAAGAACCTGTAACACTGTATCACGCGCCAGCCGGGGCTCGTCACTGTCAAGCCAGTGAACATTTTCCCAACCGCGTAACCAGGTCATCTGTCGCTTAGCAAGCTGCCGGGTCGCGCAAATTCCACGATAAACCATCTCGCTGTAATCGATTTCGCCCGATAAATAAGACCACATCTGACGATAGCCAACACAACGAATGGAAGGCATGTCCGTATGCAAATCACCTCGTGCAAAAAGGGCCCGAGACTCCGCTTCAAATCCTGACGCCAACATCTGCTCAAAACGCAACGCGATGCGCTGATGCAGCAATTCACGGCTCGCGGGGGCGATGGCAAACTGTTGCACGTCGTAGGGTAACGCTTCACCGGATGTTTTTGTCAGTTCCGTTAAAGTTTTACCCGAAATAAAAAAAACTTCCAGTGCTCGCGAAAGTCTCTGCGGATCATTCGGATGAATACGACTGCCGGCAACCGGGTCGATTTCACACAGCTGACGGTGTAAAGCATCCCAGCCTTTTTCACGCGCCGTTTGCTCTATCTGCTGACGAACCTCGGGATCGGCCGAGGGCAACGGCGACAATCCTTCAAGTAACGCCTTGAAGTAGAGCATGGTTCCACCAACAAGCAACGGTATTCGTCCGGCTTCAACGATCTCCGCCATTTCTGCTAAAGCATCACGCCGAAACTCCGCTGCCGAATAGGCTTCTGCGGGATCGCGGATGTCGAGCAGACGATGGGGCGCCACTGCTAACTCCTCAGCCGACGGTTTCGCCGTGCCAATATCCATCTGACGATAGATTAAGGCAGAATCAACGCTGATTAGTTCCACTGGTAACTGCTTTCGCAACTCAATTGCTAAAGCAGTTTTGCCAGACGCCGTGGGTCCCATCAAAAAAATAGCCTTTGGCCGGCCAGCCTGGTTTAGTTCACTCATGCTTCAACGCGTTAACCGCGCTCTCAATCTCTATGGGCTGTAATAAGCCTGAAGGCGGCGATTTCAGTAGCTGGGGGCAAAGCCGTTCAAGCTCTGCCAGCAGGTTGATCGCCTGTGAGTGATTCCAGTCGGAGGACTCTGTTTCCTGACGTCGTGCCAGCCACTGGGCCAGTTGCGTCGCAGAGTTCTCCTGCTGCCGGGCGAGATAGCCTAACAGCTCAGGAATCAAGATTTGTAAATTTTGTGTTCGTAACGGTAAAGGCACCGCGCGCAGGGTCACGTGATCCCCTTCGATCTGAAGATCGATGCCCATCTGATTGAGCAGGCTGCTATTTTCTTTGGCCGACTGACGCTCATCAAGGGCGATTTTCAGCCGTACCGGAATGAGCAGCGGCTGCGGTTTAAGTCCCTCTTCACCCGGTTCAAGCTGCGCCTGTTTCAGCCAGCGCGCCGCAACCGGCAGCGCCATCAGCATTAATTTCTGATCCTGCTCCAGCAGCGCATAGTGATTGTGCAGCACCGTCAGTACCCGGCCAAAACTCTGGGCATGGGCCGCCAGCGGCGAGGGTCTTTCAGCCAGAGGCGGTGCCGGCTCGCGGGCTTTGGGCGGCGGAGTGGTGCTGACAGGGGTTTTCAGCAGCTGCTGATAAACCGCGCCTTCACGCTGACGATAAACATTCTCTTTGTTCTGCCAGGCGGGTGCCGCTGCAGGCTGCGCTTCACGCGCGGGCGCTGAGGGTTTTCGCTCACCGCCGGACGCCGCAGGCTGAGCAAAATGGTTTCCCCCGGCCGCCTGACGGTTTTCAGGCTGCCAGCGCGGCGCAGGTTCTTCTGCCTGCAGCGCAGGCAAGGTGGGTGCCGCCATCGCCTGAAGGGCGCTGACCACACCCTGATAAATAAAATCATGCACCAGACGTGACTGATGAAACCGCACTTCATGCTTGGCCGGATGAACGTTGACATCCACCTGATGCGGATCGATCTCCAGATAGAGCACGTAAGCGGGCTGCTGGTCATCCTGAAGCTGGGTCTGGAACGCCTGGCGGATAGCGTGGTTGATCAGCTTATCGCGCATCATCCGGCCATTGACGTAGCAATACTGCAGATCGGTGACCTGGCGCGAGCCGGCCGGATCGGCGACCCAGCCGCGCAGCGAGAGGTCATCATGCTGCCAGTCGATTCGCAGCGCATGCTGCATAAAAGTGGTGCCGCAGATCGCCGCCAGTCGCCGTTCGCGCTGGCTCTCCTCGCTGACGGCCCGATACTGGCGCATCATCTTGCCGTTGTGGCTCAGCGAAATCGCGACGTCAAAACGTGCCAGTGCAATACGCCGGATCACTTCGTCGATATGACCGAACTCGGTTTTCTCAGTGCGCATAAATTTGCGGCGTGCCGGCGTGTTGTAAAAGAGATCCAGCACTTCCAGCGTGGTACCACAGGGATGCGCCGCCGGTTTCACCGTCACCGTCATATCACGCCCTTCCGCATAGGCCTGCCAGGCTTCGGTTTGATCGGCGGTACGTGAGGTTAAGGTCAGGCGGGAGACTGAGCTGATACTGGCCAGCGCTTCACCGCGAAAACCCAGGCTCATGATCGCTTCCAGGTCATCGAGTGAGGCTATTTTACTGGTGGCGTGTCGGGCCAGCGCCATCGACAGCTCGCTTTTCACGATGCCGCAGCCGTTGTCACGAATGCGGATAAGCTTCGCGCCGCCCTTTTCAATATCAACATCAATGCGTGTCGCACCCGCATCCAGGCTGTTCTCAACCAGCTCTTTGACAACCGATGCGGGACGCTCAACTACTTCACCCGCCGCAATCTGATTTGCCAGCTGGGGCGGTAAAATTTGAATCGGCATGGTTTTCCTTTTAGCTGGCAGCCCGGCGCAGTGGCCGGGCAAACAATCAGGATGCAGGAATTTTCAGGTTCTGCCCCAACATGACGTTGGTCGACTTCAGATTATTGGTCTGCATTATCGCTTTCGGGCTGACGCCATAGTGGGCGGCAATACCGATCAGTGAATCACCGACCACAACTTTATGGCGCACCATACCGCGTGGCGCGGCGCGCGTGGTACGACTGGCCGCCGCGCTGGCCGGAACTTTCAATCGCTGTCCGACCCAGACCACATCCCGCTTCAGGGTATTCATCTCACGCAGGGTGTCCATGCTGACGCCATACTTCGCGGCAATGCCGGACAGTGTCTCACCGCGCGCGACCGTATGACGCTGAGTCACACCGGTATATTGCGTTACCCCGGTCGCCGGATTACTGGCTACGCTGACCACTGGCGACGAGCCCAGCGGCCGGTTTTCCTCCTTTGGGATGGATTGTAGCGGGTGCGCCAGGAAATAAGTGCGCAGACCTCTGTAGATCGACTGCGCAATCTTATCCTGGTGTGCGCTACTGCCAAGCAGTCGCTCCTCCGAGTAATTGCTGATAAAGCCCGTTTCCACCAGCAGGGATGGAATATCCGGTGAACGCAGCACGCCAAGGCTGGCATGCTCAGGCAGGCGTTTATGCAGTGACGTTACGCCACGCAACTGCTGCAACACTTTCTGCGCGATGTCATAACCTACACGCTGCGAGTGACCAAACTGCAGGTCCAGTACCGCCTGGCTGAGGTAAGGGTCGGCCTGACTGTTCGCCAGCAGGTCGCCCGCGCCGCCCAGCAGTTCAGACTGTTTCTCTTTCTGCTCCAGCCAGTTAGCCATCTCGTTATTCGCGCGACGGTTGGATAACACCCAGACCGACGCACCGGTCGCCGCATGACTCGGTGCGGCGTCAGCGTGAATTGAGACCAGCACGTTGGCATTGGCCTTACGCGCCACATCGGAGCGGCCCATGACCGAGATGAAATAGTCGCCATCACGCGTCAGCACGCCTTTGAACATCGGGTCGTTGTTCAGCAACACCCTCAGTTTACGGGCAATCGCAATCGTGACGTTCTTCTCTTTCAGGCCACGTTGCCCGATAGCGCCGGGATCCTGGCCGCCATGTCCGGCATCAATCGCCACAATCACGGTGTCATTCTGACTGACCGCACTGCCTGGACGCACGGTGCTGGCGGTGCTGGTCACGGACGTTACCGGACTGGCATTAAACGGGTTAACCGCGTCGGCACTCTGAGTCGGCACAGGCCGCGGGGCGGTGACTGGCGCAGGCACACTGCGCGTAACCGCGGGTGCCTTACCGGTAATGGTGAAGACCACGCTGTAGCTGTTGCCGTTGCGCTGGGTAACCGCACGGGTTTTACCCGCCTGCGTCAGTTCAAACACCAGCCGCACGCTCTGTTTATCTTTAGGGGTGCTGGTACGAATCCGCTTTACGATATTTTCGCCGCTGAAGTTAAGCGGCAGCCCCTGCACCACGCCACTCTGGCGTACATCAAGTACCACGCGATTCGGGTTGTGCAGGGGGAAGAAGGCGTAGACAGGCTGTCCGGCAAAGTTCAGGGTGATGGTGGCCTGACTGTCACCATTGGCCACTTTGATATCGGACAGGGTGGCAGCAAAAAGGGGCGTACAGACCAGCAGTAACAGGGATACCAGCGCTATTTTCATCCGTGACATCATGCCTGATCCCTGCCCTGACCAAATTGTTCAAGCGATTGCTGGCCCGACGGCGATTGTGCCGTCAGCTCTGCTTCACGCGCCTCACCCACATAACGCAGCGTTAAGGTGAGATCGGGTGACGGCAGGAAACCGGCACCCTGCTGCGGCCACTCCACCAGACAGATGGCATCGCCGCTGAAGTAGTCACGGATACCCATGAACTCAAGCTCTTCAGGATCGGCCAGGCGATAGAGATCGAAGTGATAGAGCGTACGGTCATTCAGCTGGTAAGGCTCAACGAGGGTGTAAGTGGGGCTTTTAACGTTACCCTGATGACCCAGCGCCTGCAGAAAGCCGCGGCTGAAGGTGGTTTTACCCGCCCCCAGATTGCCATAGAGATAAATGACTGCCGCGCTGCCACAGGCGCGCGCCAGCTGAGCGCCCAAACTGAGCGTAGCCGCCTCATCGGGCAAAGAGATAACACAGGTCTTCATGCTTCTTTATTCATCTCAGGATTAACAAACTGCCACAGCAGATCCAGTAAATCAGTTGCGAGCATACCGCGGGTACCGCGTTCTTCAGCCACCGCATCGGCCGCTGCACCATGAGCCACACAGCCAGCGCAGGCCGCATCAAACAGCGTCAGTTTCTGACCCACCAGCGAGGCGATAATTCCACTCAGGAGATCGCCCATACCGCCAGAGGCCATACCGGCATTGCCGACATCCGCAAAGGCCATTTCGCCCTGCTCGCTGGCAATCAGCGTACCGGCACCTTTCAGTACCACGACACCACCATAACGCTGCGCCAGTGTCTGCGCTGCATGTAAGCGGTCACTCTCAATTTCACTGGTCTCGATATTCAGCAAACGTGCCGCTTCGCCAGGATGCGGCGTAATAATGCGATTCTGACGTTTCTCAGCACTGATTGCCAGCAGGTTAAGCGCATCCGCGTCCCAAAGCATCGGCTTTTCACTGCCCGCGACCTGCTTCAGCGCCCGCTTTCCCCACTCGCGCTGACCCAGACCCGGTCCAATCGCGATAACATCGGCCCACTCCAGCGCTTCTGTCAGCCGTTCGTCGGTCAGTTCATCGACCATGATTTCGGGCCGGGCGGTAAGAATCGGAATAATATTATCTTTGTGAGTAAGTACTCGCACTAACCCGCTACCGCTGCGTAGCGCGGCTTCTGCGGTCATTCGCACCGCACCAGCGGTACCGGCATCCCCTCCCACGACCAGCAACCGGCCGTGACTGCCCTTGTGCGAGGTCGGTTTACGCGGTTTTAGCCAGCGGGTTAAAGCGCTGGCATCGTATCGCGCGATGGGCGCCGCTTCGCCCGCCAGAAAAGCGGCCAGACCGAGATCGGCATAATAGAGCTTTCCGATATAGTCTCGTGCCTTGCCGGTGATCTGACCTGGTTTCAGTGCAACCACACTCAGCGTATGGCTGGCATTAATCACCTCACCAGGCGCAGTGCCGTTGCGGGCGGATAAGCCGGAAGGCATATCAATGGCGAGTATCGGTGCCGCATGGGCGTTAGCCTGCTGGATCAGCGTGGCATAGGGTTCTGCAGGCGCACGATTGCTGCCGGTTCCCAGCAGCGCATCGACAATCACATCGATCTGCTCTGGCCAGGCCGCATCAGCCGCGTGAATTTCACCGCCCGCATCCAGCCATGCGTCCCGCGCGCGCTGCGCATCTTCAGGCAACGCTTTTTCACTTTCGCACGCCAGCAGCGTAACGGTTTTGCCCGCCGCCTGACCCAGTCGCGCCAGCACATAGCCATCGCCACCGTTGTTACCGTGGCCACACAGAATCAGCCAGTGGCTGGCTTCTGGCCAGTGCGCAGTCAGATGCTCATAAGCGGCCTGTCCGGCACGCAGCATCAGCTCATACAGGGTAATCCCGAGTGTATCGGCCCCCTGTTGCTCAAGCTGTGCCACGGCCTGCGCAGGCCAGACAGAATATGGTAAACTGCGGCTGTTTTTCTTCGAATCCTGGTCACTCATGTCATACCCTCTCGATCTTCATCAATTCGCACAACAGATTAAACAGTGGGGATTAAATCTCGGCTTTCAGCAGGTCGGCATCACCGATACCGATCTCAGTGCGGAAGAGCCGCGCCTGCAGGCGTGGCTGGACAAGCAGTATCATGGCGAGATGGAGTGGATGGCGCGACACGGCATGATGCGGGCGCGTCCTCATGAGCTGCTACCCGGTACGCTGCGCGTCATCAGCGTCCGCATGAACTACCTCCCGGCCAAAGCCGCCTTTGCCAGCACGCTGAAAAATCCCCGACTGGGCTATGTCAGTCGTTATGCATTAGGTCGTGATTACCACAAAGTATTGCGCAATCGACTGAAAAAGCTCGGGGAAATGATCCAGCAGCATTGTGGCGAACTGAATTTTCGCCCGTTTGTGGATTCGGCACCGCTGCTTGAGCGACCGCTGGCGGCCAAAGCGGGACTCGGCTGGACCGGTAAACATTCGCTGATACTGAATCGGGAAGCGGGCTCGTGGTTTTTCCTCGGCGAACTGCTGATCGATATTCCGCTACCGGTCGATACCCCGCAGCCGGAGCAGTGTGGCCGCTGTGTCGCCTGCATGACCATCTGCCCCACCAGCGCTATCGTCGAGCCTTACGTCGTCGATGCCCGTCGCTGCATCTCCTATCTCACCATTGAGCTGGAGGGGGCTATCCCGGAAGCGTTTCGCCCGCTGATGGGCAACCGGATTTATGGCTGTGATGACTGCCAGCTGATCTGCCCATGGAATCGCTATGGACAACTCAGTGACGAAAGTGATTTTTCACCGCGGGCCGCGTTGCATGCGCCGGAGCTGGTCGATCTGTTTCAGTGGGATGAAGCGAAGTTTTTACGCATCACTGAAGGCTCAGCGATTCGCCGCATTGGTCATTTACGCTGGCTGCGCAATATTGCCGTCGCGCTGGGTAATGCGCCCTGGTCGCCCGAAATCGTTCAGGTGTTAGAACAACGAGTGGGTGAGAGCGAACTCCTGGATGAACATATCCTGTGGGCAATCACACAGCAGCAGCAGAAACGACAGCTACTCGTGGTTGAAGTGCAGCCTGCCCAGCAGAAGCGGCTGGTTCGTGCAGTAGAGAAGGGTTTACCGCGTGATGCGTGATTGAACAGGTCTGGCACCTGTTATCGTTTTCCACATGCTGTGAATAAAAATAAAAAGCTGTTGTCATTCAACTGCAACAACGCTGATTTCTCTGCGAAATAACATATTGAAATATTTTCATAGATATAAATATCAACAACTTATGTAAAAGTTGTGTTTATTTAATAATGAGGCTATCGCTTCGGTTAAAGCACAAACCTGTGGATAACTCTGTTCAGAAACAATTTACAGATCGCCGTAAAGGGCGCTAAGGATGGGGTATCGTGCTGTGGATAACCTTCAGGAAACAATCAAAAATCACGCGACGTAAAACAGCCGGAAAACGGACTGAAACAGGGGTGATGTTAAAACTGGAGCGGGAAACGAGACTCGAACTCGCGACCCCGACCTTGGCAAGGTCGTGCTCTACCAACTGAGCTATTCCCGCATAGAAGGGTACTGCTTAATCAAAACTGGAGCGGGAAACGAGACTCGAACTCGCGACCCCGACCTTGGCAAGGTCGTGCTCTACCAACTGAGCTATTCCCGCAAAGAGGTTACTGCATACTTTTTAAATCTGGAGCGGGAAACGAGACTCGAACTCGCGACCCCGACCTTGGCAAGGTCGTGCTCTACCAACTGAGCTATTCCCGCGCCTTGTACCGTTAATAAATTCTTCACCGGTACGGGGTGCGCATTATACGAGAAATCGTTGCTGCTGCAAGCGTCTGAAAGCAAAAATTTTCGCTTTCTGCGCGTTTGCTGATTAAAACAGCAAACTGGTGATTTCATGCGCACCCGCTGGCGGTTAAAGCTGCAAAAAGTGCTCGCGGTAGTATGCCAGCTCCGCTACAGACTCGCGGATATCATCCAGCGCCTGGTGCGTGCCGCCTTTTTTGAAGCCAGGCAGGATATCCGGTTTCCAGCGACGCGCCAGCTCTTTCAACGTACTGACATCCAGATAGCGATAGTGGAAATAGGCTTCCAGCTCAGGCATGTACTTAAACAGGAAGCGGCGATCCTGTCCGATGCTGTTGCCACAGATAGGTGAGGTATTCGCCGGAACCCACTGTTTCAGGAACTCAATGGTCGCCAGCTCCGCTGCGCGGTCGTCAATCTTACTCTCCTTTACCCGCGCAACCAGACCGCTGTTAGTGTGCGTGCGGACATTCCACTCATCCATCAGCGCCAGCTGCGCATCGGACTGATGAACGGCCATGACCGGCCCTTCCGCCAGAATATTCAGGTTGGCGTCAGTCACCAGGGTCGCAATCTCAATAATGCGATCGTGCGTCGGATCAAGTCCGGTCATCTCAAGATCAATCCAGATCAGATTCTGTTCATTTCCAGTAGCCATGCTGTTTCCTGCGGTTGCTGTAGTCGTCATTCACGATGAATAAGGTGTATCATAGACGTTTTGCCCAGCCGGGCGAAATCTGGCTAATGCTGTGAGGGTGAGTGAGTAAAAATAAACTGTCGAAAGGCCAACAACGTCGCGTAAGCGCTAACCACGATCGCCGTCTGAACCAGCGCAGAGAGCGTCCGGAAGCGGATGACAACCTGTTTGGTGAAGCTGCAGATGGGGTCGTTGTCAGTCGTTTTGGCATGCATGCTGATGTTGAGGATAGCGCAGGCGTCGCCCACCGCTGCAATATCCGCCGTACTATCCGTTCGCTGGTAACCGGCGACCGGGTGCTGTGGCGTCCGGCCACCAGCGGCGGCAAAGGCATTGTTGAAGCGGTGCATGAGCGCACCAGCGTGTTAACCCGCCCCGATTTTTACGACGGCGTGAAGCCGATGGCGGCGAATATCGATCAGATCATCGTCGTGTCGGCGATTCTCCCGGAACTGTCGCTGAATATCATCGACCGCTATCTGGTTGCCAGCGAAACGCTGGACATCGAACCGTTACTGGTCCTGAACAAAACCGATTTGCTGGATGATAAGGCCCGCGCCTTTGTCGATCAGCAGATGGATATCTATCGCGATATTGGCTATCGCGTCGTGATGGTCTCCAGCCGGGCGAAAAACGGCCTGGACGATCTGAAAGCGGCCTTAACCGACCGTGTGAGTATCTTTGCCGGTCAGTCCGGCGTCGGTAAGTCGAGTCTGCTGAACGCCCTGCTCGGCTTCGACAAAGAAGAGCAGGTCGCGATTCTGACCAACGAGGTGTCGGATGGCTCAGGCTTAGGTCAGCACACAACCACCGCATCGCGCCTGTATCACTTCCCGGACGGCGGCGACGTGATCGATTCTCCTGGCGTGCGTGAGTTCGGTTTGTGGCATCTGGAGCCGGAACAGGTTACCCGCGGATTTATTGAATTCCGTGCATACCTGGGCGATTGCAAATTCCGCGATTGTAAACACGGCAGCGATCCGGGCTGTGCCATTCGTGAAGCGGTCGAACAGGGAAAAATCAACCGTTCCCGCTTCGATAACTACCACCGTATCCTGGAGAGCATGGCGCAGGTAAAAACGCGTAAAAATTTCCCTGATGGTGAAAGTTAATCGGTATAACCGCGTCTGAACAGATAAGCCGGTGCATTTTGCGAAGTGTATTCCAGTCGCGCGTTCAGACCGTGCAGCGTGCCGGAAATCGCGTATAGTCGCCATCTGAACGGGGCGCTGCTACAATCCGCCCCCTTTTTTACTACGTCCGGAAATAGCCAGGAGGCTAAGGTGTTTGATCGTTTAAAACTCGGCTTGAATCATATTCTCCCGAAGAAATGGCTGACTGAACTTGCCGGTTGGGGCGCCAGTCGCCGCGGTGGTTGGTTGACCAAACTGGTCATTGACATCTTTGTCTGGTTTTACAAAGTCGACATGGCGGAAGCGCGCAAGCCCGATACCGCCAGCTATCGCACCTTTAATGACTTTTTTGTCCGTCCGCTGAAAGACGATGCACGCCCGGTGGATGCCGACGCCAGCCTTATCGCCCTGCCCGCAGATGGCGCGATCAGCCAGCTCGGACACATCGAAGGCGATCAGATTTTCCAGGCTAAAGGTCATCACTACACCATCGACGCGCTGCTGGCGGGTGATGAGCAGATGGCGGCCCGGTTTGTTGATGGCGAGTTCGTCACCACCTATCTGGCACCCCGTGACTATCACCGCGTCCATATGCCGTGCAACGGCATCCTGCGTGAGATGATTTATGTGCCTGGCGACCTCTACTCCGTTAACCCGCTGACCGCGCGCAATATTCCTAACCTGTTCGCCCGTAACGAGCGCGTCATCTGCTACTTCGAAACCGATATCGGACCGATGGTGCAGATCCTGGTGGGTGCCACCATCGTTGGCAGCATTGAAACCGTCTGGGCGGGCACCATCACGCCACCGCGTGAAGGTGTGATCAAGCGCTGGCACTATCCGGCAGCGGATGATGAAGGCGCCGTGGTACTGCTTAAAGGTCAGGAAATGGGCCGCTTTAAACTCGGCTCTACCGTCATCAACCTCTTCGCACCGGGCCGCGTCAAACTGGCTGAAAGCCTGGAAGCCGAAAGCAAAACCCGTCTGGGTCAACCGCTGGCGATCGCGCTGCCGGTCGCAACAGACATTTCCGACGTCATCGTCGATTAAATTGAGTGTCCTCTGTGCGTTCGATTCTCCTCCTGCTGCTGAGCCTGTGGCTCAGCAGCCCGGCCTTTGCGGCCAGCCTTCCTGACGCCAGCCAGCTTAAACAGCAGCTGGAAGAGATAAAATCGGCCAAAAGCTCCCCGTCGCAGGCGGAGCAGATCCAGACGATTGAAGCCGCCTTAAACTTCCTTTCTGAACGCGATGAATCGCTGGAGCGCGCGGCGCAATATCAGCAGGTCATCGATGACTTCCCGCGTCTGGCGCGTGAACTGCGTCAGCAGATTGCCGCGCTGAGTGACAGCGGGAAAACCGTGCGCAACAACATGAGCAGCGCCGAGCTGGATCAGGAGATTCTCCAGGTCAGCAGCCAGTTGCTGGAAGAAGGTCGTCAGGCGCGGCAGGAGCAGGATCGGGCGCGGGAAATCAGTGATTCTCTGTCACAGTTGCCGCAGCAGCAGACCGAAGCACGCCGGGCGATGACGGAGAGTGAACGTCGGTTGCAGGGCGTCAGCAGCAGTTCGCCGCAGGGCCAGCTGCAACTGGCGGCGCGTCAGGCGGAAAGCGCCGCGAATAAAGCACTCGTCGATGAGCTTGAGCTGGCACAGCTTTCGGCCAACAACCGCCAGGAACTGGCACGGATGCGCGCTGAAGCCCACCAGCGTAAAGCGACTCAGCTCGATAACTATCTGCAGGCGCTGCGCAACCAGCTCAACGATCAGCGGCAACGTGAAGCGGAAGTTGCACTGGCCCGCACCGAGCAACTGGCAGAAAACAGTGGCGATCTGCCGCCTGAGATCAGCGATCAGTTCCGGGTTAACCGCGAACTCTCGGTTGCCCTGAATCAGCAGGCGCAGCGCATGGATCTGGTGGCGTCGCAGCAGCGACTGGCCACCAACCAGATTATTCAGGTCCGTCAGGCGCTCTCTACCCTGCGTGAGCAGTCGCAGTGGCTGGGTGCCTCTAATCTGCTGGGCGAAGCGCTACGGGCGCAGGTCGCGCGTCTGCCGGAGATGCCGAAGTCGCAGCAGATTGATAATGAGATGGCACAGCTTCGCGTGCAGCGTCTCTATTATGAGGATCTGCTGGAGCGCCAGGATGCGCTGCGCAAGGGTCGGCAAACCGATGGTCAGCCCTTAACCGCCGATCAGAAGCGTATCCTTGATGCGCAGCTACGCACTCAGCGGGAGTTGCTCAATTCTTTGATCTCCGGCTGTGACACACTGATTCTGGAAATCACCAAACTCAAGGTCGGCAACACTCAGCTGCAGGATGCGCTGACGGAAGTGAAAGAGGCGACACACCGCTATCTGTTCTGGACCGCCGACGTCAATCCAATTGGTTTAAGTTATCCGCTGGATCTGGCCAAAGATCTTTCCCGTCTGCTGTCGCTGGATACGCTGGGGCAACTCGGCAAAGCGATGGCGATGATGTTTACCAGCCGCAACTCGGTGCTGCCGATCATTGGTGCGTTGCTGCTGGTCGGCTTCAGCATCAGCTCGCGCCGCCACTTCAATGCTTTCCTCGAACGCTCCGCCAGCAAAGTCGGCAAGGTCACCCAGGATCGTTTCCGCCTGACCATCCGTACCCTGTTCTGGTCAATCCTGGTGGCGCTGCCGCTGCCTGTGCTATGGGGTGCGCTGGGTTATGGTCTGCAGAACGCCTGGCCCTACCCTATCGCCGTAGCGATTGGCGATGGCATTACCGCCACGCTACCGCTGCTGTGGGCATTTATGATCAGCGCCGCCTTTGCCCGTCCTAACGGCCTGTTCATTGTGCATTTCCGCTGGCCGCAGAACCGGGTGGCACGCGCCATGCGCTACTACTCGCTGAGCATCGGATTAATTGTGCCGCTGATTATGCTGCTGATCGCGTTTGGCAATCTGGAAGACCGGCAGTTCTCCTCATCGCTGGGCCGTCTCTGTTTCATCCTGATCTGCGGGGCAATCAGCATCGTGACCGTGAGCCTGAAACGTTCCGGCATTCCGCTCTATCTCGATAAAGAGGGAAATGGCGAGAATATGGTAAACCGGATGTTGTGGAATCTGATGATCGCCATGCCGCTGATGGCTGCCCTCGCCTCCGCCGTAGGTTATCTGGCGACCGCGCAGGCACTGCTGGCGCGTCTGGAGACTTCTGTCGCCATCTGGTTCCTGCTGCTGGTTATCTATCACATTATCCGGCGCTGGATGCTGATTCAGCGTCGCCGTCTCGGCTTTGATCGCGCCCGTCAGCGCCGTGCCGACATGCTGGCTAACCGTGCGCGCAGTGAAGAAGAGAAAGAGCAAGGCTCTCTGAACACGGACGCGATTGAAATTGAAGAGCCTGTGATTGACCTGGATGCGATCAGTGCGCAGTCGCTGCGGCTGGTTCGCTCTATCCTGATGCTGATCGCGCTGGTCTCGGTGATTGTGCTGTGGTCAGAGATCCATTCGGCCTTTGGCTTCCTGGAGAATATTCAGCTGTGGGATGTCAGTACGTCCGTGCAGGGCGTGGAGTCGATTCAGCCCATCACCCTGGGGTCGGTGCTGATTGCCATTCTGGTGTTTATCATTACGACCCAGCTGGTGCGCAATATGCCTGCGCTGCTTGAGCTGGCACTGCTTCAGCATCTTAATCTGACGCCCGGCACCGGTTACGCCATCACAACCCTGACTAAATATCTGCTGCTGCTGATTGGCGGGCTGATTGGTTTCTCAATGATCGGGATTGAGTGGTCGAAGCTGCAGTGGCTGGTTGCCGCTCTGGGTGTGGGACTGGGGTTTGGTTTGCAGGAGATTTTTGCCAACTTTATCTCCGGTCTGATTATCCTGTTCGAAAAGCCGATTCGTATCGGCGATACCGTGACGATCCGCGACCTCACCGGCAGCATCACGCGGATCAATACCCGCGCGACCACCATTACCGACTGGGACCGCAAAGAGATCATCGTGCCGAACAAGGCCTTTATCACCGAGCAGTTTATAAACTGGTCGCTGTCCGATTCCGTGACGCGCGTGGTGCTCACCATTCCGGCGCCGGCGAAAGTCAGCAGTGAACAGGTAACCACCATTCTGATTCAGGCGGCGGAACGCTGCAGCTATGTTCTGGACACGCCGCAACCGGAAGCCTTCCTGGTCGATCTGCAGCAGGGGATTCAGTTGTTTGAACTCCGTGTGCATGCCGCTGAGATGGGACACCGTATGCCGCTGCGTCACGAGCTGCATCAGTTGATTCTGAGCGGATTTGATCAGCACGGTATTGAGATGCCGTTCCCGCCGTTCCAGATGCGTATGGAGACCCTGGGCAAGAAGCTGCCTGCCAGCAATGGTACGCCCGCTGCCCGCGCCTACAAATCTGGCGGCCTGTAATGCAAAACGCCCGGCTTTGCCGGGCGTTTTCATTCTGCTGACACACTCTGCTCAGTTTTAATCTTACAGCGGTACATAAACCTGAAGTGCAGGGAACACGGTCAGAAGAGGAAAGCGTCCCGTGCCAGGAATGGCGCGGGCCGAGCACGTCATGGATGACAGCTTTTGCGTCTTTCCGATCTGACCGTGTTTCCTTCGCGGGCTCAATCTTAAATTAAGGCGGGCCAGGATTTGCCAACAAGCAAAACGCCCGGCAAGGCCGGGCGTTATTGCAAGTCTGAGCCGTCAGTTATTGCTTAACGAACTCTTCACCCTGGGCGATATCTTTTTTCAGCGTATCCAGCATGCCTGACAGCGCCTGCTGTTCGAAAGCGCTGAGGGTGCCAATCGGTTTGCGTTCAGCAATCCCGTTTTTACCCAGCAGTAGCGGCTGAGAGAAGAAGCGGGCATGTTCGCCATCGCCTTCCACGTAAGCACACTCCACCACATTCGCCTCGCCTTTCAGCGCACGAACCAGAGACAGACCGAAACGTGCCGCCGCCTGGCCCATCGACAGCGTGGCCGATCCGCCACCCGCTTTGGCTTCCACCACTTCGGTGCCGGCGTTCTGAATGCGCTTGGTCAGATCCGCAACTTCCTGCTCGCTGAAGCTGACGCCATTAACCTGCGACAGCAGCGGCAGAATGGTCACGCCAGAGTGACCGCCAATCACCGGAACTTCCACCTGATCAGGCTGCTTGCCTTTCAGCGCGGCCACAAAGGTATTGGCGCGGATGATATCCAGCGTGGTCACGCCGAACAGACGGTTTTTGTCGTAAACGCCGTGTTTTTTCAGCACTTCTGCCGCGATAGCAACGGTGGTATTGACCGGGTTAGTAATGACGCCAATCAACGCTTTAGGCGCCGTGGTGGCAACCTGCTCGATCAGGTTCCGGACGATGCCGGCGTTAACGTTAAACAGGTCAGCGCGATCCATACCGGGCTTACGTGCCACACCTGCGGAAATCAGTACCACATCGGCACCCTGCAAGGCGGGTGTCGCGTCTTCCCCACTGAAGCCCTCAATAGCAACGGCAGTCGGGATATGGCTGAGATCAACGGCAACGCCAGGCGTAACCGGCGCGATGTCATACAGTGAGAGTTCTGAACCTGCGGGAAGCTGGGTTTTGAGCAGAAGTGCGAGCGCCTGGCCTATGCCGCCAGCGGCACCGAGAACGGCAACTTTCATTCTTAACTCCTTATTAAGGTGGGGCAGAGATGGGCCGAAATTCTATCTGTGTCAGACCTTAATCAACTGCTCAGGCGATGATAAATATCCGCTGTTAATTCTACGTGTTTTCACACTTAATCGCCGGATTCAAAAGTTACTTATCATTGCGCCTGAATGACCGACAACTTTGCCGTCGTCAGACAGAGAACGGCTACGAGCGTTTTCTGTAACTACTTCTGTTACTACACCACCAATAATATAACAACTTTGCAACCTTCGCCTTCCGGGGCTGTGACGGGGGTTTTGGTCTGAGCGGATTTATTTGCTATTATCGCCGCCCGCTAGCCGCCCGAACCCTGCTCATCAATCGACCGATTGCATAAAAATGCATTTAAATGCATAATCACCACTCTGCCGCAGGCGGCTGCGCGGTTATTCTCTCTATTTATTGGTAACCTATGCGAAACCCATCGAAACAAGACGATCTGATCAAGGCCTTCAAAGCCTTATTAAAAGAAGAAAAATTCAGTTCCCAGGGCGAAATTGTTCAGGCGCTTCAGGATGAGGGCTTTGAAAATATCAATCAGTCCAAAGTCTCGCGGATGCTGACTAAGTTTGGTGCAGTGCGCACCCGCAATGCCAAGATGGAGATGGTCTATTGCCTGCCTGCTGAGCTGGGTGTGCCGACTACCACCAGCCCGTTGAAAAACCTGGTACTGGATATCGACTACAACGATGCGCTGGTCGTGATTCATACCAGTCCGGGCGCAGCTCAGCTGATTGCACGCCTGCTGGATTCACTGGGTAAGTCAGAAGGGATTCTTGGCACCATTGCAGGCGATGACACGATCTTCATCACCCGTGCGCGCGACTTTACGGTTAAGCAGCTGCACAGCGCAATCCTCAACCTGTTTGAACAGGAACTCTGATCGCTGACTGACGGCCTGCTAACTCGTGTCAGGCCGTCAGCCTGTTCTCGCTTCCTAACGCTTTGCGTCCATCTACCCGACGATGCGATGAGTAAAAGGCCGCTTTAATGCGCCTGACCATTGGTCAGATCGATTACTCTGCTTCACCTTTTGCGCTATTTTACACTGCTTTACATCACTGATCCGGTAACATTGCCCGGATCCAGATCAATCTCCAGTCCGATATCCCCCCGACTTTCGCACTAAACGTTAAAGTGATCTATCTCACTGTTTTTGTGATTAAAAAGAGACCAAAGGCTATTTTTTACCCGGTTTTTATAACGTTAAGTTATTAAAAGTAGCCATAAGGATAAAGAATCACAAAAAAACATTATTAGCGGGATATTAATTTCTGTCGTTATTAGTTCTATACTTCTTTTCGTGATGCAAATCACACTAACTAGAAAGATAAAAATAGACGACGAGGAAATATCTATGAACGTTAAAACTACCATCGCTGCCCTGAGCATTCTCTCTGCCCTGTCATTTGGTGCTGTGGCAGCAGAATCTATCAATGCTTCTCAGGCTCAGGATCTGCAGGCTGTCGGCACCATCAGTGTCAGCGGCGTATCGGGTTCACCAATGGATATCAGGCAGCAACTCAGCGACAAAGCCGATCAGCAGGGCGCAAAAGCCTATCGCGTGATTGAGGCCTACAACAACGGCAATTATCACGCTACCGCCGCACTGTACAACTAAGGCGTAACCCGATAATGCCAGTGGCTCTCTGTCTGACGCGCCTTTTGCGCTCCGGAGAGCTGAAGCAAAAACTTCAGGAGAGTTGATCATGAAAATGAAATTAGCGATTGCCGCACTGAGCCTGGCATCCCTGTTCTCAGCAGGCGCCAGTGCAGCCAGCCTGGTATCCAATGAACAGGCTCAGGATCTGCAGACAATGAATCAGACCATCAGCATTGGTGGACGTAACGGCGACCAGACGCATATTCGTCAGGTGCTGTCAGAGAAAGCCGATGCACAGGGCGCAAGCCACTATCGCATCATCGAGAACAACCAGGACAACACCTGGCATGTTACCGCTGAGCTTTATAAATAATTAACCGAAATGACGCCTGAATGGCGCATGACACATATCGACGACCCGCCTTACGAGTAACCGCAGGTTGTTGATTGTATTGAGGAAATAATCATGAATATCAAAACAACCATCGCTACAGTCAGTCTGCTTTCCGTTATGGCGTTCGGCGCCTCAGCTGCACAGCTGGTAACCGGCGACCAGACGCAGAACCTGCAGCCTGCGGGCACCGTAAGTATCAGTGGAACCGCGGGCGCACCTATGGATTACCGCGCTGAGCTTTCACAGAAAGCGGATGAACAGGGTGCAAGCGCCTATAAAGTGATTGAAGCGCGCACCGGTGATAACTATCACATCACCGCACAGCTTTATAAGTAACTCCTCGTCAGATTTATGACGAACCCTTTGGCCCCGCTCGCCGGGGCCTTTTTTCATCTGACGTTTATCTGACATTAAAGTGCAGCCGGCCTTCCAGCTCCTCTTCTGCTTCATCAAATAACAGAATCAGCGCGCCATAGCGCCGTCGCTGTCCCCTGCCCAGATTGACGAACTCAATCTCCAGCGGCATCGGTAACAGATCGCCCGTCACCACATCCCATAGTCCATCCAGATCGCAGATGCGGCGCTCCTCCAGCGCAAATCGCTCGGCAAACTGGCGGAAGAAATGGGCCTGGTCGACAATTTCATTAAAATCAAAACGCTCGATTTTCATGCTGACGGCTCCCATGCTCCGTCTGCGGGCGACCTGCGCCGCCCGACTGTGTCCGCTAGCTCAAACCGCCCAGGTGCAGCGTTTTGACCTCCAGATACTCTTCCATACCGAGAACCGAACCTTCGCGGCCCAGCCCCGACTCTTTCACACCACCAAACGGTGCCAGCTCGGTGGAAACAGCACACTCGTTAATCCCGATCATGCCGCTTTCCAGCGCAGCTGACACTCGGAACACCCGTTGCAGATTCTGGGTGTAAAAGTATGCGGCGAGGCCAAACGGGGTATCGTTGGCGCGGCGGATGACATCCTCTTCATCGTCAAAGCGGAAGCAGGCGGCCACCGGACCAAACGTCTCTTCCTGCGCCAGCTGCATACCTTCGTGCGCCTCGGTAATCACGGTCGGCTGCCAGAAGTTACCGCCCAGCGCATGCCGCTCGCCACCCGCCAGTAATTTGCCGCCTTTTGCTACCGCGTCTTTTACGTGCTGCTCAACCTTTTCCACCGCCGACGCTTCAATCAATGGTCCGACAATTACGCCCTCGTCCATGCCGTTGCCCACCTTCAGCTTATTCACTTCGTCAGCCAGTTGCTGAGTGAAACGGTCATAGATGGCATTGTGGATATAGAAGCGGTTTACGCTGACGCACACCTGTCCTGCATTACGGAATTTGTTGGCAATCGCGCCCTGTACCGCAGCATCAATGTCAGCGTCGTCGAACACGATGTATGGGGCATTTCCGCCTAACTCCATCGACACTTTTTTCATGGTTTCGGCGGCATTGCGCATCAGCAGCTTGCCTACCTGCGTAGAGCCGGTGAACGAGATTTTACGCACCGCTTTGCTGGCCATGATCGCATCGCTGATGGCATGCGTGTCACCCGCCACGGCGTTCAGTACACCATCCGGCACGCCCGCCTGCTTCGCCAGCGCCAGCAGGGCAAAGGCGGAGAGTGGCGTGTTATTAGCGGGTTTGATAATGCCGGTGCAGCCTGCCGCCAGAGCCGGGCCCAGTTTACGGGTCAGCATCGCCATCGGGAAATTCCACGGCGTAATGGCAGCCACCACGCCAATCGGCTCACGAGTGGCCAGAATACGGGAACCCGGTTTGGCGGGTGGAATGATCTCACCATTGGCCCGTTTCGCCTGCTCGGCAAACCACTGAATGAAACTGGCGGCGTATTCAACTTCCCCTTCCGCCTCTTTCAGGGGCTTGCCCTGTTCGGTCGTCATCAGCTGTCCCAGCCAGCGCTTGTTTTCAATGATCAGCTGGTACCAGCGAGTGAGAATTTCAGCACGTGCTTTCGCGGTCTGTGCCCGCCAGGCGGGAAAGGCACGTTCTGCGGCGGCGATAGCCTGTTCCGTTTCAGCTTTACCGGCTTTTGCGACCTGCGCAATCCGCTCACCGGTTGCCGGATTGGTCACGTCAAAGGTGGAGGCTGCCTGATGCCACTGGCCGTCGGCTAAATAGCCGGTCTGGAACAGTTCGCTCTCTTGCAATGATTTCATTGATTCGCTCCTGTCAGTTTTGCTCTTCCGTCTGGAGAGTATAGTTGGCAAAAGCGACAGATTTTGTGATGGGTGGGGATTGCGCAGGCCGCTGCAGGTCGCAGCGGCCAGATTCAGATTTGGATGAGCGTGTTCTGGTACTTATCCAGCATCATCGCCAGTCGTTTTACCGGTTCCGTTACGCTGACAGGCGCTTCGTAATGGGCCAGTTTTTCCTGATAGACATCCAGCTCTTTCAGCAGACGTTCAAAGTAGTAACGGCGCTTGTCGTCGCTGCTGGCGGAGATCACCCGGTCTGCGGTGTAACGCAGCTGACGGTGATAAGCAGAGAGATCGGCATTAACCGGCACTTCCGCGTCGCGTAACCGCTGATGACCAATAATCAGCGTCAGGGCGATGCGATATTTATTGATGTCGCCCGGAAACAGATTCAGCAGCAGAAACAGTTGCTGATAGAGTGCTGGGAGATGGTTTTCACGCCGACGCGCCTGGTTGGTAGTCATGGCAGAGACGGCAGCATACATAAAGCGGTTCAGCAGTTTGCGACCGGTGCGCGCTTTCGATTTATCACGAATCAGCAGGATGACCATCATCGCCACAAAGCAACCGATCACCTGGCCGAGCACGTTGTCGAGGAAAACGTTAAGGTGGAACTGCATCGGGTTATCGAGCACCAGCACGTTGAGGGTGCCAATCAGTGCGCCCAGCGTGCCGAGCTGACGGCGCTGAATGAAGATGCCACCGATAAAACCCAGCAGGCCGATTGCGATGCAGAGCAGCAGTGCGCTCTGCTGGGTTGCGGGCAGCACATACATAAAATAGAGCGCACCCAGCGGAACCGCGACCGTCATGCCGTAGAGAAAATCCTTCGCCATCATCAGCGGGTTGGGCATACGCATCGCCAGTGCGGTGATGACGGCCAGCATGACCATGCAGCCGCTGCCTGAGGTCCAGCCGGTATAGAGCCAGAACAGCGAACCCAGCGCGGTCGCCACAAAGGTGCGGATACCGTTGATCATCGCATGATGGGTTTCAGCGGAGCGCGCCTGAATCACTACTTCGCGCTGAAAGATCCCCTCTTCCAGCGAGGTAATGCGGCTGTTGCTTTTGATCCCTTTGAGCAGCAGCAGATATTCGGTGGCGGCACCCACCCAGCTCGTCAGTGTATCCGGTGTTGATTTGCCACTGGCACCAATCACCCGCCGCATCACCTTCATCCGCTTATGCACCTCTTCGACCGTTATGGCCGGTTTTGCAATCATCAGACGATACTGGGGCGGGATGTAATCCGGACGAGAATTCTGGATCAGGAAGGTTTCGGCAGCCTGCGTAATCAGCGTTAGCGACAGAGTATTGAGCATCTGCAAACGGCGGTTGCTGTTCTTCCAGCGTGACGATTCCATCATCAGCTGGCTGCGCATGCTGTTCAGCGCCGTGGTTCGGCGTACCAGCGCGCCCCAGGCTTTATCGACCTCTTCTTTATCGCCATGAGCGACGCAGAGTTGCAGCAGGTGATAGTGGGCCACCAGCAGCGAATCGACTTCAGCGTCGATCACTTTTTTAATCGAACGGGGTGAGAAGATCATGTCCGCCAGAATGGCGCACAGAATGCCGAGTACGATTTCACTGCAGCGCTCTACCGCATATTGCGGCACCAGCGTCAGGCCGCCGCTGGCGTCGGCCGTCACCACAATAATCAGCGCGGTGTAACCCGCCAGTCCCAGCGCGTAAGAGTTTTCGACTTTGATCAGCGAAGAGAGCCAGACGCAGAGTCCTGCCCAGATGCAGCACAGCAGCAGCATCACAACCGGCGCACGAACGGTGGCGATCATGATGGTCAGCGCGGCGATACAACCGATAAATGTCCCGATAATACGCAAAACACCACGATAGCGCAGCGCCCCTGAATAGGGATCGCCACCTGCCGCAAACGCGGTGCCGCCCGCCACGATGCCGGCGGTCATCACCGCCCAGCGTGGGGTTTCAAGGTTGAGATGAAAGCCGACCATCAGCGCTAACACCAGCGCAAAGGTGAGCTTTACCGGGAACCGCAGGAACTGGATCATATCGCCCTCTTAACCAAACTCACGCAGGCGATTAAACAGTCGGATCATCGGTGAAACATGCTCAGGCTGACGATCGGCCTGACCGGTGATAACTACCGTTGCCGTGGTTCCCGCCGGGAAGCGGTTGCCGGGCTGCTGATCAAGCCGGATGCGGACCGGCACACGCTGCGCCAGACGGACCCACTCCAGGTTGGAATCTACCGTTGCCATCCCTTTGCTGTCGACCGAGCTGCTGCTGTTGGTCACGCCCGCCGCCACACTGTCGACGGTGCCACGCAGCACAATATTGCTGCCGAGCGGGGTCACTTCTGCGCGGAAGCCCTTCTCCACGCCGTGCAGTTTGGTCTCTTCCAGGTAAGCCAGCACATAGAAAGAGTGCTGCTGAACCAGCGCCACCGCCACAGAACCCCGGGTAATAAACTCGCCCTGGTAAACATTGAGGTTGGTGACCCAGCCATCGGAAGGCGCTTTCACGGTGGTGCGCTCAAGGTCGATCGCCGCCAGATCGCGTGTCGCCACCGATTTCGCCAGCTGATGCTCGCTGGTTTGCAGATCGTTGTTGGACTGCTCGATCGCCTCGCGGGACATCGCTGAGGTACCAAGCTGATTACGGCGTCCGGCTTCGCGACGTTTCTCACTGACCAGCGCCTGGTAGTATTCAACATCCGCCTGAGCCTGATCGAGCGCTTTCTGATAGCGCGGACGGTCAACGACAAACAGCGTATCGCCCTTCTTCACCAGCTGGTTGTCATGTACCGGAACCTCGGTAATCAGGCCGGTAACATCCGGCGAGATCGCCACCACGTCAGCCGCGAAACGCGCATCACGGGTCCAGGGCGATTCGGTATAGAACACCCAGGCGCGGAAGATGATAACCACAGCGATGATGACCAGCAGGATAGTGATCGCGTAGCGCGCGATTTTTCTTATGAGTGCTTTCACTTCAACCTCAGACTAATAAACGGGAGACAAGGTAAAACACACAGCAGTAAAGCGCTGTATTAAAAAGTGCCGGATGCCAGACAAGATCGTAGATACCGCTCGGCGTCAGCACGCGTTTCACTAACCAGAACAGCATCAGTGAAATAATAAGTTCGATGAAAACGGGCGGAAAAGAGAGCCCAAACATGACAAATACCGGAAGCACACTCATCACAAATCCTTAGTTCGACCTTGCCGGGAGACTTCCTGCCTCTTCAGATGTCGCAGGAAAACCCACTGGCAGCGCTAACTGAACCGCAGCTGGCTTAATAATAGCGTATCATCGAAGGGTATCAGGCAATGAAGAATCACCGGGAAATACCCCGGCGCGCTTATAATAACGCGCCTGACTATAAGTTTTCTACAGAATGTGATCTAAATCACTTTTAAGCCAGAGTAAACAATGGAACGACTGAAAGGCATGTCTGTCTTCGCCAGAGTAGTTGAACTGGGCTCATTTACCGCTGCGGCGCGTCAGCTTCATCTGAGCGTCTCATCGATTAGCCAGATCGTCGCGAAACTGGAAGATGCATTGCAGGTTAAGCTGCTGAATCGCAGTACCCGCAGTATCGGGCTGACCGAAGCGGGTAAAATCTATTATCAGGGCTGCCGTCGTATGCTGGCGGAAGCGACGCAGGTGCATGAGCAGCTCTATGCGTTTAACAACACGCCGATTGGCGTACTGCGGATTGGCAGCTCCTCGACCATGGCGCAGAACGTGTTAGCCGGTATGACCAGCGATATGCTGCGGGAATATCCCGGCCTGAGTGTGAATCTGGTCACCGGCGTGCCGGCTCCGGATCTGATTGCGGATGGTCTGGATCTGGTGATTCGGGTAGGCGCTTTAAAAGATTCCAGCCTCTTTTCCCGTCGCCTTGGCGCGATGCCGATGGTGGTGTGCGCCGCCAAAAGCTATCTGGCGCAGCACGGCACGCCGGAGAAGCCGGGTGACATTGATAATTTTTCCTGGCTGGAATATAGCGTTCGGCCCGACAACAATTTCGAGCTGATTGCGCCGGAAGGCCTGGTAACCCGCCTGGCACCACAGGGGCGTTTCGTGACTAATGATTCGCTGACGCTGATCCGCTGGCTGAAGTCGGGCAATGGCATCGCCTATGTGCCGATGATGTGGGTGATTGATGAGATTACCGCAGGCGAGATCGATATTCTGTTTCCGCAGTATCAGTCCGATCCGCGTCCGGTCTATGCGCTCTATACCGAGAAGGATAAGTTGCCGCTTAAAGTGCAGGTCTGTATCGATTATCTGACCGGTTATTTTGAACAGGTGGCCGAGCAGTATCAACAGCACCGTAAAAGCTGACAACCCGCCGGGCGGCGGGTTGTTGGGGTCAAATCAGGCGGTGCCGCCGATGGTCAGTTTATCCAGCTTGAGGGTAGGCTGACCGACACCGACCGGCAGGCTCTGACCCTCTTTACCGCAGACGCCCACGCCTTTATCCAGCGCCAGGTCATTACCTACCATCGAGATCTGCTGCATCGCTTCAATGCCGGAGCCAATCAGCGTAGCCCCTTTGACCGGTTTGGTGATTTTGCCGTTCTCAATCAGATAAGCCTCTGAGGTTGAGAAGACAAATTTGCCGGAGGTGATATCCACCTGACCGCCACCAAAGTTCGGCGCATAGATGCCGTACTCAACACTTTCAATAATATCCTGCGGCGATGATTTACCTGCCAGCATATAGGTGTTGGTCATGCGCGGCATCGGCAGATGCGCGTAAGATTCACGGCGTCCGTTACCGGTCGGGCTGACACCCATCAGACGCGCATTCAGCTTGTCCTGCATGTAGCCTTTCAGCACACCATTCTCAATCAGCATGTTGTACTGACCGGGAACGCCTTCATCATCCACCGCCAGTGAACCGCGCAGCCCTTCAAGGGTGCCGTCATCCACCACGGTACAGAGTTCAGACGCAACCTGCTGACCGATTTTACCGCTGAACACCGAGGTGCCACGGCGGTTGAAGTCACCTTCCAGACCGTGTCCGACCGCTTCATGCAGCAGGACGCCAGGCCAGCCCGCACCCAGCACCACCGGCAATGCGCCAGCAGGAGCCGCCACGGCAGAGAGATTAACCAGCGCCATGCGCACCGCTTCACGCGCCCAGGCGTCAGCGCGCACGTCGCCATTTTCATCTTCAAGGAAGAACGCATAACCGGTACGTGCGCCGCCGCCGCTTGCGCCGCGCTCACGTTTGCCCTGGTCTTCAACCTGAACGCTGATAGAGAGGCGAACCAGCGGACGAACGTCTGCCGCCAGCGTGCCGTCAGTCGCGGCTACCAGTACCTGCTCATAAACACCGGTCAGGCTGGCATTCACTTCCTGTACGCGCGGGTCAGCTGCACGGGCCACTTTATCAACGCGGTGCAGCAGGGCAATTTTGTCTTCACGCGTCAGGCTGCTCAGCGGATCGACCGCCGAATAGAGGGAACGGTTCATCACGGCAGACAGCGTGTGTGCCTTGCCATTGCCCTGTTCGCGCACGATGCTGCGTGCCGCTTCAGAGGAGAGACGCAGCGCATTCAGCGTAATCTGGTCTGCATAGGCGAAGCCGGTTTTCTCACCGCTAACCGCGCGAACGCCCACACCCTGATCGATATGGTAGGAGCCATCTTTTATGATTTTGTCTTCCAGCACCCAGGATTCGTGAAAGCTGGACTGAAAATAGAGATCGGCATAATCCAGACGACGTTCTGAAAGCTGCCCTAACAGGGAAAATAGGTCCTGCTGATTAATGCCGTTAGCAGTCAGTAACTGCTCACTTACCAGGTTCAGAGTCATCGTTTCTCACTCATTATGTGCTCAGATAATCATAGCCTGCGGTAATTCCGGTACGGCGTCAAATTCACTTGTTGTCTGTTTCACGCGGTTTACGCAGCACTTCATTGATTTCCGGTTTATCCAGCGGGCCACTGATGTGATAACGCAGCAGCGATATCCTGTTCCACAGCGGTCCCAGAACTTTACTGGCGGCAAATACCGCCGCGCCAATCACCGGATTAATGGCGAAGGCGGTTGCCACACCGACTGAGGCGGATATTTCAGGGGCAACCACCGCTTCCATGTCGATCTGACGCTTCACCAGGTCGAGGTTACCCTGCATCGCGATGTCCGCTTCCAGCCCATCCACCAGCAGGTTGTCGGTGCGCATCATGCCGTTTTCGATCCAGGCGGTGCCGTTAATCGAATCGAAATAGAACGAGTTGGTGAAGGTGTCGCTGAAGTCGAAGCGCAGCTTGCGCAGCAGCGCATCAAAGCTCACCAGCCGCAGGATTTTCCCCGCCGTGCCGGTATTCACGTCTGCGATCTGGCCTTTGCCAAAGTGCGTCTTCAGGGTACCGCTCAGCGTCTCTGCCGAGGGCTGCCACGGTGCAGATCGCCAGTGCAGGTCATACGCAATATCAAAGGGCGCATCCCGCAGCGGCGTGTTGACGCCAAACCAGTTGGTCGCGTTATTAATATTCGGCCCCTTGAGCGTGCCCTTCAGCGAGGTGCGCTGGTCTTCCGGACGGTTGACCCACTCCCCATTGATTTTCAGCTGCGAACTGCCGGTATCCACTTTCCCGTTAGTAAGCGCTAACGTATCTCCTTTAGGTTGCAGCGTCGCGGATACCTGACCATATTTCTGTCCCAGCACCCAGCACTCTTTGCAGCGTAACTGCAGGGCGGGCCACTGACTGAAGTTGATCTTCGTGGCTTGCTGAGGAGGCGTGTTGCCGCCCTTGCCTGCATCGTTATCCCACTGCGGATTGTAGTAGAGGTAATCCAGGTTCACCTGCCACGGTGCTTTTGGCGCCATTGTCAGCGCACCACGCAGCTCTTTCGCATTGACGCTGACCTGGCCATTACCGCCAGAACGCTGAGCCAGTGTTGCTTCAACCTCATGCCATTGCTGCCCCGCCAGCGTGACCGCCGGGCTGCGCAGAGTCATGTTACCCGGCAGCGAGACGCCACCCGTCTGGAAGTCGCTGCCGCCGCCTGCCAAACCCGCACCTGCAGAACCGCCGGAAGCCATCATCGCTACCCAGGCCTCGCCATCCAGCGCGGGCAGGTTCAGCACCATGCCGGGATGATCCGGCAGCGCAGGTGTTTTCCGGGCATCATTCAGCCAGATGCCGCGGTCAACACGCAGCGTCGGCTCCAGCAACCAGCGGCTGTTGAAGCGATGGTTAGCATCGACGCTGCCGCTAAGATCGAAATGATTCAGGTCCCCGCTGGCCTGGATGGCGACGGGCATCGCCTCACCGGCTTTCTTGTCGAGCGGCGCAGGTAAGTGACTACTTACTTCTTTGGCATTCCCGTTCAGCGCGACGTCATAACGCGCTCCACCATGATGAGGCAGCGTAATATTAACGTCGCCCTGCCAGGGAAGATGCCCGCCCAGCTGTTTGCTGACAGCGGCCGGAATCTGGCTGATTTTCGCGGGTTGCCAGTCGCCCTGAAGTTTGACGTTAACGCCAAAGTCGTCCGGATTCTCTTTGGTGCTGAAACGGACGCCCATCGGCTGACCGAACCAGTTTGCCCGCAGGTCCTCACTGGCCAGATTGCCGTTGTCGTAACGGAAGCGGCCTGAGAGGTTATTAATCGTGGTTTTTAACGGTTTGATAAACAGCGAATTATTGTTCAGATCGACATTGCCGCGGGCATGTACCTGCTGGCCATCCAGCGGAATATCCAGATTCAGGTGACCGCCGACGCGGCCTTTAATTTGCAGCTGCTCCAGCGCGGCACCCAGTGACGGTTTCAGCGGCGACTGGTCGAAATAGTCTGCGATCTGCTGGCCTTCACCACTGATATCGCCATCAACGATCAGTTTTTCTTTCAGGTAGTCCGGGATAACCGCCGTGACGTTGCGCGCGTCCACTTCACCCAGTCGGGCCTCTGGCGCTTTCATCCACAGACCATCGTTCAGGAAATTGAGGTCGATATCGAGATTGCTCAATGCCGGCCATTTGGGCTGAAATTCATAGGTCGCCTGGCGAAGCGGCACCCAGACCTGGAACATGCCATCATTATGCTTGAACGGGAACAGCGCCGGGTTACCGGCAAACAGCAGCGTGGCGTTGTCCACCTTGCCGCCCTTCACTGCCCCACTCAGATAGTGCGTCAGGCTGTTACCCATCAGCGGTACCGGGAAGTAGCGCCAGGCATCGCCCGCATCGGTCAGCCGGATACCGGCCAGGATATCCAGACGAGGCTCACCGCCGCTATTCTGCTGGTAGCTGAAGTCGCCGCGTGCCCAGAGCGAACGCGCTTCGAGGTCAAGGTTTTCACCCGCCAGCGTCAGGCCATGTTCATCTTTAAGCCAGCGCAGTGCACCGGTCACCCGCTTAATTTCTAACGGTGCCTGGAACATATCGCCATAGGGAACGGTCGCCGCGCCCATATCCACACTGACCTGACCATTGCTCAGGCTGCCGCGCGCTTCACCGCTTAGATGGCTGATGCCCGGCAACAGTTTCCAGTGCTGCCAGCTGAAATCACGCCACTTCACCTGGACGCGGGTTTTTTCAGGCTGCTGTAACGGAATATCCAGCGCCAGGCCATCAATGGTGCCCTGTGGCTGCAGCGTCTGCCAGTTTTCAAACAGCGCCGGCGAGAGTGGCGCAAACAGCGGAACGATCGGCGCAATATGACTCAAAACCAGCTGTGTGGCGCGAACCCGCACTTCCGGCTGACCATCCGGTCCCAGCATCTGCTTATCTTCAGGACGCCATAACAGCGAGAAGTGACCGGCGGGCCAGGATTCGCCGTCGGTGCTGAGCCGGGTCTGCGGCACATTGACCACCCAGCCATTCTGGAAACGTGAGAGGTGCGCGGTGAGCCCATCGACCTCGATGCGGTGTCGTCCGGTCTCGCCCTGCCAGCTGGCGCCGCCCTTGCGCAGCAGAAGATCGCCGGCATAGATGTCGCCATCGCGCAGGTTTACCCACGCCGCCAGGCTGAAGCGGGCGCTGTCCAGCCGGGTATTGTCGCGCACCCAGCGGCCCAGCCACGGACGCATGTCGACGTCGTCGGCCTGCATCCAGATACGCCCATCATTGAGTAAACCGTTGCTGTCGTTGAGATCGAGTCGTACCTGTACCACGCCGTGCTGGCCGGTAAAGCTCGACAGACTGACTTCGCCTTCGGCCCGGTGGCGATTATTTTCATTGACCCAGGTGAGTCGCGGGATCGCCAGCTCGGCATGCTGGCCGGAGGGGGTGCGGAAACGGATGGTGCTGTCACGCAGGTCGAAGTGGTCAAACTGCCGCAGGAAGAGTTCGTTAATCTGCGCCGGACGGAAGCTGTTTTTCTCTTTGTCATTGTCGAGCAGCGGACGATTGGTGTCGAGATGCAGCTGCCAGAAGGTCAGGTCGCGGAACTGCCAGCGCCAGTGCAGCAGGGATTGCCAGACGTCGAGCGCCAGATTAATGCGATTGATGGTGAGCTTGCCGTTCTCCTGCAGATCGACGCTGAGATCGCGAACCTGCAGAGTGGGGCCAAAGTTCTCCCATTTGCCCTCTAACTGGCTGGCGTTAACCGGCACTCCGCTGCGATCGGAGATGAATTGCAGAAGGTTACTGCGATAGCTGTCGAGATGCGGCATCACCAGACGCAATCCGCTGACCAGCAGCGCGACAATCACGATGATTGCCGCGACCAGCAGTAACAAAATCCTCGGCAACTGCCTCACTCACGCCTCTCCTTGTGTTCCGTAAACGACGGATAGTTGGTTCTCATACCCGACCGTCTCCAGATAAAAGCGTTAAAAACGCGCATTTTATCCCAAACAAGGGCGATTTTTCAGCCCGATATCCGAAGAAACCGGTGACGGACTGGCGTTACATCATCACCACGTCGAACTGCTCCTGAGTGTAGAGCGCTTCGACATGAACTTTAACCTGCTTGCCGACAAAGATTTCCACTTCAGCCAGTGCATGAGACTCGTCGGTTTTTAACGCCTCACCGACCGTCGGCGAAACATAGACCAGAAAACGGTCAGAATCATAGGCGTGATGAACCCGGACAATCTCGCGCATGATTTCATAGCAGACGGTTTCAACCGTTTTCAGCGTGCCGCGCCCTTTGCAGACCGGGCAGTCCTGACACAGAACGTGCTCAATACTTTCACGGGTTCGCTTACGCGTCATCTCCACCAGCCCCAGCGCCGAGAAACCATTGATACCGGTTTTGACCCGATCTTTACTGAGCGCACTTTCCAGTGAGTGCAGTACGCGGCGCCGATGATCTTCATTGCTCATGTCGATGAAGTCGATAATGATGATGCCGCCCAGATTACGCAGTCGCAGCTGACGCGCAATGGCCTGAGTGGCCTCAACATTGGTATTAAAGATCGTCTCATCCAGATTGCGATGGCCGACAAATGCACCGGTGTTGATATCGATAGTCGTCATCGCTTCGGTCTGATCGATGATCAGATATCCGCCTGACTTTAGTTCAACTTTGCGATCCAGCGAGCGCTGAATCTCATTTTCCACGTCAAACAGGTCGAAAATAGGCTGTTTGCCGTTGTAGAGCTCCAGCTTACCGGCCATTTCCGGGATATATTCACCGGTAAATTCCACCAGCATGTCGCAGGTCAGACGCGAATCGACCCGGATGCGATCCAGCGCGGCGCCTGCAAAATCACGCAGAATACGCTGGGCCAGCGCCAGCTCGCCGTAGAGCAGGCAGCGGGTCTGGTTACGCTTTTTACGCTCGCTGACTTTGGTCCAGAGACGTTTGAGAAAAGCGGCGTCCTGCGCCAGTTCCTCTTCGCCGATCCCTTCTGCGGCGGTGCGGATGATAAAGCCGCCGAGGTCGTCACAGTAGTCAGCCACCACCGCTTTAAGCCGATCGCGCTCTTTCTCACTCTCAATACGCTGCGAGACACCGACGTGCGAGGCGCCCGGCATAAAGACCAGGTAACGCGAAGGCAGGGTAATGTCCGTGGTCAGGCGGGCGCCTTTGGTGCCCAGCGGATCTTTGACCACCTGAACCACCAGATCCTGTCCCTGACGGACCAGCTCGGCGATATCGCGTACGATAAAGTTTTTCTTTTCGTCACCTGCCACACATTCAGTATGCGGCATGATGTCTGAGGCGTGCAGAAAGGCCGCTTTTTCCAGGCCGATATCGACGAAGGCGGCCTGCATGCCGGGCAGAACACGGCTTACCCGTCCTTTATAAATATTGCCAACAATGCCGCGCCGCGCTTCACGCTCAATATGGATTTCCTGAAGGATGCCGCCGTCGATATAGGCAACACGGGTTTCAGAAGGCGTGACGTTAACCAGTAATTCAGCCGTCATGTTGACCTCTTACAGCACGCAGTGACTGGAAGTGGCTGATCAGCTCCGCTGTCTCAACCAGGGGTAATCCCACCACTGCATGGTAGCTTCCATTAATTTTGCGGACAAAGTTTCCTCCCCTGCCCTGAATACCGTATGCACCCGCTTTATCCATCGGTTCGCCGGTAGCGATATAGTCGTCGATGTCGGCCTCAGTTAAGGTGCGGAATGTCACATCAGTGGTCACGACGCAATCCAGCGCCTGCTGGCTGTCGGCCAGCGCCACCGCCGTCATAACCTGATGCGTATGACCGGACAGTTTGCGCAGCATCGCGTGGGCGTGGCCGGCATCGCGCGGTTTTTCCAGCACTTCGCCATTCAGCACCACAATGGTATCCGCGCCCAGCACCGGCAGATCCTGCGCGGCCAGTCTGACACCCGCCTGCGCTTTGTCATTTGCCAGACGGCGGACATAGATCTCCGCCGCTTCATTCGGCTGACGTTGCTCTTCAACGTCAGTCACGATGCGCTCAAAGGTCAGGCCAAGTTGAGTTAACAGCTCACGACGACGCGGTGAACCGGAAGCAAGATAGAGGGTTACCATAAATTTCCTTATTGAACAGCGAACTGACGACGAATTTTTCTCATTAATAAGAATAGCCAGGGCCAGAGAATACCGTCGACGACACTGCTCCAGAAAATTTCAGGTCGGAATGAAACGTTGATTACCAGGAATTCTGCCCAGAAGACAATCACATCCATCGCCAGTGACAGCACCATAACCATTAACGCTTGCTGCCACAACGCTAAGTTGCGGAATAACTGGAACTTAAAGGCAATCAGGTAGGCGATGATACTGAGCGCCAGTGCGCGCACACCGAGCGTGGATCCGGCAATCAGATCCATGATGGCACCCAGCACAAATCCGCTACCGACATTCACCCGATGCGGCAGTGCGAGCACCCAATAGATGAGGATCAGCAGCAGCCACGAAGGCCGGAACATATAAATCTCTTCCGGCCAGGGCATGATCTGCAGGACTAACGCAACCAGGAAAGAGAGCCAGATGACCCAACGTCCCTGGCTACGATATCGACTCAAGGCTGGCCCCCGCGTGAACGCGAAGAGCCGCTCTGTCCGCTGCTGCTGGCTGACGGTGCAGGCGGTCCCATCTGCGTGGCAGGCGCTGGCGGGCCCATTTCACCGGCAGGTGGCAAGACCTGCGGCATCATCTGCATCAGACGCTCGTTCGCGACGCGGTGCACTTCATCCTGCGGCAGTGGCATATCGCCATTGCGATCGGCACCCCACAGCAGCAGCAGGTAACGCAGACGCTGCAGACCGGCGGTCGGATGCGCCTGAATCACCGTGTAAGCGCGCTGGGTATCCACTTTCACCGAGGAGACCACACCGACCGGATACCCCTCAGGGAAACGGCCACCAATACCGGAAGTCACCAGTACATCGCCGACGCGAATGTCCGTATTACCTGGCAGATGCTCAAGCTGGAGATCTTCAGTACAGCCATTACCGGCGGCAATCACACGAATGTCATTACGCAGTACCTGAATTGGCAGGGCGTGTGACGCATCACAAATCAGCAGAACACGGCTGGTGAGTTGTCCGACGGCGATGACCTGCCCCACCACACCTTTATCACTGATGACCGGCTGACCTTCATAGACACCGTTGACGCTGCCTTTGTCGATCACAACCTGGTCGGTATAAGGATCGGTGCCGGTGGAGATCACCTGCGTCACCATCTTTTGCTCATCCTGACGCAGCGGTGAACCCAGCAGTTCACGCAGACGCGCGTTTTCCTGCTTATATTGCCCCAGCATTAGCAGGTTACTGTTTTTCAGGAAGAGCTCACGACGTAACGCTTTGTTTTCCTGCTCCAGTTGCTGACGGGACGCCAGCGACTCAGATACGCCATCCAGCAGCTGACGTGGCCCATTGGCCAGGAAGTAAAACGGACTGACCGACGTATCCAGATAGTTGCGTATTTGGGTAAACGAACCCACACGGCTGTCGGCAATGATGATGGCAATCGCCACAATTACCGCCAGAAAAAGACGCAACTGCAGGGAAGGCCCCCTGCTAAAAATCGGCTTCATATAATCTGCGTGATCCTCGACAACAGGAGAGGAAGCGACGGCAAAACACCGTGCTCCCCTGGGCTGAACGCACTGTACCGGCACAGATTTCGCCGGTTCACATGCCACTCCCTCGCATGATCATTGCGTTCTCAGCCGGTTGAGGCAATTATTCTTCGCTGAACAAATCGCCGCCATGCATGTCGATCATTTCCAGCGCCTTGCCGCCACCGCGAGCCACACAGGTCAGCGGATCTTCAGCAACCACGACAGGAATACCCGTCTCTTCCATCAGCAGGCGATCCAGGTTGCGCAGTAACGCACCACCACCGGTCAGCACCATGCCGCGCTCCGAGATATCAGAAGCCAGCTCTGGCGGACACTGCTCAAGGGCAACCATCACCGCGCTAACGATGCCGGTTAACGGCTCCTGCAGCGCTTCCAGAATTTCGTTGGAGTTCAGCGTGAAGCCACGCGGTACACCTTCTGCCAGGTTACGGCCACGGACTTCAATTTCACGGACTTCGTCACCCGGATAGGCTGAACCGATCTCATGCTTAATACGTTCTGCGGTCGCTTCACCGATCAGTGAACCGTAGTTACGACGCACATAATTAATAATAGCTTCATCGAAGCGATCGCCACCAATACGAACAGATGAGGAGTAGACCACACCGTTAAGGGAGATCACCGCCACTTCTGTCGTACCGCCACCGATATCGACGACCATGGAACCGGTCGCTTCAGACACAGGCAGGCCTGCACCAATCGCTGCTGCCATCGGCTCTTCAATCAGGAAGACTTCACGCGCGCCTGCACCCTGAGCGGATTCACGAATTGCACGACGTTCTACCTGCGTGGCGCCAACGGGTACGCAGACCAGCACACGTGGACTGGGACGCATAAAGCTGTTGCTGTGAACCTGCTTAATGAAGTGCTGCAGCATCTTTTCGGTCACGAAGAAGTCAGCGATAACGCCATCTTTCATCGGACGGATAGCTGCGATGTTGCCTGGCGTACGGCCGAGCATCTGTTTGGCGTCATGACCCACGGCAGCGACGCTTTTCGGCGAACCGGCACGGTCCTGACGAATAGCGACCACAGAAGGCTCGTTCAGCACGATGCCCTGTCCTTTTACGTAAATCAGGGTATTCGCAGTACCCAGGTCAATGGACAAGTCATTGGAAAACATGCCACGAAATTTTTTAAACATCTAAGAGATAATCCTGCAAGCTGGGGGCGGAAAATAAAATCCGCTTACTTTACCAACCACACGAAGCTGCCACAAGGCGCAAAAACGTTCTGCTTCGGTGAAAAAAGACGCCTGATTGCGTTTAAGTCGTCTGAACCTGCGATCCACAACGGCAGAATGGCGACCAGACGCCATCAGCACTGCATTTCACGCGATTTCCCTTTGCCCTGTCCGACATAAAATCTAACATTTCCGGCTTCAGGGTCAGGGGTCCGGACGCGGCTAAACATTAAAAAAAACCGCAGTTTTCCGTCATAACGACGGAAATTCATTAAATACGGTAACGTTGAGAATACTTCTTCACGTTACTGTTAACCGGAAGCGAAGGGGCAAAAAAGTCGCCCTGCCCGCCCGCTACACCCAGCGCCACTAATGTCTGCCACTCCGCTTTTGTGCGGACGCCGGTAGCAAACACCTGAATGCCTGTGCACTTACAGACTTCAAGCAGACTCTGCACAAACAGCTGATTTTCGGTCCGACGCTCAATGTTGCGCACCAGCCCGGCATCCAGCTTGATCAGTTCCAGCGGCAGCTGGCGTATATAGGCGCTGCTGACCACGGTCAGTCCCGCCTGATTTACCGCAACCCGACAGCCAAACGCTTTCAGTGCGCGGAATACGGGCGCTAAGCGGTTGATGTGTTGACAAACATCTGCCTCGGCAAGTTCAAATAAAAATCGTTTTCTTTGTGATTTAGGGCACTGCAGCAGCATGTTCTGTAGCCAGAGTACAAATGAGCGGTGCAGGAGCGAGTTAATCGTCACCGGGATGACCAGCGTCTCTTCCGGCCAGAGTTCAGAAAGTGCTGCGATGCGCGTCATCAGCTGACGGTCCCAGGCATCCGCCATGCCGAGCTGCTGAACCAGCGGCATGTACTCTGCAGCGAGCACCTCTTTATCACCGTCGAAGATGCGGGTCAGCATCACCCGATGCTGTACCTTACCCTCAATATTGACGGTGGGTTTATGGTAGAGCCTTGGACCGCCCCGGCTGAGCGTATTCTCCAGCAGGGTTCGCCAGCGCACACTTCCCCGTCCGGCATCCTGAGGATTTCCGGCACCATTGGTCCAGTTGTTGCCGCCTAATAGTGCTGCACGTCGGGTGGCCATTTCGGCATTTTCCATCACCTGCGGTACGGTCTGTCCGCTGTGCCAGGCACTGATACCGATATGGATCAGATCATCGCGGTTCACCATACGCATCGGCGGCAGAGAATCGACGGCATTAATCAGCTGGTCGGCAATACTGTTTGCCTCTTTGAGGCTGCGATGCGGCAGCAACACGGCAAAATCACTGCGGAAATAGCGTGCCAGCAAGGCGCCGGGATAGCGCAGCACAAAGGTGGAGAGCATGTTAACGAAATTAAACAGGTATTCCTCCACCAGCCCCGGCTCCAGCGCATCTTTCAGCGTGTCCAGATCGGGCAGGCGTACCATCATTACCACGCCGTGCGTGCCGACATCCTCCTGATCCTCCAGCAGAGTGGCGAGCTGGTTATCAAAGAAGAGCCGGTTGTTGAGGCCGGTGCGGCCATCCTGTGCGGCAAAGGTCCGGATCAGCGTGTCGATACGCAGACGCTGTTCGCCCGCTTCCTGCAAATCCGCCAGCAATACATCCATCGCGCGGCTCGCCCTGGGTGGCCACTCATCCACGCCCCGCTTCGGCACGACCCCGCGCTCACCGCTGATAATCGCCTCTGCACGCACTTCAAGATGCTCCATGCCACGCCACTGACGACTAAGCCAGCGATGCATCATCAGCAGCACCAGACTCATCACCAGCATGACGCTAAACAGAATCCCCAGCGTGTAGGTTCCGGTGATGGATCGCAGCCAGGTTTTAGCAGGATCAAGGGTCACGACCCGCAGGTGTAAACCGGTCTGATGCATCAATGGCACATCGACCTGGAAAAAACGATTGGGCTCGTCTTCCAGCATCTGATTTTCGTGTCGGGAGAGGGTAAGGAAAGTCTGTCTGCCGTTGTGAAGGGAGATCTGCTCAGCATTCATGATCGGCATCATACGCATGAGCCAGTTATGCAGCTCGGCTGGCGTCTCGGTAAACATCGCCTGATCGACCTCCGTCGCCAGTACCTGTGCCCGATGTTCAACCCGCTGATGACTGAACCAGAAAACACTGAATGCGCAGCCAGCCAGCATCAATGACATTGCCAGCAAGCTTAAAAAGGTAATAAACGCAGATAATTTTGTGGTTAATCGCATCCCTGTGCCTGTATTACTGCGGTGATAACCGGATCACCCAACCTTGTACCGTCAGCCTGACGAAAACGCGAGCAAAATAGCATAATTTGCCGCTGTCGACAGTGCCCGGACGCATGAAGCCGAAGTATATCCCCGTGAAATCATCGCTGATGATAATCCCGACACTTTTCGGTGCATTCTCATCGGATGGCCAGCCAGGAAATTTCACATTTTCACGGCGAAACTGGCTGATATCAGCGATAGTCATCATGCTGGATGATGACATCCTGTCTGGAGAAGCCCAATGAAACGCATACCCTGCCTGACCGAAGCCGACGTAACGCCGGAAAGCATTTTTAATATGAAGCGCCGCCAGGTGCTGAAAACGCTGGGACTGAGCGCTGCGGCAATGGGTATGCCGGGCGTGGCGAATGCCGATATTCTCAGCTGGTTCAAAGGCAACGACCGACCTCCTGCACCAGCAGGCCGGGCGCTGGACTTTACCAAACCCGCGCAGTACCAGGCCGATCTGACCTTAACGCCGGCGGATAAAGTTTCTGGCTATAACAACTTCTATGAGTTCGGGCTGGATAAGGCCGATCCGGCGGCCAATGCGGGTACGCTGAAAACGGAACCCTGGAAACTGACCATTGATGGCGAAGTGGCTAAGCCTGTGACGCTGGATATGGATGACATCTTTAAACGCTTTGCCATGGAGCAGCGAATCTATCGCATGCGCTGTGTAGAGGCGTGGTCGATGGTAGTGCCCTGGATAGGCTTTGAGCTGAATAAACTGCTCTCGCTGGCGGAACCCACCAGCAAAGCGCGCTTTGTCGCCTTCCAGACGCTCTACGATCCGGAGCAGATGCCGGGCCAGAAAGATCGCTTTATTGGTGGCGGCCTCAACTATCCCTATGTCGAAGGTTTGCGTATGGATGAGGCGATGCATCCGCTGACGATACTCACCACCGGCGTTTATGGCAAAGCGCTGCCGCCGCAGAATGGCGCGCCGATTCGTCTGACCGTGCCGTGGAAATATGGCTTCAAAGGCATTAAGTCGATCGTCAAAATCACGCTGACCGACAAACAGCCTCCAACCACCTGGAACCAGATTGCCGCCGATGAATATGGCTTTTATGCCAACGTAAATCCGCACGTCAATCACCCTCGCTGGTCGCAGGCGACGGAGCGGTTTATTGGCCCTGGCGGCAGTCTGAAGGTCGAACGTCAGCCAACGCTGCTGTTTAACGGCTATGCCGAACAGGTGGCGTCGCTCTACCGTGGCATGGATTTACGGGAGAATTACTAAGTGGTCCGCCTGTCGATAAAACAGATCACATGGCTCAAGGTGATTCTGCATCTGGCGGCCCTGTTGCCGCTGGTTTATCTGATCCTTGCGGCGATGCAGGGTGGCCTGAGCGCGGACCCGGCAAAAGATATTCAGCACTTTACCGGCCGCATGGCGCTGAAACTGCTGCTGGGTACGCTGCTGGTCTCACCGCTGGCACGTTACGGCAGGCAGCCGCTGTTAATCCGCACCCGTCGTCTGCTCGGCGTCTGGACATTTGTCTGGGCGTCTATTCATCTGCTGAGCTACTACCTGCTGGAGCTGGGTGCTGACAACCTGCGTCTGCTGGGCAGCGAGCTGATCTCCCGTCCTTATCTCACACTGGGGATTATCAGCTGGCTGATATTACTGGCCCTGGCGGTCACCTCGTTCCAGCGCGCGCAGCGTAAGCTCGGTAAGCGCTGGCAAACCCTGCATAACGCGGTCTATCTTGTCGCTATCCTGGTGCCGATTCACTATATCTGGTCAGTGAAAATCCTGTCTCCCCAGCCACTTATCTATGCCCTGCTTGCTGCGATACTGTTAGCGTGGCGTTACAAAAAATTTCTCAAATGGTGGCCCCGCTAGCGCTTCACCCGTTGTTTTCCTCTGCTGTTTTCTGATAAAAGATGTGGCCCGCAGGCCACATCCGATCATCTTCGCAGATAAGACCAGTATTTTGCTGCGAAATGACACGAAACGGATATAATGCCCGGCTTTATTGCTCGTCGGCTCTTCTTTTTCATCCTGAAAGGTGACAAATGAAGATTCGCAAGGTATTTTACGCGATGCCTCAATGATTGCGGGAGATGGCAGCAAGATGACGCATAAATTACATATTCTGCTTTTAAACGGGCCCAACCTGAATCTGTTGGGAACACGTGAACCTGAGAAGTATGGTCATACCACGCTGCGTCAGATCGTAGACGATTTGACGCGTCAGGCAGACCAGCTGAATGTGGAGTTGAGCCACCTGCAGACCAATGCTGAATTTCAGCTGATTGATCGCATTCATGAGGCCAAAGGCAATGTGGATTACATCATCATTAATCCTGCCGCGTTTACCCATACCAGTGTCGCACTACGTGATGCCCTGCTGGCGGTAGAAATACCGTTCATCGAGGTTCATCTCTCAAATGTGCATGCCCGCGAGCCCTTCCGCCATCACTCCTATCTTTCTGATGTTTCTGCTGGCGTGATCTGTGGGCTTGGCGCTGACGGCTACACATGGGCTTTACAAACGGCAGTAAAACGCCTGTCGCAATCTAATTAATCAAACTGAGTACGGAACCCCACTCATGGATATTCGTAAAATTAAAAAACTGATCGAACTGGTTGAAGAGTCTGGCATTTCTGAGCTGGAAATCTCCGAAGGTGAAGAGTCCGTTCGCATCAGCCGTGCACCTGTCAACACAGGTTACCCGATGATGCAGCAGGCTTACGCTGCGCCAGCTCCACAGCCTGCTCTTGCGACAGCGGTTGCCCCTGTAACAGCCGTTGCCGAAGCGGCACCGGCTGAGATCAGCGGTCACATCGTGCGTTCACCAATGGTAGGCACCTTCTACCGTACGCCGAGCCCGGATGCGAAAGCCTTTGTGGAAGTCGGCCAGAAAGTGAATGCTGGCGATACATTGTGCATCGTCGAAGCCATGAAAATGATGAACCAGATCGAAGCTGACAAATCAGGCGTGGTGAAAGCTATCCTGGTTGAAAGCGGTCAGCCGGTCGAATTTGACGAGCCACTGGTTATCATCGAGTAACGGGGCAGATCATGCTGGATAAAATTGTTATTGCTAACCGTGGTGAGATCGCACTGCGCATTCTGCGTGCCTGTAAAGAACTGGGCATCAAGACTGTTGCGGTACACTCAAGCGCGGATCGAGACCTGAAGCACGTGCTGCTGGCAGACGAAACCGTCTGCATCGGCCCGGCGCAGTCAGTTAAAAGTTACCTCAACATCCCGGCGTTGATCTCTGCAGCAGAGATCACCGGCGCGGTGGCGATTCACCCTGGCTACGGCTTCCTCTCTGAGAATGCCGATTTCGCTGAGCAGGTTGAGCGCTCCGGCTTTATCTTTATCGGCCCGAAAGCAGACACTATTCGCCTGATGGGTGACAAAGTTTCTGCAATCAATGCGATGAAGAAAGCAGGCGTCCCGACTGTACCGGGTTCTGACGGTTCGCTGACCGATGATATGGAAAAAAACCGTGCCTTTGCTAAGCGCATCGGTTATCCGGTCATCATCAAAGCGTCTGGCGGCGGCGGCGGTCGTGGTATGCGCGTAGTGCGTGGCGACAAAGATCTGGAAGAATCCATCAACATGACGAAAGCGGAAGCCAAAGCGGCTTTCAACAACGACATGGTCTACATGGAGAAGTATCTGGAGAATCCGCGCCACATCGAGATTCAGGTACTGGCCGACGGTCAGGGCAACGCGATCTATCTGGGCGAACGTGACTGCTCCATGCAGCGTCGTCACCAGAAAGTCGTCGAAGAAGCACCAGGCCCAGGCATCACAGAAGAACAGCGTCGCTTTATCGGGAATCGCTGTTCCCAGGCCTGTATTGAGATCGGCTACCGCGGCGCAGGCACCTTTGAGTTCCTGTATGAAAACGGTGAGTTCTACTTCATTGAGATGAACACCCGTATTCAGGTAGAACATCCTGTGACCGAGATGATCACCGGTGTCGACCTGATCAAAGAGCAGCTGCGCATTGCTGCGGGCCAGCCTCTGTCGATCAAACAGGAAGATGTGATCATTCGCGGACATGCGGTCGAGTGCCGTATCAACGCCGAAGATCCGGTGACCTTCCTGCCAAGCCCGGGTAAAATCACCCGCTTCCACGCGCCAGGCGGTTTTGGCGTGCGCTGGGAGTCGCATATTTACTCAGGCTACACCGTGCCGCCTTATTACGATTCCATGATCGGTAAACTGATCACCTATGGCGAATCGCGCGACGTGGCTATCGCCCGCATGAAAAATGCGCTGGCGGAACTGATCATCGACGGTATCAAAACCAACGTTGAACTGCAGATGAAAATCATGTCCGACGAAAACTTCCAGCACGGTGGAACCAATATCCACTATCTGGAGAAAAAACTCGGCTTGCACGAGAAGTAATCGCAACGCTGAGTCAGTCAGAGGCCGGTTAATCCGGCCTTTTTCTTTTGCCGCTGGCGTTAAGGTTGAATCATGGACGCTCGTTTTATACAGGCTCATAAAGAGGCGCGCTGGTCGCTCTATCTCACCCTGCTCTGGCTCGCTGCCTGGGGGCTCTCCGCCTGGCTGGGTGGCAGCGAAATCGGGTTCACCGGTCTGCCGCGCTGGTTTGAACTCTCCTGTCTGTTTGCTCCCCTGTTGTTCATTTTCCTGTGCTGGATGATGGTGCGGGTCATTTTCCGCGACATGCCGCTGGAGGATAAAAGTGAACAGTGAAATTATCCTGCCGTTACTGATTTATCTGGTCGTGATTGCCGCGCTGTCGGTCTTTGCGGTCCGTAAAAGGCGTGAAGGCAGTTTCCTGACTGAATACTTCCTTGGCAGCCGCTCGATGGGCGGGTTTGTGCTGGCGATGACGCTCACCACGACCTATATCAGCGCCAGCTCCTTTATTGGCGGTCCCGGTGCCGCCTACAAATATGGGCTGGGATGGGTATTGCTGGCGATGGTGCAGGTGCCTGCCGTCTGGCTCTCGCTGGGCGTGCTGGGGAAAAAGTTTGCCATTCTGGCGCGTAAACATAATGCGGTGACGCTGAATGACATGCTCTATGCCCGTTATCAGAGCCCGCTACTGATCTGGCTGGCGAGTCTGAGCCTGCTGATTGCCTTTATCGGTGCCATGACAGTGCAGTTTATTGGCGGTGCGCGGCTGCTCGAAACCGCCGCAGGCATTCCGTATGACACGGGTCTGCTGATTTTTGGCGGCACTATCGCGCTCTATACCGCTTTCGGCGGATTCCGTGCCAGCGTGCTCAATGACGCGATGCAGGGCATCGTGATGCTGATTGGTACCTTCCTGCTGCTGTTCGCAGTGATCCATCAGGCTGGCGGCCTCAGCACGGCCGTGCAGAAACTGCATGACATTGATCCTGCTTTGCTATCCCCTCAGGGGCCGGGCGAGATTATTACACCGACCTTCCTCAGCTCGTTTGTCGTGCTGGTCTGCTTTGGGGTGATTGGCCTGCCGCATACTGCGGTGCGCTGTATCTCCTATAAAGACAGCAAGGCCGTCCATCGGGCCATTATTCTGGGCACCATTGTGGTGGTAATCCTGATGCTGGGCATGCATCTGGCCGGCGCGCTGGGCCGGGCGGTGCTGCCGAATCTGACGGTGCCGGATAGTGTCATACCGACGCTGATGATTACGGTTCTGCCCCCGTTAGCAGCCGGACTGTTTCTGGCAGCGCCGATGGCTGCGATCATGTCGACCATTAATGCTCAACTGTTACAGGCTTCGGCTACGCTGATCAAAGATCTCTATCTGCGCGTCGCCCCGCAACAGCTGGAAAATGAGACGCGGCTGCGGCTGTTATCTGGCACCATTACCTTCGCACTGGGTATCCTGCTGCTGATAGCGGCATGGAATCCGCCCGATATGATTATCTGGCTCAACCTGCTGGCGTTTGGCGGCCTTGAGGCGGTTTTCCTCTGGCCGCTGGTACTGGGCCTCTACTGGGAACGCGCCAATGCCGCAGGGGCCATCACTGGCATGGTGGTGGGGGGAGGCTGTTACGCTTTTATGGCGAGCCTTAACCTGCAGCTTCTGGGTTTTCACCCCATCGTGCCTTCACTGCTTTTAAGCCTGCTGGCATTTTTAGTGGGCAACCTGTTTGGACGCGCGCCGCAAGCGGTCGACGCGCCGCAACACTGACGGAAAGAGAGACGTTATGCCGTGGATTCAAATCAAAATTAACAGCTCAGGTGCACACGCGGAGACGCTGAGCGATGCGCTGATGGACATCGGTGCGGTTTCAGTGACTTTTCAGGATACCAACGACACGCCGGTGTATGAGCCGCTGCCAGGTGAAACGCGCCTGTGGGGCGATACCGATGTTATCGGCCTGTTCGATGCCGAAACTGACATGGCCGTCATTACCGCCGAACTGGAACAGCATCCGCTGCTGGGCACCGGTTTTCGTCACCGGATCGAACAGATCGAAGATAAAGACTGGGAGCGCGAATGGATGGAAAACTTCCACCCGATGCGCTTCGGCGAGCGTCTCTGGATCTGCCCAAGCTGGCGTGACGTGCCGGATCCGGATGCCGTCAACGTGATGCTCGATCCGGGCCTGGCATTCGGCACCGGCACCCATCCCACCACCTCGCTCTGCCTGACCTGGCTTGATGGCCTGGATCTGGAAGGCAAAACGGTGATCGATTTTGGCTGTGGCTCCGGGATCCTGGCGATCGCCGCACTGAAGCTGGGTGCGTCTCAGGCGATTGGTATTGATATCGATCCGCAGGCCATTCAGGCCAGCCGGGATAATGCTGAGCGCAACGGCGTCTCGGATCGCCTGTCGCTCTACCTGCCCCACCAGCAACCCGACAATCTGCAGGCCGATGTGGTGGTCGCCAATATTCTGGCCGGCCCACTACGTGAACTGGCCCCGCTGATCAGCGTGCTGCCGAAGTCTGGCGGCCATCTGGGCCTGTCGGGCGTGTTAGAGAGCCAGGCGGAGAGCGTCTGCGAAGCGTATGTTAATGAGTTCACGCTTGACCCGGTGGCGGTGAAAGAGGAGTGGTGCCGGATTACCGGGATTAAATCCTGAATTTAGCGCCTGTCTCTCCTTTCTGATATGACTCTGCCGGGCACAAAGTGTCTTAACAGACGATTAAGCCAGCCCGTAGCGTAAGCTGCGGGCTTTTCCGATCTGAAATGGATGCTTGTATCGTTAATCACGGCATGTGACGTTTTTTATCTGGCTAATCGGCGTACTTTTCTGGAAAAACTTTTGCTCACAATTTCAGCATAAACTATTAACGCATTGATATATAACAACAATAATAACTCCTCCCGATCATCACCCGGATTTCATTGATCTTTCTTGCTGATTGTTCAAAGTTTGGCCTTTCATCTTCCGGCAAAAATGCGTAATATACGCCGCCTTGCAGACACAGTATGGCCATTCTGACTTCATGCGTATTGGAAACCTCCAGCTGAGAAATCGACTGATTGCAGCACCGATGGCCGGTATTACCGACAGGCCGTTCAGGGCGCTGTGTCACGAAATGGGTGCAGGCATGGCAGTTTCTGAGATGTTGTCTTCTAACCCGGAAGTGTGGGCTAGCGACAAATCCCGATTACGTATGGTTCACAGTGATGAGCCAGGTATTCGCGCCGTGCAAATTGCCGGTTGCGATCCCAGTGAAATGGCGCAAGCTGCACGCATTAATGTTGAGGCTGGTGCACAGGTCATCGACATTAATATGGGATGCCCTGCCAAGAAGGTTAACCGCAAGATGGCGGGTTCAGCCTTGCTGCAATATCCCACCGTGGTGGAGTCCATTCTCTCCGCAGTGGTTAATGCAGTGAATGTGCCGGTTACGCTGAAAATTCGTACTGGCTGGGATCCTGAAAACAGGAACTGTGTCGCGATTGCCCAATTGGCTGAACGCTGCGGTATACAGGCTCTGACGATACATGGTCGCACTCGTGCCTGCCTGTTCAACGGAGAAGCTGAATATGACAGCATTCGGACAGTTAAGCAGAGTGTCTCCATTCCGATTATCGCGAATGGAGACATAACTGACCCGCATAAAGCCAGAGCGGTGCTCGACTATACAGGGGCCGATGCTCTGATGATAGGACGCGCTGCTCAGGGAAGACCGTGGATCTTCCGGGAAATCCAGCATTATCTGGACACTGGGGAGTTGCTTGCCCCGCTGCCGATGGCAGAGGTCAAGCGCTTGCTTGTTTCGCATATACGTGAGCTGCACGACTTTTACGGTTCAGGCAAGGGATACCGTATAGCGCGAAAGCACGTCTCCTGGTATCTGCAGGAGCACGCCCCGAATGACCAGTTTCGGCGCACATTCAACGCCATTGAGGATGCCAGCGAACAGCTGGAGGCGTTGGAGGCATACTTCGAAAATCTTGCGTAACGAAATAAAGAGCTGAAAGAACTATGTTCGAACAACGCGTAAATTCTGACGTACTGACCGTTTCTACCGTTAACTCACAGGATCAGGTAACTCAAAAACCTTTGCGTGATTCGGTTAAACAGGCACTGAAGAACTATTTTGCTCAACTGAATGGTCAGGATGTGAGCGACCTGTATGAGCTGGTTTTGGCTGAAGTCGAGCAGCCTCTGTTGGACATGGTGATGCAGTATACCCGTGGCAACCAGACCCGTGCTGCCCTGATGATGGGTATCAACCGCGGTACGCTGCGTAAGAAATTGAAAAAATACGGCATGAACTGATTTTTAGTTCTGTCTGTTAATTACGCCAGCCTTCGGGCTGGCGTTTTTATTTGTGCATCGTCGCACAAAGTCACGACAAAAATAGTGAAACACTTTCCTGCAATATGGTAACTATAGTTGCAATCGCTGGCGTGATATTTCGCCCTCTCGCTTTCGTCCGCTCTGATTTGACTTAATGCTTATCCGCTCTGTCGCCGCGCTGTACATCCCACCACTGCTGGGTATGTGACTTTCTGCGCATTTAATAGCAACGCAATCTCTTCATACATTCCTGCCTGAGCGAGCGCTCACACTGCTCCTATATAGTGAAACTATTTGCACTAAATGTGATCGGGTCGACTCGCTTTGCTTCCTTTTGGTGCGCCATATTAGCGGAACTTTCTAAGTGCTTCCGATTATTAACCGTTCTTTCATACGAATTCAGGATTCTGCAAACCTGGCATCAGCTTTGCAGAGTCGTGGATGGCTGACCGCCACAGACAGGAAAAAACGCACACTAAAGTGCGCAAACATAACAACATGATCCCGCCACACAGGATGCTTTATGAAAAAGATGATGCTCTCTACGCTGATCGCTGCCGCCTCGCTGGTTGGTATTGCACAGCAAGCACACGCAGGCACCACACTGGATGCGATAAAGAAAAAAGGTTTTGTTCAATGTGGTATCAGTGATGGCCTGCCGGGCTTCTCCTATGCAGATGCTGGCGGCAAGTTTACCGGTATCGATGTGGATGTGTGTCGTGCGACGGCTGCGGCTGTGTTTGGCGATGCGACCAAAGTGAAATATACCCCGCTGACTGCGAAAGAGCGTTTTACCGCCCTGCAGTCAGGCGAAGTGGATGTGCTTTCACGTAATACCACCTGGACCTCATCGCGCGATGGCGGCATGGGCTTCCTGTTTGCGGGCGTGAACTATTACGACGGTATCGGCTTCCTGACTCACCAGAAAGCCGGCCTGAAAAGTGCGAAAGAGCTGGATGGCGCGACGGTCTGTATCCAGGCGGGTACCGATACCGAGCTGAACGTGGCGGACTTTTTCAAAGCCAACAAAATGCAATACACGCCGGTGACCTTTGACCGTTCTGATGAATCTGCTAAGGCGCTGGATAGCGGCCGCTGCGATACGCTGGCATCTGACCAGTCTCAGCTCTACGCACTGCGCATTAAGCTCGGCAAACCTGACGAGTTTATCGTCCTGCCAGAAGTCATCTCCAAAGAGCCGCTGGGACCGCTGGTGCGTCGTGGTGATGATGACTGGTTCACCATCGTTAAATGGTCGCTCTACGCCATGCTGAATGCGGAAGAGATGGGGATCAACTCGAAGAACGTTGACCAGATGACAGCCAAGCCAACCAATCCAGACATGGCACACTTCCTGGGTGCTGAAGGTGATTTTGGTAAAGATCTGAAGCTGGATAACAAGTGGGCCTACAACATCGTCAAGCAGGTAGGTAACTATCAGGAAAGCTTTGACCGTAACGTCGGTAAAGACAGCGCACTGAAAATCGCACGCGGTCAGAATGCGTTGTGGAACCAGGGCGGGATTCAGTACGCACCACCGGTACGTTAACAGACCTCACCAATCGGGCACCGTATTCTGCGGTGCCCTACCCCAGCTTTCGTATTGAGGTTTCAACATGTCACAACGCCCAACCGTGAAAAGGGATTTTTCATTTGGTAATCCCACGGTTCGCGCCTGGATTTATCAGCTCATAGCCGTCGTCGCTGTGCTTGGTGTGGTGGGTTATCTGGTGCACAACACCATTATCAACCTTGCCAATCGCGGCATTACATCGGGGTTTGGATTTCTTGAACGTACGGCCGGTTTCGGCATCGTTCAGCATCTTATCGAGTACACAGAAGGAGATACCTACGCGCGCGTGTTTCTGGTCGGATTAACCAACACGCTGCTGGTCTCTGCACTCTGTATTGTTTTCGCGTCGATTCTCGGATTCGCGGTCGGTCTTGCCCGCCTTTCTGATAACTGGCTGCTGCGCAAGCTCTCGAATATCTATATCGAAACCTTCCGTAATATCCCGCCCCTGCTTCAAATTTTCTTCTGGTACTTCGCAGTATTACGCAATCTGCCGGGCCCCCGTCAGGCGCTGAATGCATTCGATCTGGCTTATGTCAGCAATCGCGGGCTCTATGTTCCGTGGCCGACCTATGCACCGGGCAGCTGGCCGTTTGTGATCGCGGTGCTTCTGGCCGCGGCGGTGAGCTATGGACTGTACCGCTTTAACCGCCAGCACCAGCTGAAAACCGGTGAGTTACGTCGCACCTGGCCCGCTGCCATTGGGATGCTGATTCTGTTTCCTTTGCTGGCGCATCTTGGGTTTGGCGCAGCCATGCACTGGGATGTGCCACAACTGCATGGATTCAACTTCCGGGGCGGCTCGGTGATGATACCGGAGCTGGCAGCACTGACGCTGGCACTGTCTATCTACACCTCGTCGTTTATTGCTGAAGTGATCCGTTCCGGGATTCAGTCGGTGCCGCATGGTCAGCACGAAGCCGCACGATCGCTGGGTCTGCCTAATCCGGTTACGCTGCGTCAGGTCATTATTCCTCAGGCCATGCGCGTCATTATTCCGCCGCTGACCAGCCAGTATCTTAACATCGTGAAGAACTCCTCACTGGCCGCCGCTATCGGTTATCCCGATATGGTGTCGCTGTTTGCCGGGTCGGTACTGAATCAGACCGGTCAGGCGATTGAGACGATTGCGATCACGATGGGCGTTTACCTGATTATCAGTCTGCTGATATCGATGCTTATGAACTTCTACAACCGCAAAATTGCGCTTGTTGAGCGTTAAGAGAACGGGATAACTATGTCTGTGACTACGCATGAAACGCCCCCCGTCCCGACGACTCCTGTCAGTCGCGCCTGGCTTTGGGCTCGTAAAAATCTGTTTTCCAGCTGGTTTAACACGTTACTGACGTTGTTCTGCATCTGGGTAATCTGGCACGTCATTCCGCCCGCGCTGAACTGGCTGGTCTTTCAGGCAAACTGGATTGGCACCACGCGCGCCGATTGCACCAAAGAAGGCGCCTGTTGGGTCTTTATCCATGCGCGTTTCGGCCAGTTCATGTATGGACTCTATCCGCATGAGCTGCGCTGGCGTATTAACCTGGCGCTGGTGATTGGCCTGCTGTCGATTGTGCCGATGTTCCTTAAGAGCCTGCCGTACCGGGGTCGCTACATTGCGGCCTGGGCCATCATCTATCCGGTGATTGTCTGGTTCCTGCTCTATGGCGGCTACCTGGGACTGGAGCGTGTCGAAACACGTCAGTGGGGTGGATTAACGCTGACGCTGATTATCGCGTCGGTCGGTATTGCCGGTGCGCTGCCGCTGGGTATTTTGCTGGCGCTTGGCCGTCGCTCACGTATGCCGGTGGTACGTACGCTGTCGATTATCTTTATCGAGTTCTGGCGAGGCGTGCCGCTGATTACCGTGCTGTTTATGTCATCCGTGATGCTGCCGCTGTTTATGTCTGAAGGCACTAACATCGACAAACTGGTGCGCGCACTGGTGGGCGTCATTCTGTTCCAGTCTGCCTATGTGGCCGAGGTGGTTCGTGGTGGCCTGCAGGCACTGCCGAAAGGTCAGTATGAAGCGGCCGAGTCTCTGGCGCTGGGCTACTGGAAGACGCAGATGCTTGTAATCCTGCCGCAGGCGCTGAAGCTCACCATTCCCGGCCTGGTTAACACCATCATTGCACTGTTCAAAGATACCAGTCTGGTCATCATCATTGGTCTTTTCGATCTGTTCAGCAGCGTCCAGCAGGCAACGGTCGATCCGGCCTGGCTGGGTATGTCGACTGAAGGTTATGTCTTTGCTGCACTGGTCTATTGGATCTTCTGTTTTAGCATGTCGCGCTACAGCCAGTATCTGGAAAAGCGCTTTCACACCGGGCGTACATCGCACTGAGGTTTTACATGACAGACTCTATGACACACTCTTCCGACGCGTTGATGATCTCCCTTGAGAACGTGAATAAATGGTACGGGCAGTTCCACGTACTGAAAGACATCAACCTGCAGGTTAAACCCCGTGAACGCATCGTACTCTGCGGACCTTCCGGTTCCGGCAAATCGACGACGATCCGCTGTATCAACCATCTGGAAGAGCATCAGCAGGGCCGCATTGTTGTTGACGGTATCCACCTTAACGATGACGTGCGTAACATTGAGCGTGTGCGCACCGAAGTCGGCATGGTATTCCAGCACTTTAATCTCTTCCCGCATCTGACTGTATTGCAGAACTGTACGCTGGCACCCTCGTGGGTGAGAAAGATCCCTAAGAAAGAAGCGGATGAACTGGCTATGCACTATCTGGAACGCGTGCGTATTGCTGAGCATGCGCATAAGTTTCCGGGTCAGCTCTCTGGCGGACAGCAGCAACGTGTCGCCATCGCCCGTTCACTCTGTATGAAACCTAAAATTATGCTGTTTGATGAGCCAACGTCAGCGCTGGATCCTGAGATGGTTAAAGAGGTGCTGGATACAATGATTGGCCTGGCTGAGGATGGGATGACCATGCTGTGCGTTACCCACGAGATGGGCTTTGCCCGAACCGTGGCTGACAGGGTGATCTTTATGGATCGGGGTGAGATCGTCGAAGTTGCGCCACCGCAGGAGTTCTTTGCTAATCCTAAATCGGAGCGCACCCGGGCATTTTTATCGCAGGTTATTCACTGATTTCCCACGCAGTTATCTTACTACCCGGCCTGGTGCCGGGTTTTTTATTGCCTGAACCTCAGGCGCAATGAGCTGGTTGAGCCGATGCAGTGCGGTGCGGTGCGGTGCGGTGATGAAAGCACCGGAAAGCGGGCTGATACGAGGGCGTTTTATTGCGGATTGTCACATTGTCAGATTGCCACAACGAAAAAAGCCCTTCGCATACGCGAAGGGCTCTCTCTTATTTGATGCCTGGCAGTTCCCTACTCTCGCATGGGGAGACCCCACACTACCATCGGCGCTACGGCGTTTCACTTCTGAGTTCGGCATGGGGTCAGGTGGGACCACCGCGCTACAGCCGCCAGGCAAATCTTGGTGCACGAAACGAATCTTCTGCGCTGCTCCTGCGTTACCTGCGCTTGCAGCCTCAGTCACATACTTCAGTATGCTCCTTCCGCTGCGGCACTGGCCGCCTTGCATCAGCACAGAATCTTTCGTTTCCGCTAATTTTATCCGTCACAAGCTGAAAATCGTGTCTCTCAAAAACGCCTCTGGCGTTGTAAGGTTAAGCCTCACGGGTCATTAGTACCGGTTAGCTCAACGCATCGCTGCGCTTACACACCCGGCCTATCAACGTCGTAGTCTTCAACGTCCCTTCAGGACTCTCAAAGGAGTCAGGGAGAACTCATCTCGGGGCAAGTTTCGTGCTTAGATGCTTTCAGCACTTATCTTTTCCGCACTTAGCTACCGGGCAATGCCATTGGCATGACAACCCGAACACCAGTGGTGCGTTCACTCCGGTCCTCTCGTACTAGGAGCAACCCCCCTCAATTCTCCAGCGCCCACGGCAGATAGGGACCGAACTGTCTCACGACGTTCTAAACCCAGCTCGCGTACCACTTTAAACGGCGAACAGCCGTACCCTTGGGACCTACTTCAGCCCCAGGATGTGATGAGCCGACATCGAGGTGCCAAACACCGCCGTCGATATGAACTCTTGGGCGGTATCAGCCTGTTATCCCCGGAGTACCTTTTATCCGTTGAGCGATGGCCCTTCCATTCAGAACCACCGGATCACTATGACCTGCTTTCGCACCTGCTCGAGCCGTCACTCTCGCAGTCAAGCCAGCTTATGCCATTGCACTAACCTCACGATGTCCGACCGTGATTAGCTGACCTTCGTGCTCCTCCGTTACTCTTTAGGAGGAGACCGCCCCAGTCAAACTACCCACCAGACACTGTCCGCAGCCCGGATTACGGGCCTACGTTAGAACATCAAACATTAAAGGGTGGTATTTCAAGGTTGGCTCCACGCGAACTGGCGTCCGCGCTTCAAAGCCTCCCACCTATCCTACACATCAAGGCTCAATGTTCAGTGTCAAGCTGTAGTAAAGGTTCACGGGGTCTTTCCGTCTTGCCGCGGGTACACTGCATCTTCACAGCGAGTTCAATTTCACTGAGTCTCGGGTGGAGACAGCCTGGCCATCATTACGCCATTCGTGCAGGTCGGAACTTACCCGACAAGGAATTTCGCTACCTTAGGACCGTTATAGTTACGGCCGCCGTTTACCGGGGCTTCGATCAAGAGCTTCTCCTTGCGGATAACCCCATCAATTAACCTTCCGGCACCGGGCAGGCGTCACACCGTATACGTCCACTTTCGTGTTTGCACAGTGCTGTGTTTTTAATAAACAGTTGCAGCCAGCTGGTATCTTCGACTGGCTTCAGCTCGGGGAGCAAGTCCCTCCACCTACGCGCCAGCGTGCCTTCTCCCGAAGTTACGGCACCATTTTGCCTAGTTCCTTCACCCGAGTTCTCTCAAGCGCCTTGGTATTCTCTACCTGACCACCTGTGTCGGTTTGGGGTACGATTCTGTGTTACCTGATGCTTAGAGGCTTTTCCTGGAAGCTGGGCATTTATCACTTCAGCACCGTAGTGCCTCGTCGTCACGCCTCAGCGTTAACAAGAGTCCGGATTTACCTAAACTCTCCGCCTACACGCTTAAACCGGGACAACCGTCGCCCGGCTGATATAGCCTTCTCCGTCCCCCCTTCGCAGTAACACCGAGTACAGGAATATTAACCTGTTTCCCATCGACTACGCCTTTCGGCCTCGCCTTAGGGGTCGACTCACCCTGCTCCGATTAACGTTGAACAGGAACCCTTGGTCTTCCGGCGAGCGGGCTTTTCACCCGCTTTATCGTTACTTATGTCAGCATTCGCACTTCTGATACCTCCAGCAGCCCTCACAGGCCACCTTCGACGGCTTACAGAACGCTCCCCTACCCAACAACGCCTAAGCGTCGCTGCCGCAGCTTCGGTGCATGGTTTAGCCCCGTTACATCTTCCGCGCAGGCCGACTCGACCAGTGAGCTATTACGCTTTCTTTAAATGATGGCTGCTTCTAAGCCAACATCCTGGCTGTCTGTGCCTTCCCACATCGTTTCCCACTTAACCATGACTTTGGGACCTTAGCTGGCGGTCTGGGTTGTTTCCCTCTTCACGACGGACGTTAGCACCCGCCGTGTGTCTCCCGTGATAACATTCTTCGGTATTCGCAGTTTGCATCGGGTTGGTAAGCCGGGATGGCCCCCTAGCCGAAACAGTGCTCTACCCCCGAAGATGAGTTCACGAGGCGCTACCTAAATAGCTTTCGGGGAGAACCAGCTATCTCCCGGTTTGATTGGCCTTTCACCCCCAGCCACAGGTCATCCGCTAATTTTTCAACATTAGTCGGTTCGGTCCTCCAGTTAGTGTTACCCAACCTTCAACCTGCCCATGGCTAGATCACCGGGTTTCGGGTCTATACCCTGCAACTTAACGCCCAGTTAAGACTCGGTTTCCCTGCGGCTCCCCTATACGGTTAACCTTGCTACAGAATATAAGTCGCTGACCCATTATACAAAAGGTACGCAGTCACCCTGATAAATCAAGGCTCCCACTGCTTGTACGTACACGGTTTCAGGTTCTGTTTCACTCCCCTCGCCGGGGTTCTTTTCGCCTTTCCCTCACGGTACTGGTTCACTATCGGTCAGTCAGGAGTATTTAGCCTTGGAGGATGGTCCCCCCATATTCAGACAGGATACCACGTGTCCCGCCTTACTCATCGAGCTCACAGCATGTGTGTTTTTGTGTACGGGAGTATCACCCTGTACCCTGCGACTTTCCAGACGCTTCCACTAACACACAAGCTGATTCAGGCTCTGGGCTGCTCCCCGTTCGCTCGCCGCTACTGGGGGAATCTCGGTTGATTTCTTTTCCTCGGGGTACTTAGATGTTTCAGTTCCCCCGGTTCGCCTTGCAGCACTATGTATTCATGCTGCAATGATGCACAGAGTGCACCGGGTTTCCCCATTCGGACATCGACGGCTGTAGCGGTTCATATCACCTTACCGTCGCTTTACGCAGATTAGCACGTCCTTCATCGCCTCTGACTGCCTGGGCATCCACCGTGTACGCTTAGTCGCTTAACCTCACAACCCACAGGCGTTTTACAACGCTGCGTGTTGCAAGCATTTGAGAGACTCGAACATATCGCGTTTTTCATTCTTATTACGGAGAATGAAAACGACATGTCGTTTCAATTTTCAGCTTGTTCCGGATTGTTAAAGAGCAAATATCTCAAACGCGGCCCGGCTGCTTACGCAACCAAATCGGTTTTGAGATACTGTATGGAGACACCTTTCACCTGTCACCAAGCAGGTGGCGTCCCCTAGGGGATTCGAACCCCTGTTGCCGCCGTGAAAGGGCGGAGTCCTAACCGCTAGACGAAGGGGACACAATTGTGTCACGACTTCGCAGCCGTCCTGCTCATTACTTTTTATCAGACAATCTGTGTGGACACTGCGCGGGAAGGTATCTTCAGGTAAGGAGGTGATCCAACCGCAGGTTCCCCTACGGTTACCTTGTTACGACTTCACCCCAGTCATGAATCACAAAGTGGTAAGCGCCCTCCCGAAGGTTAAGCTACCTACTTCTTTTGCAACCCACTCCCATGGTGTGACGGGCGGTGTGTACAAGGCCCGGGAACGTATTCACCGTGGCATTCTGATCCACGATTACTAGCGATTCCGACTTCACGGAGTCGAGTTGCAGACTCCGATCCGGACTACGACGCACTTTGTGAGGTCCGCTTGCTCTCGCGAGGTCGCTTCTCTTTGTATGCGCCATTGTAGCACGTGTGTAGCCCTACTCGTAAGGGCCATGATGACTTGACGTCATCCCCACCTTCCTCCGGTTTATCACCGGCAGTCTCCTTTGAGTTCCCGACATGACTCGCTGGCAACAAAGGATAAGGGTTGCGCTCGTTGCGGGACTTAACCCAACATTTCACAACACGAGCTGACGACAGCCATGCAGCACCTGTCTCAGCGTTCCCGAAGGCACTAAGGCATCTCTGCCGAATTCGCTGGATGTCAAGAGTAGGTAAGGTTCTTCGCGTTGCATCGAATTAAACCACATGCTCCACCGCTTGTGCGGGCCCCCGTCAATTCATTTGAGTTTTAACCTTGCGGCCGTACTCCCCAGGCGGTCGACTTAACGCGTTAGCTCCGGAAGCCACTCCTCAAGGGAACAACCTCCAAGTCGACATCGTTTACGGCGTGGACTACCAGGGTATCTAATCCTGTTTGCTCCCCACGCTTTCGCACCTGAGCGTCAGTCTTTGTCCAGGGGGCCGCCTTCGCCACCGGTATTCCTCCAGATCTCTACGCATTTCACCGCTACACCTGGAATTCTACCCCCCTCTACAAGACTCAAGCCTGCCAGTTTCAAATGCAGTTCCCAGGTTAAGCCCGGGGATTTCACATCTGACTTAACAGACCGCCTGCGTGCGCTTTACGCCCAGTAATTCCGATTAACGCTTGCACCCTCCGTATTACCGCGGCTGCTGGCACGGAGTTAGCCGGTGCTTCTTCTGCGGGTAACGTCAATCGACACGGTTATTAACCGCATCGCCTTCCTCCCCGCTGAAAGTACTTTACAACCCGAAGGCCTTCTTCATACACGCGGCATGGCTGCATCAGGCTTGCGCCCATTGTGCAATATTCCCCACTGCTGCCTCCCGTAGGAGTCTGGACCGTGTCTCAGTTCCAGTGTGGCTGGTCATCCTCTCAGACCAGCTAGGGATCGTCGCCTAGGTGGGCCATTACCCCGCCTACTAGCTAATCCCATCTGGGTTCATCCGATAGTGAGAGGCCCGAAGGTCCCCCTCTTTGGTCTTGCGACGTTATGCGGTATTAGCCACCGTTTCCAGTGGTTATCCCCCTCTATCGGGCAGATCCCCAGACATTACTCACCCGTCCGCCACTCGTCACCCAAGAGCAAGCTCTCTGTGCTACCGTCCGACTTGCATGTGTTAGGCCTGCCGCCAGCGTTCAATCTGAGCCATGATCAAACTCTTCAATTTAAGTTTGATTTGCTTAAACAAGTTAAGCGGTGCTCATCTGTAAAACGTCATAATGAATTTCATTATGTGTTCACTCGTGAGACTTGATATTTTTGTTGCGTCCTAAGACGCTGATATCAATCCTGCGAGTGCCCACACAGATTGTCTGATAAATTGTTAAAGAGCAGTGCGAACAGTGCGTTAGCGTCCTGTCGCGAGGTGGCGTATATTACGCTTTCCTCCTGCAGAGTCAACCTCTATTTCAGAAGTTTTTCTCCGGCGGCGCAGTCTCCTGTGCCTCTCAACCCGTTTCCCGTTGCCGGTGTTCCGTGTCGATGGAGGCGCATTATAGGGATCCCGTTTCAGAGCACAACCCTTTTTTAGGATCTTTTATCTGAACGGTTATAAATGATCCAGATTGATGAGATCGCCACCGATCCGGTTCAGAATTGGCTTGTCAGCTGGCTAAAATCGCATCAGGCTGCAGTGAAAACAGAACAAAGGAGAACATGATGACTTCCGCCTTACGCCCTTATAAAGATCTATTCCCGCAAACTGGCCAGCGCGTTATGGTCGATCCCAGCAGTGTCGTCGTTGGTGATGTGATTATGGAGGATGACGTGAGCATCTGGCCGCTGGTTGCGATCAGGGGTGACGTGAATCAGGTGCGGATTGGTGCCCGCACTAATGTGCAGGACGGCAGCGTTCTGCACGTCACACATAAGTCTGCATCTAATCCACAAGGCTTCCCGCTTATTATTGGCGAGGACGTCACGGTCGGACACAAAGCGATGCTGCACGGCTGCACCATTGGCGATCGCGTGCTGGTCGGAATGGGATCGATTCTGCTTGATGGTGTAATAGTAGAAGAAGAGGTGATGATTGGTGCCGGGAGTCTGGTGCCGCCAGGTAAAAGGCTGGAGAGCGGCTATCTCTATCTGGGTAGCCCGGTGAAGCAGATCAGGCCGCTGAATGACAGTGAGAAGGAAGGTTTACGTTATTCCGCTAATAACTATGTCAGCTGGAAAGATGATTACCTGGCGGGGGATAACCAGATCCAGCCCTGAGCATCCACATCATCCTGACGAATAGCCGCTTCGGCCTCATCTTCCAGATCCCAGCGATGGTGCTGAAACAGCGCCATCGCCTCCCCTTCACCAAAACGTGAAACCAGCGACTCACGGCTGATCGCACAGTTCAGCCGCATGCCGTTAACCAGCACCGGAAAACAGACCGCATTCAGTTCAGCGTCATAGGTTTCCTCATCAGGAAACTGTATCGCCTGATTCATGGCTGCATGGACTGCTTAAGCTGAGCAATCACCGGCGCGATTTCCGGCATCACACCGTGCCATATATAGAAGGCATGAGCAGCCTGCCCCACCAGCATCCCAAGTCCATCGGCCAGATGTTGAGTGCCCTGCGCCTGACACCAGAGCAGGAAAGGTGTCAGTCCGCTTTGGTAAAACATGTCATAACAGCGCACATCAGGATGGATAACTTCTGCAGGTAAAGGAGGCGTTTCTCCATTCACACCGCTTGAAGTGGCATTGATGATGAGATCAAAGTGCTGATCAGTAAGCTGCTCAAAACGACATGCCCGGACAGGACCACTCTTTCCAAACAGGCTCGCCAGCTCTTCAGCACGCGCGGCCGTACGATTGACAACGGTCAGCGTCACACCTGCTGAAAGCAACGGCAGAATGACACCGCGTGCGGCCCCGCCCGCCCCTGCCAGCAATACATTATCGCCAGCGTTGATCATCTTCAGCCGTTCAAGATCGCTTAACAGGCCAATTCCATCCGTGTTGTCACCCAGCATCTGCCCATCGCTGAGCTTTTTCACCGTGTTAACCGCGCCGGATAATGCAGCTCGTTCACTCAGCTGATCGGCAAATTCCCATGCCTGCTGTTTAAACGGTAATGTCACGTTGGCACCACGACCTCCCTGTTCGAAAAAGGCAGAGAGTGCCTGGGGAAAACCATCAACCGGGGCACAGATGCGGCCATAGCGATGTTCAATACTCGTCTGCTCAGCGAAAGCCTGGTGGATCAGCGGCGATTTACTGTGGCTGATCGGATTACCGAAAACGGCGAATTGATCCATGAATTAACCCTGACGTATAAGTTCGCCGCTGATGACATCGCGGATTTCAGAAGGATTGAGTCGTCCACCCGTTTTTCCCGACAGAACCGGGAAGTGCTCGCCAAACTGCTGCTTCACTTCTTCAGCCGTGCGGCAGGGAGGCAAGCCAGTCAGATTTGCGCTGGTTGAAACCAGCGGTTTACCGAATGCGCGGCAAAGGGCCTGCACATCAGGATGATCACTGACGCGAATGGCCAGTGAATCAAATTGTCCGGTGAGCCAGCGAGGCGTTTGCGGTGGAACGGGGACGACAAAGGTCACCGGACCTGGCCAGCATGCAAACATCCGCTCACGCTGAGTCACCGACAGTTCGCGTGCGGAGATGTACGGTTCAAGCTGGGTGTAATCAGCCGCAATCAGGATGAGCCCCTTTTCTACCGGACGCTGTTTCAGCGCCAGCAAGGCCATGACAGCAGATTCACTGTCAGGGTCACAACCCAGACCAAATACGGCTTCAGTAGGATAGGCGATGACCGCCTGACGATTCAGATGCTCTAAGCAGGTTTCAAGTGAATCGGCGAGGTGTTGATTTTCCATGGTCTATGAATTCTCTTCAGCGATGGCTTTGCCACAACTCTTACTGGCACAGAAGCGTTTCACACCCTGCGCGGTCTTTTTTTCAACTAACAGTGGATACTCACAATAAGGGCAGATTCCGGCAACGGGTGTCAGATTCACAACAAACTGACAGGCTGGATAGCGATCGCAGGAGTGAAACGTTTTGCCGTAACGGGAACGCCGCTGAACCAGGCGACCTTCATGGCATTGTGGGCAGGCCAGCGAGGTTTCATCCGGCTTGTCGATGGTTTCGGTGTATCCGCATTCCGGATAGAGGCTACAGCCAATGAACATACCAAAACGTCCCTGCCGCAACACTTTATCCGCACCGCATTCGGGACAGGCGTGGCCTTCCAGCACTTTAACCACATGGCCATCGGCCTGACCTTTTAGAGGTCGAATGTAGTCACAAGCCGGGTAGTTCGCGCAGCCCAGAAAAGGACCGTGTTTACCGGAGCGGATAACCAGTTCTGCCCCGCAAGCGGGGCAGGGATCCTGTTTACGCACGGTGAAGAGTGCAGCTTTACTCATAGCGATCAATGCATGAAAGGAAATTTAATGCAGCATACCTTCATTGGCGTCGAATAGCAGTTCTTCCATCTGCTGATAGGCATTTTCACATCCCGGGATGTTGAACAACACCATCAGCACCACCCATTTGAGATCCTCCAGGTCAAACTCAGAGGTATCCAGCGCCATGATACGTTCGATGACCATTTCACGGGTTTCCAGGTTCAGCACCTGGATCTGCTCCAGGAACAGCAGGAAGCCACGGCTGTCAGCATCTAAACGTTTGCTCTCTTCATCAGTATAAATACGCATGGAGAGCGGATCATTTGTCAGTAAAATTGGCTCTACCAGTCCTTCCTGATAGTCAGCCAGTCTTTCTAACCAGTTCAGCGCACTATAAACATCTTCACGATGGAACCCGGCATCCGTCAGGTCGTCTGTCAATCTGTCCTGATCAACACCCATTTCTGCTTCGTTGTGGATATATGTCTCAAACAAATACATCAGTACGTCGAACATGGCATGCCCTCCTCAATCGGACATAGCCGCCGGGTACAGCTGCGATCCATCCTGCTAACTCCAGTTCCAGCAACTGAGCTGAGATAACTGGCACAGATTGGCCGGCACGTTCAGCGACAACGTCAACAGGTGTAACATCATCACCTACGTTAGCCAACACATCAGCAAATGGCAATGGAGCATCGTCACTCACCTCAGAATAAATTTCGCTGGCCTGAGTCGCTGGCAGCCAGTTAAGTGCACTTGCCAGATCTTCCACAATGTTATTGGGATGGGCCACCAGCAGCGCCCCCTGCTGAATCAGCCAGTTTACGCCTTCGCTTAACGGGTTGCCGAGCGCGCCAGGTAAGGCATACACATTGCGATTTTGCTCCAGCGCATAGCGTGCCGTTACCAGTGAGCCACTCTTCAGCGAGGCTTCGACCACCAACACGCCAAGGCTCAGACCGCTGATGATACGATTACGGCGTGGAAAATTAAGCGGGTGCGGTTGAGTTGTCAGCGGAAACTCAGAAATAACCGCACCACCCTGCTCTGCGATCTCTGCGGCAAGGCAGGCATGATTTTTGGGATAGAGACTCAGCAATCCACTGCCTAACACCGCCACCGTTTTACCGTTCACGTTGAGTGCAGCCCGATGCGCAACGCCATCAATACCCCGGGCCAGCCCGCTGGTAATAGTCAGACCGCTAAGGCTCAACTGCTGAGTAAACCAGTCGCACCAGTAACGGCCATTGTGGGAACAGTTCCGGCTGCCCACCACTGCTAACTGGGGTGTACTGATCACGGCAGGATCGCCATTAATATAAAGCAGCGGCGGAAAGCGACTCGTCTCTTTAAGCCGGGCAGGATAGGCTACGTCAAGAGCGCTCACCAGATGATGCGCCGGACTCGCCTCCAGCCAGGCAATCACGTCGTCGATGTTTTTCTCATCAAAATCAGAATATTGCTGCAGCTGACTGGCGTCTAACCCAAGCCGGATAAGCTGCTCACTGTCCGCGGGTTCGGCACCAGTCTGTTGCGCCACGTCAACCCAGCGTTTTCCTGTCATTCCCGTGACGGCTGCCAGCCGCACATACTGCGCTATTTTGTCCATCTCCGGCTCCCTGATTGCCCTTGCTTCCTGCCGCACAATGCTGTCAATCAGCCCTCGAAAAGTCTACAATATGAGGCAGTAATCTTTTCTTAACCGAATACAGATCTGGATATTTATGTCAGTTTTGCAGGTATTACATTTCCCTGACGAGCGTCTTCGCAAAGTCGCCGCGCCCGTTAAAGAAGTTAACGCAGACATTCAGCGTATCGTCGATGATATGTTCGAGACGATGTACGCCGAAGAAGGTATTGGTCTTGCAGCTACGCAGGTCGACATCCATCAGCGCATTATCGTGATTGATGTCTCTGAAAGTCGTGAAGAGCGTTTAGTACTGATTAACCCTGAGCTGCTGGAAAAAAGCGGCGAAACCGGTATTGAAGAGGGTTGCCTCTCTATTCCGGAACAGCGCGCATTTGTTCCGCGTGCTGAGCGGGTAAAGGTTCGCGCACTTGATCGCGACGGTAAAAGTTTCGAGCTGGAAGCCAGCGAGTTACTGGCTATCTGTATCCAGCATGAGATCGATCATCTGGAAGGCAAACTGTTTATCGATTATCTGTCGCCTCTGAAGCGGCAACGAATCAAAACAAAGTTAGAGAAACTGGCGCGTCAGAACGCGCAGGCTTCCTGAGACCTTAAGAAGGGATAAACGTGTCTGCCCCGCTAAAAATCATCTTTGCCGGCACACCTGACTTTGCAGCGCGTCATCTCGACGCGCTGCTTGCTTCTGAACATCAGGTTATCGGCGTATTTACCCAACCCGACCGTCCTGCTGGTCGCGGTAACAAATTAACTCCCGGTCCGGTCAAAACGCTGGCACTGGCACATGACATTCCGGTTTATCAGCCTAAGTCACTGCGACCGGAAGAAAATCAGCAACTGGTTGCTGATCTCAAGGCCGATGTGATGGTTGTTGTCGCCTATGGATTGATTCTGCCTGAAGCCGTGCTTGATATGCCCCGTCTGGGCTGCATCAACGTCCATGGTTCGCTGCTGCCACGCTGGCGTGGCGCCGCACCCATTCAACGTGCGCTCTGGGCTGGTGACAGTGAAACCGGCGTGACCATCATGCAGATGGACGTCGGTCTGGATACTGGCGATATGCTGCATAAGCTCGCTTGTCCGATTACTGCCCAGGATACCAGTGCAACTCTCTATGACAAGCTGGCACAGCTTGGACCTCAGGGGCTGCTGGATACGCTGACCTTACTGAGCACACAGCAGGCTACACCTGAAAAACAGGATGAGACTCTGGCCAACTATGCTGAGAAGCTCAGTAAAGAGGAGGCGCGTCTTGACTGGTCACTCTCAGCAGAACAGCTTGAACGCTGTATTCGCGCGTTTAACCCGTGGCCGATGAGCTTTTTCACCATTGACGATCAACCGGTAAAAGTCTGGCAGGCAAGCGTTCTGCCTCACAGTGATCGTTCACCGGGTGAAATTATCAGTGCGGATAAGCATGGCATTCAGATAGCGACCGCTCAGGGTGTACTTAATCTGCTGCAGTTACAGCCCGCCGGTAAAAAACCGATGTCGGCTCAGGATCTTCTCAACTCGCGCCGGGAATGGTTTGAACCTGGAACCCTTCTGGACTGACTCTCAGGCCCGGTCACTCACCGGGCCTTTTGTTTGATGACAAAACCCTATGACTAAATCAATCAACCTGCGTAGCCTCTCCGCTCAACTTATTGAGCGCGTTGTCGACAAGGGCGAATCCCTGAATACGGCCCTCCCCGCCGCCCAGAAAAAACTCTCTGACAAAGATAGCGCGTTAGTGCAGGAGATCTGTTTTGGCGTATTGCGCACATTACCGCAGCTGGAAGCGCTAATCGGCAAACTGATGGAGCGTCCACTTACCGGCAAACAGCGGGTTCTGCACTATCTGATCATGGTCGGGCTTTATCAGCTGGAATATACCCGCGTGCCTGCTCATGCCGCACTGGCTGAGACCGTCGCGGGCGCCGAAGTTCTGAAGCGCACCAGCCTTAAAGGTTTATTAAATGGTGTATTACGCCAGTTTCAGCGCCAGCGGGAAGAGCTGCTCGCCAGCATTCAGGATGGCCCACAGCGTTATCTGCATCCGGGATGGCTGCTAAAGCGATTGCAGCATGCGTGGCCGGAACAGTGGCAGCAAATCGTCGAAGCCAATAATCTGCGTCCGCCGATGTGGCTGCGGGTGAACCGTCAGCACCAGGACCGTGAAATGTGGCTGGACAAGCTGGTCGAAAGTGGCAGGAATGCACAACCTGCTGACGACGTGCCGGATGCGCTGCGGCTTGACGCCCCTGCCCCGGTCAGTCAGTTACCTGGCTTCGATCAGGGTTGGGTAACCGTGCAGGATTTGTCTGCTCAGCGCTGTGCGTTACTGCTTGAGCCTCAAAATGGCGAACAGATCCTGGATTTATGCGCGGCTCCCGGCGGCAAAACGACCCATATCCTTGAAATCGCGCCGGAAGCTCATGTGATGGCCGTCGACGTGGATGCGCAGCGCCTTAAACGCGTTGAGGAGAATCTGCAGCGACTGGGCATGAAAGCAGACATCAAACAGGGTGATGGACGGACGCCGCAGCAGTGGTGCGGTGATCGTCAGTTTGACCGGATTCTGCTGGATGCGCCCTGCTCTGCAACCGGTGTCATCCGACGCCATCCCGACATTAAGTGGCTGCGTCGCGATCGTGATATCGCTGAGCTGGCAAAGCTTCAGAGTGAAATTCTCGACGCTATCTGGCCGCATCTGAAACCCGGCGGTACGCTGATTTATGCGACCTGTTCCATCCTGCCTGAAGAGAATCATCAGCAGATAGACGCTTTCCTGCAGCGCCAGCACGATGCACAGGCAGAATCGCTCAGGGACGCACCGGCGAACGGATTACAGGTATTCCCGCAGGCCGAAGGTGGAGATGGTTTCTTCTACGCTAAGCTGATAAAGAAATCGGGTACAAACTGAGATGAGTATTGATAAGCGATGAAAATAATCATTCTGGGTGCAGGACAGGTTGGCGGAACCCTGGCAGAAAATCTGGTGGGGGAAAACAACGATATCACCGTGGTTGATACCGACTCTTCACGTCTGCGTCATCTGCAGGATAAGTTCGATCTGCGCGTCGTTCAGGGGCATGGTTCTCATCCGCGAATTTTGCGTGAGGCGGGTGCGGAAGATGCCGACATGCTGGTTGCCGTGACCAACTCGGATGAAACCAACATGATTGCCTGCCAGATTGCTTATTCGCTTTTCAATACGCCGAATCGTATCGCCCGTATTCGCGCGGCCGACTATCTGCGTGATGCGGACAAGTTATTTATTCCTGAAGCGGTGCCTATCGATCACCTAATCTCCCCTGAACAGCTGGTAATCGACAATATCTACCGTTTGATCCAGTACCCTGGCGCGCTGCAGGTGGTTAACTTTGCAGAGGGCAAAGTCAGCCTGGCGGTGGTGAAAGCCTATTATGGCGGGCCGCTGGTGGGAAATCCGCTGTCGATCATGCGTGAGCACATGCCACACATCGATACGCGCGTAGCCGCTATTTTTCGCCAGGACCGCCCCATTCGTCCGCAGGGCTCAACCATCGTAGAAGCCGGTGATGAGGTCTTTTTCATCGCGGCCAGCCAGAACATTCGTGCAGTGATGAGTGAGATGCAGCGGCTGGAGAAACCTTACAAGCGAATTATGCTGGTAGGTGGCGGTAACATTGGTTTCGGTCTGGCGCAGCGTCTTGAGAAACATTACAGCGTTAAGCTGATTGAACGTAACCCTCAGCGCGCAGCGGAACTCGCAGAGCACCTGCATGACACCGTGGTCTTTTATGGCGATGCCTCGGATCAGGAGTTGCTGGCGGAAGAGCATGTTGAGCAGGTCGATCTGTTTATCGCCGTCACCAATGATGATGAAGCCAACATCATGTCAGCCATGCTGGCGAAAAAGATGGGTGCGAAGAAGGTCATGGTGCTGATTCAGCGCCGCGCCTACGTCGATCTGGTTCAGGGCAGTGTTATCGATATCGCTATTTCACCTCAACAGGCCACGATCTCTGCCCTGCTGGGTCACGTGCGAAAAGCGGATATCGTGGGCGTTTCATCGTTACGACGCGGTATTGCAGAAGCGATCGAAGCGATAGCGCATGGTGACGAATCAACGTCACGCGTGGTCGGCCGCTCCATTGACGATATCAAGCTGCCGCCAGGAACCATCATTGGCGCAGTGGTTCGCGGTGACGATGTGATGATTGCCAATGATAACCTGCGAATTGAACAAGGCGATCACGTCATCATGTTCCTGACCGATAAGAAGTTTGTGTCGGATGTGGAACGTCTCTTCCAGCCGAGTCCATTTTTCCTGTAAATGCCGCTTTTACAGGCGAACAGAACACCTGAGACGTAAAACTGCCGCTTAATAAGCTGAGTTGATGGCAAAAACAGTAAGGTTTGTTAGACTTTATGGCATTGGCTTGGGCAAGGAGATAAGTATGAGTTTAATCAAAGAGTTTCGCGACTTCGCAATGCGCGGCAACGTGATGGATTTAGCTGTTGGTGTCATCATCGGTGCTGCTTTCGGTAAAATCGTTTCATCGTTAGTCGCCAACATCATCATGCCACCCTTAGGCTTACTGATTGGTGGCGTCGATTTTAAATCATTCGCGTGGGTACTTAAGCCAGCAGTTGGTGATGCGCCAGCCGTTGTGATGCAGTACGGTATTTTCCTTCAGACCATCTTCGATTTCGTGATCATCGCTTTCGCTATTTTCATGGCGATCAAGTTAATGAATCGTCTGTACAAGAAAAAGGAAGTTGAGAAGCCGGTTGCGAAACCAACAAATGAAGAATTACTGCTGACTGAAATCCGCGATCTGCTGAAACAGCAGAACACCCGCGTATAGTTAATAAGCCGCCGCACAGGCGGTTTTTTTGACCGTAAAAGCAGAAGGGCAGTGATAAGACGCTTTCTTATCACTGCCCTCGCATCCAGTCCCCTTGCCATGTTTCTCTTTCCGTTTAAAACTTCCTTTACCCTTTTGCTTCTGCTCAATGCGCTGCCGAAATAACGGGTCGTGCAACAGAGCCTGAATCGCATTATCGCGGATTTGCCCTTTGGTGTGCTGATATTTACTCATGACGCCTCCTGTTGAGATGGTCTGATACTCTATTCCTTTGCAGCAAAATAACAATATGCTTATTTGCTCAAAGCTTCACCCCGCTCAAGTGCCTCCAGAATTGAGCACGAAATGCTACTGTGACTGTCACCACAACAGGCATCCGAGAGGTGTCGCAGGGAACGCTGCATCGTTTCTAATTCCGCAATCATCTGAGCCACTTCATTCAGCCTTTTTTCAACGATCGCTTTTGATTCCTGACAGGTGTGATGAGCAGGATCGACCCGGATCGAGAGCAGCTCTCTGATCGCTTCCAGGCTAAAGCCCAGTTTACGACCGTAACGAATGAATTTCAGTCGCTGAAGATCGCTCTCACTGTAAAGGCGAAAACCGCCTTCTGTCCGGCCATCATGATCCATCATCTGCTGTTTTTCATAAAAACGGATCGTGTCTGGGGTCACCTCTGCAAGCTTAGCTAACTGACCAATGCGAAACATTTACTTCTCCTCGCGGAAACGATGCTCAATGGCAGTGGAATAAGTGCCATGCAGAAAATCAGTACTCATACCTGCCTGACGTAATCTCAGCTCCAGCACCTGAAGCCGATGACAATGATCCTGATAGCGATGATCTTCGGGATCCAGCTGCCGAATAAGATCGTTAACTTCCATGGCTTCCCGTCGCATCTCAAGCTCCGGCGGCAGATAGCCCGAATTTTTGAGTAACCGGTAGCCCGCTCTTAACTCAGGCGGAACATGGCTGTCATCATCCAGCTGCAGCGGCTTGCCGGAGCCAGGAAGATTACTTAGCTCGCCTTTCTCAAGCGCAGCTTTGATGTGCTGCTCAGCAAGTTCGTCAACCAGCCACATAGTGAGCTCCTTTGAACATGAAGGACTACGTTCTAAGGTAGTAAATTTCAGGCAATAAAAAACCCGCCGAAGCGGGTTTTTTACGTTGCTACAGATTACTCTGCGGCTGCTTCTGCTTGAGCTTCTGGACGATCAACCAGCTCGATGTAAGCCATCGGAGCGTTGTCACCAGCACGGAAGCCACACTTCAGAATACGAGTGTAACCACCTGCACGGCTCGCGAAACGCGGGCCAAGCTCATTAAACAGTTTTGCCACGATCTCGTTATCACGAGTACGGGCGAATGCCAGACGACGATTAGCTACGCTGTCGGTCTTGGCAAGAGTAATCAGCGGCTCAACTACGCGACGCAGTTCTTTGGCTTTCGGCAGAGTCGTTTTGATGATCTCATGACGAACCAGAGAACCGGCCATGTTGCGGAACATAGCCTGACGATGGCTGCTGTTGCGGTTCAGTTGACGACCACTCTTACGATGGCGCATGACCTTATCCTTCTCAGTGAAACCTTAACCTGTGATCTGATTATTCATCAGCAATGCTTGCTGGCGGCCAGTTCTCGAGGCGCATGCCCAGAGAAAGACCACGCGAAGCCAGCACATCTTTAATCTCGGTAAGAGATTTTTTACCAAGGTTAGGCGTTTTAAGCAGCTCAACCTCGGTACGCTGTACCAGATCACCGATGTAGTGGATAGCTTCTGCCTTAAGGCAGTTAGCAGAGCGGACAGTCAATTCCAGATCGTCAACAGGGCGCAGCAGGATCGGATCGAATTCTGGTTTCTCTTCTTTAACTTCCGGCTGACGTACATCACGTAAGTCAACGAAAGCTTCAAGTTGTTCTGCCAGAATGGTTGCCGCACGACGAATCGCCTCTTCAGGATCGATTGTGCCGTTGGTTTCCATTTCGATGACCAGCTTGTCCAGGTCGGTGCGCTGCTCTACACGCGCTGCTTCAACATTGTAGGCGATACGGTCTACAGGGCTGTAGCAAGCGTCAACTAACAGGCGGCCGATTGGGCGCTCATCTTCTTCCGAATGAATTCGGGCAGAAGCCGGCACATAGCCACGTCCACGCTGAACTTTGATACGCATGCTGATAGCAGCGTTCTCATCGGTCAGATGGCAAATGACATGCTGAGGCTTGACGATTTCGACATCACCATCATGGGTAATGTCGGCTGCAGTCACAGGGCCAATGCCAGATTTATTCAGGGTCAGAATAACTTCATCTTTCCCCTGAACTCTTACCGCCAGCCCTTTCAGGTTGAGCAGGATTTCCAGGATATCTTCCTGTACGCCCTCTTTGGTGCTGTACTCATGAAGTACACCATCAATTTCAACCTCGGTCACCGCGCAACCCGGCATGGATGAAAGCAGAATACGGCGCAGTGCGTTACCAAGAGTATGGCCAAAGCCACGCTCTAAAGGCTCAAGGGTCACCTTGGCGTGCGTCGAACTCACTTGCTCGATATCTACCAGGCGCGGTTTTAGAAACTCTGTCACAGAACCCTGCATTGTGTCCTCTCTTTGGTACTAAGCCTTACTTGGAGTAAAGCTCGACGATCAGGTGTTCGTTAATGTCCGCAGACAGATCAGTACGTTCAGGAATACGCTTGAACACACCTTCCATCTTAGTCGCATCAACTTCCAGCCAGGTTGGCTTTTCACGCTGCTCAGCCAGCTCCAGAGCGGCCTTCACGCGAGATTGCTTTTTGGCTTTCTCACGGATGCTAACGACATCATTCGGAGATACCTGATAAGAAGCGATGTTAACAACGCGGCCATTTACCAGAACAGACTTATGGCTCACCAACTGACGTGCTTCTGCACGAGTGGCACCAAAGCCCATACGATAAACTACGTTGTCCAGACGACCTTCCAGCAGAGCCAACAGGTTTTCACCGGTGTTGCCTTTCAGACGAGCTGCTTCTTTATAATAGTTACGGAACTGACGCTCCAGCACGCCGTAAATACGACGAACTTTTTGCTTTTCACGTAACTGACCGCCGTAATCAGACAGACGCGGTTTACGCGCACCATGCTGACCAGGGGCTTGTTCAATCTTACACTTGGAATCAATCGCGCGAACGCCAGACTTAAGGAATAAGTCAGTGCCCTCACGACGGCTCAGCTTGAGCTTAGGACCCAAATATCTTGCCATTTTCTTTCTCCAACTATCCTAAAAAAACGGGCGTTATACGCGACGTTTTTTCGGCGGACGACAACCGTTATGAGGGATCGGAGTCACATCAGTAATATTAGTGATGCGGAAACCAGCGGCGTTCAAAGCACGAATCGTAGATTCGCGACCTGGACCCGGACCCTTTACCATAACTTCCAGGTTCTTAATTCCGTAATCTTTTACCGCTTCTGCACAGCGCTCTGCAGCGACCTGAGCAGCAAACGGAGTGGATTTACGTGAACCGCGGAAACCGGAACCACCGGCGGTTGCCCAACCCAGTGCGTTACCCTGACGATCAGTAATGGTAACGATGGTGTTGTTAAAAGAAGCATGGACATGAGCCACGCCATCTGAGACTTGTTTTCTTACACGCTTACGTGCACGAACTGGTGCCTTTGCCATTATTTACTCACCCCGATTATTTCTTGATCGGTTTACGCGGACCCTTACGGGTACGTGCGTTGGTCTTAGTACGCTGACCGCGAACCGGAAGACCACGACGATGGCGCAAACCACGGTAGCAACCAAGGTCCATAAGACGCTTGATGCTCAGGGTGATTTCACGGCGCAGATCACCTTCTACAACGAATTTCGCAACTGCATCACGCAGCTGATCAATTTGTTCTTCAGACAGCTCACTGATCTTAACATTTTCAGCAATACCCGTTGAAGCGCAGATGGCTTTTGAACGGGTTTTACCGATACCGAAGATCGAAGTTAATGCGATAACGGTATGTTTTTGATCAGGAATGTTAATGCCTGCTATACGGGCCACTATGCACTCCTATAATTAAACAAGCACGTCCCATGCTGAAAAGCCCGTTTTCAGGATACTCAAATGGAAACGCACTGACATACAAAAGATTGGCTGGCTAATCTAGCCAGCTCAACCCGACTTTGCAAGAAAAATATGTGACAAAATCAGCCTTGGCGCTGTTTATGCTTTGGCTCGGCGCTGCAGATCACACGGACGACACCGTCGCGACGAATGATTTTGCAGTTACGACATAATCTCTTGACGGAAGCACGAACTTTCATTTTTACTCTCCGTAACTTCTCAACCAACTGAATTAACGGCCGTAGCCTTTCAGGTTAGCTTTCTTCAGTGCCGACTCATACTGACTTGACATCATCAGAGTTTGCACTTGAGCCATAAAGTCCATGATGACGACAACTACGATAAGCAGTGAAGTACCGCCAAAGTAGAAGGGAACCTTCATCGCATCACGCATGAACTCCGGGATAAGGCAGATAAACGTAATGTAGAGAGCGCCGATTAAGGTCAGTCGCGTCATTACTTTATCAATATACTTCGCCGTTTGCTCTCCCGGACGAATTCCCGGTACGAATGCACCAGACTTCTTCAGGTTATCTGCTGTTTCACGTGGGTTGAAAACCAACGCCGTATAGAAGAAACAGAAGAAGATGATTGCAGTCGCATAGAGTAGCACATAAAGCGGCTGTCCTGGCTGCAAATACAGCGAAATTGTTGTCAGCCAGTTCCAACCGGTACCGCCCCCAAACCACGATGCAATCGTTGCCGGGAACAGAATAATGCTGGAAGCAAAGATGGCTGGAATTACACCCGCCATGTTCACTTTCAACGGTAAATGTGTGCTCTGTGCAGCGTAAACGCGACGACCTTGCTGACGTTTTGCGTAGTTCACCACAATGCGGCGTTGACCACGTTCAACGAAGATAACAAAGAAGGTCACTGCGAATACGAGTACTGCAACCAACAGCAACAGAAGGAAGTGCAGGTCGCCTTGCCGCGCTTGCTCGATGGTATGGCCAATGGCCGGCGGGAGACCCGCAACGATACCTGCGAAGATAATGATCGAAATACCGTTACCGATACCACGTTCAGTAATCTGTTCGCCCAGCCACATCAGGAACATCGTTCCTGAGACCAGACTCACAACAGCGGTAAAGTAGAAGGCAAAGCCTGGATTCATTACCAGGCCTTGCATCCCTGGCATATTCGGCAGACCGGTAGCAATACCGATCGACTGAAATATGGCCAATACCAACGTACCGTATCGGGTGTACTGGCTAATCTTACGACGGCCAGCCTCCCCTTCTTTCTTAATTTCCGCTAACGCTGGATGAACCACCGTTAATAACTGGATGATAATCGATGCCGAAATATACGGCATGATGCCCAGCGCGAAAATAGAAGCACGGCTGAGAGCACCACCAGAGAACATGTTAAACATTTCAATGATGGTGCCACGCTGTTGCTCAAGCAGTTTGGCAAGTACAGTGGCATCAATACCAGGGATTGGAATGAAAGAGCCAATACGGAAGACAATGAGTGCGCCGATTACAAACAGCAGTCTGCGTTTCAGCTCACCAAAGCCGCCTTTGGCACTTTGAAAATCTAATCCCGGTTGTTTAGCCATCTGCTACTTATTCCTCGATTTTACCGCCAGCAGCTTCGATTGCAGCACGCGCACCTTTAGTGACACGCAGACCGCGAACCGTTACCGGTGTAGATACTTCACCAGACAGAATTACTTTAACGAATTCAATCTGAACACCGACAATGTTGGCTGCTTTCAGCGCGTTCAGGTCGACGATACCGCCTTCAACTTTCGCCAGATCAGACAGACGAATCTCTGTAGTGATCATTGATTTGCGAGAGGTGAAACCGAACTTCGGCAGACGACGGTACAGAGGCATCTGACCACCTTCGAAACCGCGACGTACGCCACCGCCAGAACGTGAGTTCTGACCTTTGTGACCACGACCACCGGTTTTTCCGAGGCCAGAACCGATACCACGACCCAGACGCTTGGAAGCGTGCTTAGACCCTTCGGCCGGAGACAGAGTATTTAAACGCATCTCTTACTCCTCCACTTTAACCATATAGGAAACCGCGTTAACCATACCGCGTACAGCAGGCGTGTCTTCACGCTCAACGGTGTGGCCAATACGACGCAGACCCAGGCCAACCAGAGTGGCTTTATGCTTAGGCAAGCGGCCGATTGAACTACGGGTTTGAGTGATTTTAATAGTCTTAGCCATCGTGATTACCCCAGAATTTCTTCAACGGATTTACCACGCTTAGCAGCGACCATTTCCGGAGATTTCATATTGCCCAGGCCGTCGATAGTTGCACGAACCACGTTAATCGGGTTTGTAGAACCATAGGCTTTTGCCAGTACGTTATGAACTCCAGCGACTTCCAGAACGGCGCGCATTGCACCACCGGCAATAATACCGGTACCTTCTGAAGCCGGCTGCATGAACACGCGGGAACCCGTGTGTGCACCTTTAACTGGGTGCTGCAGGGTGCCGTTGGTCAGCGCGACGTTAACCATGTTGCGACGGGCTTTCTCCATCGCTTTCTGGATCGCTGCTGGAACTTCACGCGCTTTACCGTAACCAAAACCTACGCGACCATTACCATCGCCTACCACAGTCAGTGCTGTGAAGGAGAAGATACGACCACCTTTAACAGTTTTAGAAACACGGTTTACCGCGATCAGTTTTTCCTGCAGTTCGCCAGCTTGTTTCTCGATGTGTGCCATCTTAGACCTCTACCTTAGAACTGAAGGCCAGCTTCACGGGCAGCATCTGCCAGTGCCTGGACGCGACCATGATATTGGAAACCGGAACGGTCGAAAGAAACACCAGTGATGCCTTTTTCGATTGCGCGTTCTGCGATAGCTTTACCTACTGCAGCTGCGGCTTCTTTATTACCGGTATACTTCAGTTGTTCAGTGATAGCTTTTTCTACAGTAGAAGCAGCGACCAGAACTTCGGAACCGTTCGGGGCGATTACCTGTGCGTAAATATGACGCGGGGTACGATGTACCACCAGGCGAGTAGCACCCAGCTCTTTGAGCTTGCGACGTGCACGGGTCGCACGACGGATACGAGCAGATTTCTTATCCATAGTGTTACCTTACTTCTTCTTAGCCTCTTTGGTACGCACGACTTCGTCGGCGTAACGGACACCCTTGCCTTTATAAGGCTCAGGACGACGGTAGGCGCGCAGGTCCGCTGCAACCTGACCAATCAGCTGTTTATCAGCGCCTTTCAGCACGATCTCAGTCTGAGTTGGACATTCTGCAGTGATACCCGCGGGCAGCTGGTGATCGACTGGATGAGAAAAGCCCAGAGACAGGTTAACCACGTCGCCTTTAACGGCTGCACGATAACCTACACCAACCAGCTGCAGCTTCTTAGTGAAGCCTTCGGTAACACCGATAACCATTGCGTTCAGCAGCGCGCGAGAAGTACCCGCCTGCGCCCAGCCGTCAACGAAACCTTCGCGCGGAGCGAAAGTCAGAGCGTTGTCAGCATGCTTAACTTCAACAGCATCATTGATAGTACGAGTCAGCTCGCCGTTTTTACCTTTAATCGAAATTACCTGACCGTTGAGTTTTACCTCTACGCCGGCAGGAACAACGACAGGTGCTTTAGCAACACGAGACATATGTATCCTCCGATTACGCTACGTAGCAGATAATTTCGCCACCAAGACCTGCCTGGCGCGCTGCACGATCAGTCATGACACCTTTAGATGTAGAAACTACAGCGATGCCCATACCAGCCATTACCTTTGGCAGCTCATCTTTTTTCTTATAGATGCGCAGACCAGGACGGCTTACTCGCTGAATGCTTTCTACAACAGCTTTGCCCTGGAAATACTTGAGAGTAAGTTCCAGTTCCAGCTTGATGTCGCCTTCGATTTTGAAATCTTCAATATATCCTTCTTCCTTCAGAACGTTGGCAATTGCCAATTTCAGCTTGGAGGAAGGCATGGTGACCGCAACTTTGTTTGCGGCCTGACCGTTACGGATACGGGTCAGCATATCCGCGATCGGATCTTGCATGCTCATCTGTGTTACTCCCGTGATTCAATTGGTGACAATTACCAGCTAGCCTTTTTCAGGCCCGGGATTTCACCGCGCATGGCGGCTTCGCGGACCTTGATACGGCTCAACCCAAACTTCCGCAGGAAACCGTGCGGACGACCTGTTTGACGGCAGCGGTTACGCTGACGCGAAGGGCTGGAATCACGCGGCAGACTCTGCAGCTTCAGAACAGCATCCCAACGATCTTCGTCGGAAGCGTTCACATCAGAGATGATCGCTTTCAGTTCAGCGCGTTTAGCGAAGAATTTGTCTGCTAATTTCGCACGCTTAACTTCGCGTGCTTTCATAGATTGCTTAGCCATTAAGTAACCCTACCTTACTTACGGAACGGGAAGTCAAAGGCAGCCAGCAGAGCACGGCCTTCATCATCAGATTTCGCAGTAGTGGTAATGGTGATATCCAAACCACGAACGCGATCGACTTTGTCGTAGTCGATTTCTGGGAAGATGATCTGCTCACGTACACCCATGCTGTAGTTGCCACGACCATCGAATGACTTAGCGGACAAGCCACGGAAGTCACGGATACGTGGAACAGCAATGGTGACCAGACGCTCAAAGAACTCCCACATGCGCTCGCCACGCAGAGTTACTTTACAGCCGATCGGATAGCCCTGACGGATTTTGAAGCCTGCAACTGATTTGCGTGCTTTGGTGACCAGCGGTTTTTGACCGGAGATTGCTGCCAGGTCAGCTGCTGCGTTATCCAGCAGTTTCTTGTCAGCGATCGCTTCACCAACACCCATGTTCAGGGTGATCTTCTCGACCCGAGGGACTTGCATGACAGAATTGTAGCCAAACTCTGTCATGAGTTTCTGGACTACTTCGTCTTTGTAGTAATCATGCAGTTTCGCCATCGTACTACTCCAAATTACTTGATAGTTTCGCTGTTAGACTTGAAGAAACGGACTTTTTTGCCGTCTTCGAATCTAAAGCCTACACGGTCAGCCTTACCAGTTGCCGCGTTGAACAGTGCAACGTTAGAAACCTGAATAGCAGCTTCTTTTTCAACGATGCCACCTGGTTGGTTCAGGGCCGGAACCGGCTTCTGATGTTTCTTAACCAGGTTGATACCTTCAACGATGACCTTACCAGAAGACAGGACATTCTTAACTTTACCGCGCTTACCTTTATCTTTACCGGTTAACACGATAACTTCGTCGTTACGACGGATTTTAGCTGCCATTGTTCGCTCCTTAGAGTACTTCTGGTGCCAGAGAGATAATTTTCATGAACTTTTCAGTACGAAGTTCACGAGTTACCGGCCCAAAAATACGCGTACCGATAGGCTGCTCACTGTTATTGTTCAGAATAACGCATGCATTACCATCGAAGCGAATGACAGAACCGTCCGGGCGACGAACACCCTTCCTGGTGCGCACCACTACCGCCTTCAGGACATCACCTTTTTTGACTTTACCACGAGGAATTGCTTCCTTGATGGTAACTTTGATGATGTCACCGACGCCTGCGTAGCGACGGTGCGAGCCACCCAGAACCTTGATACACATTACGCGACGTGCACCGGAGTTGTCGGCGACGTTCAGCATAGTCTGTTCTTGGATCATTTTAGTGCTCCGCTAATGTCAACTACTACTTCGGGACCTAAACCTCAGGTCGTTAGAAAGCCCCATAATTGAGGGCGCGGCATTGTAACACCGGTTCTCACAGATGGGTAGAAAAAATAAACGGCTCTCAATCGAGCCGCTGATTTTCCCTGATGACAGGGAGGGCGTATTCTAGGGAATAGTGCGAACAGTAGCAAATGTAATCTGCCTTATTTTTCGTCGCCTCCCAAATAAAGTGCCCTTATGGCTCAACCAGCCAGTTTTCTGGCCAGTTGGTTATGCTGATGCAGCACGGCTGGCAGTTCAATTCCGGCCAGTTGTCCGTTACGCACCCTGACTTTTCCGTTAATGATGCTGTAAGCGACCTGTCCCGGATTACAGAATACCAGGGCGGCGACAGGATCGTGCCCTGCCCCGGCAAGACCGATGCAATTCAGGTCAAAGATCGCTAAGTCAGCCATCATGCCTGGCGCAATGGCGCCCACGTCATTACGATTCAGCACTTTTGCTCCCCCCAGGGTCGCCAGCTCTACTGCCTGACGGGCCGTCATCGCATCCGGGCCGAAACCGACACGTTGCAGCAGCATCGCCTGACGTACCTCTGCCATCATGTCTGAGCTGTCATTGGAGGCGGAGCCATCCACACCTAAACCAACGTGTACGCCGGCATCGCACATGTGCCGTATCGGAGCAATGCCCGAGCCGAGGCGCATGTTCGAGCAGGGACAGTGGGCGATGCCGGTACCGGTGCGCGCAAAGAGCGCTATACCGTGCTGATCCAGTTTAACGCAGTGGGCATGCCAGACATCCGGCCCTACCCAGCCGAGGTCTTCAACATACTGCGCTGGGGTCACGTTGAACTTCTCGCGACTATAACGGATATCGTTGTCGTTCTCCGCCAGATGCGTGTGCATCGAGACCCCGAAGTTACGTGCCAGCGCAGCGGATTGCTTCATCAGCTCACGGCTGACTGAGAACGGTGAACATGGCGCCACCACGATGCGTAACATCGAGCCGAAGCTGTCATCGTGGTAGCGCTCAATCACGCGCTGCGTATCCTCGAGGATCGCGGCTTCCTTCTCAACCAGCGAATCGGGCGGCAGGCCACCCAGGGATTTACCGACGCTCATGCTGCCCCGACTCGCATGGAAGCGCATGCCCATTACGGCTGCAGCCTCAATACTGTCGTCCAGCTTACAGCCATTAGGGTAGACATAGAGGTGGTCACTGGTCGTGGTGCAGCCGGAGAGCATTAACTCAGCCATCGAAATCTGCGTTGAGATATGAATCATCTCAGGCGTCAGATTTTGCCATAGTGGGTAAAGGTGGGTCAGCCAGTTGAACAGTTCACCGTTTTGTACTGCAGGGATGGCGCGGGTCAGGCTCTGGTACATATGATGATGCGTATTGATCAGGCCAGGAATAACGATGTGTCCCCGCAGATCGATAATCTCATCCGCGCTATCGGGTAACGATTCTGCTTCCCCGACCGCAACGATCTGATTGCCTTTTATCAGAATGCTGGCGTTCCGTATTTCGCGACGGTCGGCATCCATGCAGACTACGCATTCGGCATTCTTCAGTAACAGCGTTCGTTCCATGCTATAGCCCGTGGGTTGTGATTGTCTGCTCCCCGATAAAAGCGGCAAGCTTTTGGCAGGGCCAATAGCAGGTTACGCAGCAACCAGTGGCAACCCGATCAGTGAATGGCGTAAGCAGTCATGACTCTCCATTTTCACGGCACGTTTCTCTGTAAGGTGATGTTAACGCAGTCCTCTGCGGCCTGGAGCGTCTCCGCTTAGCTTCGGCAATCGGCTAAATTTTTTAGCACCATCAAATCGGGATTGTCACCGGCACAAAGGAAACAACTCCGGATCACAGGCAAAAAAAAACCCCCTGCCGAAGCAGAGGGTTTCCTCAGAAAAAACAATTCTTATTACAGAACCGCTTTCTCGATTACGCGAACCAGGGTCCAGGATTTAGTCTTGGACAGTGGACGGCATTCGCGGATTTCTACCACGTCACCAATTCCACATTCATTGTTCTCGTCATGGATGTGCAGCTTGGTCGTACGTTTAATGAATTTGCCGTAGATCGGGTGTTTCACGAAACGTTCGATAGCAACAACTGCAGATTTCTGCATTTTGTCACTTACTACACGACCCTGCAGAGTACGGATTTTATCGGTCATTACGAACCCGCCTTCTCAGTCAGTAAAGTCTTAACGCGTGCAACATCACGGCGAACCTGTTTCAGCAGATGAGTCTGCTGCAGTTGGCCAGATGCTGCCTGCATGCGCAGGTTAAATTGCTCACGCAGCAGATTAAGCAGCTCAGTGTTCAGCTCTTCAACGCTTTTTTCACGCAGCTCAGTTGCTTTCATTACATCACCGTCTTAGTTACAAAGGTGGTTTTGATAGGCAGTTTTGCTGCTGCCAGCTTGAATGCTTCACGGGCCAGCTCTTCTGGTACGCCGTCCATTTCATACAGGACTTTACCAGGCTGGATCAGGGCAACCCAATACTCTACGTTACCCTTACCTTTACCCATACGCACTTCCAGCGGCTTCTCGGTGATCGGTTTGTCCGGGAATACTCGGATCCAGATCTTACCTTGACGCTTAACTGCACGGGTCATAGCACGACGTGCTGCTTCGATCTGACGAGCAGTCAGACGACCACGGCCAACAGCTTTCAGACCGAAAGTACCGAAGCTGACATCCGTACCCGCAGCCAGACCGCGGTTACGGCCTTTGTGCACTTTACGGAATTTCGTACGCTTTGGTTGTAACATCAGCGACTCTCCTTACTTACGGCCTTTACGCTGCTGCTTTTTAGGTTGAGCAGCCGGTTCCGGTTGTTCAACAGCAGCCATACCACCCAGGATCTCACCTTTGAAGATCCATACCTTAACGCCGATTACACCATAAGTGGTGTGCGCTTCAGAGGTGTTGTAGTCAATGTCAGCACGCAGAGTGTGCAATGGCACGCGACCTTCACGATACCATTCGGTACGTGCGATCTCGGCGCCACCCAGACGGCCGCTAACTTCGACTTTAATACCCTTCGCGCCAAGACGCATGGCGTTCTGAACTGCACGCTTCATAGCACGACGGAACATCACACGACGCTCCAGCTGTGAAGTGATGCTGTCAGCTACCAGTTTCGCGTCCAGTTCCGGCTTGCGGACTTCGGCGATATTAATCTGTGCAGGAACGCCAGCGATTTTCGCGACGACCGTGCGCAGTTTTTCTACATCTTCGCCTTTCTTACCGATGACGATGCCCGGACGAGCGGTGTGAATAGTCACACGGATGCTCTTCGCTGGACGCTCGATAACGATACGAGAGACAGATGCTTTAGCCAGTTCCTTAGTCAGGAACTGACGGACTTTAAAATCGCTGTCCAGGTTGTCAGCGAATTCATTGGTGTTCGCAAACCAGGTAGAGTTCCATGGTTTTACAATACCCAGGCGAATACCATTAGGATGTACTTTCTGACCCATTGCTAGTCTCCAGAGTCTCAGCGATCGGACACAACCACAGTAATGTGGCTGGTGCGCTTCAGGATGCGATCTGCACGACCTTTGGCACGCGGCATAATGCGTTTCATGGTCGGACCTTCATCAACGAAAATTTTCGTGATTTTCAGATCGTCGATATCAGCGCCATCGTTGTGTTCGGCGTTAGCAATGGCAGATTCCAGAACTTTTTTGACCAGTACAGCCGCTTTCTTATTGGTGTAGGTCAAAATGTCCAGTGCCTGCGACACTTTCTTACCGCGAATCAGGTCAGCAACAAGGCGAACCTTCTGAGCAGAAGAACGAGCGTGGCGATGTTGAGCTAAAGTTTCCATCTCTTCCTCCTACTTATTTCTTCTTGGCTTTTTTATCAGCCGCGTGACCGCGATAAGTACGTGTCGGCGCGAATTCACCCAGTTTGTGACCAACCATTTCGTCGGAAACAAAGACAGGAACGTGCTGACGACCATTATGGACAGCGATGGTCAAACCGATCATGTTAGGAAAGATCGTTGAACGACGGGACCAAGTGCGCAAAGGCTTCTTGTCACCGCTTTCCACCGCTTTCTCTACCTTCTTCAGCAAGTGCAGGTCAATAAAAGGACCTTTCTTGAGAGAACGTGGCATGGCTTATCCTCTAATATTATTTGCTACGGCGACGTACGATAAACTTATCGGTACGCTTGTTGCTACGGGTCTTCTTACCTTTGGTCTGAACGCCCCACGGAGTTACCGGGTGCTTACCAAAGTTACGACCTTCACCACCACCGTGCGGGTGATCAACTGGGTTCATCGCGGTACCACGAACGGTCGGACGAACACCACGCCAACGGGCTGCACCAGCTTTACCCAGAACGCGAAGCATATGCTCAGCGTTGCCGACTTCGCCCAGTGTTGCGCGGCAGTCAGACTCGACTTTACGCATTTCACCAGAACGCAGACGCAGGGTAACGTAAGAACCTTCACGCGCAACGATCTGCACGTAAGCACCGGCTGAGCGAGCAATCTGACCGCCTTTGCCTGGTTTCATTTCTACGTTATGCACGGTTGAACCCACCGGGATGTTACGCATCGGCAGAGTGTTACCTGCTTTGATCGCAGCATCAACGCCAGATTGGATCTGGTCGCCGGCTTTCAGGCCTTTAGGGGCCAGGATGTAACGGCGCTCGCCGTCTTTGTACAGAACCAGTGCGATGTTCGCAGAGCGGTTCGGATCGTACTCAAGACGTTCAACAATTGCCGGGATACCATCTTTGTTGCGTTTGAAGTCAACAATACGATATGCCTGCTTGTGACCACCACCGATATGACGGGTAGTGATACGACCATTGTTGTTACGGCCACCGGATTTGCTGTTTTTTTCTACCAGCGGGGCGAATGGTTTGCCCTTGTGCAGCTCCGCGTTTACCACTTTAACTACATGGCGACGACCCGGAGATGTCGGTTTACATTTAACAACTGCCATTGTCTTTCTCCTCCGACTTACTCAGCGCCGCCAGCGAAGTCCAGATTCTGGCCTTCTTTCAGGGTGACGTAAGCTTTTTTCCAGTCGCTACGACGACCGATACGCTGTCCTTGACGCTTAACTTTGCCCTTAACTACCAGGGTGTTTACGTCTTTAACTTCTACTTCGAACAGTTTCTCAACAGCAGCAACGATCTCTGCTTTGGTCGCGTCATTAGCAACTTTGAGAACGATGGTATTGGTTTTTTCCATCGCGCTAGATGCTTTTTCAGATACGTGCGGCGCGCGCAGTACTTTCAGCAGACGTTCTTCACGGATCATGCCAGCATCTCCTCAACTTGCTTAACTGCATCAGCAGTCATAACGACTTTGTCGAAGGCGATCAGGCTAACTGGGTCGATACCGGATGCATCACGTACGTCAACCTTGTACAGGTTACGCGCAGCCAGGAACAGATTCTCATCCAGTTCACCGGTGATGATCAGCACGTCTTCCAGAGCCATGTCTTTCAGTTTCTGTACCAGCAGCTTGGTTTTCGGTGCTTCTACAGCAAATGATTCGACAACGATCAGACGATCTTGACGTACCAGTTCGGACAGGATGCTTTTCAGCGCGCCGCGGTACATCTTTTTGTTAACTTTTTGACTGTGGTCCTGCGGCTTCGCAGCAAAGGTCACACCACCTGAACGCCAGATTGGGCTCTTTACAGAACCTGCACGCGCACGGCCGGTGCCTTTTTGACGCCATGGCTTTTTGCCTGAACCGGTTACTTCGGCGCGAGTTTTCTGCGCACGAGTACCCTGGCGGGCGCCAGATGCGTAAGCAACAACAACCTGGTGAACCAGCGCTTCGTTGAAATCACGACCGAAGGTAGTTTCGGAAACAGTCAGCGCGCTCTGCGCGTCTTTCAATACTAATTCCATTGCTATCCCCTTACGCCTTCACAGCTGGTTTAACGATCAGGTCGCTACCGGTAGCACCGGGAACTGCACCTTTAACCAGCAGCAGGTTGCGCTCAGCGTCAACACGTACTACGTCCAGACTCTGAACGGTTACGCGCTCATTACCCAGCTGACCTGCCATTTTCTTGCCTTTGAACACTTTGCCCGGAGTCTGGTTCTGACCGATAGAACCCGGAACGCGGTGAGACAAGGAGTTACCGTGAGTAGCGTCCTGGGTACGGAAGTTCCAGCGCTTAACGGTACCGGCGAAACCTTTACCTTTAGAGGTACCGGTTACGTCAACTTTCTTAACTTCAGCGAAAATCTCAACGCTGATGCTCTGACCTACAGAGTATTCTTCACCTTCAGCGGTGCGGAATTCCCACAGGCCACGGCCAGCTTCAACGCCAGCTTTAGCAAAATGACCAGCTTCAGGTTTGGTCACACGGTTTGCTTTTTTAGCACCGGTGGTAACCTGAATTGCCTGGTAACCGTCGTTTTCCAGGCCTTTAACCTGAGTAACGCGGTTCGCTTCAACTTCGATTACGGTGACGGGGATAGAAACGCCATCTTCAGTGAAGATGCGGGTCATGCCCACTTTTTTACCGACTAAACCAATCATTGTTTCAACCTCTCAATCGCTCGATGACCTGATTAACCCAGGCTGATCTGCACGTCAACACCGGCAGCCAGATCCAGACGCATCAGAGCATCAACGGTTTTTTCAGTTGGCTCAACGATGTCTACCAGACGCTTGTGAGTGCGGATTTCGTACTGATCACGCGCATCTTTGTTAACGTGCGGAGAGATCAGAACAGTAAAACGCTCTTTGCGGGTTGGCAGCGGGATTGGACCACGAACCTGCGCACCAGTGCGCTTGGCGGTCTCAACGATTTCCGCGGTTGATTGATCGATCAGACGATGATCAAACGCTTTAAGACGGATACGGATTCTTTGGTTCTGCATGAGACCAGAGCTCCAAACTTTTTATAGACGAAAAAAATTACTACTCGAGCCCATTACGATTGATGGGAGAGTGTAATCGTTCAGCATATAACTCCCCAATTGGGAGTATTGTCAGGCGGCCTATATTTCAGCCGTCTGCGATTCTGCTCGAATCGCGCCAGCAATATCTGCAGGCCCGCGCATTATACGTAAATCTGTTCAGGAAGCAACCCGTGTTGGTCTTTTCCCTGATAATTAGTGGCCGATTCGTGAGGCCCGCGCCGCATTGCCCTGCTGTATGGCTGAGAAATCACTCATGAGGCTGTGAGCGCATTTCCGCTCTTCTTCATCCGTAGATGACACAGAACCGGAAGACGATGAGAGTGCCTGTAACCTTTAGTCCGGAGCATTATCATGTCGCTTACTCTCATCACTCAGATTGCTGTGCTGGCTGGCGGAGGCGCATTGGGCAGCTTTCTTTCGCTGGCCTGTGTGCGCTTCTCCCCCGCCCTCTCACCTGCTCAGTGGTTTGCCACGCTCTGTTTTCCTGGGTCACGGTGTGAACATTGCCAGCAACGCCTGCTGTGGCGTGACGTTCTGCCACTGGTCAGCTGGCCGATGCTGAAAGGACGGTGCCGCTTCTGTCTGCATCCGTTCGGTACAGCCAGCTTTATCAAAGAATGGCTGATTGCCCTGCTCTGCCTGCTGGTGCTGCAAAGCTTTACCGGACCTGCAGATGCTACGTTTATCATCACTGCCTCATGCCTGTTACTCCTGGTGGCTGCCATTGATCGTCACCACTTCTGTATACCTGACCCGCTCAGCTATCTGCTTCTCTGGCTGGGATTACTCCACGCCAGTGTGACCGGAAATGAAACAGCGGCGATATGGGGCGCCCTGTCGGGCTACTGTGCGTTGTGGCTGCTTGCCTGGAGCTATCGGCTGGTTCGGGGATACGAAGGGTTAGGTTATGGCGATATGAAGCTTTTTGCGGCGTTAGGGGCGTGCTGTGGCTGGCAGGCATTACCCTGGATTGCGCTGGGTGCCACTTTACTGGCGCTGGCGACTATCATGATGCTGCAACGGTGGGATTCGATTCCGGGGGACAGCCCGCTACCGTTTGGCCCTTTCCTGGCCATCGCGGGCTGGGTAACAATTGTTCTGCAAACCCGATTCACTCTTCTTTGATTTGAGCCTGCAGATAGTTCTGGATACCCATCTTCTGGATTAGCTCGAGTTCTGTCTCGATCCAGTCGATGTGATGTTCTTCATCAGCCAGGATTTCAATCATCATGTCACGGCTGACATAGTCATGCACTTTGTCGGCATAGGAGATGGCTTCACGAAGATCTTTAGCGCCTTCGAGTTCCAGATTCAGGTCTGAACTCAGCATCTCCTCAACGTCTTCCCCGATTCGCAGACGTCCCAGATCCTGAAGGTTTGGGATCCCTTCAAGAAAAAGAATGCGCTCAATATACTTATCGGCATGCTTCATCTCGTCGATCGATTCGTGGTACTCCACATCATTGAGGCGCGTCAGACCCCAGTTCTTAAACATGCGCGCATGCAGGAAGTACTGATTGATGGCAACCAGTTCATTTCCAAGCAGTTTGTTGAGATGACTGATAACTTTGATATCGCCCTTCATTGTTAACCCTCCGCGTCTGGTTTATTAGAGCGTAGATGTGGTTAAAAAGAAGTCAAAAAAACGCGACAGATATTGTGGGTATTCACACACCAGGAGTTAATCAGGCTATCTCTTTATAGAGCGGTGCATGTTGCATCTCTTCATCCATGATTTCCCGCGCAGCGCGAACGCATTTGCCGCACTGTTTGCCGACCGGCACAAACTGGCGCAGTTGCTGGATAGATTTAGGCTGATAGCGACGCACGACTTCACGAAGGGTTTTATCACTAATGGCATTACAGAGGCAGACGTACATTGATTCATCACTCAGGTACATTTTCTGTACACAGTGTAAATGCGAATCGTTTTTATTACAAACCCACCCTTTGCAGGGTTATGCCCTGATTTAAGCCAAAAAAAAGAGCACCGAAGTGCTCTTTTCACTGTGTTGCAGTGGCCGTTAGCACGACCACAGCAGATACCACAATTAAGCGATAACTTTAGCAACAACACCCGCGCCAACGGTACGGCCACCTTCGCGGATTGCGAAGCGCAGACCTTCGTCCATTGCGATTGGGTGGATCAGGGTAACAACCATTTTGATGTTGTCGCCTGGCATGACCATTTCAACGCCTTCTGGCAGCTCTACTGAGCCGGTTACGTCAGTTGTACGGAAGTAGAACTGTGGACGATAGCCTTTGAAGAACGGAGTATGGCGACCACCTTCGTCTTTAGACAGAACGTAAACTTCTGACTCGAACTGGGTGTGCGGCTTGATTGAGCCTGGCTTAGCCAGAACCTGGCCACGCTGGATGTCTTCACGCTTGATACCACGCAGCAGAACACCACAGTTTTCGCCTGCCTGACCCTGGTCCAGCAGCTTACGGAACATCTCAACACCGGTACAGGTTGATTTCACGGTATCTTTGATACCAACGATTTCAACTTCGTCGCCGACTTTAACGATGCCGCGCTCAACACGACCGGTAACAACGGTACCACGGCCAGAGATTGAGAATACGTCTTCGATTGGCAGCAGGAACGGCTTATCGATTGCACGCTGTGGTTCTGGGATGTAGCTATCCAGATGCTCAGCCAGTTCCAGGATTTTCGCTTCCCACTCAGGCTGACCTTCCAGCGCTTTCAGAGCAGAACCACGAACGATTGGAGTGTCGTCGCCTGGGAAGTCATATGCTGACAGCAGGTCACGAACTTCCATTTCTACCAGTTCCAGCAGCTCTTCATCATCAACCATGTCACACTTGTTCAGGAACACGATGATGTAAGGAACGCCAACCTGACGACCCAGCAGGATGTGCTCACGAGTCTGTGGCATAGGGCCATCAGTCGCAGCAACAACCAGGATCGCGCCGTCCATCTGCGCAGCACCGGTGATCATGTTTTTCACATAGTCGGCGTGGCCTGGGCAGTCAACGTGCGCATAGTGGCGAGTTGGGGTTTCATACTCAACGTGTGAAGTGTTGATGGTGATACCACGTGCTTTCTCTTCTGGTGCGTTATCGATCTGATCGAATGCACGAGCCTGGCCACCGAAAGTTTTAGACAGTACGGTGGTGATAGCTGCAGTCAGGGTGGTTTTACCGTGGTCGACGTGACCGATGGTGCCCACGTTTACGTGCAGTTTGTTACGCTGAAATTGCTCTTTCGCCATGGCGATAATTCCTTACGTTGTGCCTTCACCATCTGGGTGAAGGCATCAGTTCAAATTTAAACCGTAGCTTATTTGCTACGAGCTTCAATAACGGCCTGCGCTACGTTGTTCGGCGCATCGTCATACTTCAGGAACTCCATGGAGTAAGAAGCACGACCTTTGGTCAGAGAACGCAGCTGAGTTGCGTATCCGAACATCTCAGACAACGGAACTTCAGCGTGAATCTGAACGCCAGTAGCGTTAGATTCCTGCCCTTTGAGCATACCACGACGACGGCTAAGGTCACCGATGACATCACCCGTGTTCTCTTCTGGCGTTTCAACTTCAACCTTCATGATAGGTTCAAGCAGAACAGGTGTCGCTTGTTTAAAGCCTTGTTTGAAGGCAATAGACGCGGCCAGTTTAAACGCCAGTTCTGAGGAGTCGACATCATGGTATGAACCATAGTGCAGACGAACGCCCAGATCCACAACCGGATAGCCAGCCAGAGGGCCTGATTTCAGCTGCTCCTGGATACCTTTATCAACCGCAGGGATGTATTCACCAGGAATCACACCACCTTTGATGTCGTTGACAAATTCGTAGCCTTTCGGGTTCGAACCAGGCTCCAGTGGGTACATGTCGATAACAACATGACCGAACTGACCACGACCACCAGACTGCTTGGCGTGTTTACCTTCAACGTCGGTAACTTTGGTACGAATCGCTTCACGGTAAGCAACCTGTGGTTTACCCACGTTTGCTTCAACGTTGAATTCACGCTTCATACGGTCAACGATGATGTCGAGGTGAAGTTCACCCATACCGGCGATGATGGTCTGGTTAGATTCTTCATCAGTCCATACGCGGAATGATGGATCTTCTTTCGCCAGACGGCCCAGAGCCAGACCCATTTTTTCCTGGTCAGCTTTGGTTTTCGGCTCAACGGCGATAGAGATTACCGGCTCCGGGAACTCCATGCGCTCAAGGATGATGACGTTATCTGGATCACACAGGGTGTCACCAGTGGTCACATCTTTCAGGCCGATCGCAGCTGCGATATCACCCGCACGAACTTCTTTAATCTCTTCACGCTTGTTAGCGTGCATCTGAACGATACGGCCCAGACGCTCACGGTTTGACTTAACCGGGTTGAACACGGTGTCACCCGTATTAACCACACCAGAGTAAACGCGGAAGAAGGTTAAGTTACCTACGAACGGGTCGGTAGCGATTTTGAACGCCAGTGCAGCAAACGGCTCGTTGTCATCAGAGTGACGAACAGCCGGCGTGTCTTTACCGTCGTCCAGCATACCGTTAATCGCGGTAACGTCAGTCGGTGCTGGCAGATATTCAACAACTGCATCCAGCATCGCCTGAACACCTTTGTTCTTAAATGCAGAACCACAGGTTACCAGGATGATTTCGTTGTTCAGAACACGCTTACGCAGAGAGGTTTTGATCTCTTCTTCAGTCAGTTCTTCACCACCGAAGAATTTCTCCATCAGCTCATCAGAGCCTTCAGCAGCGGCTTCAACCAGCTTCGCATGCCATTCTTCAGCCAGTGCCTGCATATCAGCTGGGATATCTTCGTATTCGAAGGTGACACCCTGGTCTGCGTCGTTCCAGTTGATCGCTTTCATTTTGATCAGGTCAACAACACCAGTGAATTTCTCTTCTGCGCCGATAGCCAGCTGCAGAGGAACTGGAGTTGCGCCCAGACGTGATTCGATCTGACCAACAACTTTCAGGAAGTTAGCACCCATGCGGTCCATTTTGTTAACGAACGCGATGCGTGGAACTTTATATTTGTTAGCCTGACGCCATACGGTCTCAGACTGCGGCTGAACACCACCAACTGCACAGTAAACCATTACCGCGCCATCAAGCACACGCATAGAACGTTCAACTTCGATGGTGAAGTCAACGTGTCCTGGGGTGTCGATGATATTGATGTGGTGTGGTTCAAACTGCTTGGCCATACCAGACCAGTAACAGGTGGTCGCAGCGGAAGTGATGGTAATACCACGTTCCTGTTCCTGCTCCATCCAGTCCATAGTTGCTGCGCCGTCGTGTACTTCACCGATTTTGTGGTTTACACCGGTGTAGAACAGAACGCGTTCGGTAGTGGTAGTCTTACCGGCGTCGATGTGCGCACTGATACCGATATTACGGTAGCGAGCAATGGGTGTTTTACGAGCCATTTGATTCCTCTGATTCTCGGACGTTCAAGGTAAGTCGACCCCAGCGGGTTGGCTGATTGAGCGCCCGCTGGTTTAACAACTACGTGGTGATTACCAACGGTAGTGTGCGAACGCCTTGTTGGCTTCTGCCATGCGGTGAACGTCTTCACGTTTCTTAACTGCAGTACCTTTGTTCTCTGCAGCATCAGAAAGTTCGTTCGCCAGGCGAAGAGCCATTGATTTATCACCGCGTTTACGAGCAGCATCTACGATCCAGCGCATTGCCAGAGCATTACGACGAACCGGACGGACTTCTACTGGTACCTGATAAGTAGAACCACCAACGCGACGTGACTTAACTTCGACAGTCGGGCGCACGTTTTCGAGGGCTACTTCAAAAGATTCCAGTGCGTTTTTACCTGAACGCTGAGCCAGGGTCTCAAGCGCGGTATAAACGATTGATTCTGCAGTAGATTTCTTACCATCTACCATCAGGATATTTACAAATTTGGCCAGCAGCTCTGATCCGAACTTAGGATCTGGCAGAATTTTACGCTGACCAATGACGCGACGACGTGGCATGGAAATACTCCGTTGTTAATTCAGGATTGTCCAAAACTCTATGAGTTTATTATGACATTTAATTTAAAACGTTTGGCCTTACTTAACGGAGAACCATTAAGCCTTTGGCTTCTTCACGCCGTACTTGGAGCGAGCCTGCTTACGGTCTTTAACACCTGAGCAGTCAAGCGCGCCACGAACGGTGTGGTAACGCACACCTGGCAAGTCTTTTACACGACCGCCACGGATCAGGATCACGGAGTGTTCCTGCAGGTTATGACCTTCACCACCAATGTAGGAGGTAACTTCAAAACCGTTGGTCAAACGCACACGGCAGACTTTACGCAGTGCGGAGTTTGGTTTCTTAGGAGTGGTGGTGTACACACGAGTACAAACGCCACGTTTTTGCGGGCAAGCTTCCAGCGCCGGCACGTTGCTCTTTGCAACTTTGCGGACGCGTGGTTTGCGAACCAGCTGGTTAACTGTTGCCATTAAATAGCTCCTGGATTTGCTTTTGCTTCGTAAACACGTAATAAATCGCCTCGTAGAATTACGAGGAGGCAGAATTTTAGGGCTGAGTCAAAGGGGTGTCAAGAAATAACCAGGTTTTAGCCGATTACCACACGATTTGTTGCTGATGCCTCATCGTTAGCGTGACAAAGCCATTATAGTCGATTGACTGCACGCTGGTCGAAATTTGTCCAGCGAGACCGCGAGCCTGAACATCCTCGTCCAGTACCCACAGTGTCGCTTCGCTCTCTGAGAGCCGCATCAATGCGCGACTGCCGGCTAAGGCAGCCAGCACGCCATCCTGCAGCAACAGCAGGTCATCGCCTGCACCCGCCATTAAAAGCAGGGTCTCAAGGTCACTGTGTGCCGGTGAGTGCATTAAAGTGTGCAGCATTAGCGTCTCTTAAAAAGTCAGGATGCGATCGTAGCTGGCCAGCATCTGCCGCAGTTCCGGCGCGTCCAGTAGCGTAACATCCAGCAACCGGTCAGCGTCAACCGCTAATCCACGCGCTATCAGTGAGGTCCGGCAGAGATAGCACTGTTCGATGTCATACAGCGCCAGTACGCCAAAGGTCGCCGCATAGTGACGGCTCTTAATCGTCGCAGGTTGCTGATGCAGATTGAGCTGCAGCACGCCATCACCAATAAAAAACAGGCCGATATCTTCACTGAGTGCGCCGGTGGCCAGGGCGGCATCCAGTCCTTCGCGCCCTGCACTGCTGCCGTGCGGTGCCCGGGTAAAGAGAAAGGCGACACGATTCATCAGAACTGCACCATGCGTTCACAGCCCAGCGCCGCTTCCGCCAGCGCACCCAGCCCACTCAGGGTAAAGCCCGGCTGCAGGTTACTGCCCGCCAGCTGAAGTCGGGCCGCTTCCTGCGCATCGCTGACGCCTCGCCGCAGCGCGGCTGCCACACAGATGTTCAGTGCCACACCCTGCTCCTGATGTAATGCCTGCCACGCGCGCACCAGATCAAACTCATCACTGGCCGGCGCGGTGAGCTGGTTAGCGTTCAGCACCCCTTCGCGATAGAAGAAGACGCTTTCAAGCTCATGGCCAGCCGTCAGCAGCGCGCGGGCAAACAGATATGCACTGGTCGCCTGTTGCGTCCCGTAAGCCGGGCCGGTAACCATCAGGGTGTAACGCATTATCGATCCTGTCCCTGGAAGTCGCCATTTTTGAACTGGCGGATGTAGAGATAGACGGTGTGCTTCGAGATGTTCAGCCGATCGGCCACCTGGTTAATGGCATCTTTGATGTCGAAGATCCCCTTCTCATACAGGTTCAGCACAATCTGACGATTCTTGGCGTTGTTCGATACGTTGCGATCCGCACTCACCTCTTCAATGGTGAACTCCAGCGTCTGCATCACCAGATCATCGACCGAACTGGCGAAATTGACGTTAGAGTCGACCTGCTGCATCTCAGGCGGCATAAAGGTCGACATGATCTGTGAGAACGGCACATCCAGGTTCATGTTGATGCAGAGCAGACCAATGACCCGTTGCTGACGGTTGCGAATCGCAATCGTGACCGACTTCATCAGCACGCCGCTTTTGGCACGCGTGAAATAGGCACGGGAGACATTGCTGTCCGCGCCATGCATATCGTGCAGCATACGCAGGGCTAAATCGGTGATAGGCGAACCCACTTTACGGCCGGTGTGTTCCCCATTGGCGATACGCACGGCCGAGCACTTTAGATCTTCAAGCGAATGCAGGACGATTTCACAGTGCGAGCCGATCAACATCGCCAGGCCATCCACGACAGCCTCGTACGATTTCAGAATATCGTAATCAGTTTCTTCGAACGGGCGCTGCTCCAGAAGATCGAAGTCGCTCAGTTCACCCGGATTGAATGGATTAGACATTGAAGAGTATCACCCTGAATGGCTGGAGCCTGTCACAGCGGCTTATGGGCAGACTCAATATGGGATAATTAGGCAGGCATTAGTCTGGCAAATGTCGTCGGCTTATGCCAGAGGTTTGTCGTGAAGCTAAAATGAAACCGCCGCCCGGAGGCGGCGGTCAGCAGATTACTGCGCTTTTTCTGCAGCAGCAGGCGCAGGGGCCTGTGCTTTTTCATCTGCTTTAGGCGCTGGTTTGATATCAAGCAGTTCAACATCAAATACCAGGGTGGAGTTAGCCGGGATGCCCGGAACGCCATTTTTGCCGTAAGCCAGATTCGGCGGGATCACCAGCTTAATCTTGCCGCCTTTCTTCACGTGCTTCAGACCTTCAGTCCAGCCCGGGATAACGCCATCCAGACGGAATGAAAGTGGCTCGCCACGGGTGTAAGAGTTGTCGAATTCAGTACCGTCGATCAGCGTACCTTTGTAGTTCACCACTACAGTGTCGCTGTCTTTAGGTGCGTCGCCGGTACCTTCTTTCTCAACTTTGTACAGCAGGCCGCTTTCGGTTTTCTTCACGCCGCTCTCTTTAGCAAATTTGGTTGCGAAAGCTTCGCCCTTTTCAGCGTTCTCTTTCGCATCTTTTTCCATTTTCGCTGAGGCTGCGCCTTTCACGCGGCCTTCAAAGGATTGCAGCGTCTGCTCAATCTCTTCGTCAGACAGTTTGCTCTTACCACCAAACGCATCCTGAACACCGGCAATAAGCTGCTGCTTATCCAGTTTGATGCCCAGTTTTTCCTGTTCCTTCAGGGAGTTGTCCATGTAGCGACCCAGTGAAGCACCCAGTGCGTAGGCAGACTGCTGGTCTTCATCTTTGAACGCAGCATTCTTAGGTGCCTGAGGCGCGGACTGTGGCGCGGCGGCTGGTGCAGCCTGTGGCGCCGCAGCAGTGTCTGCTGCCATTGCCATTGATGCATTCAGTGCAACAGCCATGGTGGTAGCTAACAATGTGACTTTAAACAGTGATTTCATCCATTCTCCAAAACCGAAGCGTCTAACCTCGGGAAACATTGCGGACTTCAGGGCCCACACTATAACTTTACGTGGCAGTGTCGAACACTCCCACAATGTAATTACCCGGTCTACCTCCGACCTTTATAACATCGGGAAGTTTCATCAGAGATGATGCCGCGCGACCTTTTTTCAAGCGCACCGCCTGCGGGCGTAAAAAAAACAGGTGATTCCTGGCCTTCAGGTCGTAGAATCACGCCCCGAGTCGCACCTTAACAGAGGAACAGGTCATGCAACAATCTGAGTGGGAACAGCGTCTGGAGACGCTGGAAAGTAAACTGGCCTTTCAGGAGATGACTATCGATCAGCTGAACAGTGCGGTGGTTCAGCACGAGCTGGAGATGAATAAGATGCGTGAGCAAATGCGCATCTTAACCGACAAGCTCAAAGCGAATGCGCCCTCGATCGTCGCCTCACAGTCTGAAGAGACCCCGCCTCCGCACTACTGATGGCGGGCCATCTGGTCCCGATAAAGCCGGGAAACACCAGAATGACAGCCAAAAGAAAGGCCACCCGAAGGTGGCCTTTAAAGGTCTGTTGAGACTTAGTGGCTGCAGCCGCAACCACCAGTACCACAACCGCCTTTACCGTGATCGTGGTCGTGATCATGGTCATGATGATGGCCATCTGCACCGTGAACGTGGCCATGAGCCAGTTCTTCCGGTGTGGCTTCACGGATAGCAACCACTTCGACGTTGAAGTTCAGGTTCTGACCCGCCAGCATGTGATTACCATCAACCACGACGTGATCGTCTTCCACTTCGGTGATTTCTACCGGTACCGGACCCTGATCGGTCTCTGCCAGGAAGCGCATGCCAACCTGCAGTTCGTCAACGCCCATGAAGACGTCTTTAGGAACGCGCTGCACCAAGTTGTCATCGTACTGACCGTAAGCATCGTTTGCCGGGATATGCACATCAAACTTGTCGCCGGCAACGTGGTCTTCCAGCGCATTTTCCAGACCAGAAATCAGGGAACCATGACCGTGCAGGTAGTCTAACGGTGCACTCACCGGTGACTCGTCAACTAACACGCCGTCTTCTGTACGTACCTGATAGGCCAGGCTTACCACCAGGTCTTTTGCTACTTTCATGATATCTCCTAACCGTTGAGAGCTGAGATCCCGTCTCATTGGTCTATTCTTGCGTGCAATAACACCAACCAGAAAGGTTCGGGGCTGAGTACAAGAGGGGTTTCACTTTCTCTTGCGACTTCAGCCTTAATGGCGGCAATTGTAACGGAATTCAATCCCGCTGTAAGTTTAAGCGTAAAAAAAGCTGCCCGATTCCGCTACTCAGGATGGAAAATGCCGATAACCTGCTCATTGGTGCGAACCTGATCGCGCGCCTGTTTATCCGCCTCGCGCATCTGGTGACCACACTTCACGCACTCCACCACATCGACATTATTTTCACGCCACATCGCCAGCGTGTCCTTCTCCTGACAGTGCGGGCATGTCGCACCGGCAATAAAACGTTTACGCATTAGCTTCTGCCTGTTTAAAGAGGTTATTGATCATCGTCCCAGCCGTCGATCTGTCGCTTCTCGCGCTGCATCTCACGCTGGAAGATATCTTCCAGTTCACGCCGCGCTTCACGGACGCGTGACGCCTGCGCCGCGCTTTCAGAAAGCGTCGGCACCAGCTCGCGCAGCATTCGCATATCAAGCCGGCGGAAATGCTGCTGGGCGCGGTGGGCCTGATGCGGATGCATCCCCAGCGACATCAATGTTTTACGTCCCAGCTCCAGCGCACTGGAGAAGGTCTCACGTGAGAACTGCGTGACGCCTGCCTGTAACAGCTCATGCGCTTCCACACGGCCCCGGGCGCGCGCCTGAATCTGCAACTGCGGGAAATGCTGCTGGCACAGATGCACGATAGTCATCACATCTTCCGGCTCATTACAGGTGATCACAATCGACTGCGCGCTGGCCGCACCGGCGGCACGCAGTAACTCCAGCTCGGTGGCGTCGCCGTAATAGACCTTGTAGCCATATTTCCGCATCAGGCTCACCACACTGATGTCGCGCTCCAGCACGGTGATGCGTTTGTTATTCGCCATCAGCAGGCGGCCTATCACCTGACCGAAGCGACCAAAGCCCACCACAATCACCTGCGGCTGATCGTCTTCGACAAAATGTTTCTCCGCATTTTCATCCGGCTCGTTAAAGCGGCGTGCCAGCAGCCGATCGATACCCTGCATCAGCAACGGCGTGGTCATCATCGACAGCGTCACCGTCACCAGCAGCATCGGCAGTTGATCGCCAGAGAAGAGCTTTGCCGAGGACGCCGCGGAAAAGAGCACAAAGGCGAACTCGCCCCCCTGACTCAGCACGCCCGCGAACTGCTGCCGCTCGGAACTGCGCAGACCATAAATACGCCCCAGCAGATAGAGCACCAGCGTTTTCACCGCCACCAGCGTCACGACGCCCAGCAGGATGGTCATAATATGGGTATAGAGCACACCGAGGTTGAGCGCCATGCCCACCGAAATAAAGAACAGGCCCAGCAGTAAACCCTTGAACGGGTCGATAGCGACTTCCAGCTCATGGCGATATTCGCTCTCCGCCAGCAGGATCCCGGCGATAAACGTTCCCAGCGCCATCGACAGCCCCAGCGCATCCATAAACAGCGCCGAACCCAGCACCAGCAGCAGCGACGCCGCGGTAAAGACTTCGCGTACGCCCGACGCGGCGATGTAACGGAAGATCGGCCGCAGCAGATAACGCCCGCCCACCAGCATCCCGGCAAACGCCAGCACTTTCATGCCAACCTTCATCCAGTCGATATGGCCGCTGTCGGTTCCGGCCAGCAGCGGGATCAGCGCCAGGGCAGGAATTACCGCGATATCCTGAAACAGCAGCACCGAAAAGCCCAGCTGCCCCGCTTCGCTGCGGTTCATGCCTTTATCCATCATCAGCTGCAGCGCCATAGCGGTCGAAGACATCGCCAGACCAATCCCGCCGATGATCGCCGCCTGCCAGCTAAAGTCGGTCAGCCACAATAAGCCGCCGAGAATCGCCGCTGAGAAGATGACCTGCGCCGCGCCGACGCCAAAAATGGAGCGGCGCAGCGCCCACAGCTTTGCCGGGTTCAGCTCCAGCCCGATAATAAACATCAGGAAAACCACGCCGAGTTCAGAGAAGTGAAGAATCTCGTCGACGTCGCTGATGAAGCCTAATCCCCACGGGCCGATGGCGATACCCGCCACCAGATAGCCCAGAACGGCACCAATACCGAGGCGAGCTGCCACCGGCACAATCAAGACCGCCGCGACCAGATAAATCACCCCGGCGGTCAGCAGCGTTTGCCCTTCCATCTATACCCCTCCATTCGGCAGCGGTGCTGCCAGCCAGTCGCCATAGGCGCGGGCGTAATTTTTCATTAATTCCGGACTCTGACGACGCGCCCAGTAGACGATCATCGGCGGCATCCAGTGCATACGGCACATCTGCGCGGTCAGCTCAAAGGGACGCATAATGTCGTTGAGCGAATAGCGGTTCAGGCCCTGCTGTTTAAAGGCGCTTTCCGGCTCTCCGGTCGTCACAACGCTGCGCCAGTACTTACCTTCCAGCGCATTGCCATCCACGCCATTGGCGAAGCCGCGCGACAGCACCCGATCCAGCCACTCTTTCAGCAGCGCCGGACAGCTATAGGTATAGAGCGGATGCTGGAAAATGATGACGTCATGTTCGCGCAGTAATTGTTGTTCATGATGAATATCGATAAAAAAATCCGGATAGGTCGCGTACAGATCGTGCACGGTGACATGTTCCAGTGCCTGAGCCGGCTGCAGCAAAATCCGATTCGCGACCGAATCCTGTGATTCCGGATGAGCATAAAGCAGCAAAACCCTGGGTGGCTGCGACATCCTTTCCCTCCAAAGCGTCGTCATTGGTGCGGTTTTCCGCTACCATGCACGACGCAGCAAAATCTCATTATGTTGCCAGTAAATTAACATATTCTGACGATACGGCGCTTACATGATTGTCTTCTCAGCCTTACAAATTCGCCGCGGCATCCGCGTCCTGCTCGACAACGCTACCGCCACCATCAATCCCGGCCAGAAGGTCGGGCTGGTGGGTAAAAACGGCTGTGGTAAATCCACGCTGCTGTCGCTGTTAAAAGGTGAAATCACCAGCGATGCCGGTACCGTCACGTTTCCCTCTCACTGGGCGCTGGCCTGGGTGAATCAGGAAACCCCTGCGCTGGATAAAGCCGCGCTGGAGTACGTGATTGATGGCGATCGCCAGTTCCGCCAGCTTGAAGCAGAACTGGCGGACGCCAATCTGCGCGACGATGGCAATGCCATCGCGCTGCTGCATGGCAAGCTGGATGCGGTGCAGGCGTGGAGCATCCATGCGCGCGCCTCAAGCCTGCTGCACGGTCTGGGCTTCAGCCAGGAACAGCTGCAGCGTCCGGTCAGCGACTTCTCCGGTGGCTGGCGCATGCGCCTCAACCTGGCTCAGGCGCTGATTTGCCGTTCCGATCTGCTGCTGCTGGATGAACCGACCAACCACCTCGATCTCGATGCGGTGATCTGGCTGGAGCGCTGGCTGAAGAGTTATGAAGGCACGCTGATCCTTATCTCGCACGATCGTGACTTCCTCGATCCGGTCATCGACAAAATTATCCATATCGAACAGGAGTCGATGTTCGAATACACCGGCAACTACAGCTCCTTTGAGCGGCAGCGCGTCGCGAAACTGGCTCAGCAGCAGGCGCTGTATGAGAGTCAGCAGGAGAAAGTCGCGCATTTACACAGCTATATTGATCGCTTCCGTGCGCAGGCCACCAAGGCGAAGCAGGCACAGAGCCGTATCAAAATGCTGGAACGCATGGAGATGATTGCGCCTGCCCATGTCGACAACACGTTCAGCTTTACCTTCCGCAAGCCGGAGAACCTGCCTAATCCACTGATGAAGATGGAGAAGGTCACCGCAGGTTATGGCGATCGCATCATTCTCGACGCCATCAAGCTCAACCTGGTGCCAGGCTCGCGCATCGGCCTGCTGGGACGTAACGGCGCCGGTAAATCGACGCTGATTAAGCTGCTGGCGGGTGAACTGGAGGCGATGGCCGGCAAAATGGGGCTGGCCAAAGGGATCAAGCTCGGTTACTTCGCGCAGCATCAGCTGGAGTACCTGCGGGCCGATGAGTCACCGCTGCAGCATCTGGCGCGCATAGCACCTGACGTGCTGGAGCAGCAGCTGCGCGACTATCTGGGCGGCTTCGATTTCCGCGGCGACAAAGTCACTGAGCACACCGAGCGCTTCTCCGGCGGTGAGAAAGCGCGACTGGTGCTGGCGCTGATTGTCTGGCAGCGCCCTAACCTGCTGCTGCTGGATGAACCGACCAACCATCTGGATCTTGATATGCGCCAGGCATTGACCGAAGCGCTGATCGACTTCGAAGGTGCACTGGTCGTGGTCTCGCACGACCGTCACCTGCTGCGTGCGACCACCGACGATCTCTATCTGGTGCATGATGGCAAAGTGGATGTGTTTGAGGGCGACCTCGAAGATTATCAGCAGTGGCTGAGCGATCTGCAGAAACAGCAGGCGCAACAGGATGCCGCGCCGAAGCAGGATAACGGCAACAGCGCCCAGGCGCGTAAAGACCAGAAGCGCCGTGATGCCGAGCTGCGCACCCAGACCCAGCCGCTGCGCAAAGAGATAGAGAAGCTGGAAAAGCAGATGAGCAAATGGCAGAGCCAGCTGGCCGATGCCGAAGCGCAGCTCTCAGACAGTGCGATTTATGATCAGAGCCGTAAAGCGGACCTGACCACCGCGCTGCAGCGTCAGGCGGAGAGTAAATCTGCGCTGGAAGAGGTTGAGATGGCGTGGCTGGAAGCCCAGGAACAGCTCGAACAGATTATGGCCTCATAACAACATTCTCCCCGCTTGCGGGGAGAATCTCTTCTAACGGGGCTTATCGCCCAGCACGGTTGCCCGCTGCATGATCCGCCGCGCAGGATAGTAGTCGGCATTGGCATAATGCTGCGTGACCCGATTGTCCCAGATAGCCAGATCGTCTGGCTGCCAGCGCCAGCGCACCTGAAACTCCGGTTTAGTGGCATGCGCAAACAGGAAGCCCAGCACCGCATCACTCTCCTTCTCACTTAAATCCAGGATCCGCGTGGTAAAACCCTCGTTCACAAACAGCGCCTTTTTACCGCTCACCGGATGCGTGCGGATCACCGGATGCTGCACCGGCGGATGTTTTGCCACCGCCTGCTGCCAGCGCTGGTGCTCCTCTTCGGTTTTGCGGTACTTGTACTCCTGAAATGACTTTTTGAAATCATGCTCGGCGTTTAACCCGGCCAGTAGTTGCTTAAAGGGTTCCGAAAGCGCCTCGTAAGCCGCAATGCCACTGGTCCAGAGCGTGTCACCGCCCGCTTCCGGCAGCACCTTCGAGGCCAGCAGCGCCACAGCCGGAGGTGTCTCGATAAAGGTGACATCGGTGTGCCAGTTATCATTATCCGGCGGATTATCCTGATGGGTATCGAGCACGATAATCTCCTCAACGCCCTCCGCATGCGGATAGACCGGGTGGATATGCAGATCGCCAAAGCGAATCGCCAGTGCGCGGTGCTGTTCCGGCGTTATTTTCTGTCCACGCAGAAACAGCACCTGATGACGCAGCAGGCCATGATAAAGCTGCTCAAACTGCGCATCACTTAATGGACGAGAAACATCCAGGTTTGAGACCTGCGCACCGATATACGGGCCAAGCGGGGTAAAACTCAGACGTTCATTCATGATTGTTCTCCACTCCAGGGCGTCAGACGGCGCTGCAACGCGCGAAGTCCGAGTTCTAAACTAAAAGCGATAAAGGCGATCACGGCGATACCCGCCAGCACCACATCGGTGGCGAGGAATTCTCCCGCTGACTGCACCATAAAACCGAGCCCCCGCGTGGCAGCAATCAGCTCCGCTGCCACCAGCGTTGACCAGCCAACACCCAGCCCGATGCGCAGACCGGTCAGAATCTCCGGCAGCGCGCCCGGCAGAATCACCCAGCGCAGCAGCTGCCAGCGGTTAGCCCCCAGCGAGCGTGCCGCACGAATCCGCACCTGCTGCGTATTACGCACCCCGGCCAGGGTGGAAAGTGTCACCGGCGCGAAGATGGCCAGGTAGATCAGCAGGATTTTCGACGTCTCACCAATGCCGAACCAGATCACCATCAGCGGCAGATAGGCGAGCGGCGGAATCGGACGATAAATTTCAATCAGCGGATCGAGCAGCCCGCATGCTACCGGGCTGAGGCCCATCAGAATCCCCACCGGAATGCCGATAGCGGCAGCCGCCGTCAGGGCAATCAGCATCCGCGTCAGGCTGGCGGCCAGATGCTGCCACAGCGTGGCATCCATAAAGCCCTGCGCGCTGGCAATCAGCAGCAGCTTGCTAAACACCTGTTGTGGTGACGGCAGGAACAGCGGAGCAATCAGGCCCAGTGCGGTCACGCCCCACCAGAGCAGCAACAGCAGAGAGAGACTCAGCATGCTCAGCGTAAAAGCCGTTGAAAACGGCCAGCGCAGACGACGGCGCACCGGCAGAGACTTGTCGTGAATTAACGCGCTCATGCAAATGCCTCCCGCTGATCAAATACCCGGCTCAGCACATACTCGCGCTGGGCGATAAACTGCGGATCGGATTTGATGCTGCGGCACGACTCGCCCGCGGCAAAACGCTGACCAAACCCCGGACGCAGTCGCTCCACGATGCGGCCCGGGCCTGGCGACAACAGAATCAGTTCGCTGGCCAGGAAAATCGCCTCTTCTATATCGTGTGTAATCAGCAGGATCTGTTTACCGCTGTCGCGCCACAGCGTCAGCAGCAGGGTCTGCATCTGCTCGCGGGTAAAGGCATCCAGTGCGCCGAAGGGCTCGTCCAGCAGCAGCAGTTGCGGATCGGTAGCCAGCGCGCGCGCAATGCCGACCCGCTGACGCTGACCGCCGGACAACTGCCAGATAGCGCGCTTCTCCGCACCTTCCAGCCCCACCTGCCTGATGAGCTTCCGTGCGATGGCCTCGCGCGCCGGTCGCGACATCCCCGCCAGCTGCAGGCCAAAGGCGACGTTATCCAGCACGTTGCGCCACGGTAATAAACCTTCATTCTGAAACACCACGCCGCGCTCCGCACCTGGCCCGGTCACCGGCTGGTTATCCAGCGTGATGCTGCCCGACTCCACCGGCAGAAAGCCGGCAACCAGATTCAGCAGCGTGGTTTTGCCACAACCAGAGGGACCGAGCACCACCAGCAGTTCATGGCTATCCAGTTGCAGATTGATATCCTGCAACACCGGCTGTCCGGCATAACGGGCATTAAGGTGAGCGATGCGCAGCATAGTGCCTCCTTACGGTTTAACTAATGGCGCGACGAAACGGGAGGTCACGTAGCTGCTGTAGTCGTTATCCGCCTGCGGCACTCTGCCCTGCGCCTTCAGGAACTGAGCGGTATCGACGATGGCTTTATTGACCGGCTTGCCCAGCTGCTCAACCTGCTGCTGCGCCGTGAGATAGGTATTGCCCTTCACCAGATCCGGCACCTGCGCTTCCGGCACGCCGCTAAGGCGAGAGAGTTTGCTGAGATTATCGGGCTGCTTCAGCCAGCTGTCGGGGCTGTTAAGATAGGCCTGTTGTGCATCAAGCGCGCTGCGGGCAAAGGCGGTCACGATCTCCGGATGCTGTTCGGCGAAATCTTTGCGGACCACCCAGACATCCAGTGTTGGCGATCCCCAGCTTCCCACTTCCGCAGAATCGGTCAGCACCTTGCCCTCTTTCTCCAGTTCATTCACCGCAGGCGCCCAGACGTAAGCACCATCAATGTCGCCACGTTGCCAGGCCGCGATAATCGCAGGCGGCTGCAGATTGATCAGCTGTACCTGCGACGGCTTGATGCCCCAGTGTTTCAGCGCAGCCAGCAGGCTGTAGTGGGTGGTGGAGATGAACGGCACCGCGATGCGCTTGCCAATGAGATCTTTGGGAGTCGTGATGGTTTTCTTCACCACCAGCGCTTCAGAGTTGCCCAGCTGAGAGGCGAGCAAAAAGGCTTCGATCGGCAGCTTCTGCGCCGCCGCGACCGCTAACGGACTGGAGCCGATGTTACCGATCTGGACGTCGCCCGACGCCAGCGCGCGTAATACCCCTGCGCCGCTGTCAAACTTACGCCAGTCGACGCTGGCCCCGCTCTCTTTCGCAAAGCTATTGTCAGCCTGTGCCACTTTTGCCGGTTCGGCGGAGGTCTGGTACGCGACGGTGACATTGACCGCATCAGCCTGAAATGCCAGCAGCGCCAGCGCTGCGGCCAAGAAAGTTAAACGTGTTGCTGCCATGATCACTACCCCACCGTTTTTATCGTGGAGGCAGTGTCTCTGCGCACAATAGTTTCATAAAGGAATTAAAAATTATCCCTAATAGAAATAAGTTCTTAGATCACTATCTGCAAAACTAAGCTGAAAATCGCAAATGCTGAAAATAGCTAAAGTAAGCAAAAATGTCAGGCGCTCACATTGTCCCTGTGCTATTGATATGCGTTCCCCATTATTGCCTGTTAAGGTCTGTGAATCCGATGTCGATCGAGAAAGTCGCTCAGCTGGCTGGCGTGTCCAAAGCCACGGTATCGCGGGTTCTCAACGCGCATCCTGGCGTAAAGCCCGATACGCGTGAGAAAGTTCTGGCGGCAATCTCTGCCTGCGACTATCAGCCCAACTTACTGGCGCGTCAGCTGCGCACGGCGCAAAGCCACATGCTGCTGGTGCTGATCTCGGATATCACGAACCCGTTCTGTTCACGCGTGGTTCAGGGCATTGAGGCCGAAGCGGAACTGCATGGCTATCACATCCTGCTCTGCAACTCCGCCTCACAACTCCAGCGTGAAGCTGCCTATCTCTCGCTGCTGACCGGAAAAGTGGTGGATGGCGTGATTACGATGGATGCCGCCTCCGGTTTGCAGGATCTCCAGGCGCTGATCGCCGGTGCGCCCTGGGTGCAGTGCTGTGAATTTGATCCGGATATCCCCGCCTCCTCGGTCAGCATTGATCACCTTGAAGCCGCGCGCGACACCGTTCATTACCTCGCGGGTAAGGGACGTAAACGTATCGGGCTGGTCAATGGCGACATGCGTTACCTCTACTCGCATCATCGTGAAAAGGGTTACCGGCAGGCGATTGAGGAGCTGGGGTATGCGTGGTCCGGCGTCTCCTATACTTACGAAATCTCTCCTGAGGCGGGCAGCCAGGGGCTGAGGGAGTTGATGGCGCTGCCGGAACCGCCGGATGCGGTGTTTGCGGTTTCAGATGTGCTGGCGGTGGGCGTGGTACATGCGGCGCTGGAAGCGGGTCTGCGCGTCCCGGAAGATCTGGCGGTAGTCGGATTTGATGGCGTGCCGTTTACCCGCAGCCTGAATCCGCCGCTCACCACTATTGAACAGCCGATGAATCAGCTGGGCGCGCGCAGCGTGCAGCTACTGCTGCAGAAGATCCGTAACCCGAACGCGCCGGTGATTCGTGAGGTGCTGCCCTGGACGCGCGTTGAACGCGCATCCAGCTGACTCAGTGCCAGATTAGCAGCACGCAGGCGGCGGTCAGCAGCCCCATGGCGAGGTTAAAGATTTTCCAGGCGCGGCGGCTGCGCAGAATACGGCCGATCATCGCGCCAAATCCCATCCAGATCACGCCCGACACCAGATTAACCAGAAACATGCCGACGCTTATCGCCATCACCGAATGGCGATACGCATCACCCGCCAGGCTAAAGCTGGCGACCGCGCCCAGCGCCATCAGCCAGGCCTTGGGATTGATCAGCTGCAACAGCCCACCCTGCCAGAACGGCATTGGCGCATCCGGCGCCTGATCCGTTTCCAGCTTTTCATAGCTGGACGTCGCTATCTTCCACGCCAGCCAGAGCAGATAGAGACTACCGGCGATTTTCAGCACCAGATGCAGCGAAGGATAGAGCAGAATCAGACCGCCAACGCCAAAGGCCACCATCAGCAGCATCACCTGCATGCCGATCATGATGCCGATCATCAGCGGAAGGGTGCGCAGAAAGCCAAAATTAGCGCCCGAGGCGGTGAGTAACATATTATTGGGACCCGGCGTAATGGCCGCGACCCAAAGAAATCCCAACATTGATAAGAAAAGACTCAGTTCCATGGCAATCGGGTACTCCTTACCCTGCAAGAAAAAACTCATCGAAGCTAACAGTGTGATATGGAACAGACAAGCTTTTACCACATGAAATTTACCGGACCGGAAAACGAGCACTTCACGCCACCTCACAGTCTGCGTAACGCGCATCTGCAGACGATGCTGCCACGCCTGTTACGTCGCCACAGCGCGTTCGATCCTCACTGGCAGCGCCTCGATCTGCCGGATGGCGACTTCGTCGATCTCGCCTGGAGCGAAGATCCCCAGCGGGCGCAGCATAAACCGCGCGTCGTGCTATTTCATGGCCTGGAGGGCAGCTTTCACAGCCCCTATATTCATGGCCTGATGGACATCTGCCGCGCGCGCGGCTGGCTGGCCGTGGTGATGCATTTTCGCGGCTGCAGCGGCGAGCCTAACCGGCTCAATCGCATCTATCACTCCGGCGAAACCGAAGATGCCCGTTTCTTCCTGCACTGGCTGCGCACCCGCTGGGGCCACGTGCCCACCGCTGCCGTTGGTTTTTCGCTGGGTGGCAACATGCTGGGCTGTCTGCTGGGTCAGCAAGGCGTAGCCGCTGAGGTCGATGCGGCCGTGATTGTCTCCGCCCCGCTGCTGCTGGAACCGTGCAGCGTCAAACTGGAACGCGGCTTCTCGCGCTTCTATCAGTACTACCTGCTGGCGCAGCTCAAGAAAAACGCCCGCCGCAAACTGCACGCCTGGCCGGACACGCTGCCGGTCAATCTGGCGCAGCTCAAAGTGCTGCGGCGACTGCGCGATTTTGATGATGCGATTACGGCCCGCGCCCACGGTTTTGTCGATGCGGCCGATTACTATCATCGCGCCAGCGCCATGCCCTGGCTGAAGCACGCAGAGAAACCGCTGCTGATCATCCACGCGAAAGACGATCCCTTTATGAGTGATGAGGTGATCCCGCACAGCAGCCAATTATCTGCCACTATTACTTATCAACTGACACCCCACGGCGGCCACGTAGGTTTTGTCGGCGGGACGTTACGCCAGCCTGAAATGTGGCTGGAACAGCGCATCCCGCAGTGGATCGCCCCTTTTCTGGATAACTGATCTCGTGATTATTCCCTGGCAACAGGTCTCACCTGAGACCCTTGAAAATCTGATTGAAACCTTTGTGCTGCGCGAAGGCACAGACTACGGCGAGCAGGAACGCAGCCTGCTGGACAAGGTGGCTGATGTGCGACGTCAGCTGGAAACCGGCGAAGTCGTGCTGGTGTGGTCGGAACTGCATGAATCGGTCAATATCATGCCGCGCAAAGAATTTCGTGGCTGATGCACCCGGCACCATTTCATGATAACAATGCTCATCGCCCGACCTCACAGGGAGCTTTTCTATGTCTGCACGTCATCCCATTATCGCGGTGACCGGTTCCAGCGGCGCAGGAACCACCACCACCAGCCTCGCGTTTCGCAAAATCTTTCAGCAGCTCGATCTCCATGCGGCCGAGCTGGAAGGTGACAGTTTTCACCGTTTTACCCGCCCTGAAATGGATATGGCGATTCGTAAGGCGCGCGATTTAGGACGTCATGTCAGCTATTTCGGCCCGGAAGCCAATGACTTTGGTCTGCTGGAGCAGAGCTTTAAAGAGTATGGTCAAAGCGGACAGGGGCAGTCGCGTAAATATCTGCACACCTACGATGAAGCGGTGCCGTGGAATCAGGTGCCCGGCACCTTTACGCCCTGGCAGCCACTGCCGCAGAACACCGACATTCTTTTTTATGAAGGACTGCACGGCGGCGTGGTGACGGCGCAGCACAACGTCGCGGAACAGGTCGATCTGCTGGTTGGCGTGGTGCCGATTGTTAACCTGGAGTGGATTCAGAAGCTGGTGCGCGACACCGGCGAGCGCGGTCATTCACGCGAAGCGGTGATGGATTCCGTCGTGCGCTCGATGGAGGATTACATCAACTTCATCACGCCACAGTTCTCACGCACACACCTTAACTTTCAGCGCGTCCCGACCGTCGACACCTCAAACCCGTTCGCGGCCCGCGCCATTCCGTCACTGGATGAGAGCTTTGTAGTGATTCACTTTCAGGCGCTGGAAGATATCGACTTCCCCTATCTGCTGGCGATGCTGCAGGGATCGTTTATCTCGCACATTAATACGCTCGTCGTGCCCGGCGGCAAAATGGGTCTGGCGATGGAGTTGATCATGGGCCCGCTGGTAAAACGGCTGATGGAAGGTAAACGGATAGAGTAAGAGGTCAGCAAAAAACCCTCAGATAGCAGATGCCTTTCGCAAAATTTAAAACCGGCTTTTCTGCGGATAAAGGCTTACTGCTGAGCAGGCTGCAGGGAGCATACGCCTTTCGCAAAGACGCAAAACCGCCATCCCTGGCAGGCTCAGCGCGGGCGATTACGCACCTCATCCCTGAGGTGCGCCCGTACCGGGCCAACGCGTTGCGTTGTTCAAAAACGCTCCCGGCGTTTTTGTCCCTGGCCCGCTATGCTTTGCTACAGGCGTATGCTCCCTTCGCTTCACGTCCGGCAACCGCATCCGGTTTCAGTAAGGCCGCTACAAACAAAACCTGCATACAAAGAATCTGACAGCAACAGATAAGCTCAACACGCAGGGAACCGGGTCAGAAGAGGAAAGCGTCCCGCGCCTGGGACAAAAACGCCGGGAGCGTTTTTGAACAACGCAACGCGTTGGCCCGGCAACGGGCGCACCTCAGGGATGAGGTGCGTAATCGCGCGGGCCGAGCATGCCATGGATGGCGGTTTTTGTGTCTTTCCGATCTGACCCGGTTCTCTGCGCAGGCACAGTCTTAAAGCAACCTGCATCAGACACTAGAAGTGAAGTTAACAGGTCTGCGATGATCCCTGCGGCCATTACAGCTCAACCACTTCATAGCTATGCGTCATCGTCACACCTTTACCCAGCATGATGGCCACCGAGCAATATTTTTCAGCAGAAAGATCCACGGCGCGTGAGACCGCTTTATCCTGGAGCGCTTTACCACTCACGATAAAATGCAGGTTGATGTGCGTAAAGATTCGCGGCGCCTCTTCACGACGTTCTGAGGTCAGTTTTACTTCACAATCAGCCACATCATTGCGGCCTTTTTGCAGAATTGAAACCACATCAATCGCGCTGCATCCACCGGCCGCCATCAGCACCATCTCCATTGGGCTGGGCGCTTTATCACCCGAATTGCCATCCATCAGTATCTGGTGGCCGGATGAGGATTCTCCGAGGAATGTCAGCCCTTCTACCCATTTCACTCTTGCCTGCATGATTTTTGCTCCGGAATACGCTGTTTTGTCGCCAGAGTACGCTTTCGCCTGGTAAACAGCAATCCAGAGAAATCCGCCTGTAGCTGAAGCGAGACAACAGAAGACAGTCGGCAAAAGCTGTGCTACAAACAGTGCTGAAAATATTTTTCGTCACCCGATGACGAAGCCGGGAAGGATGATGCGCACTGCGCCTGATGCGGCCCGAATGATTTCCTGAAATGGAAACGCTTGAAGCTTTCACCGCCTGACAGGGAAAACTGCCCCCTGTATTTTGGGCACGATTACAACAGAGGATAATAGCGAATGGTTCTCGGCAAACCGCAAACAGACCCTACACTCGAATGGTTCCTGTCCCATTGCCATATTCACAAGTATCCATCCAAAAGTACGCTGATTCACCAAGGTGAAAAAGCTGAAACGCTTTACTACATCGTGAAAGGTTCCGTCGCGGTTCTGATTAAAGATGAAGAAGGCAAAGAGATGATTCTTTCCTACCTGAATCAGGGCGATTTCATTGGTGAGCTTGGCCTCTTCGAAGAAGGCCAGGAGCGCAGCGCCTGGGTACGTGCGAAAAGCGCGTGCGAAGTGGCGGAGATTTCTTACAAGAAATTCCGTCAGCTGATCCAGGTTAACCCCGACATCCTGATGCGACTCTCATCGCAGATGGCGCGTCGCCTGCAGGTCACGTCTGAAAAAGTGGGTAACCTCGCTTTCCTCGACGTCACCGGGCGCATTGCACAGACCCTGCTCAACCTGGCGAAACAGCCAGATGCCATGACGCATCCCGACGGCATGCAAATTAAAATCACTCGTCAGGAAATTGGCCAGATTGTTGGTTGTTCACGCGAAACCGTGGGCCGTATTTTGAAGATGCTGGAAGATCAGAACCTGATCTCCGCACACGGCAAAACCATCGTCGTTTACGGCACCCGTTAATTCCTGTCACCCACGGCGTGATGGCAACATCACGCCGTTATTGTTTGTGTTGGGCCGATGTGGCGTCGAATCATTTACCATCCTGAAGTTAACTACGCCTTGCGGCAAACGCTGGTGCTCTGTCTGCCGGTGGCGCTGGGCTGGCTGGCTGGCGACCTGCAAAAAGGTCTGCTGTTCTCCTTAGTGCCCGCCTGCTGCAACATCGCCGGTCTGGATACCCCGCATAAACGCTTCTTCAAACGTCTCATTGTTGGCGGCAGCCTGTTTGCCCTCGGCAGCTTTCTCATTCAGTGGCTCACCCTGCATGCTATCCCACTGCCGCTGATCCTCTTCGCCATGCCCCTGCTGCTCGGCGTCACCGGTGAAATCAGTCCGCTGCATGGCCGCCTGCTGCCCGGCACCCTTATCGCCGCTATCTTTACCCTCAGCCTGATTGGCCGCATGCCCATCTATGTCACCCCGCTGCTCTATATCGGCGGCACGCTCTGGTATGGGGTGTTTAACTGGTTCTGGTTCTGGCTGTGGAAAGAGCAGCCGATGCGCGAGAGCCTCAGCCTCATCTACCGCGAGCTGGCTAACTACTGCGACGCTAAATATACCCTGCTGACTCAGCTCACCGATCCGGAAAAGGCCCTGCCGCCGCTGCTGGCGCGTCAGCAGAAAGTGGTCGATCTGATCAACACCTGTTATCAGCAGATGCACATGCTGTCGGCCAGCCGCGATCACAGCCATAAGCGGCTGACGCGCGCCTTTCAGGTGGCGCTGGATCTGCAGGAGCACATCTCAGTCAGCCTGCATCGGCCGGAAGAGGTGCAGAAGCTGGTCGAACAGAGCCATGCCGAAGCGGTCATCCGCTGGAATGCCAAAACCATCTCGGCCCGGCTGCGGGTGCTGGCGGATAACATCCTTTATCACCAGCTACCCGATCGCTTTGCGATGGATAAACAGCTCGGCGCGCTGGAGAAGATCGCCCATCAGCATCCCGACAATCCGGTAGGTAACTTCTGCCTTTACCACTTCAACCGCATTGCGCGGGTCCTGCGCACCCAGAAACCCCTGTATCAGCGCGATCTGATGGCGGACCGCCAGCGCCGTCTGCCGCTGTTACCGGCGCTGCGCAGTTATCTCTCGTTTCGCTCGTCGGCGCTGCGCACGGCCGGTCGCTTTGCGGTCATGCTGATGCTGGGCAGCGCGCTGGCGCTGTTCTTCAACATCCCTAAGCCCTACTGGATCCTGATGACCATTATGTTCGTCAGCCAGAACGGCTACAGCGCCACCCGTGTCCGCATTCAGCACCGGGCGCTGGGCACCTTTGCCGGTCTGGTCATCGCGGCCGCCACGCTGCGCCTGGCCGTGCCGGAGTCGCTGGTGCTGATGATCATGCTGGCAATAACCTTTATCAGCTATCGCTTTACCCGCCAGTTCTATGGCTGGTCGATGATTGGCTTTACGGTCACGGCGGTTTACTCGCTGCAGTTGCTGTCGCTGAATGGCGCGCAGTTTCTGCTGCCGCGACTGATGGATACGCTGATGGGCTGTCTGATCGCCTTTGGCGGGATGCTGTGGCTGTGGCCGCAGTGGCAGAGCGGCTTACTGCGGCAGAATGCCCATGACGCGCTGGAAACCTATCAGGATGCGCTGCGGCTGTTGCTGGGCGACGAACAGTCACCCGAGAAACTGGCTTATCAGCGCGTGAAGGTGAATCAGGCTCACAATGCGCTGTTTAACTCACTCAATCAGGCGATGCAGGAACCGGCATTCAACGCCCGCTATCTGAGTGATATGCGGCTCTGGGTCACGCACAGCCAGTTTATTGTCGAGCATATCAATGCGATAACGATTCTGGCGCGCGAGCACACCATGCTGACGGCCTCACTGGCTGAACGCTATCTGCAATCCTGTGAAATCGCGCTGCAGCGGTGTCAGCAGCGGCTGGAATATGATGGTGAAAGCTCGCAGGTGAACCTGCTGGATGACCTGGAGAATATCACTGAGGGACCGATCACGGTGGTGGAGCAGCATGTGCGGCGCATTCTCGATCATCTGAGCGTGATGTACACCATTTCATCGCTGGCGTGGAACCAGCGACCGCAACATGGCCGCTGGCTGATCCGACGCTTACGTAAAAACTAAGTCAGCCGTTGAGCACTTTGCCGACGGCGGTGGCGAAGCGGCTCATGCCCTCTTCAATGTCGGCCGGTTCGATAATCAGTGACGGCGCAAAACGCATTACGTCGGTTCCGGCCACCAGCACCATCACGCCTTCAGCGGCGGCGGCATTCAGAATGTCGCGCGATCTGCCTGCATGCTGAGGTTTCAGCGCCGCACCTATCAGCAGCCCCTTACCGCGAATGTCGCTGAAGAGATCATACTTCGCGTCGATGGCCTTCAGCGCCGTAACAAAGTGCTGGCGACGCATCTCAACGCCTTCCAGCACGTCTGGCGTATTGATGATATCCAGCGCCGTTTCGGCGATGGCGCAGGCCAGCGGATTACCGCCATAGGTGGTGCCATGCACGCCCGGCGCCATGGTCGAGGCGATCTCGTTGGTGGTGAGCATGGCGCTCACCGGGAAGCCACCGCCCAGCGCTTTGGCTGAGGTCAGAATATCGGGCTGAATGCCATAATGCTCATAGGCGAACAGCTTGCCGCTGCGTCCCATGCCGCTCTGCACTTCATCCAGCACCAGCAGCGCCTGATGCTGATCGCAAAGCGCACGCAGTCCCTGCATAAATTCCTGCGTCGCGGGCACCACGCCGCCTTCACCCTGAATCGGTTCAACCACGATGGCGCAGGTATGATCGTCAATCACCGCTTTCACCGCGTCCAGGTCATTGAACGGCACGTGAACGATATCCGCCGGTTTCGGACCGAATCCGTCAGAATATTTTGGCTGGCCGCCAACCGTGACGGTAAACAGCGTCCGGCCATGAAAAGCGTTATGGAAGGCGATGATCTTACTTTTAAACGGGCTGTGACGTTTGCAGGCGTAGTAGCGCGCCAGCTTAAAGGCGGCTTCGTTGGCTTCGGCACCGGAGTTGGCGAAGAAAACACGGTCAGCAAAGGTCGCCTGGATTAACTTACTGGCGAGACGCAGCGCCGGTTCGTTGGTGAAGACGTTGCTGGTGTGCCACAGCGTCTCGCCCTGGCTTTTCAGCGTCTCCACCAGCGCGGGATGGCAGTGTCCAAGTGCGGTGACGGCGATACCCCCCGAGAAATCGATATACTCTTTGCCCTGCTGATCCCATACACGGCTGCCCTTGCCTTTAACCGGCACGAACTGCGCAGGTGCATAAACAGGCAAAATAACGTTATCGAACGTTTCCCGCGTGACCGCAATTTTTTCCGCTGCCATTAGTAACCCCATCTGGATGATTGTTGTGCTGCATTGAAATAATAATCACAAAATATGCATAAAAAATCACTCAAAGGCAACTTATTGCGCAAGGAAATTGCGCAGCAACTGATGTCCCTGCTCGCTGAGAATGCTTTCGGGATGGAACTGAACGCCTTCCAGCGCCAGAGTTTTATGGCGGAATCCCATAATCTCGTCAGGCTCGCCATCACGCACCGTCCAGGCAGTCACCTCGAATGCGTCGGGCAGAGAATCGCGCTGCACAATCAGCGAGTGATAGCGGGTCACGGTCAGGGGATTATTGAGATTGCGGAACACGCCCTGGCCGGTGTGCTGAATCGCGGAGGTTTTGCCGTGCATCACCTGACGCGCGCGTACAACCTGTGCGCCATACGCCTGCGCAATCGCCTGATGCCCCAGGCAGACGCCCAGCACCGGCAGCTGCCCGGCGAAGTGCCGGATCGCTGCCAGCGAGATGCCGGACTCTGAAGGCGTACAGGGGCCAGGGGAGATCACCAGATGGGTCAGCGGCAGCGCCGCCATCTGCTCCAGGGTGATGGCATCGTTGCGCACCACCTGAACCTGCGCGCCCAGCTCGCAGAAATATTGATAAAGATTCCAGGTAAAGGAGTCGTAATTGTCGATAAGCAGCAGCATGACGCGTCCAGAATGATAAACCGCGCCGCTATTCTACGCGGTTACGCTGCCTCGCTCACCACTTTCGCAAAGACCTGCTCCAGCGGGGCCAGGTCTCCGGCCACACCGGCCTGATTAGCCGCTTTCCAGCTTTCCGCGTCCGTCTCATCCCAGTCCAGCAGATAACCGGCATGCAGCGCCAGCTGTTCAAAGAAAATCCGCTGTGCCCGACCGTTTCCGTGGCGGAAAGGATGGAGCATATTGATTTCGCAGTAGTAGTGAGCAAGCCGCTGAACAAACGCATCACGCGGCAGATCAGCCAGCCCCTTCTCCTCTTCCAGCGCGGCCATCAGGGCGTTGCCTTCCTTTTCGATATATTCGAAATGACAGAACGGCGTCTCATCACGCCAGATATCGATGGTGCGCAGTTCACCGGCCCAGCTGTAGACATCCTGGAACAGCGTGCGATGGATCTGGCGCAGATATGGCAAGCCGGGATTACGGGGACCCAGTTCCAGCGTGGCGGCGCGCGCCGCACTGAAGCTCAGTTCCGCCTTGCGCAGCTGCGCGGCATCATGAATATCGGGCAGGTTTTTCAGCACGTTGTCGTGCTGCCACAGGTAGGGATCCTGGCTGACGGCAGTATTAGAGTCCATATTGCCTCCTCAGTGACGCCAGACGCGCGGCTGCATCATCGCTGTTTACGCTGGTTTCATTCGATGAGAAGCCTTCCAGCCGACAGCTGGCCTGATAGCTGGCGCTACGCCGCTGCTGCCACAGTGTGACCTTCTGTTTTTCGGTGAGTTTGTTCGCCATGCCGCCTCCTGCTCAGGTTTTTGCCCTAAGTATAAGAGCAATTTCTGGCTTTGCCGGAGGCGGCAGGCGGTCGCCATCCGCAGATGGCGACGAAAAGCTTTAAGGCAGGACTTTGGCGGAGAGGATAACTACCGGTTTGGACGGAACATTCTGGTAAGGACCCACATCTTTGGTCGGTACCTGAGAAATTTTTTCAACCACATCCTGACCTTTCACAATCTTACCAAATACGGCATAGCCAAAATCGCGCTGTCCGTGGTCGAGGAAGGCATTATCCGCGACGTTGAGGAAGAACTGGCTGGTCGCACTGTCTTTATCGGCGGTACGGGCCATAGAGATGGTGCCGCGCAGGTTACGCAGGCCATTGTCCGCTTCATTCTTAATCGGCGCGTTGGTCTGCTTCTGCTGCATGTCAGTGGTGAAACCACCCCCCTGCACCATAAAGCCCGGGATCACGCGGTGAAAAATGGTGTTGTTATAAAAACCGTTGTTGACGTAATCAACGAAGTTTTTCACAGAAACCGGCGCTTTTTGGTTATTCAGTTCGAGTTCGATATTGCCGGCGGAGGTGGTGAGCAGAACGTGTGTGTCACCTTTTGCGGCCAGCGCCTGGGCGGAAACGGAAGAGAGGGCTAACAGGGTGATGGCCGCTGTTAAAGTACGTTTAAACATGAAAGATTCCTTACCTGGGAGAGCGGGCACAAAAACGTGATTGATTGTAAAGAGACTCTATTCCAGGAGCCAGCGTTTTACCTATATTTACGCTGTTGCGGTAAATGGGGAGAGCAAACGTTAACCCCCCGCAATTGCGTGACTAAAATCACACATCACATGAAATATGGATCTGTAGTTTCACTGCTTGTTTATTAAGATCACAGTTCCGTTTACACTTTCTGACACTTTTTGGCACCCGGTTCTCAACAGGTTCAGAACATGACAAACCGTAATCGTATTGGCCTCACCTGGATAAGCTTCTTCTCCTACGCGCTGACCGGCGCGCTGGTGATCGTTACCGGCATGGTAATGGGCGATATCGCAAAAGATTTCCAGATCCCCGTCTCCAGCATGAGTAATACCTTCACTTTCCTTAACAGCGGCATTCTGGCTGCGGTTTTCCTGAACGCCTGGCTGATGGTGATTGTGCCACTGAAACGTCAGCTGATTTTCGGCTTCGTCCTGATGGTGCTGGCGATAATCGGGCTGATGACCAGCCGCGATCTGACCGTCTTCTCGCTCTGCATGTTTGTTCTGGGCGTGGTCAGCGGCATTACCATGTCGATCGGTACCTTCCTGATTACCCACATGTATGAAGGCCGTCAGCGTGGTTCACGCCTGCTGTTCACTGACTCCTTCTTCAGCATGGCGGGCACGCTGTTTCCGGTGCTGGCGGGGATTCTGCTGGCGCGTCAGCTGCCGTGGTACTGGGTCTACGTCTGCATCGGCTTTATCTACGTCGCCATCTTCATCATGACGCTGTTTGTTGAGTTCCCGGTGCTGCGTAAGCCTGAAAACAGTCCGACGGTTGAGAAAGAGAAATGGGGTGTGGGCGTGCTGCTGCTGGCTGTCGCGGCACTCTGCTACATTCTGGGCCAGCTCGGCTTTATCTCCTGGGTGCCGGAATATGCCACCAAAGTCATGGGCATGAACATCAATGATGCCGGACAACTGGTGGGTAGCTTCTGGACGGCTTATATGGTCGGTATGTGGGCCTTCAGCTTCCTGCTGCGCTTCTTCGATCTGCAACGCATTCTGATGGTGCTGGCGGGTCTGGCAACCCTGCTGATGTACTGGTTCGTCAGCAGCAGCGATGCCAGCATGCTGAAATGGATCATCATGATTCTTGGCTTCAGCTCAAGTGCTATCTACACCACCATCATCACTCTGGGTTCACTGCAGACCAAAGTGGCTTCACCGAAGCTGGTGAACTTCATTCTGACCTGCGGCACCGTCGGCACCATGCTGACCTTTGTGGTCACGGCGCCTATCGTTGAGAAAAGCGGTGTGCATACCGCACTGGCGACGGCTAATGCGCTCTACGCCGTGGTGTTTGTGATGTGTGCCCTGCTCGGCTTTGTCAGCCGTCATCGTACGCACGGTCACGTCATGCATTAATCCTTCAGGGCGGCGAGCGATCGCCGCCCTGCGGTTTACCGCCGGAAGTCTATGCGCTCCCGCTCCCGCCAGTAAATCTCGCTTTCTGCGGGCTTCGTCTCTGCGACGACGACGCCACGACGCACTGAATAGCGCACAGGAACCTGTCTTCTCACCGCATCAAACCCACTTTCCGCTGGCAGAATAATCAGACTGGCCTCGTTACCGCTCTGAATGCCATAACCTGACAGCTGCATCGTCTTCGCGCTGTTATGCGTAATCAGATCCAGACCCGCATCGATCTGCTCATAGCCCATCAGCTGACAGACATGTAAGCCCATATGCAGCACCTGCAGCATGTTGGCGGTGCCCAGCGGATACCAGGGATCAAACACATCGTCGTGGCCGAAGCAGACGTTAATCTCCGCCTCCAGCATCTCTTTGACCCGCGTTATCCCGCGCCGCTTAGGGTAGGTGTCAAAGCGGCCCTGCAGGTGAATATTGACCAGCGGATTGGCGACAAAGTTAATGCCCGACAGCTTAAGCAGCCGGAACAGCCGTGAGGCGTACGCGCCATTGTAAGAGTGCATCGCGGTAGTATGACTGGCCGTCACGCGTGCGCCGTTGCCATCGCGATGCGCCAGCGCCGCCACGGTTTCCACAAAGCGTGACTGTTCATCGTCGATCTCATCGCAGTGAACATCGATCAGCCGGTCGTAGCGGTCAGCCAGCGCAAAGGTTTTATGCAGCGACTCAACGCCATATTCGCGGGTGAATTCGTAGTGCGGGATCGCACCGACCACATCTGCGCCCAGCCGCAACGCCTCTTCCAGCAACGCTTCGCCGTTGGGATAAGAGAGAATGCCCTCCTGGGGAAACGCGACAATCTGGATGGTAATCCACGGCGCCATCTCCGCTTTCACTTCCAGCATCGCTTTCAGCGCGGTCAGTGACGGGTCTGACACGTCAACGTGGGTGCGGACAAACTGAATGCCGTTGGCAATCTGCCACTTCAGCGTCTGCAACGCCCGCTGTTTTACATCTTCGTGGCTGAGCAGTGCCTTGCGCTCGGCCCAGCGCTCAATCCCTTCAAACAGCGTCCCGGACTGATTCCATGCCGGTTCACCCGCCGTCTGAGTAGTATCCAGATGAATATGTGGCTCAATAAAGGGCGCGCAGGCTAAGCCGCCCTCGCCGTCCAGCGATTGCTCCGGCGGTGAAGGCTGCTGCGGCTGAGCTGAAATTCGGGCAATTTTTCCGTCGGCGATTTCGATTTGCCACAATCCTTCCCGCCAGGGTAAACGCACGTTATTGATCCACTTGGGTGACAGCATGGCTGATTCCTTATCCGATTAACCTGTGGGGTTAAAACTAGCACGATTCATACCACTCACGGCAATGCAGGATATTCAGCAGGTTAGCCCTGACGGATAAACTTAATTAAAATCAACCATATACCTCTTAATGGGTATATGGGGTCGTGGTTGATGTATATCAATAAGCGCCAGAAAGGGCGCGCTATTGTAGCCGCAGATATCGCAAATTTGAGGCAAAAATGAGCAAGCACAATGTCGTCGTTATCGGTAACGGCATGGTCGGCCACCGCTTCATAGAAGAGTTACTTGAGAAAGCGGAACCCAACCTGTTTTCGCTGACCGTCTTTTGTGAAGAACCCCGCGTCGCCTACGATCGTGTCCACCTGTCCGCTTACTTTTCCCATCACACGGCCGACGAGCTGTCGCTGGTTCGTGATGGCTATTACGACAAACATCAGGTCAATCTGCTGCTGGGCGAGCGCGCCATCACCATTAACCGTGATGAGAAGCTCATCCACTCCAGCACCGGTCGTGCGGTTCACTACGACACGCTGATTTTTGCCACCGGCTCTTACCCATGGATCCCGCCGATCAAAGGCGCTGAAGGCAGCGACTGCTTTGTTTACCGCACCATTGAAGATCTCAACGCCATTGAAGCCTGCTCGCGCCGCAGCAAACGCGGTGCGGTGATTGGCGGCGGCCTGCTGGGACTGGAAGCGGCGGGCGCGCTGAAAAATCTGGGTATCGAAACTCACGTCATTGAATTTGCGCCGGTGCTGATGGCAGAACAGCTCGATCAGCAAGGCGGAGAACAGCTGCGGCGCAGGATTGAGCAGATGGGCGTGCGGGTCCACACCGGCAAAAACACCCAGCAGATTGTGCATCACGAGCATGGCGGCAAAACGCTGCAGTTCGCCGACGGCAGTGCGCTGGAGGTGGATTTCATCGTCTTCTCCACCGGCATTCGCCCGCAGGACAAACTGGCGAAGCAGTGTGGATTAACGCTCGGTCAGCGCGGCGGGATCGCCATTGATGACCAGTGCCGCACCAGCGATCCCGCCATTTACGCCATCGGTGAATGCGCCGCCTGGCAGAATCGCGTTTATGGCCTTGTGGCGCCGGGTTACAAAATGGCGCAGGTCGCCAGCGACCATCTGCTGGGCCGCGACAATGCGTTTACCGGCGCAGACATGAGCGCCAGACTCAAGCTGCTGGGTGTGGATGTGGGCGGCATTGGTGATGCGCGAGGCACCACGCCAGGCGCACGCAGCGTGGTCTGGCTGGATGAAAGCAAATCGGTCTACAAGCGCCTGATTATCAGCGAAGATCAGAAAACCCTGCTGGGTGCGGTGCTGGTGGGCGACACCAGCGACTATGGCAACCTGCTGCAGCTGGCGCTGAATGCCATTCCGCTGCCAGCTAATCCGGAAGCGCTGATTCTGCCTGCGGGCAGCGGGGATAAACCCGCCATCGGCGTCGACTCCCTGCCCGATAGCGCGCAAATCTGCTCCTGCTTCGACGTCAACAAAGGCGACATCGTCAAAGCGGTTCAGGGTGGCTGTCACACCGTGGCCGCGCTGAAAAGCACGACCCGTGCAGGCACCGGCTGCGGTGGCTGTATTCCGCTGATCACCCAGGTACTGAACAGCGAACTCAGCCGTCAGGGCATTGAGGTCAATAACCATCTCTGCGCCCACTTCGCCTGGTCACGTCAGGAGCTGTATCACCTGATTCAGGTGGAGGAGATCAAAACCTTTGATGAACTGCTGGCCCGCTATGGTCAGGGTTACGGCTGCGAAGTGTGCAAGCCGACAGTGGGCTCCCTGCTTGCCTCCTGCTGGAATGAGTATGTGCTCAAGCCGCAGCACGCGCCGTTGCAGGACAGCAATGACCTCTATCTGGGGAATATTCAGAAAGATGGCACCTATTCGGTGATCCCGCGCTCGCCCGGCGGTGAAATCACGCCTCAGGGCCTGAAAGTGATTGGCGAGATCGCCGAACGCTATCAGCTCTACACCAAAATCACCGGCTCTCAGCGCATCGGCCTGTTTGGCGCGCAGAAAGACGATTTGCCCGCAATCTGGTCACAGCTGATCGCTGCCGGATTTGAAACCGGCCAGGCCTACGCTAAGGCGCTGCGCATGGCGAAAACCTGCGTCGGCAGCGCCTGGTGCCGTTTCGGCGTGGGCGACAGCCTGGGCTTCGGCGTGATGCTGGAGAACCGCTACAAAGGCATCCGTACGCCGCACAAGATGAAATTTGGCGTCTCCGGCTGTACCCGAGAATGTGCGGAGGCTCAGGGCAAAGATGTCGGCATTATCGCCACCGAAAAAGGCTGGAACCTCTACGTCTGCGGCAATGGCGGCATGAAACCGCGTCATGGCGATCTGCTGGCGGCCGATCTCGATCAGCAGACGCTCATCACCTGTCTCGACCGCTTCATGATGTTCTATATCCGCACCGCCGACCGCCTGCAGCGCACCTCGCTGTGGCTGGAGAGCCTGGAAGGCGGCATCGACTACCTGCGCAGCGTGATCGTGGATGACAAACTCGGCATCAACAGCCAGATGGAGCAACAACTGGCCGCGCTGCGCGCCAGCGTCAGCTGTGAATGGCAGGCCACGCTGGAAGATAAAGAGCACCTGACGCGCTTCGCCCACTTTATCAACTCGCCGCAGCGTGACCCTGCTGTGCAATGGGTGGCAGAGCGCGACCAGCATCGCCCGGCACGCCCCGAAGAGCGCATTGCCGTAACGCAGATTGAGGAGACCGAATCATGAGCCAGTGGAATCCGGTGTGCCCGCTGACGCAGATCCTGCCCGCCACGGGCGTCTGCGCGCTGGTCAAAGGCCAGCAGGTGGCGATCTTCCGTCCACGCGACGATGAGCAGCTGTATGCGATCAGCAATATCGATCCGTTTGCCGATGCCAGCGTGCTGTCACGCGGCATTATCGCCGAACATCAGGATGCGCTCTGGGTGGCCAGCCCGCTGAAAAAGCAGCATTTTCGCCTCAGCGATGGCTACTGCATGGAGGATGAAACGCGCTCCGTGGCGGCCTGGCCGGTGCGGGTTAATGCCGGACAGGTGGAAGTCTGCCTGTAACGCCCCTCAACAGCCCGCCTGCGCGGGCTTTTTTAAGGACCTCTGATGGACTACTTCCCCTTATTCTGCCGCCTGCAGGGCCGACGCTGTCTGCTGGTCGGCGCGGGTGACGTGGCTGAGCGGAAAGCGCGCCTGCTGCTGGAGGCCGGCGCTGAGCTGTGGGTCGGTGCCCCTGTGTTTTCCCCCACCTTCCGGGAATGGGCGCAGCAGAAAGCCATCACGCTGCTGCCAGGGCCTTTCGATCCCGAATGGCTGACCGGCTGCTGGCTGGTGGTCGCCGCCACCAGTGATGACGCGGTCAATCAGCAGGTGGCAGAGGCGGCCGAAACACAGCAGATCTTCTGCAATCTGGTGGATGCGCCGCAGGCGGCCAGCGCGATTATGCCGTCGATCGTCGACCGCTCCCCGCTGATGGTCGCCGTCTCTTCGGGTGGACGCGCGCCGGTGCTGGCGCGTCTGTTGCGGGAGAGGCTGGAGGCGATACTGCCGCAGCATCTCGGCCAGCTGGCGCAGCGGGCAGGCACGCTGCGCGATCGGGTGAAAAAGCAGTTCGGCTCCCTCAATGCCCGTCGCCACTTCTGGGAGCGCTTCTTTAGCAGCGAGCGGCTGGCTCAGACGCTGGCTAACGGCGACAGTGAACGCGCGGAGCAGATTACCGACGCGCTGTTTAACGCAGATATCTCCAGTCAGGGGGAAGTGGCGCTGGTGGGTGCCGGTCCGGGTGATGCCGGATTACTTACCCTGAAAGGCCTGCAGCATATTCAGCAGGCGGACGTCATTGTCTATGACCGGCTGGTCTCCGATGAGATCCTGAATCTGGTGCGCCGCGATGCTGAACGCATCTTTGTCGGCAAGCGCGCCGGACATCACTGCGTGCCGCAGGATGAGATCAACCAGCTGCTCTGCGAACAGGCGCAGCGCGGAAAACGCGTGGTGCGGCTGAAAGGCGGCGATCCCTTTATCTTTGGTCGCGGCGGTGAAGAGCTGGAGGCGCTGGCGCAGTTGCAGATTCCCTTCAGCGTAGTGCCGGGGATCACGGCCGCGTCGGGCTGTGCGGCCTACAGCGGTATTCCCCTGACCCACCGCGATCATGCGCAGAGCGTCAGGCTGGTTACCGGACATCTGCAGAAAACGGGCACGCTCGCCTGGCAGACGCTGGCGGCGGAACAGCAGACGCTGGTGTTTTATATGGGGCTGGCGCAGGCCGGAGAGATTCAGCAGCAGTTGATAAAGCATGGAATGCGCCGCGATATGCCGGTGGCGCTGGTGGAGAACGGCACCAGTACGCGTCAGCGGGTAGTGACCGGGACACTGGACGAGCTGGAAGCGTTAGCCGGACAGGTGATCAGCCCCAGCCTGATGATCATCGGCAGCGTGGTGAGTCTGCGCGCCAGCCTGCGCTGGTTCTGAATCGGCCAATAAAAACGGCGGGCACACTGCCCGCCGTCCTGTTTGTCTGTTCAGCCATTACGGCATCGCGACAAAGCCTACCGCCTCATAAACCTTCTTCAGCGTTTCCTGCGCCTGTGCGCGTGCTTTCGCCGCGCCATCACGCATCACCTGCTCCAGCAGGGCTTCATCGTTGCGGAAGCTGTGATAACGCTCCTGCAGCTCAGAGAGCATGCCCGACACGGCATCGGCTACGGCGCCTTTCAGGTGGCCATACATCTTGCCTTCGAACTCCTGCTCCAGCTCGGCAATGGTTTTACCCGTCACGCCCGACAGAATATCCAGCAGGTTAGAGACGCCCGCTTTTTCTTTTATGTCGTAGCGCACCACTGGCGGCTCTTCTGAATCGGTCACGGCGCGTTTGATCTTCTTCACGACCGCTTTCGGATCTTCCAGCAGGCCGATGACGTTGTTGCGGTTATCGTCTGACTTGGACATCTTTTTGGTCGGTTCCAGCAGCGACATCACACGCGCGCCAGACTTCGGAATGAACGGCTCTGGCACCCGGAAGATATCGCCATAGATCGCATTGAAGCGATGCGCGATATCGCGGCTCAGCTCCAGATGCTGCTTCTGATCTTCACCCACCGGCACCTGATTGGTCTGATAAAGCAGAATGTCCGCTGCCATCAGCACCGGATAGTCGAACAGACCGGCGTTGATGTTCTCTTCGTAACGCGCTGATTTATCCTTGAACTGCGTCATACGGCTCAGTTCACCGAAATAGGCGTAGCAGTTCAGGATCCAGCTCAGCTGCGTGTGCTCTGGCACATGCGACTGAACAAAGATGGTGCTTTTTTGCGGGTCGATACCACAGGCCAGATAGAGCGCCAGCGTGTCCAGCGTCGCTTTACGCAGTGCAGCAGGATCCTGACGCACGGTGATCGCGTGCAGATCAACGATGCAGTAAATGCAGTGAAAATCATCCTGCATCTGCACCCACTGACGCAGCGCTCCCATATAGTTGCCAATGGTCAGTTCGCCGGACGGCTGTGCGCCGCTGAAAACGATGGGTTTCATACTTAAGTCCTGATATTTACAGCCCCAGTGTGGGCAAAAGTTCGTCGAAAGAGTCGAGGGTTAAATCGGGCTGGCTGGTCGCAATCGGCTCGCCATAGTTATAGCCAAAGGTCATACCGACATTGGGAACGCCTGCCGCCTGCGCCGCCTGGATATCATTGCGTGAGTCACCAACAAACAGCAACTCTTTCGGCAATACGCCGAAGGTGCCCAGCACCATAAAGATCGCCGCAGGGTGCGGTTTTTTAACCGGCACATCGTCGCCACCAATAATCAGTGAAAACGCATCGGAAATGCCCAGTGATTCCAGCAGCGGTGCCACAAACGGCGTCGGCTTGTTGGTCACAATCGCCATCGGCAGCCCGGAAGCCTTTAACGCATCCAGCGTCTGCTTAACCTGCGGAAACAGCGTACTGCCTACATCCACGGTATCGGCGTAATGCCGGTCAAACAGCGCCCGCGCATCACGCTGTTCTTCCGGCTGCGGCTCGCGGCCCAGCGCGAAGGTCAGCGCACGGGCCATCATGATATCCGCGCCGTTGCCAATCCAGGTTGAGACACGCTCAAGGCCCGCCTGCGGCAGACTGAGATCCTTCAGGGTGCGATCAATTGCCTCGGCAAGGCCTGGCGCGCTGTCAACCAGCGTGCCATCCAGATCAAACGCCAGCGCCCGAATATCAGTGAAACGAGCCATTGGCTTTCTCCAGTTCATTGCGCATATCGTCGATCACTTTTTTATAGTCAGGGTGACCGAAGATGGCGGAACCGGCGACAAACATGTCGGCACCTGCGGCCGCAATCTGGCCAATGTTATCAATCTTCACGCCGCCATCGACTTCAAGACGAATGTTGTAACCGCTCTGATCGATACGTCTGCGCGCTTCACGCAGTTTATCCAGGGTGCCAGGGATAAACGACTGACCACCAAAACCAGGGTTCACAGACATCAGCAGAATGATATCCAGCTTATCCATGACGTAATCGAGGTAGCTCAGCGGGGTCGCCGGGTTAAACACCAGGCCCGCTTTACAGCCGTGCTCTTTAATCAGTTGCAGGGTGCGGTCAACGTGTAAGCTGGCTTCGGGATGAAAGGTGATGTAGGTAGCACCGGCTTTGGCGAACTCCGGGATCAGCGCATCTACCGGCTTCACCATCAGATGCACATCGATGGGGGCGGTGATGCCATAGTCGCGCAGGGCTTTCAGCACCATCGGACCCATGGTCAGATTAGGGACGTAGTGGTTATCCATCACGTCGAAGTGAACCACGTCACCTCCGGCCGCCAGCGCTTTGGCTGTGTCTTCGCCCAGACGGGCAAAGTCCGCCGAAAGGATTGAAGGGGCCAGCAAATATTGTTTCATCCGATTCTCCCACTGTTGTGCGCCAGCACTTAGGCTGGCGTAATGCGTTGGTCGCGGACGAAACAGACTAGCGATAAAGTGCCAGCAGTTCGTCGACCTTGGTGCGACCGGCTATGCTCCGGCTGATAGAACGCCGGGCTTTGACCACATGTAACACTGCATCCTGATACCATAAACGCGTCAGTGCAGTGTCGTGGTTAGAAATCAGTACCGGAATCCGGTGCTCCGACGAAGCCAGCTGTGCCGCTAACGCCGCCAGATTCTCCTGCTCACGCAGGCTGAAGCTGTTGGTGTGATAAGCCGTGAAGTTGGCCGTTGCCGACAGCGGTGCATAAGGCGGATCGCAATAGACCACCGAGCCTTTGCCCGCGTTGGTCAGGGTAACATCGTACGATTCACAGACAAACGTCGCTTTTTGCGCGCGCTCGGCAAACCATAACAGTTCTGCTTCCGGAAAGTAGGGTTTGCGATAGCGGCCAAACGGCACGTTGAACTCACCACGCAGGTTATAGCGGCAGAGGCCGTTGTAACAGTGACGGTTCAGATAGAGGAACAGCAGCGCGCGCTGGTAGGCGTCGGTGCTGGTGTTGAATTCGGTGCGCCGCTGGTAATAACAGATTTCATTGTTACCTTCCGGCGTAAACAGCAGTTGCGCGTCCCGGATAAAATCCGCCGTGCGCGTTTTGACAATGTTGTAGAGATTGATCAGGTCACTGTTGATATCTGCCAGATGGTAGCGATCAAATTCAGTGTTCAGAAACACCGAACCCGCACCAACAAATGGCTCGACCAGACAGTCGCCTTGCGGCAGATGACGATGGATCTCTTCTACTAAGGGAAATTTTCCCCCTGCCCATTTCAGGAAAGCGCGATTTTTTTTCATGCTGTCGTGGTTATTACATCTTCTTGTGAGGCTGTGGCTGGACCGACAGCAGATCTGCGCTTAAAACGGGGCCAGAGACTGGCCCCACATCCGCTATTGGCTGGCTTCTTTCTTCACCTGGCTTACTGGTTTAACCCATGGGTTCTTCGCGCGCACTTCCGCAGGCAGCGACGCGACAGCGCGTTTGGCATCCGCCGGTGTGGCATAAGAGCCACTCACCAGCACATACCATGGCTGACCGTTACGGGTGGTTTTGTAGACGTGATACCCATTCAGATTCTGTTGTTTCGCCCAGGCATTCAGGCTTTCCGCCTTCGATGCACCGCTCAGCTGCAGCGTATAGCTGCCGCCTGGCACGGATCTGCTGGCTGAACTGCTGCCTGACGCCGCCGTGGCCGGCGCAGAACTGGCTGGCGAATGGGCTGGCGTGGTGTGCGTTTTGCTGTCACGGGTTGCCGGCTTCGAGGCCGTCTTATGCGATGAATCGTGCGCCGGACGGGCAGAAGCACTGGACTTGTTCAGCGTCTGACGTGAAGGTGCCGCGACAGGATTGGCGGCCGTTCCGGCATTACCGCTGACAGTTGCTGGCGCCGTCGGCAGTGAACTGCCACCCTGCGTTCCCATCGCGGCATTATCGACCTGCTGCTGCTGATTCGTCAGCGCGCTGTTCAGATCGCCCGGCAGCGTGACACGCTGCTGATTCGCTGGCGCGTCAACCGGCGCGGCCTGCGTAGGCGTTGACGCCACAGGCGGCATTGAGACGTCGCGCTGCGGATTAGAGGCAGCATCACCGCTGGTGGCCGCATTATTGTCGCTGGTGGCTGGCGTGGTCTGACCGGCTGACGGAGGAGTCTGTCCACCTGACATGGAAGAGGAGCCGCCTAGGTCGATATTCTTCTCGCTGCCGGAACCGCTGTTGGTAGCAGGGGTCGTGCCTGCAGTAGCAGGTTTTTTCTCGTCCGGGCCATTCAGCGCCGAACCAATCCCCAGTACCAGTAACAGCAGAACCAGGATCCCGACGCCCATCATGATGCGCTGGCGCGAAACCGGTGCTTTGGCCGCGGTAGACGACTTACGAGGGCGCGAGGGACGGCGGTCGCTGGCGTCAGGTTTTAACTCGTCTTCCGGTTTAAACTCATCCATTTTGGCTCCTCCGTAAAGCGGCATTCCGCACTGCGCACCCTGCGCGCCGCGTCACCACTCAACTGCTTAATCTCAGGGTTGCTGACAATCGTTAATTGCAGCCAGCACCATATCATGTGCCACGCCACCACGCACTTCAGAGCGGCCAATCGACAGCGGCAGTATCAGCCGCAGTTCGCCCGCCAGAACTTTCTTATCGCGCATCATGTGCGGCAGATACATCTCCGCGCTCATCGCCTGCGGCCCATGCACCGGTAAACCGGCACGACGGAACAGGGCAATAATGCGGTCGGTCTCATCCGCCCGGAACTGCCCCAGACGTTCAGCCGTGCGCGCGGCCATCACCATGCCCGCCGCAATCGCTTCACCGTGCAGCCAGTTGCCGTAGCCCATGTGCGCTTCAATCGCATGACCAAAAGTATGGCCCAGATTAAGCAAGGCCCGCTGACCGTTTTCACGCTCATCGGCCGCTACAACCTCGGCTTTCAGTTCACAACAGCGACGAATGCAGTACGACAGCGCCTGTTCATCCAGCGCCAGCAGAGCATCAAGATTCTGCTCCAGCCACTGGAAAAACGCACCGTCGAGGATGATGCCGTACTTAATGACTTCCGCCAGACCAGACGCCAGTTCGCGCGCGGGCAGCGTCTTCAGACAGGCCGTATCAATCACCACCGACGCGGGTTGATAAAACGCGCCGATCATGTTTTTGCCCAGCGGATGGTTAACGGCCGTTTTACCGCCAACCGAAGAATCAACCTGCGACAGTAAGGTGGTCGGTACCTGGATAAAGCGTACGCCACGCTGATAACTGGCCGCAGCAAAACCGGTAAGATCGCCAATGACGCCGCCGCCTAAGGCGACAAGCGTCGTATCACGACCATGCGGCTTTTGCAGGAGTGCGGTAAAAACCTGATCCATCACGGCCAGCGTCTTATATTGCTCGCCGTCGGGTAAGATCACCTGATCCACTTTTACACCTGCCGCCGTCAGTCGCGCTGTCAGCGGGTCAAGATAGAGCGGAGCCAGCGTCTGGTTAGTCACCACCATGGCGTTTTCGCCCGCAGTTAGCGGCCAAAAAGAAGCCGGATCGTTAAACAGTCCGGCGGCGATAGTGATGGGGTAACTGCGTTCCCCCAGTGAGACGGTGATCTTCTCCATGATGCTCGATACCTGTTAAAGAGCCTTCGAACGTTGGATCAACTTTTTTCCAACATGTGGATAATCTGATTCGCCACCACTTTCGCACTCTGATCATCTGTGCGAATGGTTACATCGGCGATCTCTTCGTAGAGCGGGTTACGTTCGCCAGCCAGCGCTTCGAGCACTTCGCGCGGCGGTGAATCCACCTGCAGCAACGGACGTTTTTTGTCACGTTGAGTGCGCGCCAGTTGCTTCTCGATGGTGGTTTCAAGATAAACCACAACACCGCGGGCGGAGAGACGATTACGCGTTTCCCGGGATTTGACGGAACCACCGCCTGTCGCCAGGACGATGCCTTGCTTCTCGGTCAGTTCGTTAATGATTTTTTCTTCGCGATCGCGAAAGCCAGCTTCGCCTTCGACATCAAAAACCCAGCCCACATCCGCTCCGGTGCGTCGCTCAATTTCCTGATCGGAATCGAAGAACTCCATGTTGAGTTGCTGAGCCAACTGACGGCCAATAGTGCTTTTGCCGGCACCCATCGGCCCAACCAGAAAGATATTGCGTTTCTCTGCCATTTTGTCGGTATTACTAAGAATTCGTTAATGATACCCCGCGTTCAGCATTTGCTGGCGGGACAGGAACTGAGACCTCATGAGCGTTAGCAAGAGTCAGATGAAAAATTATCTCAACACTCAAGGCTGTTTGGCAACCGATTATATTGCCTTCAGCACATCCATTTCTGAATTGGCCTGTGTTCGCGAAACTGTAACGCGCCAGCGCTGCGTCTTTACAACGCTGCTTACAGAGGAGTTTTCTGATCTGTTTGCCGGAATTTAACCAGCATAGACGGTTACACCGTATTGAAAATCGCTAAACCTTGTAAGCTAATTCCTCTCCTGCGTCAACGCAGATGGCCTTAAGGGACGCATTTTCCGTTTTATCCAGCCGTAAGCGCTGCTTCCCTGACCAATCGCGGCGTAATGAAGATTACCAGCTCTCTTTTTTTGCGCTGCTCCGTTTGCTGACGAAACAACCCGCCAATCAGTGGCACATTTCCCAGCAGCGGCACCTTATTTGCGCCACGACTACGCTGCTGCTGAAAGATACCGCCTAATGCCAGAGTTTGCCCGTCACTGACCGTGACCTGAGTCTCAATTTCCTGTTTATCAATGGATAATATGTCGCTATTACCGGTTCTGATGCTGCGACCCGGCATATTCTGACTGATATGGATTTTCAGCTGGATGCGACCATTGCCGGAAATGGTCGGTGTCACCTCCATGCCCAGCACGGCTTCTTTGAACTCAATACTGGTGGCACCGCTGTTTCCTGCTGACACTTCATAAGGGATTTCAGTGCCCTGCTTAATCGAGGCGGTCTGCTGATGTGAGGTAAAAAGACGTGGACTGGCGATGATGTCGATCTGGTTCTCCTGCTCCAGCGCACTTAACTCCAGATCCAGAAGCTGGCCGCCGATACGCGCCAGCGCCATACCCACGCTGACGCCCGGTGAACTGACCGCCAGCGGAATATCCAGCCGGGGATGATGCAGGATATCCGTCACTGCGGCATCCCCCGCCTGCAATCCCCATTTCACGCCCAGTTCCTGCAGATGCTCTTCGCTGATGGTGACGATGTGCGCCGACAGCTCAATCTGCTCCAGTGGCAGGTCCAGCGCCCGTATCCAGCGTTCCGTCTCTTCCAAAGCCGCCGCCGTATCGCGCAGCAACAGAGCGTTGGTGCGTTTATCGACCGTCACGCTGCCGCGCTCAGTCATCAGCGACTGTCGTTCCCTCAGCAGGCTGGCATGCACCTCACTGGCACTGGCATAGCGCACTATCACGACGCGCTGCTGCAATGGCGTCTGCTGTAACCGCTCCTGCTGCTCCGCTTCCCGTGCCTGCTGCTGAGCCTGCTGCCAGCTCTCCGGATAGACCAGCAGGACATTATCCTGTTCTATCAGCGTCAGCTTTGCCATGCGCGCCACCAAATCCAGCGCCTGATGCCACGGCAGGTTATCCAGCCGCAGCGATAACGAACCTTCAACCTCTGGCGCAATCATCAGATTGATCTGCTGATAGTCTGCCAGCGCCTGTAAAATACGTTCTACCGGCGCATTATCAAATGTCAGGCTGAGCGGTTCTTCATCAGCGGCGTGTACCGGCAGCAGACAGCTGATGACCAGCAGCAGGGTGGCTATCCTTATCATGCGAACGTCCTTTTAAATAAAATGCGGTCTGTTGTGCGGTGCAGCTATCCGGCACCGCGAAGGTGATGCTACGGCGGGTCATATCAGCGGGTTGCCAGGGCGATACGGGAAAGGGCTTGCCGGTGCGGGCGATGACGCTCTCTCCCTGCGGACTCAGCAGCCAGGCATGGAAATGCGCCTCACGACCAATGATCCCCTGCAGACGCCAGCCTTTGAGCGGTTCCACCAACGCCTCACAAACTGAACCGGCAACCGGCCGGAACGGATCACGCGCCAGCACACCGCCACAGCACAGCAGTAAAATCAGCAGGCTATGGCGCATCGTCAGGCTCCAGCCAGAGTTGAGCGATCAGGAACTGCGGCTGCGCCAGCAGCTGAAAGTGCACCGGAAACGGCGCGGAGGCATCGGCGAGCTCGGCAAAAAGCGACTGAAACGCCGGCCACTGCAGATGCAGCGTCAGCAGGCGGGAAGACGCATCCGGCTGCCACTCCTCCAGCTGGTTACGGCGTGCCGCCAGAATCGCCTCCACTGCGCGGCCCGATGCGCCCGATGCAGGTCTGGCGATCTGTATCGACTGCAGTTGCGCCTGCAACTGCGCATTATCCGGGTTCTGACGCCACTGCTGCTGGCGCTGCGCCAGAGTGCGACTCCACTGCAACAGGGCCTGCTGTTCCCCGGTCAGCGCCTGCTGCTGTGGCCGTAACCACAAAAGCCAGGAGAGCAGCAACAGGCCGGATAAGAGAGCGGCGAGTAAGCCGTAGCGCGGAAGAGCAGCCATCTGCCACCAGCGTTCCCAGCACTCATTCATCAGCGACCTCCTGAACTTCGGCCCGCAGTGAAAAACGATAACTGCCACCCGCCTGACGTTTAACCCCGCCCTGCTTCACCTGACCAAACAGGGCGACGGTGGTTAACTGCTGGCGGAACTGCCGCACCGACGCCATATCCTGCGCCAGCCCCTCCAGGGTCAGCCGGTTGTCGCGCTTCTCCAGCCGGATCAGCCAGGCGGTATCGGGTAGCAGCGCCGGTAAATCGAGCCAGAACTGGTGCCAGGCTGCCAGTTGTGCCACCTGCTGGCGCTGCTTTGCCTGTTGCTTTTGTGCGACCGCCAGCTGTGTCAGTAACTGCTTCTGCCGGGCTAACTCTTGTCCCAGCGTGGCCAGCGCCTGCTGCTTCACCCTGCCCGCCTGCGCCACCTGCTGACGCGCCTGATGAATTCGCCCTGTCTGCTGCATCACTACCAGTAACAGAGCAGCCAGCATCAGTGACATGACCATCAGGCTCTGCCGCCGCTGCTGTTGCCGACGGCGCTGCCGCCAGGGCAGCAGATTGACCGCCACCATCAGGCATCTCCATCGCGCAGGGCCAGACCGGCAGCCAGCGCAAAGGCCCCCGGATTCTCCGGCAGGGGCGGCTGCTTATAACGAAAGAGATCAAAAGGGGAAAACGCGATGACGTCAGCGGGCAGTGCACACTCATCTGCTGTACACCAGGCAACTGAACGGGCGTCGGGGAAGGCCTGCTGTTGCAGTGCCTCAAGGGTGGTGGCTTCACCGCTGTCCGTTGCAGTGTCCGTATCGCTCCAGAGCCAGCGATTATCCTGCTGCAGGACCAGCACCGTACCCTCCTGCAGTGCGGCCTGCCGGGCTAAGCGCTTCAGCGCTTCGGTAGTCAGTTCGAATACCTGCGGCTTTAATCCCGCCTTCAACAGCGGTGCTGCCCACTGGTCGATAATCTCCAGCCGCGCGGCCGTGACGCAAAGCTGGCCGCTCTGTGCATCCGGCCGGTAGTCCAGCGCCAGCGCCGTCGGCTCCAGCGGAAAGAGACGGCGCGCGGCCGCCTGCACGTAGTGCCCCAGCGCGGGTTCATTGAGTGACTGCGCAGGCAGAGGAAGCTGGCGCTGCAGCACCAGCCGCGCGGGCAGTGCGACCCGCAGTGAGTAACGACGAGGTAACCGCTGACGCCAGGCCATTAAGGCCGCCAGTAATTCAGGCGAAGATTGCAGCACGCCGTTTCTTAACGTATCTTGCGGCAGCCGCTGCTGCCACCAGTGGCGTAGCTGCCAGCCATCACGACGAGGCTGGAGGGCCAGGGCACAAATCTGCCTATTCTGAATATCCAGCCCAATTTGCCAGGTATGAAAAGCCATGCGCGCGATCTCCTTATCGTCCGGGAAAGATGGACATATCAAAGCGTCTGGCTTGCCTTTATACTACCGCGCGGTTGTTTATAAACTGCTCAAACGACAACAGATGGGAAATTCCAGGTGAAGTTCGTAAAGTATCTCTTGATCCTTACAGTGTGTTGCATCCTGTTGGGAGCTGGCTCGATTTATGGTTTATACAAATACATAGAGCCACAGCTGCCCGACGTGAACACGCTGAAAGATGTGCGTCTGCAAACCCCTATGCAGGTTTACAGCGCCGATGGCGATTTAATCGCCCAGTATGGCGAAATGCGCCGTATCCCTTTGACTCTGCAGCAAGTGCCACCTGTGATGGTGAAAGCGTTTATTGCGACCGAAGACAGCCGTTTTTATGAGCACCATGGTGTGGATCCGGTGGGTATTTTCCGTGCGGCCAGCATTGCGCTGGTCTCCGGTCATGCCTCGCAGGGTGCCAGTACCATCACTCAGCAGCTGGCCCGAAACTTCTTCCTGAGTCCGGAACGCACCCTGATGCGTAAGATAAAGGAAGCGTTCCTGGCGATCCGCATTGAGCAGTTGCTGAATAAAGATGAAATCCTTGAGCTCTACCTGAATAAGATCTACCTGGGCTACCGCGCTTATGGCGTCGGTGCCGCCTCACAGGTCTATTTTGGTAAGCCGGTTGACCAGCTGTCGCTGAGTGAGATGGCGATGATTGCCGGTCTGCCGAAAGCGCCGTCCACCTTTAACCCGCTGTACTCGCCGAGTCGTGCCCTGTCGCGCCGTAACGTCGTACTGGCGCGTATGCTGGATCAGCATTACATCACGCAGCAGCAGTATGACGAAGCCCGTAATACGCCGCTGGTGGCGAAGTATCACGGTCCGGAAATCGCCTTCTCTGCCCCTTATCTCAGCGAGATGGTGCGTCAGGAGATGGTGAAGCGCTACGGCGACAATGCCTACACCGACGGTTACAAGGTCTACACCACGGTGACCCGCCGCCTGCAGGAAGCCGCACAGACCTCCGTGCGCAATAACGTTATGGCCTACGATATGCGTCATGGCTATCGCGGCCCGACCAGCGTCCTGTGGAAAGTGGGTGAACCGGCCTGGGATCAGACGAAGATTGAGAAAGCGCTGAAGGTGCTGCCGGTCTATGGTCCGCTCCATCCGGCCGTGGTTACTGAAGCGCGCAGCGATGAAGCGACCGTGATGATGCAGGATGGCAGCAATGTGTCGCTGGCTTTAGCCGGTGTGCGCTGGGCGCGTCCTTATAAGTCTGACACCGTGCAGGGCCCGACGCCGAAAAGCGTGACGCAGGTTCTGCAGGCTGGCCAGCAGATCTGGGTGCGCAAAGTCGGAGACGAATGGTGGCTGGGTCAGGTGCCGGATGTGAACTCGGCGCTGGTCTCACTGGATCCGAATGATGGTGCGGTACGCGCGCTGGTGGGCGGTTTCGCCTTTAACCAGAGCATGTTTAACCGTGCGACCCAGGCGTTGCGCCAGGTCGGTTCTAACATCAAACCTTTCCTCTATACCGCCGCTATGGATCGCGGGCTGACGCTCGCCTCTATCCTGAACGACGTGCCGATTTCACGCTGGGATGCGGGTGCCGGTGCGGACTGGCGTCCGAAGAACTCACCGCCTACTTACGATGGTCCGATTCGTCTGCGTCAGGGATTAGGTCAGTCGAAAAACGTGGTGATGGTGCGTGCGATGCGTGCGATGGGCGTGGATTACGCCGCAGAGTATCTGCAGCGCTTTGGTTTCCCGGCGCAGAACATTGTTCACACCGAGTCGCTGGCACTGGGTGCAGCCTCATTCACACCGTTACAGGTGGTGCGTGGCTACTCCGTGATGGCGAATGGCGGCTTCCTGGTCGATCCTTACTTCATTAAGAAAATTGAGAACGAACAGGGCGGCACCGTCTTTGAAGAGAAACCGAAGATCGCCTGTCCGCAGTGTAATCTGCCGGTGATCTACGGCGAGACCAAAAAAGCGCTGGCGCTTAATGAAGAGAGCGTCGAGAACGTGGCCGCCTCAAATACCAACCAGAATCAGGCGGTTCCTCAGCCTGAACTGGAGCAGGTTCCGGCGCAGGCACAACAGGGTGATCAGCAGTACGCCCCCCACGTGATCAACACCCCGCTCAGCTTCCTGATCAGGAGTGCGCTGAACAGTAACATCTTCGGCGAACCGGGCTGGATGGGAACCGGCTGGCGTGCCGGGCGTGACCTCAAGCGTAATGATATCGGCGGCAAAACCGGTACCACCAACAGCTCGAAAGATGCCTGGTTCTCAGGTTACGGCCCTGGCGTGGTGACCTCTGTCTGGATCGGCTTTGATGATGCGCGCCGCAATCTGGGCCGCAGCACGCTTTCCGGTGCGATTCCCGATCAGATTTCGGGCTATGAAGGCGGCGCGAAGAGTGCGCAACCGGCATGGGATGAATATATGAAGAGCGCGCTGGACGGTGTTCCGGTGCAGCCGTTAACGCCACCGGATGGCGTGGTGACGGTGACCATCGATCGCAGCACCGGCAAGCTGGCAAATGGCGGAGGGAATACCCGTCAGGAATACTTCATCAATGGCACCCAGCCAACCGAATATTCGGTTCATGATGTGGGTACGACCATTATGGATAACGGCGAGAGTCACGAGTTGTTCTGATGTAATGTCAGTCATTGCACAATAAAAAAGGCCGACATCAGTCGGCCTTTTTTATTCAGTGACGCATCAGTAATTCAGTCGTCCCTGCTTCACCAGCCATTCGCGCGCCATAAATAGCGCACTGACATTGCGCGCCTCACGGAAATCGGGTTCTTCCAGCAGCGACAGCATATCGCTCAGCGGCCAGCGGTGGATAATCAGCGGCTCCGGCTCATCGCCTTCCAGCTTTTCGGCGTAGAGACCTTCCGCTATCACAATATTCATTTTGCTGGAAAAGTAAGAGGGCGCCATGGTGAGCTTGCCCAGCGTAGTCAACTGGTCAGCACCAAAACCGACCTCTTCTTTTAATTCGCGAACCGCCGCTTCATTCACGGTTTCACCTGAATCGATCAGCCCTTTCGGGAAACCAAGTTCATAGGTTTCCAGTCCGACGGCGTATTCCTGAATCAGGATCAGATGGTCATCAATAATCGGCACAATCATCACCGCTTCACGCTCTGAGGGCTTCATCCGCTCATAGACGCGATGCGCACCATTGCTGAAAGCCAGATCGACCGATTCAATGGTGAATAACCGTGAACGTGCCACGGCGGTGATATTGAGGATGTCAGGTTTTTTTGGAATTTTCATATCAGCCTCAAATTATTCTGCGCCGGCTATCAGTAGCGAATTAGCATACCTAACCACAGGCAATTGTGCGACAGTCAGACAGTGACGTTATCGTTGCACAAATTAAAGCGATTGAATAACAGCCTTTGGTTATCAGTTAAGACTAAATTTGCATTAGTCAATATGCTGCGATAAGTTTCAGATAATACCGATATTTAATCCAGTCTGTGCCGGTTACCATTCGGACAAGGCAGGGTTTAACAAATGCCAATCAGATATACGCTGGCACTATTTCATCGGGTGTCTGACTCCTCAGGGTTATATAATCTTCCGGATTGCCTCTTTTATAGTGAGCATAACCGAAAGCGAAAGTTTAAAGTTAAGGCAGCATTTTGGCTGAATTGAGCAGAGCATGAGCACAATCTTGATGATCCTGGCCATAGTGCTGACCTGTTCAATCCTGGCAGGCATGGGGTTCTGGTACGCTATGCGGCATCGTCCGCCGTTGGCGAAACCGCTGCCATTCATCAGTCCGCCCTGCCGTAAGCTTTCTGCGCAGGAGCGTGAGGCTGTCGATAAGTATGTCGCCGCGCTGGAAAAACAACTGCGTACCCCGGTGACTGCCGATAAGCGAAGCGCGTCTGAACGTCTGACGCTGACGGCGCAGAGCAACAATGTCTATCCGGTTACCCGCGCGATTACCCGCTACGGCCTCTCCACAGACGATCCCCATAAATGGCGCTACTATCTGGATGAAGTTGAAGTTCATCTGCCGCCGCTGTGGGAGCAGTACATCACCGACGAAAACTACGTCGAGTTAATCCGCACCCAATCTATTCCGCTGGTCATCTCGCTGAACGGCCACTCGCTGGTGGATTACGCCGTGGATCAGCAATCACTGCCGACGCTGATGCGTCCGGTGTCGACCAATGCCTCTATCCGCAAAGCGGAAACCGAAAACGTTGAACTGCTGCAGGTGCGTAAAGAGACCGCGGAAGAGTATCGCCTGTCGCGGCCCGACGGCACGCGTGAAGCGGTGATGATCTCCCTGGCTTTCTTACTCTTCTTCTTCAGTCTGTTAGTGCCCACCACGCTGATGATCTGGCTGGTGCTGACCGGTACCGTCATGATTGGCGCCAGCCTGTGGCTGCTCTATCGCATTCCCGGTGAACGTGGCCTGCGTGACATACACTGCCTGCGCGGCGCGCCAAAGCGCTGGGGCCTGTTCAGCGAATCGAACCAGGAGCAGAGCAACATCACGCTCGGGATTATCGACCTCGCCTATCCGCCGCACTGGCAGCCCTATGTGGCGCACGATCTCGGGCAGGTAACCGATGTCGAAATCTACCTCAACCGTCAGGTCGTGCGTCAGGGTCGCTTCCTGTCGCTGCAGGATGAAGTCAAAAACTTCCCTATTCAGCGCTGGCGTAAAAACGTGGTGCTGGCCTGTGGTTCGCTGATGGTGCTGATTATGCTTGTCACCTGGATCCCGCTCAGCATGCCGATCAAGCTCAGTCTGGCCTGGGCCAGGGGCACCGACAGCCTGGAAGTCAGCAGTGTCGATAAACTCAGCAGCGTAGCGCTGAACATTGGCGACAATCTCAAGGTGAGCGGGACCGGCATGTGTTCGGTGCCGGACAACTACCAGAGCAACCGCAGCTACGCCTATATGCCGTTCGACTGCTCGGCGGTTTACTGGAATAACGCCACGCCGTTACCGCAGCCGCAGTCAGACATTATTGATAAAGCCTCGGCGCTGCTGGAGACCACCACAAAGCAGCTGCATCCGGAAACCAATACCGACCCTAAACTGAACCCGCAGCTGGCGTCCGCGATTCAGAAGTCCGGCATGATCCTGCTGGATGACTTCTCAGACCTGGTGATGAAAACGCAGGATCTCTGCAATCAGCCCCAGGATTGTATGCGCCTGAAAAATGCGCTGGTAAACCTGGGCAACGCCAAAGACTGGGAAGCGCTGATGCGCCGCGCAGATTCCGGCCAGTTAAACGGCATGAACGTGCTGCTGCGCCCGGTGAGTGCCGAAGCGCTGGAAAACCTGGTCAATACCGCCACCTCGACCTTCTTCTTCCGTGAAACCCGTCGTGCGGCAGAAAATCTTAACAGCCCGCCGCCTGGGGGATTCCTGATTGTCAGCGACGAAGGTCGCCAGCTGGTGAATCAGCCGCAGCCCACCGTGTCACTGTTTGATCTCGACCCGCCTTCTCAGTGGCGCGAGCTGCAACGTATCTCCGCCATGCTGCTGCATACGCCTTTCAGCGCCAGCGGCATCATCACCGGCATTTCAACCGATGCCAACGGCACGCGTCATATCGTGCTGCACAATGAGCCGGATGCCATGGCGCAGTGGCGCTATCTCGGCACCGTCCTGCTGCTGCTGGTACTGCTCACCTGCGCTGTCATCAACGGGTTACTGGCGCTGCGCCGTATGCACCGTAATCGCCAGCGCATGATCGATATCCAGCAATACTACGAGAAGTGCTTCAACCATAACCTCGGCACTTTGCAGGGTGTGCGCTCGATATTCTGACCCCTGCCCTTCTGTGCTACCCTGTCGCCCGGTTTTTTTTTACAGGGTGAACCTGGATGCTCAACTGGTCTGAGATTGATACCGTGCTGCTCGACATGGATGGCACGCTGCTGGATTTGGCGTTTGATCGTCACTTCTGGCTGGAACATGTGCCTGAAGAGCTCAGCCAGCAACGCGGCATCAGCCGGGCGGATGCCGACGCAATCATCGCGGAAAAGTATCAGGCCGTCGCCCATACGCTAAACTGGTATTGTCTGGATTACTGGGCAGACGCACTGGCGCTGGATATCCGTGCCATGACGCTGGCGATGCGCAGCCGTGTCGCGCTGCGTGACGATACGCTGCCTTTTTTGCAGGCGCTGCGCCGCGCGGGCAAGTCCACCATCCTGCTGACCAACGCGCATCCTTATAATCTGGACGTCAAACTGGCGCAGACAGGTTTAGCGCCACACCTTGATTTATTACTTTCCACCCATACCTTTGGGTATCCGAAAGAAGACCAACGTTTATGGCAGGCGGTACAACAGCACACGGGCTTTTCTGCGCCGCGCACGCTGTTTATCGATGATAGCGAAGTGATTCTGGATGCTGCAAAGCTATGGGGCATCGGCTGGTGCTTAGGCGTAAAGAACCCCGATTCGGGGCGTCCTGAGCAAATCTTTCAGCGTCACCGCGCCACCGGCGATTACCGGACGCTGATCTGAGTCAGGAGCAGCAATGAAAGAGAAAAGCAGCGAAGAGGTTCGCCTCGACAAGTGGCTGTGGGCCGCGCGCTTCTACAAAACCCGGGCGATTGCGCGGGAGATGATTGAAGGCGGCAAAGTCCATTATAACGGCCAGCGCAGCAAGCCTGGCAAAGTGGTGGAGCTGAATGCGGAACTGACACTGCGTCAGGGCAACGATGAACGCACCGTGATCGTCGCGGACATCAGCGCGCAGCGCCGTCCCGCCAGCGAGGCCCAGCAGCTCTATCGCGAAACCGATGCCAGCATTGAAAAACGCGAAAAAATGGCGCAGGCGCGCAAAATGAATGCGCTGACTATGCCCCATCCCGATCGGCGACCTGACAAAAAAGAGCGTCGCGATTTGATGAAGTTTAAATTATCGGGCGATGAATAACGCCGTCTTTGCTGACGCACCATCACCCCGTTCCAGTGAGAGAAAAAAATATGTCAGTCCAGGATCAACTGCACCGTTATCTGTTTGAAAATGCCGCCGTGCGCGGCGAGCTGGTGAACGTCTCTGACACCTGGCGTGAAACCGTGAAGAACCACGACTATCCGGCACCGGTTAAAACGCTGCTGGGTGAGATGCTGGTCGCGACCAGCCTGCTGACCGCCACGCTGAAGTTCGATGGCGAAATTACCGTGCAGCTACAGGGTGACGGTCCGCTGTCGCTGGCCGTCATCAACGGTAACAACAACCAGGAACTGCGTGGCGTGGCGCGTGTTAAAGGCGACATCCCCGACGACAGCACCCTGAAAAGCATGGTCGGCAATGGCTATCTGGTGATCACCATCTCCCCGGAGAAGGGTGAGCGTTATCAGGGTGTGGTCGGACTGGAGGGTGAAACCCTGGCCGAGTGCCTGGAAGATTACTTCATGCGCTCAGAACAGCTGCCAACGCGTCTGTTCATCCGCACCAGCGACAAAGGCGCCGCCGGGATTCTGCTGCAGGTCATGCCCGCGCAGGATACGGAGAAAGAGGTCTTCGAGCATCTGGCGACTCTGACAGAAACCATTAAAACGGAAGAGCTGATCGATCTGCCTGCGAACGAAGCGCTGTGGCGTCTCTATCATCAGGAAGAGGTCACCCTCTACGATCCGCAGCCGGTGATCTACAAATGCACCTGCTCGCGTGAACGCTGTGGTGAAGTGCTGACCACGCTGCCGCAGGAAGAAGTGGATGAGATCATCGCGGAAGATGGCAAAATCGACATGCACTGTGACTATTGCGGTTCAAACTACGTGTTTGATGCCGTCGATATCGCCGGTATCCGCAGCCACTCCCTTGAGAATAACGACCGCCTGCACTGATTGATCGGGCGGCTTCTGCCGCCCCTCCTCCTCTCCCTCTGCCTATCCCCATAATTTTCCAGACAAATTATCTTTTTTTACTTTCATAACATCTTTTAAACGTTCGAAACATAGCCTTAACGCGCCCTGAGTCGCATTTTTAGATCACTGCCCTTTTTCCCCTAACGCAGAAGAGTAAACTGCGCGCGATCGTGCAAACGCCCGGAAGCCAGAGGCAGATGCCCTGAAAAGTCCGGTTCTCTATGCAGGCTGTCGTGACGAAGCGCAGTGAACTGTCAGTGATTCGCCGCACCTGATGCAACAGCCGGTTGGCACGATCCCAACCTATCTCTGCTTTGCAGAACAGACACCGATTTAAGGAGCAGTAAAATGCGCGTTAACGGCCTGACCTCGCAAGACCTTGCCGCTTTGGGCATCGTGGATACCACGGAAGTGGTTTACAACCCTGATTACGACACGCTATTTCAGGAAGAGACGCGCCCGGACCTCGAAGGTTTTGCTCGTGGCACCCTGACGCAGAGCGGCGCGATTGCAGTAGACACCGGGATTTTCACCGGGCGATCGCCTAAGGATAAGTACATTGTGCGTGATGACACCACGCGCGATACCCTGTGGTGGAACGACCAGGGCACCGGCAAAAACGACAATCAGCCTCTGTCGCAGGAAACCTGGAACGCGCTGAAAAGCTGCGTCACCCGCCAGCTTTCCGGCAAGCGTCTGTTTGTTGTGGATGCGTTCTGCGGTGCCAATGCCGATTCACGTCTGAGCGTACGTTTTGTCACCGAAGTGGCCTGGCAGGCTCACTTCGTGAAGAACATGTTCATCCAGCCTACCGACGCTGAGCTGGCCGACTTCAAACCCGACTTTGTGGTGATGAACGGAGCCAAATGCACCAATCCTGACTGGCAGGCGCAGGGTCTGCACTCTGAGAACTTTGTCGCCTTCAATCTGACTGAACGCATGCAGCTGATTGGCGGAACCTGGTACGGCGGCGAGATGAAGAAAGGTCTGTTCGCCATCATGAACTACCTGCTGCCGCTGAAAGGCATTGCTTCAATGCACTGTTCAGCTAACGTCGGTAAAGCGGGTGATGTGGCGGTCTTCTTTGGCCTCTCTGGCACCGGCAAAACCACCCTCTCCACCGACCCTGACCGCCAGCTGATCGGCGATGATGAGCACGGCTGGGACGACGATGGCGTGTTTAACTTCGAAGGCGGCTGCTACGCCAAAACCATCAACCTTTCTGAGCAGGCTGAGCCGGAGATCTACCGTGCCATTCGCCGCAATGCGCTGCTGGAAAACGTGGTGGTGCGTGAAGATGGCAGCATCGATTACGCTGACGGCAGCAAAACAGAGAACACCCGCGTCTCCTACCCGATCAATCACATCGACAATATCGTGCAGCCGGTCTCAAAAGCGGGCCACGCGAAAAAAGTGATTTTCCTGACCGCCGATGCGTTTGGCGTGCTGCCACCGGTTTCACGTCTGACGCCGGAGCAAACCCAGTATCATTTCCTGTCAGGATTCACCGCCAAACTGGCCGGTACCGAGCGTGGCGTGACGGAGCCGACCCCAACCTTCTCCGCCTGTTTCGGCGCGGCATTCCTGACGCTGCATCCGACGCAGTACGCTGAAGTGCTGGTGAAGCGGATGGAGGCATCCGGTGCGCAGGCATACCTGGTGAACACCGGCTGGAACGGCAGTGGCAAACGCATCTCACTGAAGAATACCCGCGCCATCATCAATGCGATCCTGGCCGGTGAGCTGGATGATGCACCGACGGAAACGCTGCCAATCTTTAATCTGCAGATGCCGGTTGCGCTGGGCGAGCTGGATAGTGACACGCTCGATCCGCGTCGTAGCTGGGAGAGTGAAGAGAAGTGGACCGCTGCCGCCGAAGGTCTGGCACAGCGCTTTATTGATAACTTCGACAAGTATACCGATAACGCCGCAGGTGCTGCGCTGGTGAAAGCCGGCCCGCAACGCTAAAAGAACCGGCGCGGCAATCACACTGCCGCGCCGCTTTTTATCATCCTGAAACGCTGTTGCTGCCCGTGTTGTGGCTCAGCGCCATGCTTTCCACTAACGGCAACCAGGCACGAATACGTAACCCACCGTGTTCGCTCTCGCCAATCTCCAGCGAGCCCTGATGGGCATCGATAATACGCTGCACAATCGCCAGACCGAGACCGGTACCGCTGGTACTGCGGGCGCTATCGCCGCGTACAAATGGCTGGAACAGGTGCGCCAGCTGATCCGGCCTGATGCCAGGACCATCATCTTCCACCTGAAACCAGGCGCGATGCAGTTCCCGTCCGCTGCTGACTTTGATCCAGCCATTGCCGTATCGCGCGGCGTTGACCACCAGGTTAGCCAGTGCCCGTTTAATCGACAGCGGGTTGATATCCAGCATTAACTCTTCCGGCATCACCGCATTTTCGATTTCACGTTCATAGCCACTTTCAGCCGCCACGACTTCGCCCAGCACGCTGTTGAGATCCGCGCGCTCGGTCTGCATCTCCTGACCGGTACGTAGATAGTCGATGAACTGTTCAATGATGGCGTTGCACTCTTCGATATCTTTATTAATCGATTCGGCCAGATAACCATCCTGCTCGCTCATCATCTCGGTGGCGAGACGAATGCGGGTCAGCGGCGTACGCAAATCGTGGCTGACGCCCGCCATTAATAGCGTGCGGTCATCCGCCAGCTGCTTCACCCCGGCCGCCATCTGGTTAAAGGCGCGGGTCACCGATCGCACTTCTGATGCGCCATACTCGCGCAGCGGCGGCGGAATAATCCCGCGTCCGACCTGCAGGGCGGCGTGCTCCAGATCCACCAGGGGTCGGTTCTGGATACGGATAAACAGCCAGGCGCCGCCAATCGCCAGCAGCATAATCGCCAGGGTATAACGGAACAGCGGCGAGAAGTCGCCCTGATGAATCTCCGTCAGCGGCACCCGCACCCAGATATCGGGCGACAGCCAGGTTTTCAGCCAGACCACCGGTGAGTTTTTGTTTACCTCAACCCGGACATCGGTCGGACCGCCAAGCTGCTGTCCCATCTGCTCGCTCAGGAATTCATAATGCTGCGCCCAGCGCAATCCACTCTCCTCTGCTGCTGCATTGGTGTAGAGCGAGATCCCCAGTTCGCGGTAGATTTCCCGGCGAAACGCCGGCGGCACTTCCAGCTGCGTGCCATCTTCCAGCTGCAACCGGTCGGTCATCAGCATACGCACTTCGTATGCGAGCACCTTATTGAACTGTTGCAGGCTGGGAAGAATGGCGAAGTTCAGCACCACCAGATAGGTCGTGACCAGGCTGACGAACAGCAGGGTAACGATCAGCAGCAGGGTGCGGGCAAACGAACTCCGTGGCGAGAAGCGCAGTCGCTTCATGCTTTACTGCCGTCCGGCACAAAGACGTAGCCCAGACCCCAGACGGTCTGAATATAACGTGGATGCGCCGGATCCTCTTCCACCATGCGACGCAGGCGGGAGATCTGGACGTCAATCGAACGTTCCATGGCGCTGTATTCGCGGCCACGCGCCAGGTTCATCAGCTTGTCACGCGACAGCGGCTCACGCGGGTGGCTGACCAGTGCTTTCAGCACGGCAAACTCACCGCTGGTCAGCGGCATGGGTTCATCTTCACGGAACATCTCGCGGGTGCCGAGGTTAAGTTTGAATTTACCGAAGGCGATGATCGCCTCTTCCTGCGAAGGCGCGCCTGGCAGTTCATTCGCCTGACGACGCAGCACCGCACGAATACGCGCCAGCAGCTCACGCGGGTTAAACGGTTTGGGAATATAGTCGTCTGCGCCGATCTCCAGCCCCACGATACGATCCACTTCTTCGCCCTTGGCGGTCACCATAATAATCGGCATCGGGTTGCTCTGACTGCGCAGACGACGGCAGATAGAAAGACCATCTTCGCCTGGCAACATCAGGTCGAGCACCATCAGATGAAAGGATTCGCGGGTTAACAGACGATCCATCTGCTCGGCATTAGCGACACTGCGCACCTGAAAGCCCTGCTCGGTGAGATAGCGTTCAAGCAGTGCACGCAGACGCATATCATCATCGACGACCAGAATTTTGTAGTTCTCTTGCATTTTCAACTCCCAAAGGCGCTATTGCCTGAGCCAACATTGTTAAAAAAAGATGCCTTATAGTGACAGTCATTATTGGTTTATATTCTAGCCAAAATTGTTACAAAGCATATTAAACAGGAGCTTATATTTGATTTAAGGCGATTTCGGGTCAGTTTTAACGCTTTTGCCCCTGCCCGGCCTGTGATACGGCAAATCTGAAAAAACGGCCTGGTTTCTCTGAATCGCTGGCGTCGGAAGTGTGCCAGTTTTTAATCAGTGAATTAATTCAGTGAGTTAGCAGGCAATTTGACTTAATGATCAGCCATCACTGTGGATAAGCTCCAGATAATCTACCTCAACCGCAGCCAGACAGCATAATATTCCAGCAAACCCGCGTAACACCCCACGCTCCTCTCGGATTAGTTTCAGTCGTGCCATCAGCAAGGCCAGTTGAAATTAAAGTCCTTTAAATCAATCAGTAAAGCCAACTTTTCGCCTTCCCCGTTTTAAACCAGACTGCTCAGGCAACATTCGATGTCTCAACGGGGAAAACACACAATGAAAAAAACAATTTTACTGCTGAGCGCGCTGGCATTAGGCAGCGTCAGCCCAGGTTACGCTGCAACAGCCACCGGTGAAGCAGCCGGCGCAGCAGCGACAACAACAGCACAGGGTAACTCTAACGCCATCGGTGTGGGTGCAGTCGCAGCCCTGCTGGGCGTTGCGCTGGCCACTATGGGCGGCGGCGGCGGTGACGGTCACAGCACCGGTACATCGACCACCACGGCGACCCACGCCGGAAAATAAGTTTAATTATCCTCTGTACCGGCTTCAGATTACTGGCTTTATTTTGAACCACAGCACCAACCCTTTCGCCGCCGGGGAAAACAACAGGGGTTTTTAGCCTTTAAAAACCCTTTCCCCGACTCTTTTTTGCCCCGCCCTCTTTGCCTTACACTGTCGCTCTTTGGATCTCTCTGGCCGGTATAGCATGAAAACCCGACTTATTACCCGCGAAGGCTTCGATAAGCTGAAAGCGGAACTCGACTATCTGTGGCGTGAAGAGCGACCGGAAGTGACAAAAAAAGTCACCTGGGCTGCCAGCCTTGGCGATCGCAGCGAAAATGCCGACTATCAGTACAACAAAAAACGGCTGCGTGAAATCGACCGCCGCGTACGCTATCTGACCAAAAGCATCGAACAATTGCGTATCGTGGATTACTCCCCACAGCAGGATGGCAAAGTCTTCTTTGGTGCCTGGGTGGAAATTGAAAACGATGAGGGCGACCTCAAACGCTTCCGCATCGTGGGTTACGATGAGATTTTTGGCCGCAAAGATTACATCTCTATCGACTCGCCAATGGCGCGGGCGCTGCTGAAAAAAGAGGTTGGCGATGCCGCCACCGTCGAGACGCCACTGGGTCCGGCGCTGTGGTATGTCAACGCGATTGACTACCCGCAATAACGATTCAGATTATCGCTGAAAGCCGCCCGCGTCTCTGGCAATTTTAACCGTCAATCCGTATAACTGTCGGCTATTTCTCAACCCGGAAAGCAAGACAGTCCTGATGATGAAAGTTCTGAGCCAGATAATTGCCAGTGAGCTACAGGCGCGACCAGAGCAGGTTGACGCCGCCGTTCGCCTGTTAGATGAAGGGAATACCGTGCCGTTTATCGCACGCTATCGTAAAGAGGTCACCGGCGGGCTGGATGATACCCAACTGCGCCAGCTGGAAACCCGTCTCAGCTATCTGCGTGAACTTGAAGAGCGACGCCAGTCAATTCTGAAGTCGATTGACGATCAGGGAAAACTCACTGACGACCTCGCCCGCGCCATCAATACCACCCTCAGCAAAACCGAGCTTGAAGACCTCTACCTGCCCTACAAACAGAAACGCCGCACGCGTGGACAGATCGCTATTGAAGCCGGTCTGGAACCGCTGGCGGACACGCTCTGGCAGGAGCCGTCTCACCTCCCCGAGCAGCTTGCTGAGCAGTATGTCGATGCCGACAAAGGCGTCGCCGACGTCCGTGCCGCACTGGATGGTGCCCGCTATATTCTGATGGAGCGTTTCGCCGAAGATGCCGCACTGCTGGCGAAAGTCCGTAACTACCTGTGGAAAAATGCCCATCTGGTGTCACGCGTGGTGGAAGGCAAAGAGGAAGCGGGCGCGAAGTTCCGCGACTACTTCGATCACCACGAAGCACTGAGTACCGTACCGTCGCACCGTGCGCTGGCGATGCTGCGCGGCCGCAACGAAGGCGTGCTGCAACTCTCGCTGAATGCCGATCCGCAGTTTGATGAAGCGCCGCGTGAAAGCCACGGTGAAACGCTGATTGCTGAACACCTGAACCTGCGCCTGAACAACGCACCGGCCGACAGCTGGCGTAAAGCGGTAGTCAGCTGGACGTGGCGCATCAAGGTGATGCTGCATCTGGAAACGGAGCTGATGGGCACAGTGCGCGAACGCGCCGAAGATGAAGCGATCAACGTCTTTGCCCGCAACCTGCACGATCTGCTGATGGCGGCTCCTGCGGGGATGCGCGCCACCATGGGTCTGGATCCCGGCCTGCGCACCGGCGTCAAAGTGGCGGTGGTCGATGCCACCGGTAAAGTCGTGGCGACCGATACCGTTTATCCGCACACCGGCCAGACCGCCAAAGCCGCTGCCGCCGTTGCCGCGCTCTGCATGAAGCATCAGGTTGAACTGGTGGCGATTGGCAACGGAACGGCCTCACGTGAAACCGAGCGCTTCTTCCTGGATCTGCAGCAGCAGTTCCCGCAGGTCACGGCGCAGAAAGTGATTGTCAGTGAAGCCGGCGCCTCCGTCTACTCGGCCTCTGAACTGGCGGCGCTGGAGTTCCCGGATCTCGATGTTTCACTGCGTGGCGCGGTATCAATCGCCCGCCGTCTGCAGGATCCGCTGGCTGAGCTGGTGAAAATCGATCCGAAATCGATTGGTGTCGGTCAGTATCAGCATGACGTCAGTCAGAGCCAGCTGGCGAAGAAACTCGACGCCGTGGTGGAGGATTGCGTGAACGCCGTCGGCGTTGACCTCAATACCGCCTCAGTGCCGCTGCTGACCCGCGTCGCGGGCCTGACGCGCATGATGGCACAGAACATTGTCGGCTGGCGTGATGAGAATGGCCGCTTCCGGAACCGCCAGCAGTTACTGAAAGTGAGCCGTCTTGGGCCAAAAGCCTTTGAGCAGTGTGCGGGCTTCCTGCGCATCAACCACGGCGATAACCCACTGGATGCCTCGACCGTTCACCCGGAAGCCTATCCGGTCGTCGAGCGTATTCTGGCTGCCACCGAGCAGGCGCTGAGCGATCTGATGGGTAATTCTGGCAGCCTGCGTAACCTCAGCCCCCGCGATTTCATTGATGAACGTTTTGGTCTGCCGACCGTCACCGACATCATGAAAGAGCTGGAGAAGCCGGGCCGCGATCCGCGCCCTGAGTTTAAGACTGCGCAGTTCGCGGAAGGTGTCGAAACGCTGAACGACCTGACACCGGGCATGATCCTCGAAGGTGCCGTCACCAACGTCACAAACTTCGGTGCGTTTGTGGATATCGGCGTCCATCAGGATGGCCTGGTGCATATCTCCTCGCTCTCCGATCGCTTCGTGGAAGATCCGCATCAGGTGGTGAAAGCGGGCGATATCGTCAAAGTGAAAGTGATGGAAGTCGATCTCCAGCGCAAACGTATTGCCCTGACCATGCGTCTTGATGAGCAGCCAGGCGAAGGCAATGCACGGGGTGGTGCGAAGAACGCCGCGCCGCGCGAAGAGAAACGTCCGGCTGCCGGTAAAGGTCGTCCGCGTCCGGTCAGCGCATCCGCGGGTAACAGTGCAATGAGTGATGCACTGGCCGCCGCTCTGGGTAAAAAACGCTAAGCTTTTCAGGGGGCCACCTCTGGCCCCCTCTTCACGTCCTCCGCCCCGGTTGAAAATCCCCATCATCGCGCTACGCTAAAAAGACGCCTGTCATAAAAACAACACCTGCTGTGGCACCCAATTCACGATGGATACGATCACCGATCTGATTGAGAAGATTTATGCTGGCACATTCCCGGAGGCGACCTTTGCGCGCCTGCAGGCTGATATCGCCACCGCCCGCGCGGCGATCAAGCTGCCGCGTAAGGCCCACTGGGATGAACAGGATGTGGTGCTGATCACCTACGCCGATCAGTTCCGTGAAGCCGGTAAACCCACGCTCAGCACCTTTTCCCGCTTCTATCAGCAGCACCTGCAATCCACCTTTCCGCTGGTTCACCTGCTGCCCTTTTTCCCCTGGTCGTCCGACGATGGCTTTTCGGTGATGGATTACCATCAGGTCGATCCGGTGTGCGGCGACTGGCAGGATGTTGCGCGCCTGCATCAGGAAACCCGGCTGATGTTCGACTTCGTCTGCAACCATATGTCGGCAAAAAGCGCCTGGTTCAGCCACTTCCTGGCGCAGGATCCCGGCTGGGACGATTTCTTTATCAGCATGCCGCCCGCCACCGATCTCAGCGCCGTCACGCGCCCGCGAACCTCGCCGCTGCTGACACCGTTTAAGATGGCGGATGGCGATACCCGCTTTATCTGGACCACCTTCAGCGCCGACCAGATTGACCTCAACTTTGCTAACCCTGAAGTGCTGCTGCGCATGGTGAACGTGCTGCTCGACTACCTGATACGCGGCGCAGACTACGTGCGCCTCGATGCGGTTGGCTATATGTGGAAAACGCCAGGTACGCGCTGTATTCATCTGGAAAAAACCCACCAGCTGGTGAAGCTGTTTCGCGCCATTGCCGATCACGTCGCACCCGGCACGGTGATTATTACCGAGACCAACGTGCCGCATCAGGACAACATCAGCTATCTGGGCAACGGGCATGACGAAGCGCAGATGGTGTATCAGTTTTCGCTGCCGCCGCTGGTGCTGCATGCGATTCACACCGGCTCGGCACGCGCGCTGCGGCAGTGGGCCAGCTCGCTGGATCTCAGCAGCAACGACACCACCTTCTTCAACTTCCTGGCGTCACACGATGGCATCGGGCTTAATCCGGCGCGCGGCATTTTGTCTGAAGTAGAGATTGTGGCACTGGTGCGCGATCTGGCGCTGGAAGGCGCGCTGGTTTCCTATAAAAACAATCCTGACGGCACCACCAGCCCCTATGAAATCAACGTCGCCTTCCTGGATGCGCTGAACCGCGAAGCCGACGATGACGCCACGCGGCTGAAACGCTTTTTACTGGCCCATGCGATTCTGCTGGTCTTCCCTGGCGTGCCGGCCATCTATATCCAGAGCATTCTGGGTGGCCGTAACCATTACGATGGCGTACGGGCCGCCGGACACAACCGGGCGATCAACCGTCAGAAATATGATTTACAGCAGATTGAGGCGGCGCTGGCGGGCGGTGACTGGCTGCGGCAGCAGATTTATACGCGGCTCGGCCAGCTGATCCAGCTGCGTCGTCGCCAGTCTGCGTTCCATCCCGATAATCCGATGACGCTGTATGACAGCGAAAATGCCGTGCTGGTGCTGAGCCGTCATCAGGCGGAGAGCGGCGAGGGAGTGCTTTGCGTGTTTAATCTCAGTGGACGGTCAGTGGAGACACAACTGCCGGTGGCACATACGTTGCAGGATGTGGTGAGCGGGGAGAAAGTTGATGGCACCCAGCCGGTTAAGCTGGATGCCTGGCAGTTCATGTGGCTACGTTAATTACTTGTAGACTTCAGCCGTTGCGCTGAATTTACCGTGTTCGCGACCGGCGATCACCAGGTAATATTTACCGCCTTTTTCGTCAGCGAGCTTAGACAGCACTTTTTTAGCATCCATTGGCGAGGTGGTTTCCGCCGTGGTGTTAACGGTGCCAATCTTCTGCAGGTTCATTGTCTTAACTTCTTCTTTGGTGACTTCTTTCGCTGCCATCGCAGAAAATGAAATCGCGCCCATCATCATTGAAGCCACAACCCATTTAAAAACCTTCATTATGTTTACCCTCATTCATGATCCATTGTGAGATGTAAGCAGCAGCTAAACGCGTAAGGCAGTATGGAACGGCATAGTCATTTCCGTGACTAATCACATAAAATTGCAGCGGCCTTGCTTACAGAGAGAAGTATTACTGCTGTCTGAGATTTTGCCAGCTCAAAGCATGATTATCCCGGCAATTGACTGATAAAATTAACAATATGCTGACAAAAGATCTCAGGATGGGAAATGAAAGGCGCGTGTGCGGCTTTTTCGATAACCACTGACGGTGAGGCTGGCAACCTTTCATCTATCTCTGCAGCAATGCGGCGCGGCACCAGTCCATCTAAGGCCCCGTAAAGCCGCAGGAACGGTAATGTAATCTGCGGTAACGCATCGCGCAGATCGACCTGGCGCAGAATCTCCAGTCCGCCCTCCAGTACCGGCACCTGCGGCATCGGTTGTGATAACACCACCTCTTTCAGCTGCCGTGCATCGGCACGCGCCGTTTCGGTGCCCAGCGTCTGCAGCGCCAGAAAGCGTTCAACCGTGCGCTGAAAATCGTTGCTGAGCATCTGCTGGAAGTTCTGCAGCGTCTCCGGTTTAATGCCGGGCCAACCCTCTGTGGCGGTGAAACAGGGTGACGATGCAACGGTAATCAGTGCTCCCAGCTTCTCTGGCGCGGTCAGCGCCAGCTGGGTCGCCACCAGTCCGCCCAGTGACCAGCCCACCACAATCGCCTGCGGTGGCAGCAACGGCAATATCTGTTCAGCCATCTGCTCCAGCGTCAGCGCGCCAGAATGCTGGCTGCGTCCATAACCGGGCAGATCGACCAGATGCAGGCGATAGTGCGGGCTGAGTCGCGGAATAATACTTTGCCAGACTTCGGCATTCAGTCCCCATCCGTGCAGCAGCACAAGATCGCGTTTTCCTTCTCCGCAGGTATGCCAGTAGAGCGACGTCATCAGTTACTATCCCGAAATTGATAAGGAGGTCGCTATGCTAGCAATGCCCGCCCTGTGTTGGCTATGCCGGATGCCGTTGCGGATCGCCCGGCACGGCATCTGCAGCCACTGCCTGCGCGAATTACCGCCGTTACCGTTGCTCTGTCCGCGCTGCGGCTTACCGGCAGGCTCAGTAAAGGTCGCCTGTGGCCGCTGTCAGCTTAAACCGCCCGCGTGGCAGGCGCTGGTCTGCGTGAATGACTATTGTCCGCCATTCAGCCAGTGGGTTAATCAGCTTAAGTTTTCTCACATAACCGCACTCAGGGTGATGCTGGCGCGGCTGCTTTTGCTAAGCTGGCTGAATGTTTACCGGCGTGGCACGGTGCCGCGTCCCGATCTGCTGCTGCCGGTTCCGCTGCATCGGCGGCGACGCTGGCAGCGCGGCTTCAATCAGACGGTATTGCTGGCTGCCCCGCTGGCGCACTGGCTGGGATGTGAATGGCGTGAGGGGCTTTCCCGCACGCGCAGGGGCGCACTGCAGCATCAGCTCAGTGCCCGGCAGCGCCGTACCAACTTACGCGGTGCTTTCCGCCTTGAAATGGCGGTTAAAGGACGCCATATCGCCCTGCTGGATGACGTCATTACGACCGGCAGTACGGTAGATGAAATCAGCCGTCTGTTACTGGCGAAGGGTGCCGCCAGTGTGCAGGTCTGGTGCCTGTGCCGTACCTTGTAGAGCGTCATTGATGGGCGTATTATAACCAACTAAATTAGTCAACTATTGAGCAATCGACATGATCCGAATTACTGACTCTGCCCAGGAACATTTTTCTAAACTGCTATCCAAACAAGAAGATGGCACCCAGATTCGCGTATTCGTGATTAACCCGGGTACGCCAACAGCCGAGTGTGGCGTCTCTTACTGTCCGCCCGATGCCGTTGAAGCCACCGATACCGAACTGAAGTTCGAGAAGCTCTCAGCGTATGTTGATGAACTGAGCAAACCTTATCTGGAAGACGCGGAAATCGACTTCGTCACCGACAATCTGGGTTCTCAGCTGACGCTGAAAGCGCCGAATGCCAAAATGCGTAAAGTCTCTGATGATGCGCCGATGGTTGAGCGCGTTGAATATCTGCTGCAGGCGCAGATCAACCCACAGCTGGCTGGCCACGGCGGTCGCGTGTCGCTGATGGAGATCACCGAAGATGGCTACGCCATTCTGCAGTTTGGCGGCGGCTGTAACGGCTGTTCGATGATCGACGTAACCCTGAAAGATGGTATTGAGAAAGAACTGCTGGCTGCCTTCCCGGAACTGAAAGGCGTTCGGGATATTACCGAGCATCAGCGTGGCGAACACTCGTTCTACTGATGATAAAGCGCGGCAGCCTGACTGCCGCGCTATTTTTATAGCCCTTTCTTACTTCCCTTTCTGTCCTGACTGACGCTGCTCGCTGACCACCTTCAGCAGGGCATTCACTTCCTTGTCCGCAAAGATCTCCTCCAGCGTTTTGCTCAGCTTGCGTCGCCAGTTAGGGTACTGATCCACCGTGCCCGGCACGTTGACCGGCGTGGTCATACCGAGCCAGTCCTCAGGTTGCAGCCCAAGCAGCGCACTGTCGGTGTCCGCCAGGAAGCGATGGATCGCCCGGTTCAGCGCAGGCGTCATGGTCAGCTTCTCCGCCTTCTTCTGGCTGCGTGCCGGTAAGGCACCCGCCTGATGCAGCGCATCCAGCAGCGCCTGCTTCTGCGCGGCGCGCTGCTGATGCAACGCTTTCACCGCATCGCCCGGATAGAGACCCAGCTTCTCCCCCAGCGCCAGATCGCCCTGCTCCCAGAAACCGGTCAGCGTCGGCAGATCATGGGTACTGGCGCTGGCGATTGACTGACGCGGATAGTCCTGCGGCGCGCGATAGCGCTGATCTTTCTCCTGCTCAAACCAGAGCACCTTCCATGAAAAGACGCCACTTTTGCGCAGCAGGCTGACGATTTCCTGAGGCACGGTGCCAAGGTCTTCGCCAATCACCATGCAGCGCAGACGGTGACTCTCCAGCGCCAGGATGCCCAGCAGATTGTCAACCGGATAGGCCACATAGGCGCCTTTATCCGCCGTTTCCCCGGCAGGCACCCACCACAGACGCAGCAGGGACATCACATGGTCGATGCGCAACGCGCCGCAGTCGCGCATGTTAGCGCGCAGCATGTCGATAAACGGCTGATAGCCGCGCGCCTGCATCACATGCGGGTCCATCGGCGGTAAGCCCCAGTTCTGGCCCAGCGGCCCCAGACGGTCAGGCGGCGCGCCCACTGAAGCCTTGAGGCGATAAAGCTCGGGATCGTGCCAGGTTTCCGCGCTGCCTTCCGCTACCCCTACCGCCAGATCGCGATAGAGACCCACGCTCATACCCAGCGACTGACTGTGCGTCCAGCAGGCCGAGAACTGCTGCTGCGCCAGCCATTGCAGCCACTGCCAGAAAGCGATCTCCTCTTCATGCTGTTCACACCACTGCTGCACCTCCGGCAACTGGCTGTTGCGCCACGCTTCCGGCCACGCAGGCCAGCCGCCCTGCTGCGTCTTGTCCGCCTGCCGCTCCAGCTGGATGCCGTCGTAGGCAGCCTGATAACGCAGGCTGTCGCCGCCTTCACGCACAAAGGCCGCCCAGGAGTGATGCTCTTCGCTCTGGCTGTCACGCGCCTGGAAGTGGGCCCAGGCGTGCCGCAGCGCAGCGAGCTTGAGCGCCATCACCGCCTCGTAATCGACCCGCTCCGCCTCACGTGCTTTAGTCAGCGCCTTCTGCGTTTTAGCGCTTTTCCACCACTTCTGCGCCGCCGCGCTTTGCTGAAAATCGGCCACCTGACTGACGTCGATATAAATTACGTTCAGCCAGCGGCGCGATGACGGACTGTACGGGCTGGCGAAACCGGCGCTGGCGGGATAGAGCGCATGCAGCGGATTCAGCCCGACGAAATCGCCGCCGCGCTTAGCCAGGTGCACCAGCAGCTGGTCGAGGTCGCCGAAGTCGCCAATGCCCCAGTTCTGTTCAGATCGCACGGTATAGAGCTGCACCAGCGCGCCCCAGCGTTTCTCTCCCGCTTCCAGCGCCGGCGGCAGATAGCAGCGGCGCGGCGCGACGATAATCCGCGTCTGCCAGCTTTTCTTCCCTTTGCTGAGCGTCAGCTGGTGATAACCCTGCGTCAGCGGGCCAGGCAGCGTAAAAGGCTCCCCGGCAGTTAATTCGCCGCTGAGCGATTTGCCCTTTTCGGTCTGCAACTGCCAGCTGTAGACGCCGCTGCCCTGAGGCGTCAGCTGCCGCTTGCCACTGCCGCTGAACACCGCGACCGGCGGCAGCGGTGATTTTTTGGCGCTCTGCGGATCGTCCATCACCGCCAGCAGCGCGCGTTTCGTCTCATCGCTGATCGCCTCTTTCTCGCCGTTGACGTTGATGTATTCCAGTGAAATTCCCGCGTCACGGGCGGCCTGATCAAGTGCATTTTGCTTCATTGCTGCTCCTTAGCGCGGTGCCTGCCAGATACGTTGCTGATAGTCACGAATGGAACGGTCCGAACTGAACATGCCGGTTCGGGCCGTATTGAGGATGGCGGCGCGGGTCCAGCCTTCCGGGTCACGCCACAGGGCTTCCACCCGTTGCTGCGCCTCGATATAGGCCTGGAAATCGGCCAGTACCAGCCAGGGATCGCCATGTCTGGTCAGGCTCTCCAGCATCAGGTCAAACGCATGTTTATCCCCATCACTGAATTTGCCTTTCTCCAGCGATTTCAGTAAATCGTCCAGCGGCTTGTTCTGCTTGCGCACCTTTTTCGGGTTATAGCCTTTCGCCTTGAGCGCCTTCACCTCATCCACAGTGTGTCCGAAGATAAAGATGTTCTCCTCGCCCACCTGTTCGGCAATCTCGACATTGGCACCATCCAGCGTGCCGATGGTCAGTGCGCCGTTCAGCGCCAGCTTCATATTGCCGGTGCCGGAGGCTTCATATCCGGCGGTGGAGATCTGCTCGGAGAGATCGGCCGCCGGGATCATCAGTTCAGCCACGGTGATGCGGTAGTCGGGGATAAACACCACTTTGAGTCTGTCGCCAACGCGCGGGTCGTTGTTCACCACCTCCGCGACCTTGTTAATGGCGTAGATGATGTTTTTCGCCAGGTAGTAACCCGGCGCGGCTTTGGCCCCGAACAGGAATACCCGGGGCGTGAAGGTGACATCCGCCGGGTTATCACAGAGCTTCTGATAGCAGTAGAGAATATGCAGCAGGCTGAGGTGCTGACGCTTGTACTCATGCAGACGCTTGATCTGCACGTCGAACAGTGCGGCCGGGTTCACGATGATGCCGGTGTGGCGGGCGATATACTCCGTGAGCTGCGCTTTGTTCTGCTGTTTGATGCTGCGATAGCGCTGGCGAAACGCCTGATCGTCGGCGTAGCTTTCAAGACCCGTTAACACATCAAGATTATTAGCCCATTCGGTTTTCAGCGTTTCGTCGATCAGCCCGGCCAGCGCCGGGTTACACTGCTTCAGCCAGCGACGCGGCGTAATGCCGTTGGTGACGTTGTGGAATTTTTGCGGCCAGAGCTGGTGATATTCGGGGAAGAGATCGCTGACCACCAGACGGGAGTGCAGCGCCGCCACGCCGTTGACCGCGAACCCGCTCACGACGCAGAGATTCGCCATCCGCACCTGGCCGTCCGCAACCACGGCCAGCTTGTGCCACATCGCTTTGTCATCCGGCCAGTGCTGCTTAACCTGCTTTTTCAGCCGCTGATTAATCTCTTTGATGATCAACATGTGGCGCGGCAGCAGACTGCGCATCAGCTTCTCATCCCAGCGCTCCAGCGCCTCCGGCATCAGCGTGTGGTTGGTGTAAGCAAACAAGCGGCTGGTGATGTGCCACGCCTTATCCCAGCTCAGCTGATGCTCATCCAGCAGCACGCGCAGCATCTCCGGGATGGCGATGGTCGGATGGGTATCGTTGAGCTGAATCACTTCGAAGTCAGGCAGACTGTGAATGCTGCGTCCCGCCAGATGGTGACGGCGCAGGATATCGGCCACGGCACAGGCGCACTGGAAATATTGCTGCATCAGACGCAGCCGCTTGCCGGCCTGATGGTTGTCATTGGGATAGAGCACTTTGGTGAGTTTTGCCGCTTCAATGCCCGGCTGCTCCGCCTGCAGGAAGTTGCCGTCGTTAAAGGCGGTAAGATCGAACGGATGCGCACTCACTGCCTGCCACAGGCGCAGCGGCAGCGTCACGCCGTTGCGGTAACCGGTTACGGGCAAATCCCACGCCTCGCCGCGCAGCGTAAAATCGGGCAGCCAGCGTACCCCGCCGTTTTCCTGCTTTTCTACCCGGCCACCCATCGCGACCTCAACATCCAGCGCCGCGTTATGGCGGAACCAGGGATAGCGTTCGCGCTGCCAGTCATCGGGCGCTTCAATCTGCTTCCCCTCATCGAAAGACTGGCGGAACAGGCCGTACTGATAATTCAGGCCGTGGCCGGTGGCGGACTGCCCCACCGTTGCCATCGAATCCATGTAGCAGGCGGCGAGTCGTCCCAGCCCGCCGTTGCCGAGTGCCGGATCGACCTCCTGCTCCAGCAGCTCCGTTAAATCCAGTTGCTGCCCGGCCAGCGCCGCTTTGACCTCGTCATACCAGCCGAGATTCAGCAGATTGTTGCCGGTCAGACGACCAATCAGAAACTCCATCGACAGGTAGTTGACGTGGCGCTGCTGCTTAGCCGGTCGCGGTGCCGGTTGGGTATCCAGCAGTTCTGCCAGTGCCGCGCTGATGGCCTGCCACGCCTGGTGCGGGGTCATCTGCTGGGCGGAGTGGAGACTCAACTGTTGCCACTGGCGGGTCAGTGCGGCGTTAAAACGGGCTTTATTAAATTTTTGCTGCGGCATATCACTCCCTTCTGTTACGCAATGAGGTGAAGCAAAAATAGAAAGCGCACGGGCTGGCAACCGGGTGCCAGCAACCGTTAAGTTAAGACGTGAGTGGGGGAAAAAGCGACAACAATCAAAGAAAAACGCCAGCCGGGAGGCTGGCGTCGCAGGAATCAGCAGAGTTCGAGGTGAACCTCATGCTGCTCAATCACTTTCATGACGCTGGCTGGCGGCATTTTGTCGGTGTAGAGATAGTCCAGCAGACTCATGTTGCCGAGGTTAACCATGGCGTTGCGGCCAAACTTCGAGTGATCCACCACCAGCATCGCGCAGCGTGAGTTTTCGATGATGGCGCGCTTGGTGCGGACTTCGTGATAGTCGAACTCCAGCAGCGACCCATCCATGTCGATGCCGCTGATCCCCAGAATGCCGTAATCGAGCCGGAACTGAGAAATAAAGTCGAGCGTCGCTTCCCCCATCACCGCACCATCGCGGGTCCGGACTTCACCGCCTGCGATAATCACCCGGAAATCGGGCTTGCCCATCAACAGCATCGCGACGTTGAGGTTGTTGGTCACCACGCGTAAGTCGCTGTGGTTGAGCAGGGCATGCGCCACTGCTTCCGGCGTGGTGCCGATGTCGATAAACAGCGTGGCCCCATCCGGGATCTGGCTGGCTACGCGCTGCGCAATCCGCGCTTTTTCTGCTGACCACATCATTTTACGATCGTGCCAGGCGGTATTCTCAGAGCTGGAAGGAAGCGCCGCGCCGCCGTGGTGGCGCTGAATCTTGTTCTGATCGGCCAGATCGTTGAGATCGCGACGAATGGTTTGCGGGCTGACCTCAAAATGATCCACCAGCTCCTCAGTACTGACATATCCCTGGCGACGGACTAAATCGATAATCGCGTCATGACGTTGCGTCTGCTTCACGTTCCTCTCCTGTTAACCCGCTAAATCTGTCTAACGACGCGTGACGTTACGCGTGTCTACCAGCGCCATCGCCAGTCCGACCACCAGACCGGCAACGTGCGCCGCGTTGGCAATCGCCAGACCAAAGACGCCGAACCAGCCAATCACCAGCCAGACCACTGCAAAACCGATCAATCCCCGTTCAAGATAGACGCCACTGTCGGGATCGCGCTCACCGCGCAGCCAGCAGTAACCCATCAGGGCATAGACCACACCCGACAGACCGCCAAACCAGATGCCGCTGAACTTCGCCTGCAGCCAGCCGCTGAGCAGCGCCGAGATCAGCATAATCACGAACAGTTTGCCGCTGCCAAGACGCTTCTCAACCACGCCGCCCAGATACCACCACCACATCAGATTAAACAGGATGTGCAGCAGTGAAAAGTGCAATAGCGCATGACTGAACCAGCGCCAGACCTGAAGATGCTGGTCGGCATCCGGCCACGAGAGCCACGCCATCACGGCCTGATCGCCCATGATCTGCATCAGAATAAAGACCGCGATGCAGAGCACCATCAGGGTCATGGTCAGCGGACCGGCACGCTCGCGGATGTTCGCCCAGATATTGCTGCGCTCATAGCGCAGGCCGCTGTCGGTCTTGCCGCTGTGCCAGCTGGCAGCCTGATAGCGCGGATGGTTAGGGTCGTGTAAAAACTGCTGAAGTTCGTTTTCGACCACTGAAATCTTGCTTTCATCATCCAGCATGATGACGTAGTGATTTTCATGCTCGATACGCAGCGTGATGCCCTGCGTCGCCATGTAGTCAACAAACGCCTGCGCCATGCGCGGCTGATTAAATTGGGTAATGCGCATCAGTAACTCTCCATGTGACGAGCAGCCATCTATTCACTGCCGAGGGCAACCTGCTGAGGGAAAGCGGCACGCCACGCATCAAAGCCGCCATCGATGCTGTAGGCCGCACTGAAGCCCTGTCCCAGCAGATATTGTGCCGCGCTTTTGCTGCTGTTGCCGTGATAGCACATCACCAGCACGGGCAGGCTGTGGTCGGCACCACTGACAAACTCGCTGAGGTTGGTGTTGGTCAGATGCAGCGCGCCCGCCGCATGGCCAAGGGCATAACTTTGCGGATCGCGGATATCCACCAGCAGCGCACCCTGCGCCAGACGCGCCTGCGCCTGCTGCACATCAATACATTCGAACGTTTCCATGGGATCTCTCATAACAGCGTCACAATAGCGCGTAGTGTAACCCGAGAACTCACGCCGATAACCTGACAATCGTTGCGGGTATCTGTTTTTTTGGTGGGCAGAATGTTAGCTATATCACGCAAAAATGTTTTTACCTGGTTAAAAGCTGGCATCAATGTTGGTTTGCGATTATGATTATGCTCGAAAACGAACATTAGTGAACTATTCCGAACATCGGAGGAGATGACGTGGAAACCAAAGACCTGATCGTGATCGGCGGCGGCATCAACGGTGCCGGCATTGCAGCAGACGCTGCAGGACGCGGACTGTCGGTGTTAATGCTGGAGGCGCGGGATCTGGCTTGCGCGACCTCCTCTGCCAGTTCAAAACTGATTCACGGCGGCTTGCGCTACCTTGAACATTACGAATTCCGTCTGGTCAGTGAAGCACTGGCCGAACGTGAAGTGCTGCTGAAAATGGCGCCGCATCTGGCATTCCCGATGCGCTTCCGTCTGCCGCACCGTCCGCATCTGCGTCCGGCGTGGATGATCCGCACCGGTCTGTTTATGTATGACCATCTCGGCAAACGTACCAGCCTGCCAGGCAGTAAAAGTCTGCGATTCGGCGCGGATTCGGCTCTGAAGCCGGAAATTACGCGCGGATTCGAATATTCAGACTGCTGGGTCGATGATGCCCGCATGGTGGTACTGAACGCGCAGGAAGTGGTGAAGCGTGGCGGCGAAGTGCGTACCCGCACCCGTGTGACCCGCGCCTGGCGTGAAGGCGGCCTGTGGAAGGTCGAAGCCGAAGATGTCGATACCGGTAAAACCTTTACCTGGCAGTCCAAAGGCCTGGTCAACGCCGCGGGCCCGTGGGTTAAGCAGCTGTTCGACGACAGCCTGAAGCTGAAATCGCCTTACGGTATCCGCCTGATTAAAGGCAGCCACATCGTGGTGCCGCGCGTTCATACCGAGAAGCAGGCTTATATCCTGCAGAACGAAGATAACCGTATCGTGTTTGTCATCCCGTGGATGGATGAGTTCTCTATCATCGGCACCACCGACGTAGAGTACAAAGGCGATCCGAAAAGCGTCCATATCGATGACAGCGAGACCGAGTACCTGCTGAAAGTGTTCAACGGACACTTCAAAAAGCAGCTGACCGCTGACGATATCGTCTGGTCTTACTCTGGTGTCCGTCCGCTGTGTGATGACGAGTCTGATTCACCACAGGCGATCACCCGTGATTACACCCTGGACGTCCGTGACGATAACGGTCAGGCACCGCTGCTTTCCGTGTTTGGCGGCAAGCTGACCACCTATCGTAAGCTGGCGGAACATGCGCTGGAAAAACTGGCGAAGTACTACCCGAACGCCGGTCCGGCCTGGACGAAGAACTGCGTGTTGCCGGGCGGTAATATCAACGGCACCAGCGATGATTACGCGGCCAGCCTGCGTCGTCGTTACCCGTTCATTACCGAAAATATGGCGCGCCACTTCTCACGCACGTACGGCAGCAGCACTGAAACGCTGCTGAACGGTGCGAAAAGCCTGGACGATCTGGGTGAGAACTTCGGTCACGATTTCTATGAGGCGGAGTTACGCTACCTCGTGCAGCATGAGTGGGTGCGTGAACTGGATGATGCTATCTGGCGTCGTACCAAACAGGGCATGTGGCTGACCAAAGAGCAGCAGGCTCGCGTGGCAGAGTGGCTGGCCGCGAAAGCGAAACCGGCCCTGTCTCTGGCATCCTAAGCGGGCAGTAACCGATCAGAAAGCAGGCTCCGGCCTGCTTTTTTATTGTCTGCTGACCGGCCACAAATGTTCACCGCCGTCACTTTTACCTCCTCTTTTGCCCCCTGAACTCACCGCGTCACGCATCCATCCCCCCGCTCACCATCGTTACCTTAAATCTAACGTTCCGCTTTTTTGCTTAATTGAACACCGTTTTAAGAAAGCTCAGACTTCCCGCAGCATAAACGTCAAAAGAGCGATTCAAATCCGGAGGTTGAAATGAACACAGGCCAATCGCCTGCCCGGGAGTGGAACACACGCCGCAGTGAAAAAGCGCGTCGTATGGCCTCCTTTCCCCTTGATGGCAAAGTCATTCCTGCAGAAAGAGCCGTTGAAGCATTTGAACAGTTAATTGCACCGGGCGACCGCGTGGTGCTCGAAGGGAATAACCAGAAGCAGGCGGACTTTTTATCCCGCACCCTGGCGGCGGTGAATCCGTCAAAGATTCACGACCTGCATATGATTATGCCCAGCGTCGGCCGCAGCGAACATCTCGATATTTTTGAAAAAGGCATCGCCCGCAAACTCGACTTCTCTTTCTCCGGTCCGCAGAGCCTGCGCATGTCCCAGCTGTTGCAGGATGGTCAGCTGGAAATCGGCGCGATCCACACCTATATCGAACTCTATTCCCGTCTCTACGTTGACCTCAGCCCGAATGTGGCGCTGATTGCCGGCTATAAAGCCGACCGCAAAGGCAACCTCTATACCGGCCCGAGTACCGAAGATACCCCGGCGCTGGTGGAAGCCGCCGCGTTTCGTGACGGTATCGTGATAGCCCAGGTCAATGAACTGGTCGATGACGAAACCGACCTGCCGCGCGTCGATATTCCCGGTTCCTGGATCGACTACATCGTGGTGGCTGACAAACCCTTCTTTATCGAACCGCTGTTTACCCGCGATCCGCGCCTGATTAAGCAGGAGCACATCCTGATGGCGATGATGGCGATTAAAGGCATCTACGCCGAACATCAGGTGCAGTCACTCAACCACGGTATCGGCTTTAACACCGCCGCCATCGAACTGCTGCTGCCCACCTACGGCGAACAGCTCGGCCTGAAAGGCAAAATCTGTAAGCACTGGGCGCTGAACCCGCATCCGACGCTGATCCCGGCGATTGAGAGCGGCTGGGTGGAGAGCGTGCACTGCTTCGGCGGCGAGCTGGGGATGGAAGAGTATATCCGCGCCCGTCCCGACATCTTCTTTACCGGCAGTGACGGTTCGATGCGATCTAACCGCGCCTTCTGCCAGCTGGCCGGTCAGTACGCGGTCGATATGTTTATCGGTGCCACCCTGCAGGTCGATGGTCTGGCGAACTCCTCGACCGTCACCCGTGGTCGTCTCTCCGGCTTCGGTGGCGCGCCCAATATGGGTCACGATCCCCATGGCCGCCGTCACGCCACGCCTGCCTGGCTGAATATGATCACCGAGCCAGACCCGATGCAGCGCGGTAAAAAACTGGTGGTGCAGATGGTCGAGACCTTCCAGGCCGGTGCGAAACCGACCTTCGTTGAAACGCTTGATGCCGTTGAAGTGGCGAAATCCTCCGGTATGCCGCTGGCCCCGGTAATGATCTACGGCGATGACGTCACGCACGTGCTGACCGAGGAAGGCATCGCCTATCTCTATCGTGCAGAAAGCCCTGAAGAGCGTCGCGCCATGGTCGCCGCGGTCGCCGGGATCACCGATATCGGTCTGGGCGTGGATGCCGCCCGCGTCGCTGCCCTGCGTAAAAGCGGCAAAGTGGTCTACCCGGAAGATATGGGTATCCGCCGCTCCGACGCCACCCGTTCACTGCTGGCTGCGGGCAGCGTCGCTGACCTGGTTGAATGGTCAGATGGCCTGTACAACCCGCCTGCTAAATTCCGGAGCTGGTAATGAAACACCTGTCACAGACCCATGCCGAGTCTCAGGCCAGTCAGCTGGCGACGGTGGCGCGCGATTGTCTGATCGATGAAGCACGCCTGAGCCCGAAGCCGGGTCTGGTAGACAGTCGGGGAAACGGCGCACATCGGGATCTGACGCTGGCGCTGATGGAGCGTTCCGCTCACAGCCTGATGCCGACCTTTCTGGCGCTGGCCCGTCACAGCTGGCTGCGTCCCGCCGATATCGCCCTGCGCGAAACGGTGGGTCGGCTGGGCCGCGACGGCGAACAGCAGATGATGACGGCAACCGGCGGCGTGAACACCCATCGGGGCGCGATCTGGGCGCTGGGATTACTGGTAAGTGCCGCAGCGATGCAGGGTGGCGCAGCGAGTGCTGACCACCTGACCCGCACCGCTGCCGCACTGGCAACGCTGCCCGACAGCCGCGCCCCCAGAGTGTTCAGCAAAGGGTTAAAAGCGACGCACCGCTACCGGGTGCCCGGCGCACGCGAAGAGGCGCAACAGGCGTTTCCTCACGTGATGAAGCTGGCGCTGCCGCAGTTGCTGACCAGCCGGGCAGTCGGTGCCAGTGAAAGCGAAGCCCGGCTGGATGCCCTGATGGCGATCATGACCTCGCTCAGCGATACCTGCGTGCTGTCACGTGCCGGCATGGACGGACTGAATGCCATGCAGCAGGGAGCACGCGCCGTGCTGCTGGCGGGCGGCTGCCGCACTGCCGCCGGTCAGGTGGCGCTGGCGCAGCTCGATCGCCGGATGCTGGCGCTCAACGCCTCGCCTGGCGGGGCCGCCGACCTGCTGGCCGCGACGCTGTTTATCGATCGGGTCTGTTCGCCTGAACATACTTATTTTTAGAGGCCATTATGGAACACATCACATTATCTCTACCTGCTAACCGCCTGCTCAGTGGCAGAGCGCTGGCCGGGGTCGTTGGTTCCGGTGATATGGAAGTGCTGTACACCGCAACTGAAGGCCAGACACTGAACATCGATATCACCACCTCACTGGATAACAGCGACGCCCGCTGGAAAGCGCTGTTTGACCGCCTGAATTTAATCAACGGCCTGCCTGCCGGAAAGATGATTATTCACGATTTCGGGGCGACACCCGGCGTGGCGCGTATCCGTATTGAACAGGTTTTTGAAGAGGTGAGCCATGCGTAACGATGCCAGTTTTATTGAATTACGGGCCCGTGAACGCGCCCATGCGCTGCTGGATGCAGGCAGCTATCGCGAACTGCTTGATCCCTTTGAGGGCATCATGTCGCCGTGGCTGGCCCCGCAGGGCGTGGTGCCTCAGTCAGATGACGGCATGGTCGTGGCGCGCGGCACGCTGAACGGTCAGTCTGCGGTGGTGATTGCCATCGAAGGCACCTTCCAGGGCGGCAGCATGGGCGAAGTCTCCGGGGCAAAAATGGCGGCGGCGCTGGAGCTGGCGGCAGAAGACAACCGCAACGGTATCCCGACTCAGGCGGTGCTCTGCCTGGAAACCGGCGGCGTGCGGTTACAGGAGGCGAACCTCGGACTGGCGGCGATTGCCGATATTCATGCGGCGATTGTTGATCTGCGCCGCTACACCCCGGTGATCGGCATCGTCAGCGGCACCGTTGGCTGCTTCGGCGGGATGTCTATCGCCGCCGCGCTCTGCAGCTACCTGATCGTGACGCGTGAAGCCCGTCTGGGACTGAACGGCCCGCAGGTGATTGAGCAGGAAGCGGGCATTGAAGAGTATGACTCGCACGATCGTCCGTTTATCTGGAGCATGACCGGCGGCGAAATCCGCTACGCCAGCGGCCTGGTCGATGCGCTGGTGGATGACGGCATCAACGCCGTGAAAACCGCGATGCATGACTTTATAGCCAGAGGCGTTCCGGCGCAGCACCGCAGCGATAACTATGCCGATTTCCTGTCACGGCTGACGCAGTTCGACACGCGCCAGCAGGCGGACACCGCGCAGATTAAACAGCTTTTCGCCCGGGAGGAGAAATAATGACGCAGACAAGCAGCCGCGGTGCAACCTGGCTGGAAAAACTTGCACCCCATGCGCAGCGCCCTGATGGCCTGTGCGCCTCTGTTCAGGTGGCTGACGGCCAGCTTAATGGCGAAAACGTCCGCTTTATCGCCGTCGTGCCCGATGCGCAAAACCACTATCCGCGCGCCGCGCAGGGTGAAGTCGGTCTCCTCGAAGGCTGGACGCTGGCGAAAGTGGTGAATGAGACGCGCGAAGCCGACAAAAACAGCGCCGTGAAGCGGCCGATTGTGGCGGTGATCGACGTGCCGAGTCAGGCCTATGGCCGCCGCGAAGAGGCATTTGGTATTCATCAGGCGCTGGCGGGCGCGGCGGGCGCGTATGCCAGCGCACGTCTTGACGGGCATCCGGTGATTGGCCTGATTGTCGGCAAAGCGATGTCCGGTGCGTTCCTGGCACACGGTTATCAGGCCAGCCGTCTGATTGCGCTTAACGATCAGGGCGTGCTGGTACATGCCATGGGTAAAGCGTCGGCGGCGCGGATTACGCTGCGTTCAGTGGAAGCGCTGGAAAAACTGGCCGCCACCATTCCACCGATGGCGTACGACGTGAATAACTTCGCCACGCTGGGCCTGCTCTCCGATCTGCTGAACGTCGCGAATCCTGATGCGCCCTCTGATGCGGATGTGGCGATGGTTGAGATTGCGCTGCACAAGGCGATCAGCGACGCACGTCAGGATCCCACGCTGAAAAACCGCCTTGGCGCGGCAAATCGTCACAGCTCTTCCCTGGTTCGCGAACGTATGCGCGCGACCTGGTAATTAAAAAAATAAACCTGCCGAAACCGGTCTTACGGGGTGCATCCTTCAATGCGCCCCGGAGCAGTGGCCGTGTTCAGAATTATAAACATCGCTGTTTTTAAAGAATTTTCTCTTAAATACAGGTGATTTATGATTTATATAATTGTGCATGCCCTTGCTCCGATCTTTGTCATTATGCTGCTGGGTTTCTGGGCCGGTAAGGCCGGAATGGTCAATAACAAAGAGGTTTCACTACTCAATATTTTCGTGATGGATTTTGCGCTGCCCGCCGCGCTGTTCAGCGCGACGGTGCAGACGCCCTGGTCGGGCATCGTGGCTCAGTCGCCGTTGATTGTGGTCTTAACCGGCGCGATGTGGATAACCTATGCAGCCATCTATTTCCTGGCGACGCGCGTCTTTAAAAAGTCGCCTCAGGATGCGGCGGTCATGACACTGACGGTCGCCTTACCCAATTATGCCGCCCTGGGGCTGCCGATTCTGGGCAGCGTACTGGGAGAAGGTTCATCAACCTCGCTTTCTGTGGCGGTTTCAATTGCCTGCGGCTCGGTGCTGATGACGCCATTCTGCCTGCTGATTCTGGAGCGGGAAAAAGCGCGTATTGCCGGTGAGAATGTGGGGTCGACACTGACCATGCTGCCGGTACTGATGTGGCGCTCGTTGAAGAAACCGATCGTCCTGGGTCCGTTGCTGGGTGTGGTGCTGTCAGCGCTGGGCGTCAGAATACCGGAGCTGGTCATCTCAGCCATTAAACCGCTGGGCCTGGCAGCCACCGCTGCCGCGCTGTTCCTGACCGGCGTGATCCTCTCCGCGCGTCAGCTGAAACTCAACGCGGTCGTCGGCGTGGGTACGGTTGCTAAGCTGCTGATTCAGCCCTTTGTGGCCTGGAGTCTGGTGCTGGCGCTGGGGCTGAACGGTTCAGTGGCGATCACCGCTATCCTGATGATCGCGCTGTCGGCCGGTTTCTTCGGCGTGGTGTTCGGCAACCGCTTTGGCGTGCAGTCACCCGATGCGGAAGCCGTGCTGCTGTTAAGCTCGATTCTGTGTATTTTATCTTTACCGTTGTTCATTACGCTGACATCAGGAATGTAATATGAGTGCGCCGCGCCCCCACGATCTGCTCTGGCTGCGAAACCGCAGCGCGTTAGCGACGATCAAAGAGAGCTGGGTCAGCCCGTTCTGGCATCCCGATCTGCCTGTGGTGGTGCGGCGCGATCGCCGTGAATCCGGCCTGATCCCGATTGGCGTGCGTGGTGAGCGTCGCGAGCAGCGCGCCGCCGGCTGGATCGCCCCCGACGATATTCTCCGGGTGGTGACGCCAGAGAGTCTGGCGGACCGCACTCTGCTGCTGGCGTCGCCCTTTACGGCTTATGCGCCGGTCAGCGCGGCGATAGCGCTTAGCGAGACCGTCTGGCCGTGGTGCTGGGGTATAACCGGCAGCACCGCTTTTGCGCTGGCGACACAGCGACCCACGCTGCATGCCGCCAGCGATCTGGATCTACTCCTCCGCGCCCCGCAGCCACTGCCCCGTAACGCGCTGCAACGGTGGCAGACAGAGACCGACGCGCTGGGCTGCCGGGTGGACACCCAGGTGGAAACGCCGTCTGGCGCGTTTGCCCTGAACGAATGGTTGCGCGAGGGACGCGTGCTGTTAAAAACCGACACCGGACCGATACTGACCGCTTCACCCTGGAGCAGGGAGAATCCATGAAAATACTCTTTACCTTTCCTGGCCAGGGCACCCAGCGTGCCGGCATGCTGCAGCAGCTGCCTGATGGTGATGTGATAGTAAGCCATGTGCGTGCGGTGCTGGGCGACGAGACCGACCAGCTCGACAGCGTTGAGGCGCTGCGCCACACCCGCGCCGTGCAGCTCTGTCTGCTGATTTCTGGTGTCGCCTGGGCGCGCGAGCTGATACGTAGTGGTGTGAAACCGGATATCGTCAGCGGTCTGTCGATTGGCGCATTTCCTGCTGCGGTGATTGCTGGCGCGCTCGATTTCAGCGACGCCCTCCGGCTGGTTGCGCTGCGCGGCGATCTGATGGAGCAGGCGTATCCGCAGGGATATGGCCTGACCGCGATCACCGGGTTAACGCTGAACCAGCTGGAGAAACTGCTGCCCGGCAGCAACACCTACATTGCGAATTTAAATGCGGAAACGCAGATTGTGATTGCCGGTCGTGACGAGGATATGGCGGTGGTGGCGCAGAAGGCGCTGGATGCCGGTGCCAGTAAAGCGATCAAACTCGCGGTGAGCGTGCCATCGCACTGCGCGCTGCTGGATAAGCCCGCCGCCGAACTGGCTCGCGCGTTTGAGTCCGTCACCCTCTCCCGTCCCGATTGCGCCTACCTCAGCGGCTCAAGCGCACGCGTGATTTGGGAGCCGGAGAAAATTGCCGACGATCTCGCCTTCAATATGGCGCGCACGGTGCAGTGGAATGACGCGATTGTTTCCGCTAACCAGCGCGATGCCCGGCTGGCGATTGAGATGCCGCCTGGCAATGTGCTGACCGGCCTGACGCTGCAGGCGAACTGGCAGGGCGAAGCAATCTGTCTGGAGCGCAACAGCGTCGAAGTGGCGCTGCATCTGGCTAAACGGCTGAGTCAGTAAGGCTGCGGGCATACATCCGCCCTTCTGCCGCCAGTGCCAGCAGGTCATTATCCCGTTCGCGGCGATGTGAGTAGACAATCGAGATCTGCTGGCGCATCTGGTAAGGCTCCGCGAGCGTCAGCAACTGGATGTTGTTTTCATAGACTTTCTTCATCCGTCCCGGAATCAGCGCCAGGCCAACGCCCGCCTGCACCAGACTGATCATCGAGAAGATGTCATTGACATGGGTGACCCTGCGCGGTTCAAACCCGGCAATCTGAAACGCTTCCTGCGAACCGGCATAGGTGGCAAATCCCTCCGCCAGCGAAACAAAATCACGGTCGGCATAATCGCGCAGATCCACCGTACCGGTTCCTTTCTGCGTTTCTCCGGCCGGTGCGGCCAGGAAGATCCGGTCTTCAAACAGCGGAATCACATCGAAATGCGCATCACTGAGTTCGCCCTCATCGGTGGCGATCAGAATGGCATCCAGCGCGTCATCTTCCAGCATATTCAGCAGCATCTGATTCGAACCCATAGTGAGATCGAGTTCCAGCGTGGGACGGCGCAGTTTCATGCCCATGATCAGCCGGGGAATGGTTTCAAGCGTCAGCGAATAGAGCGTGCCGAGCCGCAGCCGGCCTCCGCCGATGCCCGCCACCTTGCGCGCCTCTTCAATGCCTTTGCCCATCAGGGTGGTCACGTCACGGCAGTAGTCCAGCAGCGTCCAGGCGGCAGGCAGCGGCACCAGATTGCGGCCCTTGTGGATAAACAGCGGGCAGTCGATGCCCTCTTCCAGCGTGTGCAGCGCGCGATGCACGCTGACGCTGCTCAGTTCCAGCGCTTCCGCCGTGCGGGCAATATTCCCTTTGCTCATAAACATCATGAAGACACTGAGCTTACGGAAGGTAATTTCCTGGTTGATGTTGTCACTCATGGGCTGCGGTTGCCTGTGTAGGGTCATTTAGCTTTCCCGCATAGTAGCGATTCTCAGCCAGGGTGTAATGATCGGGCTCGCACAACGGGCACTTACAGGGGCAGAGACGATAAACGGCTGAATTTTCTGAAGGTGCGGGGAAGAGGCAGAGAGCAAAAAGAACGGAGAGTGCGGCCGATCCGTCGGCCGCAAAGAAAGTCACAAAGGCGTGCTGCCCGACCCTACAACCTTATAGGTGTAATGTTCCAGATCTCATCGGCGTACTCCTGAATGGTACGGTCCGACGAGAAGTAGCCCATTCCGGCGATGTTTTTCGCCGCGCGACGCTGCCACTCATCCGGTTTACGGTAGAGGGCATCCACTTTATCCTGGGTATCCACATAGCTGCGATAATCCGCCAGTAACTGGTAGTGATCGCCGAAGTTAACCAGGGAATCGAACAGGTTGCGGTAGCGGCCCGGATCCTGCGGACTGAATACGCCTGACGCAATTTGGGTCAGCACCTGATGCAGCTCTTCATCTTTTTCGTAATAGTCACGCGGGTTATAGCCGCCCTTACGCAGCGCGTCGACCTGCGGCGTGGTATTACCGAAGATAAAGATGTTCTCTTCACCGACGTGATCCAGCATCTCAACGTTGGCGCCATCCAGCGTACCGATCGTCAGCGCACCGTTCAGCGCAAACTTCATGTTACTGGTGCCGGACGCTTCCGTGCCCGCGGTCGAGATCTGCTCAGAGAGATCGGCCGCCGGGATAATGATCTGCGCCAGACTCACGCTGTAGTTCGGGATGAAGACCACTTTGAGCTTGTTCTTCACCTGCGGATCGTTATTGATCACATTCGCGACATCGTTGATCAGATGAATGATGTGCTTGGCAACGTAATAGGCCGATGCCGCTTTACCGGCAAAGATATTCACGCGCGGCACCCAGTCCGCCTGGGGATCGGCCTTGATACGGTTGTATCGGGTGATCACATGCAGCACGTTGAGCAGCTGGCGTTTGTACTCATGAATACGCTTGATCTGCACATCGAACAGCGCGTTCGGGTCGAGCACCACGTCCAGATTCTTCGCCACCCAGTCAGCCAGACGGCGTTTGTTCTGATGTTTGGCGACCGCCACTTTTTCGATAAACGCCGGATAGTCGATCTGCGCGTTCAGTTCGCCCAGCTGACTGAGATCGGTACGCCAGTTGCGACCAATCTCCTCATCCAGCACCTCTGACAGCGCCGGGTTCGCCAGCGCCAGCCAGCGACGCGGGGTCACGCCGTTGGTTTTGTTGCAGAAACGGCCAGGGAACAGGCGGGAGAAGTCGGCAAACAGCGACTGCACCATTAAATCAGAGTGCAGCTCAGACACGCCATTCACTTTGTGACTGACCACCACTGCCAGCCAGCCCATGCGAATCCTGCGGCCATCGTTCTCGTCGATGATCGAAATGCGCGACAGCAGATCCAGGTCATCAGGATAGTGATCCTGAATCGTCTTGAGGAAGAAGTCGTTAATCTCGAAAATAATGCTGAGGTGACGCGGCAGGATCTTACCGATCATATCGACCGGCCAGGTCTCCAGCGCTTCCGTCATCAGCGTGTGGTTGGTGTAGGAGAACACCTGACAACAGACGTCGAAGGCGCTGTCCCAGCTGAATTTATGTTCGTCGATCAGCAGACGCATCAGTTCGGGGATCGCCAGCACCGGATGGGTATCATTCAGGTGAATAGCGATCTTGTCCGCCAGGTTGTCCCAGGTCTGGTGCATCCGCCAGTGACGATTCAGGATGTCCTGCACCGTCGCGGAAACCAGGAAATATTCCTGACGCAGACGCAGCTCACGGCCTGAATAGGTGGAGTCATCCGGGTAGAGCACGCGCGACACGTTTTCGGAGTGGTTTTTATCTTCCACCGCCGCAAAGTAATCCCCCTGGTTGAACTTACCGAGGTTGATTTCGTTGCTGGCCTGCGCGCCCCACAGTCGCAGGGTGTTGGTGGCATCGGTGTCGAAGCCCGGAATAATCTGGTCATAGGCCATCGCCAGAATCTCTTCGGTCTCCAGCCAGCGCACTTTGGTGCCTTCGTGCTGGACGCGACCGCCAAAACGGACTTTGTAACGGGTATTGAAACGCTGGAATTCCCACGGATTACCATACTCAAGCCAGTAATCCGGTGACTCTTTCTGCTCACCTTCCACAATGTTCTGTTTGAACATGCCGTAATCATACCGGATGCCATAACCCCGGCCCGGCATGCCCAGCGTCGCCAGTGAATCGAGGAAACAGGCCGCGAGGCGACCGAGACCGCCGTTGCCGAGTCCCGGATCGTTCTCCTCTTCCATCAGCTCGGCCAGATCCAGTCCCATCTCATCCAGCGCCTGGTTGAGATCGTCATAAATCCCCATCGCCAGCAGCGCATTTCCCAGCGTGCGGCCCATCAGGAACTCCATCGACAGGTAATAGACCTGGCGGACATCCTGAGAGAGCTGAGCACGGCTGGAACGCAGCCAGCGCTCCACCATCCGGTCGCGCACCGCCAGCAGCGAGGCGTTGAGCCACTCGTGCTTATTGGCGATAGAGGGATCTTTGCCGATGGTAAACATCAGTTTGTAGGCAATCGAATGCTTTAAGGCATCAACCGTCAACGTTGGTGAGGCGTAAGTGAAAGGTGCATTCATATCCAGTTTTCCCAATCCGTTACATCAAACGTTGGTAGAGATCACGGTAGGCTTGTGCTGCCACCTGCCAGCTAAAGTCCATCGCCATCGCCTGACGCTGAACATAGCGCCACAGCGAAGGACGGGACCACAACACAAACGCGCGCCGGATTGCCCGTAACAGCGACCAGGCATTGGCATCTTCGAAACTGAATCCACTGGCGATACCGTCGGCCAGGTTTTCTAACGAGCTGTCATTCACGGTATCGGCCAGTCCACCCGTACGGCGCACTAACGGCAACGTACCATACTTCAGACCATAAAGTTGAGTCAGACCACAGGGCTCAAAGCGGCTCGGCACCACGATCACATCCGCGCCACCGACAATGCGGTGGGAGAAGGCTTCGTGATAGCCAATCTGCACGCCCACGCTGCCCGGATGCTCTGCCGCCGCCGCCAGGAATCCCTGCTGCAGTTCGGCATCGCCCTGACCCAGCAGCACCAGCTGTCCGCCCTGCGCCAGCAGGCCAGGCAGCGCCTCCAGCACCAGGTCTAAACCTTTCTGTTTGGTCAGACGGCTGATGACGCAGAACACCGGCGCTTTATCATCCACCTTCAGCCCCATCGCCACCTGCAGCTGACGTTTGTTCTCCGCTTTCGCTTCGAGCGTGTCGCGGTTGTAGCGCGCGCTCAGCAGCAGGTCGTGCGCCGGGTCCCAGATTGAAGGATCGACCCCATTAAGAATCCCGCTGAGACGGCCTTCGAGCATGCGCTGCGCCAGCAGGGTTTCCATGCCGTAAGCATATTCGGCAGAGGTAATTTCATGGGCGTAAGTCGGACTGACCGCCGTGATATGGTCGGCGTAGAAGAGTCCCGCTTTCAGGAAGGAGATCTGACCGAAGAACTCCAGCCCATGCATGTTAAAGAACGACCACGGCAGACCGATCTCTTCCAGATGGTGCGCCATGAACAGCCCCTGATATGCCAGGTTGTGCACGGTGAACACCGATTTGGCCGGACGGCCACGCGCTTCCAGATAGGCGCAGGTCAGGCCCGCGTGCCAGTCGTGCGCATGGACGATATCGGGACGCCACATGGAGTCCATGCCGCACGCCAGTTCACAGCCGACCCAGCCCAGCAGCGCAAAGCGCAGATAGTTGTCGACATACGCAAACTGCGACTCGTCATGATAGGGACTACCGGGACGATCGTAGAGGCCGGGAGCATCAATTAAGTAGATGCCCACACCGTTAAATTCACCAAATAGCAGACGTATATGACCGGCAAATGTCTCTCGCTCCGTCACTACCTGGAGATCAGGTATGCCTTTGCGCAATGCGGGAAAAGCGGGCAACAGCACCCGCGTATCCGTACCGCCCGCAATTTGCGCCTGAGGTAATGCCCCGACAACATCAGCCAGTCCGCCCGTTTTCAGCAGCGGGAAAAGTTCTGAACAGACATGTAAAACCTGCATCCTCGACCTCATTAAGTTATCCGGCACGCTCCGCGTACCGATTGCGTAAGTTCCGCTTATCGCTTACAGCCCCGCTTTGGCCAGTCTGGCCAGCATGGCGCGGGTAACCAGTACGATCCCTTCTTCCGAACGGTGAAACCGGCGACTGTCTTCATCGGGGTTTTCGCCGATGACCATGCCTTCCGGCAGTTCGCAGGCGCGATCAATCACGCAGCGACGCAGACGACACGATCGGCCGACAACCACATCAGGCAGCAGGACGGTTGAATCAATATTGCAAAACGAGTTAACGCGAACGCGCGGGAACAGCACCGAGTTGACCACGACCGAACCGGAGATGATGCAGCCGCCCGACACCAGCGAATTCATGGTCATCCCGTGACTGCCGGAACGATCCTGAACAAATTTAGCGGGCGGCAGCGGCTCCATGTGGGTGCGAATCGGCCAGGTGACGTCATACATATCCAGCTCCGGCATCACGGATGCCAGATCGAGATTGGCGCGCCAGTAGGCTTCCAGCGTCCCGACGTCGCGCCAGTAAGGCGGCGCATTGTCGTCGTTCTGTACGCAGGAGAGCGCAAAGGAGTGCGCATAGCCTTCGCCGCTTGCCACGACTTTCGGCAGGATATCTTTGCCGAAATCATGGTTGGAGCCTGGCGTCTGCAGATCCTCTTCCAGCAGTTCATAAAGATAGTCTGCGTTGAAAACGTAGATCCCCATGCTGGCGAGCGCCTGCGTATCATCACCCGGCATAGTGGGCGGTTTCGCAGGTTTTTCCACGAAGTCGATCACCATGTTCTCTTCATTCACCGCCATTACGCCAAACGCCGTGGCTTCATGCACCGGCACCGGCAAACAGGCGATGGTACATTTCGCCTCGTTGACCACGTGATCCAGCAGCATGCGTGAATAATCCATCTTATAAATGTGGTCCCCGGCAAGGATCACGATGTACTGCGCCTGATAGCGGCGAATCACATCAAGGTTTTGCGTCACGGCATCGGCCGTTCCGCGATACCACTGTTCGGTCGAAAAGCGCTGCTGCGCTGGCAGCAAATCGACAAACTCATTCATCTCTTCATTGAAGATCGACCAGCCACGCTGGATATGCTGAGTCAGGGTATGGGACTGATACTGCGTAATGACGCCAATCCGACGGATACCGGAGTTGACGCAGTTGGAGAGGGCAAAGTCGATAATGCGGAACTTGCCGCCGAAGTGCACCGCCGGTTTGGCACGTTTGGCCGTTAAATCGACCAGGCGCGTGCCGCGTCCGCCAGCAAGGATCAGAGCAACCGTCTGTGTAGGGAGCTGGCGGGCCAGCATCAGGTGATCTGTTCTATCTAACTTAACCATGTCTGACTCCTTATGATTGCTTTTGGAACACGCACACACCGTGTGCGGGACCATGCCAGACAGTTAGCAGGATGGGGTTGTCGTCCCCGGCGAAAGGAGGAAGGGCACGCCATTCTCCGTCTGGTAACACGATGTCATTCACCGTATCCGTGGCGTTTATTGTTATTAACCAGCGGCCGGACAGCAGGATCTGCAATCTGTGCATCCCCTGTGCCCATTCATCGTGTTGCAGTGGCTGGCCACCGGCATTGAGCCACTGCACATTGCCGTCACCGTCCTGCCACCAGCGATCTGCGGTCAGCGCCGGAATGCGCTGGCGCAGAGCAATCAGTGCGGCGGTGAATCCGACTAATCCCTTCTCATCCGCCTGCCAGTCAAGCCAGCTCAGGGCGTTGTCCTGACAATAGGCGTTGTTATTACCGCGTTGCGTGTGGCCGCGCTCGTCGCCAGCCAGCAGCATCGGCGTGCCCTGTGACAGCAGCAGCGTGGTCAGCAGTGCCCGCACGCTACGACGGCGCCGTTCAATCACGTCAAAGCTGACGTTCAGCCCCTCTTTGCCGTGGTTGTGGCTGTAGTTATCGCCGTGGCCATCCCGGTTATCTTCGCCGTTCGCCTCGTTGTGTTTATGTTCGAAGCTCACCACATCCCACAGCGTAAAGCCGTCATGGGCGGTGATCAGGTTAACCGTGGCGTGGGGCGGCCGGTCATCATGCTGGTAGAGATCGCTGGAGGCGGCAAAGCGGCGGACGAAGTCGCCGTTGCTTACGTCGCCGTGCAGCCAGTACCGACGCGCGGTGTCGCGAAACTTATCGTTCCATTCGGCAAACGGTGGCGGAAAACGGCCAACCTGATAGCCGTCAGGGCCGATATCCCAGGGTTCAGCAATCAGCTTCACCTGAGAGAGCAGCGGACAGGCGCGTATCGCCTCGAAAAAGGGGGCATCACGCTGGTAGTCGGGCGTGCGGCCCAGCACCGGCGCAAGGTCAAAGCGGAAGCCGTCGACGTGGCAGACCCGCACCCAGTAACGCAGCGCCTCTAAGGCCCACGTCATCACCTGCGGATGGTGGATATTCAGCGTGTTACCGCAGCCGGTCCAGTTCTGATAATCGCCCTGCTCATCGAGCCAGTAGTAGCTGGCGTTGTCGATACCGCGCATGGAGATCGTCGGGCCAATCTCATCCAGTTCGGCGGTGTGGTTGAACACCACATCCAGCACCACTTCGATACCCGCAGCGTGCAGGTTTTTGACCGCCTGCTGAAACTCCTGCAGCGGTGTCAGACCCGGCTGCCCGGCGGCGTAACGGGGATCCACCGCCCAGAGCGCAAAGGGGTTGTAGCCCCAGTAGTTACTCAGGCCGAGCTGTAAGAGTCGCGGTTCACTGGCGAAATGGGCCACCGGCAGCAGCTCAAGGGTGGTAATCCCCAGATTGCGCAGGTAATTCACCATAACAGGATGACCCAGCGCCGCGTAAGTCCCGCGCAGCGTTTCCGGAATTTCCGGATGCTGCTGCGTCAGGCCGCGCACGTGGGCTTCATAAATCACCGTGCTGCCCCACGGAATGCGCGGTGCGACATCGCCCTGCCAGTCAAAATCCTCCGCGACCACACATGACTTCGGCGCAATCGCCGCGTTGTCATGCGGGTCGGGCTGCGCGTCACCGCCGTGAAACAGCGGATCATCAGGCACATCGCCTTCAACCGCGCGGGCGCACGGGTCAACCAGCAGCTTCGCCGGATTGAAACGATGTCCCTGCTGCGGCGACCAGGGGCCATGCACCCGGTAGCCGTAGCGCTGTCCCGGTTTTAACGCCGGAACATAACCATGCCAGATATCCCCACTGCGGCCAGGCAGGTCAAGACGCTGTTCTGCACCCTGTTCATCAAACAGGCAAAGCTCTACGCGCTCTGCATGCTGAGAAAACAGGGTGAAGTTAACGCCTTTGCCATCGTAACTGGCACCAAGCGGTTCGGGATCGCCGGCAGTGATTGTCATTCAGCCTCCCGCACCAGCCATACTGTTGCCAGCGGCGGCAGATTGAGACTCAGCGACTGAGGTCGTCCGTGGCTCTCCTGCTCATCGGTATGCACCCGATGGTTGCGCACGTCGCTGCCGTGATACTCATGCTGGTCAGTATTCAGCACTTCACGCCAGTAGCCCGGCTGGTTAACGCCAAAGCGATAGCCCGGACGCGGCACCGGGGTAAAGTTACTGACCACGATCACTTCGTTGCCTTCACGGTCACGACGCACAAAGGCGAACACGGAGTGTTCTGCATCGTTGACCACCAGCCACTCAAAACCAGCCGGATCGAAGTCGAGCTGATGCAGCGGCGTGAAGTGCTGATAGGTGTGGTTGAGATCGCGCACCAGACGCTGCACGCCGTGGTGCCAGTTGTCGCCGCCTTCCAGCAGATGCCAGTCGAGGCTGACGTCATGGTTCCACTCGCGGCCCTGGGCAAATTCGTTGCCCATGAACAGCAGTTTCTTGCCGGGGAAGCCCCACATCCAGCCGTAGTAGGCACGCAGGTTGGCGAACTTCTGCCAGGCGTCACCCGGCATACGATCGAGAATCGAGCGCTTACCGTGTACCACTTCGTCATGCGACAGCGGCAGCACAAAGTTTTCGGTGTAGTTGTACATCATGCCGAAGCTCATCAGGTCGTGATGATGCTTGCGGTAGATAGGATCGACCTTCATGTAGTCGAGGGTGTCGTGCATCCAGCCCAGGTTCCATTTGAACCAGAAGCCCAGCCCGCCGCCTTCGGTCGGACGCGTCACGCCCGGATAGTCGGTGGACTCTTCGGCCATCGTCACCGAACCGGACGCCACGGTGCCGAGCGTGCGGTTAGTGTGACGCAGGAACTCAATCGCTTCGAGGTTCTCACGGCCACCATACTGATTCGGCACCCACTCCCCTTCGCTGCGGCTGTAGTCGCGGTAGATCATCGACGCCACCGCATCCACGCGCAGGCCATCGATGCCAAAGCGCTCCGTCCAGTAGAGCGCGTTGCCCGACAGGTAGTTGCTCACTTCGCGGCGGCCAAAGTTGTAGATCAGGGTGTTCCAGTCCTGATGGAAGCCTTCACGCGGGTCGCTGTGCTCATAGAGTTCAGTACCGTCATACTTCGCCAGACCGAAATCATCGCTCGGGAAGTGGCCCGGCACCCAGTCGAGCAGGACGTTGAGGCCCGCTTCATGGGCGGCGTCAATGAAGGCGCGGAACTCGTCACGCGTACCAAAACGGCGGGTCGGCGCATACATGCCCAGCGGCTGATAGCCCCAGCTGCCATCAAACGGATGTTCGTTAATCGGCAGGAGTTCGATATGGGTAAAGCCCATCTCTTTGGCGTAGGGCACCAGCTGCTCAGCCAGCTCTTTGTAGCTCAGCCAGAAGTTGTTGTCGGTGTGACGACGCCAGGAGCCCAGGTGGACTTCATAGATGGAGATGGGCGCATCGAAGGCATTGGCGGCCTTGCGCTCCTCTTTCATCTCAACCGGCTCAGGCAGACCACAGATCATTGACGCGGTTTGAGGACGCATCTGCGCCTCAAAGGCGTAAGGGTCCGCTTTGATGCGCAGTTCGCCATTGGCGTCGATAATTTCATATTTGTAGAGCTGGCCGTTGACCGCGCCTGGCACAAACAGCTCCCAGATCCCCAGCTCCTGACGCAGACGCATCGGATGACGACGGCCATCCCAGAAGTTGAAATCGCCCACCACTGAAACGCGACGGGCGTTAGGTGCCCAGACGCAGAAGCGGGTGCCGAAGACGCCATCAATGACGTCGCCGTGCGCGCCCAGCGTCTCGTAAGGGCGCAGGTGTGTGCCTTCAGCCAGCAGCCACAGATCCATCTCCTGCAGCAGCGGGCCGAAGCGATAAGCATCATCTACAAGGTTTTGCTGGCCATGCCAGTTCACCGCCAGCTGATAGCGGAACGGGTTTTTTCGACGTGGAATCACGCCACTGAAGAAGCCGCGTGCATCTTCGCACACCAGCTGAGCCAGTTTGCGCCCGGTGGAGGTTTCAATGACCCACACTTCAAGCGCTTCGGGGAGCAATGCCCTGACTTCAAGGCCTTGCTGAGTTCGGTGCATCCCTAGTAACGAAAAAGGGTCAGCATAATTGCCCGCAAAAAGGGCATTGATCGCATCGCGATCGGGAAGCTCTGACATGACTTTCTTCCTGTGATAATTGGCAGCCGAAATGAACGCAACATAGCCTGTCGCGATTCACCTGCGCTGCTCTTCATTGAGCCATACGTACAACGACAAAGAAGTCAGGCCATTCCGTGGGAAAAGTGTTTTTGCCGTGTACCACAACCATTTAATCCGGAAAGCACAAGAGTTACCTGTGGCACATCATGGTTAAATCATAGCTTGGTCACGGGAGTTGCCATGGACTTAAGCAAAATATTCTTCATTGATCGGCAAAAAAGGGAAGCCGATCACTTAGTAAGCGAAACGGCAGATTGTTTCGTGTACGGCAGCGATGGAAAAGCCGGGTAAATAGATGATTATTTTCATTTAAGCTGCCCGGCATGCCCCGGCTGATGTCGCTCTGTTTTTCAGCGGATCGGAACTGTCACGCCAGCGAAGGACCCTGTCAGACTTCCGGAGCGATGCGTGCAGACAGCGGTTAAGAAAAGCTACCTGATAACGCGTTGTAAAGCGATGGTTAACGGAATGTTTCTGGCATGGGCAGGAATGGGCCATCTGAAGTTCACGCCAGGACGCACAACAAAAAAGCCCGCAACCATCAGTAATGATTACGGGCTTTCACATATCGGCCAGGCGGTTAGCCGATCCCTTGTCTTATCTGATCGGCATTGCTCATCAATCCGCCCGGTGGCGATGTTTGCTGTTAGTTGGTTAACAACCGCAGCATACGACGCAGCGGTTCGGCTGCGCCCCATAACAGCTGGTCGCCTACCGTGAAGGCGGAAAGATATTCCGGCCCCATATTCAGTTTACGCAGGCGGCCAACCGGCGTGGTCAGCGTGCCGGTAACGGCGGCAGGGGTCAGTTCACGCATCGTCAGCTCGCGGTCATTCGGCACCACTTTGACCCACTCATTGTGAGAGGCCAGCAGCTGCTCGATTTCAGCCAGCGGCAGATCGCGTTTCAGCTTCAGCGTAAAGGCCTGGCTGTGGCAGCGCAGCGCACCGACGCGCACGCATAGCCCATCTACCGGGATGACCTTAGAGGTGGCGAGGATCTTGTTGGTCTCCGCCTGGCCCTTCCACTCTTCGCGGCTCTGGCCGTTATCCAGCTGCTTATCAATCCACGGAATCAGGCTGCCCGCCAGCGGTACGCCGAAGTTGTCGGTCGGTAAGGTGCCGGAACGGGTAAAATCGGTCACGCTACGCTCGATGTCGAGGATGGCAGAAGCCGGGTTCTGCAGCGCAGGGGCAACGTGATCGTGCAGCATGCCCATCTGGGTCAGCAGTTCGCGCATGTGGCGCGCGCCGCCGCCAGAGGCTGCCTGATAGGTGGCAACCGAGGCCCACTCCACCAGATCCTGCGCAAACAGGCCGCCCAGTGACATCAGCATCAGGCTGACGGTACAGTTACCACCGACAAAGGTTTTGATGCCACGGTCGATGCCTTCGCGAATCACAGCATGGTTGACCGGATCGAGGATGATGATGGCATCATCTTTCATGCGCAGCGTGGAGGCCGCATCAATCCAGTATCCCTGCCAGCCGCTGGCGCGCAGTTTTGGATAGACGTCACTGGTGTAGTCGCCGCCCTGGCAGGTAATGATGATATCCAGCGCGCGCAGCGCCTCAATATCAAACGCATCCTGCAGTGTGCCCTGCTGTTTGCCCGCAAACGCGGGTGCCGCCTGACCATGCTGCGACGTCGAGAAGAAGACCGGATTGATTGCATCAAAATCACGCTCTTCACTCATGCGGGACATCAGCACTGAGCCGACCATGCCGCGCCAACCAACAAAACCTACATTCTTCATGTCGTGTCCGTCTAAGGCAGTTACACCTGCTTTTCATTTCAGAGGAGAGAGCGGCGTGCTATTTTCACGCCGCTCTGCGTAATAATAAGATTTACCTGTGTCCCCTCACTCTACAAAATGCAGGCCGGGTAGCAAGTGAATTAATTCGATTACGCTAACTTTTTCAGCAGCGTAACTAATAACTCCGCTTTTTCGCGAACAACATGGCGTAAAACCGATGACTGAAATGATTTCGGCGACAATATTATTGTTGTTAATTATGGATCCGCTGGGCAATCTGCCGATTTTTATGTCGGTTTTAAAGCATCTGGAGCCGAAACGGCGGCGGGTTGTGCTAATCCGCGAAATGTTGATCGCGCTGATCATCATGCTGCTGTTCCTGTTTACTGGCGAACGCATCCTGGCGTTTTTAAATCTGCGCACCGAAACCGTGTCGATCTCCGGCGGGATTATCCTGTTTCTGATCGCCATCAAGATGATTTTTCCGTCGGCCGAAAGCAGCAGTTCTGGCTTACCGGCGGGCGAAGAGCCTTTCCTGGTGCCGCTGGCGATTCCGCTGGTCGCCGGGCCATCGCTGCTGGCAACGCTGATGCTGCTGTCACATCAGTATCCGCATCAGATGTCGCATCTGGTCGGCGCACTGTTAATCGCCTGGGGCGTGACGGTGGGCATTCTGCTGATGTCAGGACTGTTCCTGCGTCTGCTGGGTGATAAGGGTGTGAATGCGCTGGAGCGGCTGATGGGATTGATACTGATCATGCTGGCGACCCAGATGTTCCTGGACGGGATTCGGGCTTATCTGAAGTTATAAGCGCACCTTTGTCATTTTATCCTGCCAGGCAGGCAGCTGAATTATTTATATTTACTATCAATAATTTATGGAATTAAGATCAACAATAGTATTTATATAATGCTGTAAAAAGGAGGTGTCTATTGCGGCCATTATTGAAAAACAGATGCAGCGTCTGAAAACCCGGAGGGAAATACAATGAGGTTGTTATTACCCTTTTTTTTCGGCGCACTCTATCTGATAACAGGTTACTTCTCCCTTCAGGAAGTCCTGCAGTATGCCAATAGCGGCCATTCAGGGGTGATCACAGATATACGTAGTTATCTGGTTGCCCCGCTACTCTGCGCGTTGCTCTGGCTGCTGGTTTACCTGGTAGCCTGGTGGGGTTTCAGAAAAATTGCCTTCCTGTCTGTAGCTAAAGAATCAGCCTTTCAGGTGTTATTCTTTCTGGCAAATATACTCTGTTTAGCGGGCTTGACCGTATTATCCGTCTCGGGCCGGAAAGCCGCGTTGAATGACGTGCAGCTGATACAGGTTGACGTCACTGATTTTGCATGGATTTACTTACTTTCTGCCGCCCTCACGCTGCTTGTTTTTGCTCTGATAAGAAGAAAATGGGCATGAACAGCCTGCTGCAGATTATCAAAAGCTGTCTGCTGCGCACGTTTAACTATCAAGGGCGTGAAGGAAGGACGCGCTATTTTATTTTCCTGCTGTTCCAACTGGTCTGGTTCTGTAGTTATCTGCAATGGTTTACCGGGCCAGAGCATGAAATAAGCTTAACCGCGCTGCTGCTGTTTATTTTGCCTGTTTTTTCCTGCGGGGTGAGGAGAATAAATGACGCTGGCTATTCACGCGGCGTCATTGTCCTTTTGTTGGTAGCGCCTTATTTGCTGTTCCCTTTTTTACTTTTCCCCCGCTCGCGGGAAAAAACCTGACGGGCAGATAGCCCGTCAGGTTGGTCAGGAAAGCAGCGTGAAAGCAATCATCCCTACCACCGCGCCCACAGTGCCGAGAATGGTCTCCATCAGCGTCCAGGTCTTCAGCGTTTCCGCTTCGCTGGCCCCGGTGAAGCGGCCAAACAGCCAGAATCCGGCATCGTTCACATGGCTGATGATGATGGAGCCACCGCCGATGCAGATCGACAGCGCCGCCAGCTGAGCCCCGCTGTAGTGCAGCGGTTCAATCACCGGCATGATTAGCCCGACGGTGGTCAGACAGGCGACCGTCGCCGACCCCTGAATCACCCGCACCGCTCCCGCCAGGATAAAGCAGGCCAGCGCAATCGGCAGGCCTGCACCGGTCAGCGCATTGCCCAGTACCGGACCCACGCCTGAATCCACCAGCACCTGCTTAAACACGCCGCCCGCGCCAATCACCAGCAGGATAATCCCGGCCGGTTGCAGCGCGCTGCCACACACCTGCATCACCCGCTCTTTGTCCATGCCCTGACGGTAAGCCAGACCATAAATCGCCACCAGCAGCGCCAGCAGGATTGCGGTGAAAGGATGGCCGATAAATTCCAGCCAGTCATACAGGGTGGTGCCTTCGGTGGTGAAGCGTGCGCCGATGGTTTTCAGGCCGACCAGCACCAGCGGGAAGAGGATCAGTGAGAGGCTGAAGCCAAACGACGGCAGCTTGCTCTCATCAACATCCGGTTGATGATCTTCCGGTGGCGCGCTGAACGTCACGTGGTTGCCGATAAAGTTACCAAACAACGGACCGGCAATCAGCATGCCGGGGATCGCCGCACAGAGACCCAGCAGGATCATCCAGCCGAAGTCCGCGTGCATCTGCGAGGCCAGCAGCATCGGGGCCGGTCCGGGCAGCAGGAACGCCGCTGCCGCCGCGACACCGGCAAACAGCGGGATCACCAGCTTCACCAGATTGCCGCCGGTTCGCCGCGCCACCGCAAACGCGATGCTAATCAACAGCACGACAGCCACTTCAAAGAAGAGCGGCAGCGCGCAGATCAGACCGGCAATGCCCATCGCATAATGGGCACGGCTCTGACCAAAGGTTTTCAGCATCCGGATGGCGATTTGATCGACCGCGCCGGTTTCATGCAGGATTTTGCCGAACATCGCGCCCAGCGCGACCACAATAGCGAGGAAGCCGAGCGTGCCGCCCATCCCCTTCTGCATGGTTTCAGCGATCTTGTTCAGTGGCATGCCGGAGAACAGACCGGCACCGATGGAGACTAACATCAGCGCGACAAAGGCGTGCATACGGGCCTTCATCACCAGGAAAAGCAGCAGCAGGACAGAGCCTGCTGCGGTCAAAACGAGTGTTGCGGTATTCATTTCTAATCCTGGCTGATAGCGTCCTGGATAGTCGCAACCGTAGCCGCCACCACATCGTCCAGTGAATGCGCGATATCCACGACCAGGACATCCGGTTCATCACTGCCCGGCTCTTCCAGCGTGGCAAACTGGGTGACCAGCATCTGCGGCTTGAAGAAGTGGCCTTTACGCGCTTTCAGGCGGGCTTCAATGGTATCGAAATCGCCTTTCAGATAGACGAAACGCAGGTTGTCATTTCCCTGACGCAGAATGTCGCGATAACTTTTTTTCAGGGCTGAACAGACAATGATGGAAATCGCCTGGGTGCGCTGCATGGCAAACGCGGCATCGTTCAGCGCCTGTAACCACGGCTGACGATCGCTGTCATCCAGCGGATGACCATCGGCCATCTTCAGGATATTGGCGCGGGGATGGAGAAAATCACCGTCAAGAAAGGCCGTATTGAGCTGGTGAGAAACCTGGTTGGCGACGGCAGATTTTCCGCTGCCTGAAACGCCCATCAGGATAAAGACGTGATGTGACGGGGATTGCGTTGTCATTTTTCTGCTCCGGCAGGTGAGAATTTGCCAATGTTACCGATAACAATGTCGTTTCTCATTCTCCTGGCCGGTTAACAGCCTGGCAACCTTTTTACCAGGAAAAGCATGAAAGTGTGAGCTGACTCATAAAAACACCACAATCAGATGCTGCCACCTTCACTGATCTCAAAACCGACGTCCAGCAGCTGATTATCACTGCTTTCACCGGCGATACGGGCCAGCAGCAGAGCGGCGGCTTCACGGCCCATGCGATCGCGCGGCGTCAGCACCGTCGCCAGCTGTGGTGTCACCACCTGGCTGATGTCATGGCCGTGGAAACCGGCAATCGCCATCTGGGTGGGCACCTGCAATCCCTGGCGCTGACACTCAAACATCGCGCCGACCGCCAGATCGTCATTGGTACAGAACAGGCTATCCGTTTCAGGGTAGAGACGTTGCGCCTCGCGCAGCAGATCGCCACCGGCACTGAACGAAGAGGCATCTTCCATCATCACGCTGCGCGGCGGCAGCCCCGCTTCACGCATCGCGATTTCGTAACCGCGCTGCTTCTGCAGCGTACGTTCATCAAGACGTGCGCCGAGGTAGACGGTGTGACGATGGCCTTTGCTGAGGATCGCCCGCGTCATCTGCCGGGCCGCTTCGACGTTATCAAAGCCGACCGCCATATCCAGGCAGGGCGTCACGCTGTCCATCACCTCAATCACCGGAATCCCGGCGACTTCCAGCATGCGCAGCGTGCCCGGCGTATGAGTACGTTCGGTGAGGATCACGCCATCAATGTTCCAGCCCAGCAGCGAGCGCAGTTGCAGCTCCTCTTTTTGCGGGTTGTAACCAAAGTGGGCGACCAGCGTCTGATAGTTGGCTTCGTCGGTGACGGCTTCGATGCCGCGCAGGACGTCGGCAAAAACCTGGTTGGTGAGTGACGGCAGCAGCACGCCGATGGCGCGACTGGTGGCGTTAGAAAGCATATCGGGGGCGCGATTGGGGATATAACCCAGCTCATCCAGTGCCACTGCAATCTTGTCCCGCAGGGCAACAGAGACCTGCTCAGGATTGCGCAGGTAACGGCTGACGGTCATTTTTGTAATGCCGACGCGATCGGCAACGTCCTGTAATACCGGTCTTTTCTTCTTCATCGTAGCGCCTGGGATCGCCCTGAAAGCTAAAGTACGATGAGTCTATCACTTTTCTGTCACAAAATTGCCAACCGGGCGCGACGAGTCGCGCCCGTTATCTGCTTAGACCGGTGGCAGATCAAACAGCAGGACTTCTGCAGCCGAGCTGGCTTCAATCGTCAGCGCGCTTTCGTCCCAGATCGCCAGAGCGTCGCTGGTGGTGACCGCGTTGCCGTTAACGGTAACATCACCTTTAACCACCTGAATCCAGATACGACGTCCCGCATCAATCGCGACATTGTCCTGCTCACCAGCCGCCAGTACCCAGCGCGACAAGGTCATGTCCTGATACACTTTCAGCGACCCTTCACGGGCATCCGGGCTTAATACCAGCTGGCGTCCCTGCACATCCGGGAAGCGGCGCTGATCGTAGCGTGGCTCAATACCGGTACGTTCAGGAATGATCCAGATCTGATAGAGGTGCAGCGGTTCGCTTTCGCTGGCGTTGTACTCAGAGTGACGGACGCCGGTGCCGGCGCTCATGATCTGGAACTCCCCTGCCGGGATCTGCTCTTTGTTGCCCATGCTGTCCTGATGCTCAACCGTACCGGACAGCACGTAGGTCAGAATTTCCATGTCTTTATGAGGATGGGTGCCAAACCCCTGACCGCCATCGATCACATCTTCATTGATGACCCGCAGCGCGGAGAAACCCATGAAGTTCGCATCGTGATAGCTGGCGAAAGAGAAGGTGTGCCAGCTATCCAGCCAGCCATGGTTTGCGTGACCGCGTTCTTCAGCTTTGCGTACATAGATCATGTTCAAATCTCCTCAATGTTTTTTATAGTGTGTCCCCGAGGCGGTCTGATTGATAGCTGAAAAACTTCACTCCTCTGTTCAAATTCATTGAATGAGTGTGAGCCGGTGGCTGAAAAGGATTGATGGAGAGCAGGCAAAAAAAAGCCAGCGGATAAGCTGGCTAAATAATACTGGAAGCAATGTGAGCAATGTCGTGCTTTCTCAGGCTGTCGATGACCTCCCGGGAACGCATGGCAATAATAATCATTATCATTCGTATCTGTAAAGAGTTTTTCACATTTTTTCGCTTGATTAACGTGGTGAATACCTTGATGTTTAAAAGGTTTTTATCTAATGAGGGGGCTTAACCGTCACGCCGTTTGTATATAACTGTGGCCCTAGACTTGAAAAAGGCACCTTTCAGCGCCCTTCAGACCGATGACAAATCCAAAATTTAGTGAATCTGAAAGCAACTTATTAGCTTAGCGCGCAGGTAACACGGTCAGAGGAGGAAAGCGTCCCGCGCCAGGGACGGCGCGGGCCGAGCAGTCAGGGATGACGCTTTTGCGTCTTTCCGATCTGACCGTGTTCCATGAGCAGCTCAATCTCACAGCCACACAACCCTGCCCAGGTTCTCAGATATCAGTAACCCGCACTCAAATCATCAATGCTGCGCGGATCCGAAGCGCCATAGAGCATGCCGTCAGGCCCGATCATGATGCTCTGCGTACTGCCCATCGACGGCAGCACCTTCACATGCTGACCTTTGGCTTCCAGCAGACGCAGCGTATCGGGGCTGAAGCCCTTCTCCACCCGCAGCTGATCCGGCAGCCACTGATGATGGAAGCGCGGCGCATTGGTGGCTTCCGCTACGTTCATCCCGAAATCGATGCTGTTAACCACCATCTGCAACACCGTCGTGATAATACGGCTGCCGCCAGGACTGCCGGTCACCAGCCAGGTTTTGCCGCCTTTGGCGACGATGGTCGGCGACATCGATGACAACGGACGTTTCGCCGGCTGCACCGCATTCGCTTCCCCGCCGACCAGCCCGTAGACATTTGGCGTGCCCGGCTTGGCTGAGAAGTCATCCATCTCGTTATTCATCAGGATGCCGCTTTTGCCCGCCACAATTCCGCTGCCGAAATAGGTGTTCAGCGTGTAGGTCACGGCGACCGCATTGCCCTGCTTATCCACCACCGAGAAATGAGTGGTCTGATTACTTTCGTAAGGTTCGAGCTTGCCCGGTTTGATCTCGCTGGAAGGACGCGCCTTTGCCATATCGATCTGCTGCGCCAGGGTTCTGGCGTAGGCTTTACTGGTCAGCGCCTGCCACGGCACCTTCACGAAATCGGGATCGCCGAGATATTCCGAGCGGTCCGCATAGGCATATTTTTCCGCTTCCGCCATCACCTGCATGGCGTCCGCGCTGCCAAAGCCCATCTTCGCCAGATCGAAGTTCTCCAGAATATTCAGGATCTGCACGATGTGGATACCACCGGATGACGGCGGCGGCATGGAGAAGACTTCATAGCCACGATAGGTGCCGCTGACAGGCGTTCGCTCGACCGCACGATAGGCCGCAAGGTCAGCTTTGTTGATCAGGCCACCGTGTTGCGCCATCTCTCCGGCGATCTCATCCGCGATTTCACCTTTGTAAAACGCATCCGGTCCCTGACGGGCAATCAGTTGCAGGCTGTGAGCCAGGTTCTTCTGCACCAGCCGATCGCCCTTCTGCCACGGCGTGCCGTCCGGTTTGTAGAAAATCGCTTTGCTGTTGGGATGGGTGATCAGTACTTCTTTGCCGTAGGTTTTCAGGTCATCCGCCAGCGCATCGTTGACCGGAATACCGTCACGCGCCAGTCTGATGGCCGGTGCCAGCAGGGTGCTCAGCGGCAGGGTGCCATATTTCTTCGCCGCCAGCGCCAGTCCGGCGACGGTGCCCGGCGTACCGGAAGCGAGATGAGAGGTCAGCGACAGCTTACTGTCGGCGTTGCCCTGCTTATCCAGGAACATATCGCGCGACGCGTGACCCGGCGCCATTTCACGGAAATCGATAGCGGTAGCGCGGCCAGACGCGGTGCGCAGCAGCATAAAGCCACCGCCGCCCAGGTTGCCCGCCTGCGGATGGGTCACGGCCAGCGCAAAGCCCACGGCGACCGCGGCATCCACCGCATTCCCGCCCTGACGCAGGATCTCCACGCCGACCTGGGTCGCCATCGCATCCACCGACGCCACCATGCCGTGCTGCGCTTTTACCGGGTGAAAGGTGTCACTGTCCACGCCGTAGGAGACCGGCGGAGCCTGAACAGGTGCGGCGTTAGCGCCTGCCACCACGGTGAAACTCATCACCAGCGACCAGCTGAGCTGACGCACTGTTTGCTGCATTTTCATCCTGCCACCATCCCGTATTGTTATTTACATTTTTTTATCATTTCTGCAAGTGTCTACAAATACAGCAAAATAACCGGGGTTAAGTCAAATCAGGAATACATCTGAAAGTAAGGTCTGTGATATCGGGTAAACTTATGGGTGCGACCCTGATACCGGTGTGCGCCGTTGTGCACCCAAAACCCTGTCGCGTTAAGGAAGGAGGAGTGATGAAAAAGTGGATGATTGTTTTAGCCGCCCTGCTGCCTTTCGCCAGCCAGGCGAACACGCTGAACAGCACCAACGATCCGAACAAACCGGGCTACAACCCGAGTCAGCAGCGGATGCAGTCGCAGATGCAGACCGACCAGCAGCAGCAACAGCTGAGGCTGCGCCAGGATCAGCAGCGTCAGACGCAGGACATGCAGCGTAAAATGCAGGAACAGCGTAACAGCGCCCAGCAGCGGGTGATTACCTCGCAGCCGGGCCAGCAGAATCAGAACCAGAATCTAAACCAAAACTAACGAAAATCGGGGCCGATGATGTCGATGCTGTCGGTACAGATGGCATCGACGCCCCACGTCAGCAATTCCCGCGCCCGATCCGGGCTGTTCACGGTATAAACCAGAATCTTCAGTCCGCCTGCTTTCAGTTCGGCGACACGCTCAGCGGTCAGCACCTTGTGATTAAGGTGAATCGACACACACGCCAGCGCGGTGGTTTTTTCCTGCCACGCGGGATCCCAGCTGTGTGACAGCAGGCCACGCGGTAACTGTGGTTCCACCTGCATCGCCGCTTCCAGCGCGTCAAAAGAGAACGAAGAGAGCAACGGTGCGGTCTGTCCCTGCCACAGAATCGCGGCAGCCTGCGCGACGGCGCGTCCGGTTTCGGCGTCACTGCCGGTGGTCGGTTTGATCTCGATATTCGCCATCATCTGATGCTGACGACAGCGTGCCGCCACCTCGTCCAGCCGCGCCAGTTTCTCGCCGGTAAACGCGTTGCCAAACCAGCTGCCCGCATCGAGCTGTGACAGCTTCTCCCACGGCAGCTGACCCGCTACGCCCCAGCCATTGCTGGTGCGATCCAGCGTGTCGTCATGCAGCAGGAAGATCTGCGCATCCGCCGATAACTTGGCATCAAACTCAATCATCTGATGACCATATTTCGCGCCGGTATCGATCGCTGCCAGCGTATTTTCCGGTGCCAGTTTACCGCCGCCGCGATGGGCGACGATGCGGGGATAGGGCCAGTATTGTGTGCTCATTCCAGACGCTTTCCATGAGTTGAATCGAAGAAGTGTAACGCATCTGACGGCAGATGCAGCCACAGCGTACTGCCGGGCTGCGGCCGTTCGCTGTGGGCTAAGCGTACCACCAGTGGCGTGTCACCGATGCGGCCATGAGCCAGATTATCGGCGCCCAGCATCTCCAGCGTATCGACCCGTAGTGGGATGCCGCCCTGCTCGCGGCTACTGAGCTGGATATGCTCTGGCCGGATACCCAGCACAACCGGCCGGTTAGCCCATTTCGGTTTACTGTCGCTGAGCGGCAGTGCGTGCGAGGCGTCGAGGTCAAAGCGTGAGCCGTCACTGCTGAACTGCCCTTTCAGCAGGTTCATGGCGGGCGCGCCGATAAACGAGGCAACAAACTGGCTGGCGGGACGCTCATACACCTCGACCGGCGTGCCGATCTGCTCCACCACGCCTTTGTTCATCACCATCACCCGCTCCGCCAGCGTCATCGCCTCGACCTGATCGTGGGTCACATAGAGGCTGGTGGTCTGTAAGCGGCGATGCAGCTGCTGCAGCTCCAGCCGCATCTGCACCCGCAGGCGGGCATCGAGATTCGACAGCGGCTCATCGAACAGAAATACCGCCGGTTCACGCACGATGGCGCGGCCCATCGCGACACGCTGGCGCTGTCCGCCCGACAGTTCGCGAGGCCGGCGCATCAGCAGGTGATCCAGCTCCAGACTGCGCGCCGCGTCGAGCACCCGCTGGCGAATCTGCTCTTTGCCCATCCCACGGATTTTCAGGCCATAAGCCATGTTCTCCTCCACCGACATGTGCGGATAGAGCGCGTAGTTCTGGAATACCATCGCAATGCCGCGATCTTTCGGCTCTTCCTGGGTGACGCGCCGGTCGTCGATATAGATATCGCCGGAGGTGACGCGCTCCAGCCCGGCTACCATACGCAGCAGGGTCGATTTCCCGCAGCCGGATGGCCCGACCATCACCATAAACTCGCCGTCATTGATGGTGACGTTCAGCGGCTGAATGATCTGATTTTTGCCATCGTAGGACTTGGTTACTGCCTGAAGGGTTACGCCTGCCATCTTATTTCTCACTCTCAACCAGACCGCGCACAAAGGCACGCTGCATGACTAACACCACTACCAGCGGTGGGATCAGGGTTAATAACATTGCCGCCATCACTTCGTTCCACTGGGTCGGCGAGCCGCTGGTGGAGATCATGCTTTTGATCCCCGCCACCGCCGTGCCGAGGCTGGCGTCGTTGATGATCAGTAGCGGCCAGAGATACTGGTTCCAGCCATAGATAAAGGTGATGACGAACAGCGCCGCCAGATTGGTTTTCGACAGCGGCAGAACGATATCGATGAAGAAGCGCATCGCGCTGGCGCCGTCGATACGCGCCGCTTCCACCAGCTCATCCGGCAGCGACATAAAGAACTGACGGAACAGGAAGGTGGCGGTGGCCGAAGCCATCAGCGGCAGGGTTAATCCGCTGTAGCTGTCGAGCAGATTAAGGTCGGCAATCACCTGCACCGTGGGGAAGATACGCACCTCAACCGGCAGCATCAGGGTGATGAAGATCAGCCAGAAAAAGAGCGTGCGCAGCGGAAAGCGAAACCAGACCAGCGCAAACGCCGACAGCATCGACACCGTGATTTTGCCGAAGGTGATGCCGAGCGCCATGATCATGCTGTTGAGCAGCATCAGGCCAAACGCCGGTCCGTTGCCGTTGACGCCGTGCGTCCAGATGCGCGAGATGTTCTCCCACAGGTGCGTACCGGGTACCAGCGTCATCGGCACCTGATAGACCGCCTCGTTATCCAGCGTCGCCGCCACAAAGGCGACATAAAGCGGAAACAGGATGGTGAGCACGCCCAGCACCAGCACGATGTGGCTGAAGATATCCAGCCCGCGTCGATTCTCAATCATTGGTATTGCACCTTACGTTCAACAAAGCGGAACTGGAGCACCGTCAGGCCGATCACCAGCAGCATCAGCACCACCGACTGCGCAGCGGACGAGGAGAGATCCAGACCGGTAAAGCCTTCGCGATAGATTTTGTAGATCAGCGTGGTGGTCGCCTGCACCGGCCCGCCGCCGGTTGCGGCATCAATCACCGGGAAGGTATCGAAGAAGGCGTAGATGAGATTCACCACCAGCAGGAAGAAGCTGACCGGCGTAATCAGTGGCAGCGAGAGGTTGAAGAAGCGACGCACCGGTCCGGCACCGTCAATCGCGGCGGCTTCCACCAGCGATTTGGGAATAGATTGCAGGGCGGCGAAGAAGAACAGGAAGTTGTAGCTCATCTGCTGCCAGATCGACGCCAGCACCACCAGGAACATCGCCTGACCACTGTTCTGCGCGAAGTTCCAGTTGTAGCCGACGTGGTTCAGCAGGTAGCTGAACAGGCCCATGCCGGGGTTAAACAGGAACATCCACAGCACCGCGGCTACAACGGGCGCAACGGCGTAGGGCAGCAGCAGCAGGGTCTGATAGAGGCGGCGCAGTCGCACCACATAATCCACCAGCGCCGCCAGCAGCAGCGAGAAGACCATGCCGAACACGGTGACCATGCCGCTGAATTTGATGGTGGTCCAGAACGAATCCAGATAATAAGGATCGGCAAACAGCCGTCGGAAGTTTTCCAGCCCGACAAAGCTGCTGGAGATGCCAAAGGGATCGAGGCTTTGCAGCGAGTACCACAGCGCTTCACCGGCAGGCCAGAGAAAGAAGATAGCGGTAATCAGCAGTTGCGGCAGCACCAGAAGATAGGGCAACAGGCTGGTGCGAAAGACCGGACGGGATGAAGACATGGCGTACCTGGCGTCAGAAAAGAGGGGCCAGCCAGGCTGGCCCACAAGGAGAGATTACTTCACCTGCTGCTGGAAGCGGCGCAGCAGCTCGTTGCCGCGTTTCACTGCATTATCCATCGCGTTTTGCGGCGACTGCTTGCCGGTCCAGACGCTTTCCAGCTCTTCGTCGATCACGGCACGGATCTGCGGCATGTTGCCCAGACGCATCCCTTTGGTGAACGGTAACGGTGGCTTGTTCATCATCTGGCGGGTCGCGATATCCGCACCCGGATTCTTATCGTAGAAGCCCTGCTGTTTAGTCAGCTCGTAGGCCGCGGTGGTAATCGGCAGATAGCCCGTTTTCTGGTGCCATTCCGCAGCGATTTCCGGTTTAGCCAGGAACTGCATGAACTCGGCTACACCTTTGTAGGTTGCCGCATCTTTGCCTTTCATCACCCACAGGCTGGCACCGCCGATCAGGGCGTTCTGCGGCGCATTCGGCACGGTGTCGTCATACGGCATCATGCCGACGCCGAAGTTGAATTTAGCGTAATGACGGATATCGGCCAGCGAACCCGATGAGGCGGTGGTGATGCCGCAGTCGCCGTTGTAGAACTTGGCGGTGGACTCATCTTTGCGGCCAAAGTAGGTGAAGTCCCCTTTCTTGTTCATCGCTTCCAGCAGTTCGATATGACGAACCAGTACCGGCTTGTTGAACTCCAGCACGGCATCAGGTCCGTCAAAGCCGTTGTTTTTAGTTGCCACCGGCAATGCATGCCAGGCGCTGAAGTTTTCAATCTGGATCCAGCCCTGCCAGCCGCTGGCGTAGCCACAGCTCATGCCCGATTTGCGCAGTGCGGCGGCATCCGTCGCCAGCTCCTGCCAGGTTTTCGGCGGCTGGTCCGGGTTCAGACCGGCTTTTTTAAAGGCGTCTTTGTTGTAGTAGAGCACCGGCGTCGAGCTGTTGAACGGCTGAGAGATCAGCTGACCTTTGCTGTCGCTGTAGTAGCCCGCCACCGTTGGCACAAACTGTTTTTCATCGAAGGGGATGCCGGCGTCTTTAAAGACCTGATACACCGGCACAATCGCATGCGACGCCATCATGGTCGCCGTACCGACTTCATAGACCTGCAGCACCGCAGGCGCTTTACCGCTGCGCACCGCCGCGATGCCTGCCGCCAGGCTCTGTTCGTAGTTACCTTTGTAGGTCGGAACAATTTTGTAATCGGGATGCGTCTGGTTAAAACGCTGTGCCAGCGAATCCACTTCTTTGCCTAGCTCGCCTTCCATAGAGTGCCAGAAAGGGATCTCAGTGGCGGCCATGGCATGGGTGCTGAGCGTCAGACCGAGCAGCGCGCTCATCAGGCTACGACGAAAGGTAACGACGGACATAGAATTTTCCTGTGCAGGTAAATACGCGTGAAATCACGGATTTCTGTTTCGCGAAGTAACATGACACGGGGAAATGACGGATTAATAACAGGCAGATGACAGGCGGGTGACAGGCTTTATGGAGGAAAAGAGGACGCTGGCAGCGCGGCGGAAAAACGTCCCCGCTGCCAGTTTTTAGTTACATAAATTGCAGAGCGACTGGAAGCTGAAAATGCCTGACTGAGGTTTTAAACCACGCACATCAGGCCATTCTCAGAACCACCCACACCGACACTCAAGGCCGACGGCGTCACATTCCGCATCACACTTTCAAAGGCCGTCGGCGGCGCAGGCAGGTTGCGGGCGGACAGCGCGCAGCCACCGGAACGTACACGTAGTACGTGAGGATGGCGAGCACTGCCCAACCGGAACCTGGCAAGTAAGCCAGGCCGTGCCCCATCAGGCACCTAAGTAAGCGCTGCGGACGGCTTCGTTGGATAGGAGCGCTGCACCGGTATCTTCGAGCACCACATGCCCGTTCTCCAGCACATATCCCCGATCCGCCAGCTTCAGCGCCTGATTCGCATTCTGCTCCACCAGGAAAATTGTCATCCCCTCGCTGCGCAGCTGCTCAATGGTGTCGAAAATCTGCTGAATAATGATCGGTGCCAGTCCCAGCGACGGCTCATCCAGCAGCAGCAGGCGCGGCTGGCTCATCAGCGCACGGCCAATCGCCAGCATCTGCTGTTCACCGCCTGACATCGTCCCGGCGCGCTGGATTTTACGCTCTTCCAGACGCGGGAAGAGTTCATACACACGCTTAATCCGCGTCAGATAGTCCGGACGACTGGCAAAAAATCCGCCCATTGCCAGGTTCTCTTCCACCGTCATGCGCGAAAACACCCGCCGCCCCTCTGGCACGATGGCAATCGCTTCACGCATGATGCGCGCCGTTTGCCAGTCGGTAATCGCTTTGCCATCAAAGGTAATGGTGCCCTGGGTCGCGCGCGGCTCGCCGCAGAGCGTACCCAGCAGCGTGGTTTTTCCGGCGCCGTTAGCACCAATCAGGGTGACGATTTCGCCCTGATTGATATAGAGACTGACGTTGTGCAGCGCCTGAATTTTGCCGTAATGGGCGCTGACGTTCTCAATGGTTAACATCGCATTTGCCATCTCAGGCCTCTCCTAAATAGGCACGAATGACATCCGGATTATTGCGAATCTCCTCCGGCGTTCCGTTAGCCAGCGGCGTTCCCTGATTAACCACGTAAATACGGTCAGAAATACCCATCACCAGCTTCATATCATGTTCAATCAGCAGCACCGACACCTTATGTTCGCCACGCAGCTCCGCGATCAGCGCGTCCAGCTCGTGGGTCTCTTTAGGGTTAAGGCCCGCCGCCGGTTCATCCAGCATCAGGATCTCCGGGCGCGTCACCATGCAGCGCGCAATCTCCAGCCGACGCTGCTGACCATAGGCCAGATTGCCCGCCTGACGGTTTGCCAGATCCAGCAGACCGACCCGCTCCAGCCAGGTCGCCGCACGATCCAGCGCCTCGCTCTCACTGCGGCGAAACGCCGGGGTTTTCAGCAGGCCGGAAAACACGCCGCTTTTCAGATGCTGATGCTGCGCGACCAGCAGGTTCTCAATGACCGTCATCTCACGGAACAGACGCACGTGCTGGAAAGTGCGCACGATGCCCATCCGCGCAATCTTCTGGCCTGGCAATCCTTCCAGATGCTGCTCACGCAATTTGATCGTGCCGCCGGTGGGCTTGTAAAAGCCGGTCAGGCAGTTGAAGACGGTGGTTTTACCGGCACCGTTGGGGCCAATCAGTGAGACGATCTCCTGCGGACGCAGCTCCAGCGCCACATTGTTTACGGCTAACAGACCGCCGAAGCGCATCATCAGGCCTTCAACGGCTAATAAAGGCTGAATCATGCCTGCTCTCCTTTTTTAGCGGCTCTAAGCTTCAGATGCGGACGCTTCATCGGCAACAATCCCTGTGGACGCCAGATCATCATCAGCACCATCAGGCCACCCAGCACCAGCATGCTGTACTCATTCAGATCGCGCATCAGCTCGCGTGACACCACCAGCAGAATGGCAGCCAGAATCACCGCAAACTGCGAGCCCATCCCGCCCAGTACCACAATCGCCAGCACAAAGGCGGATTCGACAAAGGTAAAGGATTCCGGGCTGACAAAGCCCTGACGCGCCGCAAACAGACTGCCGGCAAAGCCCGCAAACGCGGCACTGATGGTAAAGGCGGTCAGCTTGATGCGGGTCGGACTCAGGCCCAGTGAACGGCAGGCAATCTCATCTTCGCGCAGCGCTTCCCAGGCCCGGCCCAGCGGCATGCGCAGCAGCCGGTTGATCACGAACAGCGTCAGCACCACCAGCAGCAGTGCCACCAGGTAGAGGAAAATAATACGGTCGCTGGGATCGTACTTCAGCCCAAAGAAGTTGTGGAAAGTATCCCAGCCCCCTTCACGTGGCGTACGGCCAAACTCCAGACCAAACAGCGTCGGTTTCGGGATCTGGCTGATGCCATTCGGGCCGCCGGTCAGGGCGGTATTGTTCAGCAGCAGAATACGCACGATCTCACCGAAGCCCAGCGTCACAATCGCCAGATAGTCGCCGCGCAGTCGCAGTACCGGGAAGCCCAGCAGCAGACCAAACAGCGCAGCAACCATGCCGGAGAGCGGCAGACACTGCCAGAAGCCAAGACCGTAATAGTGGTTCAGCAGCGCAAAGGTGTAAGCGCCGATGGCGTAGAAGCCGCCATAACCCAGTACCAGCAGGCCAGAAAGTCCGACCACCACGTTTAAGCCCAGACCGAGCATCACGTAGATCAGCGTCATGGTGGCGATATCAACGGTGCCGCGTGACACCAGGAATGGCCAGGCAATCGCGGCGATAATCATCACCGCCATCACCAGCTTCTGCTTTGGCGTCGAGCCATCCAGACCAGGCAACACCAGCGCCGGACCGGAGATTTTCTTCAGGCCGCTTTGCCATACAGGACGCAGCAGCTGGAACAGAAACACCACCGCACAGCCTGCAGCGATCCAGTTCCAGCGCACGCTACCCGCGTTCTGCACCACCAGATTCGTGCCGTCCAGATTCAGGCGCAGTCCCATAAAGAAGGTGGCGAGCACCAGTAACATCACCGAGGAGATCAGGGCGTTGATAAAGGAAGTCTTCATACTTTTTCGACCTCCGGGCGACCCAGAATCCCGGTCGGCATCACCAGCAGCACCACAATCAGCAGGGCAAACGAGACCACATCTTTATATTCCGTGCTGAGATACGCCGAGGTCAGCGCTTCAGCAATGCCGAGCACCAGGCCGCCAATCATTGCGCCCGGAATACTGCCAATCCCGCCCAGCACGGCGGCGGTGAAGGCTTTCATGCCCGCCATAAAGCCGATGAAGGGATTGATCGAACCGTAGAACTGGCCCAGCAGTACGCCTGCGACTGCCGCCATCGCGGCACCGATCACAAAGGTCAGCGAGATCACGCGGTCGGTGTTTATTCCCAGCAGACTGGCCATTTTCAGGTCTTCAGCACAGGCGCGACAGGCGCGGCCCATGCGGGAATAGCGGATAAAGGTGGTCAGCGCCAGCATCGCCAGGAACGTCACCACCCAGATCACGATCTGCATGGTGGAAATGGTGGCGGCAAACCCGTTGCTTTCACCGACCGTCCACTGTCCGGTGATCAGGCTCGGCAGCGCCAGGTCGCGTGAACCCTGCGTCAGGCTGACGTAGTTTTGCAGGAATATCGACATCCCGATGGCGGAGATCAGCGCAATCAGGCGCTTGGAGGAACGCACAGGCCGGTAGGCGACGCGCTCAATGCTCCAGCCGTAGGCGCTGGAGATAATCACCGCCATCACGAAGCCAGCGGCAATCATCAGCCAGGTGGTGTCGATGCCCATCATCATCAGGGCGGCAATCACGATAAAGGAGACATAGCTACCGATCATGTAGACCTCGCCGTGGGCGAAGTTGATCATGCCGATAATGCCGTAAACCATGGTGTAACCGATGGCGATCAGCGCATAGGTGCTACCCAGGGTCACACCGTTAAACATCTGCTGAATAAAATAGAGGAACTGCTCGGACATACCTTGACCCTTACTTAACCGATCGCAGGCGATCGGGGTACAAAAAACGCCTGGCAGACGAGCACCAGGCGTTCGTGTCGCTGGTCAGGGGAAACCGGTCACCCGGCCTCCCGCTCACCACAAAACAGCCTGGTTTACTTCACTGCGGTCGAGGTGCCATCGGCATGCCATTTGAAGACGCCGAATTCAAAGCCCTTGAGATCGCCCTTCTCATCCCAGTTCAGGTTGCCCATTACGGTTGGCACGGCAGCGCCTTCCTTGAGGTTTTTCACGATAGCGTCCGGCTCAGCGCTCTTGCTGCGCTCCATACCGGTTGCCAGCGACTGCAGAGCTGCATAGGTGGTCCAGACGAACGGGCCGGTCGGATCCAGTTTCTTCGCTTTCAGCGCGTCAACGATCGGTTTGTTGGTTTCAACCTGGTCGTAGCGTTTCGGCAGAGTCACCAGCATGCCTTCGGAAGCCGCACCGGCGATGTTCGACAGCGAGGCGTTACCCACGCCTTCTGGTCCCATAAACTGGGTTTTCAGGCCAGCAGCACGCGCCTGACGCACGATCTGGCCCATTTCCGGGTAGTAACCGCCGAAATAGACGAAATCGACGTTCTCTTTCTTGAAGCGCGCCACCAGGGTAGAGAAATCTTTGTCGCCTGCGGTGATACCTTCAAACATCACGATATTGGCGCCCTGCTTTTTCAGGCTCTCCTGAACGGAGCGCGCCAGGCCTTCGCCATACTGCTGTTTGTCGTGAACCACGGCGATGCGCTTAGGTTTCAGCTCGCTCATCACATATTTCGCGGCGGTCGGACCCTGATCAGAGTCGAGACCGGTGGTGCGCATAATCAGCTTATAGCCACGGGCAGTCAGGTCAGGTGCGGTCGCGGCCGGGGTGATCATCAGCACGCCTTCATCTTCATAGATGTCAGACGCAGGCTGGGTGGAGGAAGAGCAGAGGTGGCCGATCACGTAATGGATGCCGTCGTTGATTACCTTGTTCGCTACCGCAACCGCCTGTTTCGGGTCGCAGGCGTCATCATATTTCACCGCAACCAGCTTGTTACCGTTAACGCCGCCTTTGGCATTGATGTCTTCAATCGCCTGCGTTGCACCCGCGAACTCCATGTCACCGTATTGTGCGACCGGACCCGACATTGCGCCGACAATCGCCACTTTGATATCTTCAGCCAGCGCCGCATGGCTCATCGCCAGTGCTACACATCCCGCCAGTAATGCGCGACCTTTCATTTTCATCCTGACTACCCCATTTGTTTTGTCGTGTATGTTGTGAGTGCTTGCGTTGCCAGATAAAGCCGAAAACTGATTAATCTTGAAGGAGTTAGCGTACTTTTCTGGCTTTTTTTAGTAATAAGGCTTTATTTTTCAGGTTATTAAACAGGAAGTTTCTTCTGTAAATCAACTGACATATTCAGAATTGACTGAGTGAAACAGCATAATACACTGGAGGCAACGGCCGGTTTTTCATCACTTTGCCAGCGCGTTATGCTGGATTAATCGCCTGACAACCCTGTTTACAACTATCATCCTGGCATCCAGGCTACCTTTTGACCTGTTTTATTGATGAAAATGTGGTAGCACTCTGGTTGTATACTTTCGCTGCACTTTCCCCTATTACAGAGGTTTTTGTTATGAAGCTCACTATTCAGCGTTTAACTACGCTGACCGCGCAGGACCGCATCGATCTTGGCAAAGTCTGGCCGGATCTGGAGATTGAACAACTGGAACAGAGTCTGAGTGAGCGACATCGCCTCTACGCCGCGCGTTTTAACGATCGGCTGCTGGCGGGTTTGCAGCTTGAAATCTCGGGGATGCAGGGCAGGATTCACCGGCTCACGGTGCGTGATGTCACCCGGCGACGCGGAGTGGGACAGTATTTGCTGGAGGAGACGATCAGGCAGAACGGGTCGATATCGGACTGGTGGATTGCCGATGATGGCAGTGACGATCAGCAGGTGCGGGCGGCGTTTATGCAGGCGTGTGGTTTCAGGGCGCAGAGTGATGGCTGGATAATGGCCGTAGAATAGGCAGACGCAGAAAACAAAAAGGGCGACATCATCTGTCGCCCCTTGTGGTGTTGAAGTGCGTTACGCTTCAATCGCCATACGCAGTTTCTTCATGGCGTTCTTTTCCAGCTGCCGGACACGTTCGGCTGATACGCCGTACTGATCGGCCAGCTCCTGCAGCGTGGTTTTGTTGTCTTCGTCCAGCCAGCGGGCGCGAATGATGTGCTGACTGCGCTCATCCAGACCTTCCATCGCATAGCTCAGCTTGTCAGCGGCGTGCGCGTCCCAGTTATCCTCTTCAATGCCGTCAGCAAAGTCAGAGGTTTTATCCTGGAGATAAAGCACCGGCGCCATCGAACGGCCTTCGCTGCTCTCGTCGTCGGCAGACATATCAAAGGTCATGTCCTGCGCGGCCATACGCGATTCCATTTCACGCACATCTTTGCTGCTTACGCCCAGCTCACGCGCAACCATCTCGACTTCGTCCTGATTGAACCAGCCCAGACGCTGCTTGGTTTTACGCAGGTTAAAGAACAGCTTACGCTGTGCTTTGGTGGTCGCGACTTTCACGATACGCCAGTTACGCAGCACGTATTCGTGAATCTCCGCTTTAATCCAGTGCACGGCAAACGAAACCAGACGCACGCCCACTTCAGGGTTGAAGCGACGCACCGCTTTCATCAGGCCGATGTTGCCTTCCTGGACCAGGTCAGCCTGTGGCAGACCGTAGCCGGAGTAATTACGAGCGATATGAACTACAAAGCGTAGGTGAGACAGGATCAGCGTCTTTGCTGCTTCCAGATCGCCCTGGTAATGCAGCCGTTCAGCCAACGCTTTTTCCTCTTCAGCCGAGAGCATCGGCCAGGTATTCGCAGCCCGGACGTAAGACTCCAGGTTGCCAAGAGGAGCAATAGCTAAAGTTTGCATTTCTTTGGTCATTCAAACCCTCACAAATTCAGTGGAATTGCCGCACATTTCCCTGCGCAGACGATACATTAAGTCAACGTCGCGCGAAATCCGAAAGCAATCTGTGCTACTAAGAGTGATAAAGTTATCCACAAGTTCAATTGTAGCAGTGAATATTTTACACACAGATGACAGGAAGGGAAGAGGGGGAAAGATCCTCTGCACCTACCGTCGGCAGCAGAGGACCATTATAACAAAAAAATGTTGCAGGCGTTTACTGCGGCGTAAATCGGCGTAAATGTTGGACCGTTGCCAGCCATGCAGCCACCCAGCCGATGATCGCCGCAATCAGTAACAGCAGCAGCGCCTCATCCCAGGAGAAGCCCTCCAGCGAGAAGGTGGTACCAAATACGGTCGCCACACTGGCGACAACCGATTGCAGACGTAGCACCAGCACTTCTGACAGCAGCAGTGACAGCACCGCCCCGCTGAAGCCCAGCAGCGCCCCGCCGTAGAGGAAAGGACGCAGGATGAAGCCGTCGGTGGCACCAATCAGCTTCTGCACGTTAATCGTGTCGCGTCGCGCAAAGATGCTGAGACGGACGCTGTTACCGATCACCAGGAACACCGCCACAATCATCAGTACGCCAATCATTGAGGCGATTTGCCCCACCAGCCCGGTCAGCGCCGCCAGTCTTGCAAACCAGCTGTCATCCATCCGCACTTCATCGACGCCCTGCACTTTACTCACCCGATCGCGCAGGCTCTGCATGGTGTCTGAGTTCTGGAAGTTGAGCTTAGGCGTGATGATGGCTACCGCAGGCAGCGGATTCTGCTCCAGCATATCCATTGCGCCGCCAAAGCCTGACCAGTTGCGGAATTCATTCAGTGCCTCTTCCCGCGTCAGGTAATTGACGTTATCCACGCCTTCTACCTGCTTGAGCTGCGCCACCACGTTTTCTGCCGCCGTATCATCCAGCGTTTTGGAGAGATAAACGGTTAACTGCGGTGCCGGATACCACTGCGTGGCCGCCTGGCTGACGTTTTTCCACACCATATAGCAGACGCTGGGCAGCGTCAGGGAGATGGCGATAACCATGACCGTCAGCAGGGTAGCCAGCGGCTGACGCCACATATCAGAAAGCGTGCCGCGCAGCGCATAGCGCCACTGTTCCTGCCAGCCGCCCTTCAGCGCTTTACTCTTCGACTGCTGCTTCGGTTTTGGTGCAGCCGGACGTTTAATGCGTTTATTGACCATCGTGGCCTCCGTGCAGACGTCCCTGATTCAGCGTCATCATCCGGTAATTGCGTCGGGCGATCAGGCCGCTGTCATGCGTCGCCATCAGAACGGTGACGCCAACGCGGTTAAACTCTTCGAACAGGCGCAGGATGTCTTCTGACAGCGCGTCGTCAAGGTTACCGGTCGGTTCATCGGCCAGCAGAACGGCCGGCTTGTTCACCACCGCACGGGCGATACCCACACGCTGCTGTTCACCACCCGAAAGCTGAATCGGATAACTTTTCGCTTTGTCGAGCAGGCCCACTTTATCCAGCGCCGCTGAGACGCGACGACGGATATCTTCGCCGCTGGCACCGGAAATAATCAGTGGGATTGCCACATTGTCATAAACCGAACGATCCATCAGCAGGTGGTGATCCTGGAAGATCATGCCGATCTGACGACGCAGGAAAGGCACCTCGCTGTTACGCAGGCGGGAAATGTCATGGCCGCTGAACCAGATTTTTCCGGCACTCGGGCGCTCAATGCCACAAATCAGCTTCAGCAAGGTACTTTTACCGGCACCGGAGTGGCCGGTCAGAAACGCCATTTCGCCGGGACGCAGACGGAAATCTACTCCCTGTAGCGCCTGACGTCCGCCGAGATATGCCTTACTGACCTCTTCAAAGCGAATCATCCTAATTAGTCCTCTCGGGCAAACAGTGCCTCAATAAAATCTTCCGCCTTAAACGGCCGTAAATCTTCAATGCCTTCACCGACGCCGATGTAGCGAATCGGAATACCGAACTGATCGGCTATCGAGAAGATCACACCGCCTTTGGCGGTGCCATCCAGCTTGGTGAGCGCAATACCGGTCAGGCCGACGGCTTCGTTAAACAGCCGGGCCTGGCTGACTGCATTCTGTCCGGTGCTGGCATCCAGCGTCAGCATCACTTCGTGTGGCGCTGAATCATCCAGTTTTTTCATCACGCGGGTGATTTTTTTCAGCTCTTCCATCAGGTGCGATTTGTTCTGCAGACGACCGGCCGTATCAGCAATCAGCACGTCAACACCACGCGATTTCGCGGCCTGAATGGCATCGAAGATCACCGAAGCGGAATCGGCGCCGGTATGCTGCGCAATCACCGGAATGTTATTGCGCTGGCCCCACACCTGCAGCTGCTCAACCGCCGCCGCACGGAAGGTATCACCGGCCGCTAACATCACCGTTTTGCCTTCTGCCTGATACTGACGCGCCAGTTTACCGATGGTGGTAGTTTTACCCACGCCATTGACGCCAACCATCAGGATGACAAACGGCGTTTTGCCGGAGACATCCAGTGGCTCATCCACTTTTGCCAGAATCGAGGCCATTTCTGCTTTCAGCAGGCCGTAGAGCGCTTCCGCGTCACGCAGCTGCTTGCGGTTTGCCTGCTGGGTCAGATGGGTGATGATGCGGCGCGTGGTATCCACGCCCACATCCGCAATCAGCAGTTGCTCTTCCAGCTCTTCAAACAGCTCATCATCAATCTTTTTGCCACGGAACAGGCTGATAAAACCGGAACCGAGGTTCTGACGGGTTTTGACCAGGCTGCGCTTCAGGCGGGCAAAGAAGCCCTCTTTGCTGGGACGCTCCTGCTCCTGCACGATGAGAGGCGCGGCGGCCAGCGGAAGATCGCTCACGGTATCGGATAACGCCTCAGCCGGTTCCGCGTCAGTGACGTCGGCTTCGCCCAGTGCCAGCGCGGTCAGCTCTTCCTCAGTCAGCGGCGCTTCCGCTTCGCTGTCCGGGGTTTCAACGATTGGGGCCTCATCCAGCGCCAGCACGTCTGTTTCACTGTGCGGCGTTTCAACGATCCCGGCGTCATCCAGCGCCAGCGCCGTCAGCTCGTCTTCGCTTAACGGCGCATCTGCTTCACTGTCCGGGATGTCAACGATCGGGGCGTCGCCCAGTGCCAGCGCGGTCAGCTCTTCTTCGCTTAATGGCGCGTCGGCAGGCGTCTCGTCGGCGATCGGCGTGACGACGTCGTCGGCGTCGATAACCGGCGTCGCGTCATGTTCAGGTGCGGAGACTTCCAGTAACGCTTCAGGATCGGCCTCAATCGGTTCAGCCTCATCGAGCACCGCAGGTGCTGATTCATGCGGCGCTGCCGCGGTGACTTCCGCCTCACGCTGCTGTCCGGCCACCGTTTCGGTGATAACGACAGTCTCTTCCGCTTGCGCTTCAGCCTGGCTTAATGCCGGGGCTTCCTGTTCTGTCTGCTGCTGTGCGGGTTCCGCGACGTCTTGTGTCTGCTCTTCCGCTACAGGTTGTTTCTCTTCCTCTTTGCCAAATCCCAGCCAGGAAAAAAAGCCACGTTTTTTCTCTTTTGCCATTGTGTGACGACACTCCTCGATGGCTTTGTCCCGGTCGCGCGTGGTTTCCAGGGGTAAATCAATGAAAGTCGGTCAGCGCCAGACCGGCGTAAACCGCAGAATAATGCATGACTTCAGCAACTCAGTAGTCTAACACTTTCCAGCCAGCTCACCACAGCACCCTTTTTTAACGTTTCTTCTCACCGATTCGCCCGTTAAACTACGCAACAAATTATGACGAGTTGTGAGCAAGATGAATAAAAACCCCCGCAGTACAGGCGGTGCCGGGCAGATTCGCATCATTGGCGGCCAGTGGCGCGGACGCAAATTGCCGGTGCCGGACAGTGCCGGACTGCGCCCGACCACCGATCGGGTGCGTGAGACGCTGTTTAACTGGCTGGCCCCGGTGCTGCCAGAGGCTCGCTGCCTCGACTGCTTTGCCGGCAGCGGCGCGTTAGGACTGGAAGCGCTGTCACGTTACGCGGGATCAGCCACGCTGCTGGAGCTGGAACGTCCGGTAGCGCAGCAGCTGACAAAAAATCTGCAGACGCTGCGCGCCAGTAATGGCACCGTGATTCAGACCAATGCGTTAAACTGGCTGGCACAGCCGGGTACCCCGTTCGATGTGGTGTTTATCGATCCGCCATTTCGTCAGGGATTGCTGGAACAGACGTTGCAGCTGCTGGAGCAGAATCACTGGCTGGCCGATCAGGCGCTGATTTACGTCGAAAGTGAAGTGGAAAATGGCGCACCGCCGGTGCCGCCAGAGTGGGATCTTTATCGCGAGAAAATAGCCGGACAAGTGGCTTATCGTTTGTATCAACGTCAACTGGAGACGCAGGATGTTACTTAATTTGGGGCGTCTGTTGATGCTATGCGTGTGGGGATTTTTACTGGCTAACCTGGTTCATCCCTACCCGAAACCGCTGACTTATTTTATCAACGTTGCACTGATTTTCATGATCCTGATGCACGGTCTGCAGCTGGTGTTACTGCGCACGACGCAGACCAAAGATGCGCCGCCGATTGACCGCGTCACCCAGGCCAAAGTGTTTCTGTTCGGGGTGTTCGAACTGGTCGCCTGGCAGAAGAAAAACTTCCCACGCAAGAAATAGTGTCGGGCGGGCGCAATGCCCGCCGGTTACGGCAGGGCCGTGAAGCTGATAAAGCGCGTGCCCTGCATCTTTAGCTCGCCTCTGGCGCCTTTATCCAGCTGATGATATTCCGCCTCTTTCAGCTGCACCTTGATGTCGCTGGCACCGTTCAGCGGATGAAACAGTACCTCATAACGCATCTCTTCCCCGGCGATCACTTCACGCTGCCGTGAACGGCGATTGGGAGACGGAAATTCACGTTTGGTTTTGACCTCAGCCTGCAGAGAACGCTCCGGTGACGCGTCGTTCACCGCCACTTCACGGCGTTGCTTAATGAACTGACGGGTCGCCAGCACGGCGATAATCGCCAGGACGATGATAAAAATTAGCGGCGGTTTGCTCATAGCGATTTCGGGCCTGCCGGGATAATGAATCAGGCGGCAAAGCATACAACCAGAGTTGCCTGATTGTCACATCTCAGAGGCTTAACCTAAACTGGAAGTGATATTTTGGGATCTTTCACCATTTTGAGTAAAAAAGGGAGAAACAATGCTCTGGTCTTTCCTCGCTGTACTTTTCTCCGGCTGGCTCTATGTCGACGCCACCTATCGCGGCCCCCAGTGGCAACGCTGGCTGTTTAAACCGGTCACGCTGCTGTTGCTCGTCGGGCTGGCCTGGCAGGCACCGGTGCTGCAGACCACGGACTACCTGATTCTGGCCGGTCTGGTCGCCACGCTGGTCGGTGATGCGTTAACGCTGCTGCCGCGCCAGCAGATGCTCTATGCCGTCGGGGCTTTCTTCCTGTCGCACCTGCTCTATACGCTTTGCTTCGCCGCCAGCATGACCATGACCTTCTTCTGGCCGATTCCGCTGACGCTGCTCATCATCGGTGCCGCTCTGATTGGCATCATCTGGAGCCGACTGGAAGATCTGCGCTGGCCTGTCTGTACCTTTATCGGCATGACGCTGGTGATGACCTGGATAGCGACCGAGCAGTACTTCTTCCGCCCGACCGATTACAGCTTCTCGATCATGGTCGGTGCCGGTCTGCTGCTGCTGGCAAACGCCGTCTGGTTCATCTCGCACTATCGCCGTCGCTTCACCGCTGACAGCGCGATTGTTGCCGCCTGCTACTTTGCCGGTCACTTTATGATCGTGCGCTCACTGTGGGTCGTCTGAGAAAATAGCCTTGACTCTGGAGTTCACTCCAGAGTGTAGGATAGCGGGATGGGCAGCGTTGCTCATCCCATTATCCGGAGGTCATATGCATCAACATCACGCCTGTGGCTGCGGCAAACCGCGTGCCAGTCACGCCGCAGCAAAACCGCTGTGCCAGGTTCGTCAGGCCCGTCCCCTCTCTCTTTCTATCCATGCTGCTACGCCTGTGACGGCGGATACCGCAGGTTGTTGCTGTGACAGTAACAGCAGCCCTGGCAATGATGCCGACTCCGCTGAGGAAAGCGACCGGCGAAGCTCCGCTTATCCCTTTAGCTGGCAGATCAGCGGGATGGATTGTCCGGGCTGCGCCCGCACCATTGAAACTGCCGTCCGTCAGGTAAAAGGCGTGAACGATGCCCGCGTGCTGTTCAGCAGCGAGAAACTGGTCGTCAACGCAGACCAGGATGTGCAAAACGCCGTTGAACTGGCAGTGAAAAAAGCCGGCTTCCGGCTCGCCACCCCCTCCGCTACCTCAGCCACCCCGCCCGCCAGTCCGGGCTGGCAGCAGAACCGCATGCTGATTTTGCTGGCACTGCTGGTGCTCGCCAGCAGCGTTCTCAGCCAGTTCGCACCCGCCTGGGGCGATCGGCTGTTTGTGCTGACTACGCTGGTCGGCCTGATCCCGGTGGCCCGCAGTGCCTGGCAGCGCATTCGCAGCGGATCGCCTTTTACCATTGAGACATTAATGACCGTGGCGTCAGCCGGTGCGCTGATTATTGGCGCGCACGCAGAAGCCGCGATGGTGCTGGTGCTGTTTCAGCTGGGTGAACAGCTGGAAAGCTATGCCGCCTCCAGGGCGCGCAGCGGCGTCACCAGCCTGATGGCGTTGCGGCCTGAATCGGCGATTCGCCTGGAACAGGGCAAACGTACAGAAGTGTCGCTGGCGGCGCTGCAACCCGGCGATGTGATTGAAGTCGCGGCGGGCAGTCGCCTGCCTGTCGACGGCCGTTTGATCAGTCCGCTCGCCAGTTTCGATGAGAGCGCGCTGACCGGTGAATCGCTGCCGGTCACCCGCGCCAGTGGCGAAAAGATCCTTGCCGGGGCCACCAGCGTGGATCGGCTGGTGATGCTGGAAGTGGTGTCGAAGCCGGGTGAAAGCGCGATTGACCGTATCCTGCAGCTGATTGAGGAGGCGGAAACGCACCGTGCGCCAGTTGAACGCTTTATCGATCAGTTCAGCCGTATCTATACGCCGCTGGTGATGCTGCTGTCGCTGCTGGTGATGGTGGTGCCGCCTCTGCTCTTTGCAGGCGACTGGCAGCCGTGGATCTACAAAGGGCTGACGCTGCTGCTGATTGGTTGCCCCTGCGCACTGGTGATCTCAACACCCGCCGCGATTACCTCCGGGCTGGCTGCGGCGGCGCGACAGGGCGCACTGATTAAAGGCGGTGCGGCGCTGGAGCGGCTGAGTTCTCTGCGCAGAATGGCGTTTGATAAAACCGGCACGCTGACGCTGGGTAAGCCACAGCTGACGCAGATCCTGCGGTTTGGCGAGGCCAGTGAAACAGAGATGCTGGCGCTGAGCGCCGCTGCGGAACAGGGTGCAACTCATCCGCTGGCCAGCGCTATCGTGGCGGCCGCGCAGGCACGTAATGTGGCGATTCCCGAAGCACAGGATCAGCAGGTGCAGGCGGGACGCGGCATCAGTGCGCAGGTCTCAGGCCAGCAGATTCAGCTGCTGACGCCTGGCCATGCGCCCGGTCTGACGCCGCAGCAAAGCGCGCAGATTGCACAACAGGAAGCCGAAGGTGAAACCCTGGTGGTGCTGATGCGCGATGGCGAGGCGCTGGGTGCACTGGCCCTGCGCGATCAGCTGCGCGACGATGCCGTGGAGGCGTTAAAGGCTTTGAAAAAGCTGGGTATTGAGAGCCTGATGCTGACCGGCGACAACCCACGCGCCGCAGCGACCATCGCCCGCCAGCTGGATATTGATTATCGCGCCAGCCTGCTGCCCGCCGATAAAGTCGCGGCTATCCGTGAACTGAGTCAGCAGCAGCCGCTGGCGATGGTCGGAGATGGGATTAACGATGCCCCGGCAATGAAAGCGGCGACGCTGGGTATTGCGATGGGCAGCGGCACCGATGTCGCACTGGAAGCGGCCGATGCGGCCCTGACGCGGAATCAGCTCAGTAATCTGGCACCGATGATTGCGCTGGCACGCCGGACACGGCGCATCATCCGCCAGAATGTCGGCATTGCGCTGGGTCTGAAGGCGATTTTCCTGGTCACCACCCTGCTGGGTCTGACCGGACTCTGGCTGGCGGTGCTGGCGGATTCCGGTGCGACCGCGCTGGTCACCGCCAACGCGCTGCGGTTACTGCGTCGTCGCGCCTGAGCAGGCGGCTTCTGATCGATGAGTGAAGTTAACGACGGTCCGAACGGCTGTCGTTAACCTGCCATGCCTTTGCGAATCAGAAACTGGTAGGGCAGCGTCTCGGTCTGCTGCGCCAGCAGGCCATGTTCCATAAAGCGGCAGAAGCCGGGAATATCGCGGGTCGTCGCCGGATCATCAGCGATGATCAGCAACGTCTCGCCATCCTGCAGGCCGCGTACGGTTTTGCGCACCATCATCACCGGCTCCGGGCAACGCAGGCCACGGGCATCCAGCTGATGGTCGGCAGAGGAAAAAACATCGCTCATAATCAACTCGGTTCAGGTAAAGGGCGCTCATTCTAGCGCGTGCTGGCGGTGAAGCAAGGCGATAACGATTGCGCTAAAATTAACCATTGCATAAAAAGCACAACGCGGTAAGATGCCGCCGCTTTTTGCTCATAAAACTGCCAGGCGCTGCCCGAACGGCGTCCCGCAATGGGTTCCCTCACCCCAACATTAAAAAGGTTGAATATGCTCTCATTTTCTTCACGTCAGCGCATGCATGCGCTTTTCTGGTTGTCGCTGTTTCACCTGCTGGTGATCACATCCAGTAACTATCTGGTTCAGCTGCCAATTTCCGTCTTTGGCTTCCACACCACCTGGGGTGCGTTCAGCTTCCCGTTTATTTTCCTGGCGACCGATCTCACCGTGCGTATTTTTGGCGCACCGCTGGCCCGACGCATTATTCTGGCCGTGATGATCCCGGCGCTGTTTATCTCTTACGGCGTCTCGGCACTGTTTTATCAGGGCGAATGGCAGGGCTGGCAGGCACTGGAAGTGATGAATCTGTTTGTGGCCCGAATCGCCTGCGCCAGCTTTATGGCTTATGCGCTGGGTCAGATCCTCGATGTGCATGTGTTTAACCGTCTGCGTCGTCTGCCACAGTGGTGGATAGCACCGGGCTGCGCGATGTTCCTGGGGAATATCAGCGATACGCTGGCCTTCTTCTTCATCGCCTTCTATAAAAGCCCCGATGCGTTTATGGCGCAGCACTGGGTTGAGATTGCCCTGGTGGATTACAGCTTCAAAGTACTGATCTGCATGGTCTTCTTCCTGCCCGCCTACGGTGTGTTGCTCAACGCCGCGCTGAAGCGGATGGCCGAGCGCCAGACCGCCCGCCAGGTCAATTTCGGCTAAGAACTCATATAAATTCTGCCATTACCCGCTAAGATCTTCTGACAATCATCAGGTTGCGTTTGCAACCTGATTCCTGTTGTATTAACGGCTGACTGGAAACTTAAAAAGGGATTCTGATGCGCAACCTGGTGAAATATGTAGGAATGGGTTTACTGGTACTTGGCTTAGCGGCCTGTGACCAGAAGAAAGATGAAGCGGCGAACGACAACGGCGTCAGCGCCAGTCAGTCGGCGCAGACCGTCACGCTGATGGATGGCAAACTGAGCTTCTCACTGCCACCAGGCATGTCAGATAAAAGCGGTAAACTGGGTTCGCAGACGACGAACATGCACGTTTATGCGGATGAAACTGGTGCGCGCGCCATTATTGTGATTGCGGGCGACCCGACCAGTGATGGGCTGGATGTGCTGTCGAAGCGCATGGAACAGCAGCAGCGTAACCGCGACCCGCAGCTGCAGGTGGTGTCGAACAAATCAGTGACGCTGAAAGATCAGCCCGCACAGCAGCTGGATACCGTGATTTCTGCCAACAACCAGACCTCATGGTCTTCCGTTGTTCTGGCAAAAGTGGATGGCAAGCTGGTGACACTGCAGATTACGCTGCCAGGCGATAATCAGCAGCAGGCGCAGAGCGATGCTGACAACATTGTGAAAAGCATTACGCTGAAGTAAAACAAAAGGCTGGCTTCCCATAGAGAAGCCAGCCTTTGTTCAGAGCATGTTATAAACCTGTATTTTCCCGGATATATTTCCGCGCTTTCACCGCATACTCAAACGGATTGGCCAGCGCCGGATCCTGCTCCGCTTCCACCACCATCCAGCCTTTGTAGCCGTAATCATCCAGGATTTTAAACACCGGTTTGAAGTCGATCACGCCATCGCCCGGTACGGTAAAGGTGCCTTTTTTGACGCCTTCCAGGAACGAGAGATGATTCTCACGCACCTCGGCGACCACCTCATCACGCACATCCTTGAGATGCACGTGGAAGATGCGCGGCAGATATTTTTCCAGTACCGCCAGCATCTTCTGCTGGGAGCCTTCGGAGTAATAGACGTGGCCGGTGTCATACAGCAGACCGACCTGCTCGTCGGTCATCGCCATAAACCGGTCAATCTCTTCAGTGGTCTGAATGCCGGTGCCCATATGGTGATGCAGCGTCACGCGCATCCCCTTCTCCGCCGCGATGCGGGCCAGTTCGTTGTAGCCCTCTGCCGTTAACCGCCACTCTTCATCGCTGAAAATGGCTTTCTCTTCAAACACCGCCAGCGTGGTGCCCTGAATACTTTTACTCTGTTCTGAACAGCCAATCACCCGCGCGCCCATCGCATGCAGGAAGTTCATGTGCCCGATGAACTGTTCGATGGTCTTCTCTTTATCGCCATTAGCGAAAAAGGTGCTGAACCAGGCGTTGCAGATTTCGATGCCGCGAATGTCGAGCATCGGTTTCAGAATCGCCGGATCGCGCGGGTATTTGCTGCCCACTTCGCTGCCGGTAAAGCCAGCCAGCGCCATCTCACTCACGGTCTGCTGAAACGTATTTTCACTGCCGAGATCCGGCATGTCATCGTTGGTCCAGCCGATCGGCGCGATAGCCAGTTTTACGTTCTCTTTGTTCATTTTCTCATTCCCAGGCGGAGAGCGGCCAGGCCGCATAGACAGCTGAATCAGTTATAGAAAGCGGGACGTGGCGGCATTTCTACCGGCTCAATCGCACCGCTATTCTGCGCTTTGATACAGGCATCGGCGGCCACGGAGGCGGCAAAGCCATCCCAGGCAGAAGGACCGGTCAGCTGGCCCGCTTTGATGTCGTTGATAAACGCCTGCAGCTCAGCGTCATACGCTTCGATAAAGCGATCTTTCCAGTCCACCAGAATGGTGTTCGACAGGCGCGCATCTTTGCGCAGCTGCACGGAGGAAGGCTCCGGCAGACGGGCAATACCCTCTTCACCGACCACTTCACACTGAATGTCATAGCCGTAAGCGCAGTTAACGAAGATCTCGACGTCGATACGCACGCCTTTGTGGGTTTCGAACAGCACGATCTGCGGGTCTTTCAGCTGACCATGTGACTTCGACGTCACGCGCGGGAAGATCACCTGCACCGTTTTATAGTCGTCGTTTGTCAGCCAGCGCAGCACATCCAGCTCGTGAATCAGGGTATTGGTGATCGCCATCGGCGTGGTGTAATTCTCTGGCACGGTCGGATTGCGGTGTGCGCAGTGCAGCATCAGCGGCTCACCAATATCGCCATCGGTGATGACTTTTTTCAGGGCGCGATAGCCCGCATCGTAAGGACGCATAAAGCCGACCTGCACCAGGCGTTTACCTGCCTGAATCTCTGCATCCACCACCCGGCGGCAGCCCTCGGCGCTCATCGCCAGCGGCTTCTCACAGAAGACCGGCTTACCGGCGGCAATCGCCGCTAAGGTGAACTCTTCATGGGTCGGATCCCATGAGGTGACCAGCACCGCATCAACATTCGGTGACTGAATCACATCGTGGCCATTTTCAAACACCTCCGCCTCAATGTTCAGGCGTTGCAGTGCGGCACGCGCGCCGTCGACATTAATGTCAGAGACGGCAACCACCTGGGCACCCTGCAGCACATGGCTGCAGCGGCGAATATGTTCCTGACCAATTGCACCTGTACCGATGACGCCAAGTTTCAAAGTCATAATTACACCTGTGTAGGGTTCATACGGAGAAGAGGAAAACGGGCCGCAGCACGGCCCGGAAATCAATATTTGCGTGCCTGATCCAGATGGCTGTTGAGCTTGTCTGCCACCGCCTGAGCGCGTTCGGTTTTCGAGGCCTGCGCCACGCCGACATGCCACCAGCTGAAATATTTGTGAATCATCGTTTTAGGCAGCACTTTGATGTCGATAAGGGTGGAAACCGTCTGAGTCCGGGCATCTTCCAGCGCCGCTTTGAGCTGCTCAAGCGTGGTGACACGATAGGTTTTGCAGCCATAACCGGCAGCAATTGCGGCGAAATCGACCGGGATAAAGCCGCCATCCAGTTTGCCGCCTTCCGGATTACGGAAGCGGAACTCGGTGGTGAAGCTGTCCATGCCGTGTTCCATCTGCAGATTGTTGATGCAGCCGTTGGTCATGTTATCCAGCAGCACCACGTTGATCTTCGCCCCTTCCTGAATCGAGGTGACCAGCTCCGAGTGCAGCATCATGAAGGAGCCATCACCGAGCAGCGCATAGACCTCGCGCTGCGGCTGTGCCAGCTTCGCACCCAGCGCGGCATTCACTTCATAGCCCATGCAGGAGTAGCCATATTCGACGTGGTAAGCGTTGTAATCTTTGGTGCGCCAGACGCGCTGCAGATCGCCTGGCAGACTGCCTGCCGCTGCGACGACCACTGCGTCTTTCGGCAGCTGCTCGTTTAAGGTGCCGAGCACGCTGCTTTGCGTCAGCAGCGACTGAGTGAGACGGTTAAATTCAGCAAACACCGCTTCGCGGTCGAGATGGTCCGCAATTTCCGGCACAAAGTCGCCATCGTGATACTCCACCTGATAGACGCGCTGCGTCTCTTTCAGCAGCTGGCTCTGCGCCTGCTCAATCTGATCGCCCCAGTCGTTGCTGTAGTGCTGTGAGGCCAGCGCGGCGGTGAGCGCGGTCAGCCCTTCGCGGGCATCGGCCAGCAGCTGCACACCATCCAGCTTGTAGCTGTCGAAGTTGCTGACGTTAATGTTCAGGAAGCTGACATCGGGATGCTGGAAAATCCATTTCGATGCGGTGGTGAAATCGGTGTAGCGGGTGCCAATGCCGATCACTAAATCGGCCTCTTTTGCCAGCAGGTTAGCGGCCAGACAGCCGGTTTCACCCACGCCGCCGACATTCAGCGGATGGTCAGAGACCAGCGTGCCTTTGCCCGCCTGCGTCTCGGCAAAGGGAATCTGATAACGCTCGGCAAACTGGCGCAGCGCCTCGCCCGCTTCGGAGTACTTCACGCCGCCGCCGCAGATAATCATCGGCTTGCGCTTACGGTTAATCAGCGTCAGGGCGTCTGCCAGCTGCGCCGCTACCGGCAGGCGGCGATCCAGACGGTGTACGCGTTTCTGGAAGAAGTAGTCCGGGTAATCCCAGGCTTCGCCCTGCACATCCTGAGGAAGAGAGAGCGTGACCGCACCGGTTTCTGCCGGATCGGTCAGCACGCGCATGGCGTTGATACAGGCGGACATCAGCTGCTCCGGACGGCTGACGCGATCCCAGTATTTGCTGACGGCGCGGAAGGCGTCGTTGGTGCTGATGCTGAGATCGTAGCTCTGCTCAATCTGTTGCAGGACCGGATCGGGCTGACGGGTGGCGAAGACGTCGCCGGGCAGCAGCAGCAGAGGAATGCGGTTAGCCGTCGCCGTCGCAGCGGCAGTGATCATGTTGGCCGCACCAGGCCCCACGGATGAACTGCAGGCGATAATCTGCTGGCGCAGTGACTGGCGGGCAAAGCCGGTGGCAGCATGGGCCATACCCTGCTCATTACGGCCCTGATAGACAATCAGATCGCCGCTGTCCTGTTCCAGTGCCTGGCCCAGCCCCAGCACATTGCCATGTCCGAAGATCGCGAAGATACCTTTGACGAACTTCGTCTCAACGCCGTCGACATCAATGAATTGATTATCAAGAAATTTAACCAGCGCCTGTGCCGTGGTCAGTCTGATAGTGCCCATATTCTTCCTTACATGCTGGTGGACCCCGACTTCCGCGACAGCGCGCCAGGCGGTGTCATCGGCGGAAAAGGCGACCGGAATAACTGAAACGTGAGGCGATTATAAACAAATATATTTTTCATAAAACACGATTACAGAAGAAACATTTCATTTTGCGAGTGAGATCAAATTTAATGGCGGCAGCGGGTCTGGCGGGGGATAGCAGAGGGGAAATCTGGAACGTTTAACAGAGAGTGGACCGTGATGAAAAAATTCATTTCAGTGCAGCAGCTTGCCTGACTGGCGTGCGGATTCCTGCGATCCCCTTCACAACCCTGACATACCGCACATCATGATGGCAGAGACCGCACAGCCGGACGGCAATCAGGAGTTTTACCTGGTTCACAAAATTGCGATGGATATTTCATTTCGTGTTGAATATGGAATTTTTATTCCTCATACTCGCTTCATAGCCAGTCAGACACCCACAGACCCGGAAGCAGAGCGCACCTGGTGTCGGTTTTTCGCCCGCCAGCTCTGCTAATCACAGAAGGAAACCACAGGTATGAGTACACAACAGAAGCCGCTTGATGTGATTTGTATCGGGCGCATCGCCGTTGATTTTTATGGCCAGCAAATCGGGGCGCGACTGGAAGATGTCACCTCGTTTGCGAAATATCTGGGCGGATCGTCGGGCAACGTCGCCTACGGCACCGCGATTCAGGGTCTGAAATCGGCCATGCTGGCGCGGGTGGGAGATGAGCATAATGGTCGCTTTTTGCGTGAAGCGTTACAGCGTGTGGGCTGTAACACCGATGCGCTGATCACCGATCCGCGGCGTCTGACCGCACTGGTGATCCTCGGCATCAAAGACGAAGAGACTTTTCCGCTGATTTTCTACCGTGATAACTGCGCCGATATGGGTCTGGTGCCGGAAGATATTGATGAATCCTTTATAACCTCCTCCCGTGCGGTAGCGGTAACCGGGACTCACTTATCGCATCCACAGACCCGTGAAGCGGTACTAAAAGCGCTGGATATCGCCCGCCGTAACGGCCTGCGCACGGCGCTGGATATCGATTACCGCCCGGTGTTGTGGGGACTGACCTCTTTAGGTGACGGTGAAACGCGTTTCATTGAGTCGTCACAGGTCACGCAGCAGTTGCAGGAAGTGGTGCACTATTTCGATTTGATCGTCGGTACCGAAGAGGAGTTTCATATTGCCGGTGGCAGCACCGATACCCTGACCGCGCTGAAGAATGTGCGTAAGGCGAGCCAGGCGACGCTGGTCTGCAAACGCGGCCCGCTGGGTTGCGTGGTGTTTGAGGGTGATATTCCGGATAGCTGGGAAGAGACTCAGCTGCACACTGGCGTGCGTGTTGACGTGCTCAACGTGCTGGGCGCAGGCGATGCCTTTATGTCTGGCCTGCTGCGCGGCTGGCTGAATGATGAAGGCTGGGAGCAGGCGTGCCGTTACGCCAACGCCTGCGGAGCGCTGGTGGTTTCACGCCACGGCTGTGCTCCTGCCATGCCAACCAAAGCGGAACTGGATGATTTTCTGAGCCGCGACAAAGAGGTGAAGCGTCCCGATCTCGACAGCCGTCTGAACCACCTGCACCGCGTAACCACCCGCAGGCAAGAGTGGCCGGAGCTGAATGTTTTCGCCTTTGATCACCGCAAACAGCTGGCGGACATGGCGCAGGAAGCGGGCGTTGACGAGAGCCGCATTCCACAGCTGAAACTGCTGCTGCTGGAAGCCGCTCAGCAGGCGGCCAGCGAGGCGGGACTGGAGAATAAGAGCGGCATTCTGGCGGATACCACCTATGGTCAGAAAGCGCTGAATGCCATTACCGGTAAGAACTGGTGGATTGGCCGTCCGATTGAGCTGCCCAGTTCACGTCCGTTGCGCCTGGAGCATGGCAATATCGGCTCGCAGCTGATCGACTGGCCCGCCGAGCACGTAGTGAAATGTCTGGTCTTCTATCATCCTCATGACAGTGCTGAACTGCGTAAAGAGCAGGATGATGTGGTGCTCGACGTCTGGAAGGGCTGTAACAAAAGCGGTCATGAACTGCTGCTGGAAGTGATTCTGCCTGAGAGTAATCCGGATAAGAATGAAGCCTATTACCTTGAAATGCTGACTCATTTCTACCGTCTGGGCATCCAGCCTGACTGGTGGAAACTGCCACCGCTGTCGGCGGAGAGCTGGCAGGCGATCAGTACACTGATTGAGCAGCAGGATCCCCACTGTCGCGGCATTCTGTTGCTGGGTCTGGATGCGCCCGAAGAGAAGCTTAAAGCGGGATTTGCGGCGGCGGCCAAAGCGCCATGGGTGAAAGGCTTTGCGGTGGGTCGCACCATCTTTGGTCAGCCCTCTCGTCAGTGGTTGCAGGGTGAACTGGACGATCAGGCGCTGATTGAGACCGTAAAAGGCAACTATCTGCGACTGATTGAGTACTGGCGCGCTGCCCGCGCCTGATTTGCTGCGCTGCCTCAGGCTGTCTCAACCGCGATGGCCTCAGACTGCTGACTCACTCAAAGCAGGCTGAAAGTTTCAGCAACGAATAAGCTCAACGCGCAGGTAACATGGCCAGAAGAGGAAAGCGTCCCGCCACCCGGAAAAAAACGCCGGGAGCGTTTTTGAACAACGCAGAGCGTTGGCCCGGCAACGGCCGCACCTCATGGATGAGGTGCGTAATCGCGCGGGCCGAGCGGCCATGGATGGCTTGAGCGACTTTCCGATCTGACCGTGTTACCTGAGCCTGTGCGGACTCATAGCAGGCAGAGACAGACTTTTTAGTAATATCACGCCATCCCAACCGGGATGGCGTTTTACTGGTTACCCTTCATCCCTTCTGTCAATTCACCCCTGCTGTCATTTCATCCCGTTTTTTACCCTGGCATTGCCCGCGAAGATGTGCGCCCCGGGCGCTAAAGCTAATCTGTGAACCATTTCATAAAGCCATGAAATAAACCGCGTCGTTAACGCAAAGAAATGAAATTTTCCATCCATCTGGTAATATAGCGCTCATTATGCAGCCATTATTCTAATTATACGGGCAGAAGTGATGAACAATAATCCCACCCAACTTTCTCTCTTGCAGGACGATATTCGTCGCCGCTATGAAACGCTGAGCAAGCGTCTTAAACAGGTTGCGCGCTACATCCTTGATAACAGTAACAGTATTGCTTTCGATACCGTCGCCTCGATTGCCCAGCAGGCCGATGTGCCGCCATCGACGCTGATCCGGTTTGCGAATGCGTTTGGCTTCAGCGGTTTCAACGAAATGAAACAGGTTTTTCGTCAGCACCTGATGGAGGAGACGGTCAACTATACCGAGCGCGCTCGTCTGTTTCGTCAGACCTCAACGGACGACAGCGCCAGTGCGCCTGAAAGTCCGGCGGAAATCCTCAACGTCTTTACGATGGTGAACAGCCAGGCGCTGCAGCAGCTGGCGATGCAGGTTAATCCTGAGCAGCTGAACAAAGCGGTGAAACTGCTGAATGAGGCTGAAAACATCTATGTGATCGGCCTGCGTCGCTCGTTCAGCGTCGCCTCCTATCTGGTCTACGCGCTGCGTCACCTGGAACGTCGTGCTTTTCTGATTGATGGTCTGGGCGGGATGTTTACCGAGCAGCTTAGCCTGGTAAATCCGAAAGATGTGGTGATTGCAATCAGCTACTCACCTTATGCGCGTGAAGCCGTCGAAGTGGTGGAAATGGGTGCCAAGCGTGGCGCGCATCAGATCGCCATTACCGACAGCCAGGTCAGCCCGCTGGCCGCTTTCAGCGACGTCTGCTTTGTGGTGCGTGAAGCGCAGGTCGATGGCTTCCGTTCGCAGGTCGCCTCGCTCTGCCTGGCGCAGACGCTGGCGGTGTCACTGGCGCTGAACAACGCGGACAGTACTGCTCAGTAACCTGCGTTCCGCACAGTAAAAAGGGCAGCCCCATCGGCTGCCCTTTTTGATGCTATCTACGTACTTTACACACGGATAAAACCGCAGTGGCTTACGCTTTGCGCGGATAGCTGTCGCTGTTCACCCAGGCGTGATCTTTCTCCCAGGTAAATTTCCATAGCCGCACCGGCCCCGCCATCACGTTCAGATAGTAGTTGTTATAACCCGCCAGCGTTGCCACCGGATGATAGCCGCGCGGCACCATCACGACGTCGCGATTATAGGGTGCCATACAGACATCCAGTGACCGGTCGTCAGTGTAGACGCGCTGCATGGCGAAACCAGGCTCCGGATCGAAACGGTGATAGTAGGTCTCTTCCAGATAGGTTTCATTTTCACTTTCCTCCTGGTCATGCTTGTGGCTGGGATAAGAGCTGGTATCGCCCTCGTTGGTGTAGACCTCCACCACCAGCAGGCTGTCAGCGGGTTCAGTGTCAGGCAGAATGTTATGCACCAGACGCTGGTTGCGCCCTTTTCCGCGATGCTCAACACCGACATCGGATGGCGCAATCAGTCGCGCAGGCAGATTTCCCTGACCGGGCGCGTTGCAGACCGCCAGCTCAAGATCGCTGTCAGCGTAAATTTCCACTTCATCGTCATGCGGCACGTAAACGGAATAAGGCGGCACGCGCTCAAACGGCGACATGCGCTTACCGATACCGGGAAACTCAGCATGGCGGGTTTTCACCGAGGCCAGCCCGGCCACCAGCACCAGACACAGCTCTTTATCACCGCTGGTAAGACGCAGGGTTTCCCCTTTCTTCAGCATATAGGCATCAAAGCCGACATAACGCCAGCCAGCGCGCTCAGGCGTGACATGCTGAATACGGCCCTGTGCGTCCGGGGCCTGTACTTTCGACAGTAAAGACATCCTGATCCTCCTCTCTGTCACGATTGACGCTGCGGTCGTTTCGCGGGCGCGTTGCCCGTGAACAAAACGACCGGCAGATTATCCTGCCGGTCGTGATCAGCGTTGAAATGAATTAGCCCAGGGTTGGCATACTGAATTCAGACACGGTCTGCTGACCGGACGGCCAGCGCACGGTGGCGGTTTTCATACGCGTATAGAAGCGCACGCCATCCGGCCCGTGAACGTTAAGCGCACCAAACACGGAACGCTTCCAGCCGCCGAAGCTGTGGAATGCCATCGGCACCGGAACCGGCACGTTGACACCGACCATGCCCGCTTCAACGTTCTGCACAAACTCACGCGCGGTGTGACCGTTGCTGGTGAAAATCGCGCTGCCGTTGCCAAACTCATGGCTGTTGACCAGTTGCAGGGCGCTGTCGTAGTCCGGAGCGCGCATGATGCTCAGCACCGGCCCAAAAATCTCTTCACGCCAGATCACCATCTCTGAGGTGACGTTATCAAACAGCGTGCCGCCAACGTAGTAACCTTCGGCGTGACCCGCTACCTGCACGTTACGGCCATCGACCACCAGCTTCGCCCCTTCCTGCTCGCCTTTGTCGATATAACCCAGCACTTTCTTCTGGTGCGCGGCTGAGACGACCGGTCCCATCTCATTCTCATCAGCACCCTGACTCATTCCGGGGCCGATACGCAGTGCTTTCACCAGCGGTGTCAGACGGGCAATCAGCTTATCAGCGGTGTCATCGCCCACGGCGACCACAACTGGCAGTGCCATGCAGCGTTCACCAGCAGAGCCAAACGCACCGCCCATGATGGCGTTAACGGTGGCATCCAGATCGGCATCCGGCATGACGATGGCATGGTTTTTCGCCGCGCCAAATGCCTGCACGCGCTTGCCATGGGCGCTGGCGGTTTTATAGATATGCTCAGCCACGCCTGAAGAGCCGACGAAGCTCACCGCAGCAATACGCGGATCTTTATAGAGTTGCTCAGCATCTTCGTTAGAGCTGTGCACCACGTTGAATACGCCATCCGGCAGGCCCGCTTCGGTCAGCAGCTCAGCCATACGCACGGCCGCTGAAGGATCCAGCGCCGGTGGCTTCAGGACAAAGGTGTTACCGCAGGCCAGCGCGATCGGGAACATCCAGAGTGGCACCATCGCCGGGAAGTTAAATGGTGTAATGCCCGCCACGACGCCAACCGGCTGCATCAGCGAGAAGCTGTCAACGCCGCCGCCGACGTTCGGGGAATATTCGCCTTTGAGCAGATGAGGGATTCCGCAGGCAAACTCAATCACTTCAATGCCACGCGTCAGTTCACCCAGTGCATCAGACCAGACTTTGCCATGTTCAGAGACAATCAGCGCCGCCAGCTCATCGCGGTGCTGCTCCATCAGGGCTTTAAAGTTAAACAGAACGCGGGCGCGACGCAGCGGCGAGGTTTTCGACCAGGCTGCAAACGCGTCATGCGCGACACCAATCGCCTGGGCCACTTCATCAGCGGTACTTTGCGTCAGTTCACGAACCACTTTGCCGGTTGCCGGATCGTAAACAGGAATGGTTTCGTTGCTGGCGCTGAAAGTGGTTTTACCGCCAATAAAGTTACCTATGATTGTCATGATGTTGCCTCTTAAGATGGTTAAGTTCCCTGCAGACAGACCCTGTGGCCTGCCACACTGCCTGACCAGGCAAACCTGAAAGCGTGCTATGAAGCTATTACAGTGGAATAAATTTTTCAAATAGTTCTTTTTGGAAAATTTGCTTTTAGCGGCACGGATCGCATTTTTACTGTCCGATTGTGTCTGGCGGCGTCAGGAGGTCAGGGGGCGGTTAATACCTGCCAGCCTTTGCGCAGAAGGGAAATCGCCTTGTTGCGGATCGGTTCTGTTACTGCGAAGCTGATTGAGCGTTTATGCATATAGGTGAAACGAAATATGAAATTAATGCGAGGCTGATCTAATAAACTGTATTTCATAATTCACTATTAATGAAATAAATGTTCTCTTTAGTCGCAACACTCTCCTGTCCCGGAGTCAGCGCATGGCTATTGATCCCACCCGTTTCTGTATCAACCGCAAAATCGCGCCCCGGCTCTCGCTGGAGGCCTTCTTTCAGCTGGTTCAGCGTCTGGGGCTGAGCAAGGTTGAACTGCGGAATGACATGCCAGGCGGCAGCGTCACTGACGATCTCAGCCCCGATCAGCTGCGTGCCCTGACCGACCGATATCACATCGATATCGTCACCATTAATGCGCTCTATCCGTTTAACCGCATGGATGACGCGCTGCTAAACCGTGCCGGGGCGCTGTTACAGACAGCACAACAGATTGGCGCAAAGGCGCTGGTGATGTGCCCGCTGAATGAGGGGATTGCCGTGTCGTCTCAGCAGACACAGGCGGCGATGCAGGCGCTGGCTCCGCACTTTGCCCACTATGGCATTCAGGGGCTGGTGGAACCGCTGGGGTTTCCGGTCAGCTCACTGCGTTCGATCGTGCAGGCGCAGGAATTGATTGCCGCGGCGGGCGTGCCCTTTACATTGCTGCTGGATACCTTTCACCATCATCTCTATGAGAATGCTGAGCAGGAATTTCCGGCGGGCATTGATATTGATCAGATTGGACTGGTGCACCTTTCGGGCGTGGAAGATCGTCGTCCGACCGCCGAACTGACCGACGACGAACGCATCATGCTCAGTGATAACGATGTGCTGAAGAGCGTGGCGCAGGTTAAACGGCTGGAGAAGCTCGGCTATAAGGGCATCTACGCCTTTGAGCCGTTCTCCGGGCAGCTCAACAGCTGGACCCCGGCAGAGATTGAACGCCAGATCCGCCACAGTATTGAACTGCTTCAGGCCTGAAGCCTGTTGCAGCCAGAATTTATACGTTTATCTGTGTCTGCAAAGACGTTATGGCCCGCTGCTGGGCCATTTTTTTATTCTGAAGAACCGTCTGCTGGCAGCGATGCCTGACGCCGCTGCAGGCGCAGCGTGCAGAAAAACGCCACACAGACTAATAGCGCCGTGAGCAGATAGACGCGTGAAACATCCGCATAATTCATGATAAATCCGGCCAGTGGCCCGGTTATCCCCAGCGACAGGTCCATAAAGGCGGTATAGGTTGCCAGAGCGCTGCCCTGATTCTGCTGCGGCACCACTTTTACCGCCACCACGCCCAGCGCCGGGAACACCAGCGAGAACCCGGCACCGGTCAGAAACGCACCCGCGTTTGCCATCCAGGGATGACCCGCAGCGGCGACCAGAAACAGCCCGGCAGCCTCAACCGCCAGGCAAACACTGGCGACCCGCAGGCCGCCGTGGCGGTTAATCGCATTGGGAAACAGCAGCCGCGTACCGACAAAAGCCACGCTGAACAGGGAGAGCGCGAAGGCCGCCCCTTCCCAGCCTTTATCCTGATAGAACAGCGTGATAAACGTGGCGATGACGCCAAAACCTGCCGATCCCATCGCCAGAATTGCACCAAAGCTGGCGATTTTCCCCAGCACGGCCCGAAACGGCAGCGGTCTGGCCCGGCTGGCTTTTACGGCCGGACGGGGCACGGCGCAGACGATGCCCACCACGCAGATAGCCACAATCACCAGCGACAGCCACAGCAGGCCACCTGCCTGGAAGATCACCACGCCGAGCGGCGCGCCAATCGCCATCGCGCCATAGGTGACAATGCCGTTCCAGGAGATGACCCGGCCAATGTGCAGCGAACCGACACGCGCGACACCCCACAGCGAAGTGCCGGTGCCGGTAAAGCTCTGGCCCACGCCCAGAATTAACCGGCCCACGCAGAGCAGCGTCAGGCTCCACATCGGTGATGCGATTAGCGCCGCCAGCAGAATACATAAACCGCTGATCAGACAGCCCACCAGGCCCGTCACCACCACTTTCTTTGGCCCCCAGATATCGGCATAGCGTCCGGCGTGTGGCCGGCTCAGCAGCGTCGCCACATATTGCAGGCTGATCACCAGGCCCGCCCAGAATGCGCTGAAGCCCAGCTGGTCATGTACCCAGCCTGGCAATACGGCCAGCGGCAGACCAATAGTGAGATAGCTGGCAAAGTTGTAGGCCACGATAGAGAGGATCAGCAGAGAGATATTCAGGTTTCCGGATGGGGCATTCTGTTCGGCTGCAGGCTGTTCAGGCATGAGTCCTCGCGCTCGTATTTGGCTGAATGATAAGGTTTATCCTTTAACTATATCCGCTTTCGCCCCCCACGCATCACAATGGCACGGTTATCGGGCGGCAGAACGCGGCGTGCAAACCAGGAAAAGGGATGGCTATTGCGCTGTCGCTTTAGCTGAGCGCAGTGGTGCTGATTACCTGGCCATATTGCCGCCGCGCTTTACCGTTTCTCTGATAAATCAGACTGTTAATTTTCTTTCAGCTACACTTGTAACAGCCAATTTACGTTACGAGAGAGAGCATGAGCGAGCTGCAACGGGAAAAGATCGGACAAAATATTCTGATAAAACTGGCGATGCTGGTCATCATCCTCGCCGGGGTTCGGGCAGCGTCCGATATTCTGGTTCCGCTCCTGCTGGCGGCGTTCTTTGCCATCGTGCTGAATCCGCTGGTGACGATGCTGATGCGTCGCGGTTTCCGCCGTGGACTGGCAATCGGGCTGGTTATTACCGTGATCTTCTGCGGTATCCTGCTGCTGGGTGCCATTATTGCCAGCTCAATGAGCGAGTTTTCTGATCTCTACCCGCAACTGCGCGCCACCATGGAGCAGAAAATGACGGTGCTGCAGCATCTGGCGGCGGGTTTTCATCTCAATATTTCAACCGATGCGCTGGTTCAGCGTTTCGACCCGAACACCATGATGAACCTGGCGAGCGTGGCGCTGAGCGGCTTTTCCGGCGCGATGACCAATACTGTGCTGCTGGTGCTGACCGTGGTCTTTATGCTGTTTGAGGTCCATCACCTGCCCTACAAAATGCGTAACGCGCTGGTCAATCCCAAAATCCGCATCGCCGGGCTGCATAAGGCGCTGAAAGGCGTGACGCACTATCTGGCGCTGAAAACCCTGGTCAGTCTGATTACGGGCATTGCCGTCTGGCTGAGTCTCTATCTGCTGGATGTGAAATTCGCGCTGCTGTGGGCTGTTGTGGCGTTTATCCTCAACTTTATTCCCAATATCGGCCCGATTATCGCCGGTATCCCGCCCTTTCTTCAGGCGCTGTTACTGAACAGTCTGTTTGATGCCGCAATGGTGGCGGCGCTGTTTACCGCCATTCATATGGTGTTCGGTAATATGCTGGAACCGCGTCTGATGGGCCGCGGTCTTGGCTTATCAACGCTGGTTGTGTTCCTGTCGCTGGTGTTCTGGGGCTGGCTGCTCGGGCCGGTCGGCATGCTGCTCTCGGTGCCACTCACCAGCATTACCAAAATCCTGATGGAGACCACGCCAGGCGGCAGCCGTCTGGCGATTATGCTGGGCACCGGACGACCTAAGCGGGCGCGGGCATTAACCAAGTAGCCGCTGCTGCACGTGCTGCAGATGGCTTTCCATCGCCTGGCGGGCTGCGACTTCATCGCCCGCCACAATCGCATCGGCGATCTGCTGATGGTCAGCGTTCATCTCCTGCGCAAAGCTGTTATCGGCATAATGGCGTTCCAGCCGTTGCACATGTGGGCTGTGACGCCGGTTCCATAACTGCTCCAGCAGGTCACGTAACACATCATTGCCGCTCATCTCGCTGATCAGCAGGTGGAAACGTTTGTCCTGCTCCAGAAAAGCCGCATCGTTTTCATTGTACTGCTGCAGTTCAGCGGCCAGTGCCAGGAGTGCCGCACGCTGATCGGCGGTGCCGTTCCGGGCGGCAAATCCTGCCAGCATTCCCTCAAAGGCTTCACGCGCCTGAAGCAGATCCTGCAGGCTGCCGGTTTCACTCTCCTGTGGAACGGCGGCCTGTGGCAGCGGCTGAGCGACATAGACGCCGTTGCCCGTCCGGATATCGACCCAGCCGGTCATCTCCAGTGCAATCAGTGCCTCGCGCACTGACGAACGGCTGACACCCAGCTGTTTTGCCAGCTCGCGCTCCGGTGGCAGCAGGCCACCGGCCACAAAGTCACCGCGCGTGATGCCGGCCATGATGACGTTAGCGATCTGACGGTAGAGCCGCTCAGTTTTAATGACGGGAAGCGCCATCACCCTCTCCTTTTTGTCCGCTTAAAACCGCTTACTTTGTCCGTGCAGTTTGTGATGCTGCGATCCGGATCACGGCCCTGTTTTGCCCACTATCATACTCTTGGTCCAGCGGCCTGACCACTGGGCCACATCACAGTAAGGAGTAAAAATGGAACATACATGGCGATGGTACGGCCCGAACGATCCGGTCTCACTGGATGATGCGCGCCAGGCGGGCGCGACCGGCATCGTGACGGCTCTTCACCATATCCCTAACGGCGAGGTCTGGCCGGTTGAGGAGATTAAAGCGCGTCAGGCTCTGCTGGCGGAAAAAGGTCTGGTCTGGTCGGTGGTGGAGAGCATCCCGGTCCATGAGGCGATCAAAACCCAGCGTGGTGACTACCTTCGCTATATCGCCAGTTATCAGCAGTCGATACGCAATCTGGCCGCCTGCGGCATTGATACCGTCTGCTACAACTTCATGCCGGTGCTGGACTGGACACGAACCGACCTCGGCTGGACGCTGCCGGATGGCGCAAAAGCGCTGCGCTTCGATGCCGATGCGTTCGCCGCCTTCGAGCTGTATCTGCTGAAGCGTCCCGGTGCTGAACAGGATTACAGCGCCGCTGAGCAGCAGGCCGCCGCCGCGCGTTTTGCCGCCATGAGCGAAGAAGAGAAAAGCACCCTGGTGCGCAACATCATCGCCGGTCTGCCGGGTGCCGAAGAGGGTTACACGCTGGAGCAGTTCCAGGCGCAGCTGGCCCAGTATGACGGTATCGACAAAGCAAAACTGCGCGAGCATATGGCTGCCTTCCTGCGCGCCATCGTGCCGGTTGCAGAGGAAGTGGGGATTAAACTGGCGGTGCATCCGGACGATCCTCCGCGTCCCATTCTCGGCCTGCCGCGCATTATCTCGACGCAGGAAGATATGCAGTGGCTGAAAGAAACGGTGGACAGTCTGCACAACGGTTTCTGTTTCTGTACCGGCTCCTATGGCGTGCGTGCCGACAATGCGCTGGTTGAGATGGCGGAAACCTATGCCGACCGCATCAACTTTATTCACCTGCGCGCCACGAAGCGTGAGGCGAACCCCAACAGCTTCCATGAAGCGGCGCATCTGGCGGGCGACGTCGATATGGTCGGCGTCATCAGGGTTATTCTGGCGGAAGAGCAGCGTCGTCGCAGAGCGGGGAATCAGCGGGCGATACCGATGCGTCCCGATCACGGCCATCAGATGCTGGATGACCTGCATAAGCGCACCAATCCGGGGTATTCCGCCATTGGCCGTCTCAAAGGGCTTGCTGAGCTGCGCGGCGTTGAAGTGGCGCTGAAACAGATCTACTTCGCTGATTAACGCATTGTCTTACCCTGCGCCCGTCTTGTGACAGGCCAGGGTCTCCTTCATCGGCCGCGTCGGGTTGCCTTTTACCCTGTCAGTCACCCGTTCTCACCTGATTTTTTTGCTGAACACAACTGAAAGCAAAGCAATCTGTCAATAAATGTAATGTCTGGTCGATAATTGACCTGAGTCAGTTTTGTTAATCGCAAAAACGCTAATCTGCCCGGCCCGGAGAGATGCTATGCTGCGCGACTGATCAGCCCCCTGCATAAAACAAAAAAATACACAGAGGACTCAGCGGTGCCGCTACTGAAACGAAAACGCGACTACGCCAGGCTGGTGATTATTATCGCCGGCGTGCTGCCTCTGACTATTGGCATTTTTTTCACCGCCCTGGATGCGCGCCACACCGTGCAACAGCAGCAGGTGAGTGCAGCAAATACCCTGCTATCTCAGGCTGAGAGAATGAGTGACAGCGCCTGGGATATGATTACCGGGCTGCGCCAGTTTCAGCAGCAGCCCTGCAGCCAGATTCAAAACCAGTTGCAGCGAATTGGCTCCCTCAACCCCTATTTCCGCGCCGTCGGTAAAATGGAAGAGAACAGAATTGCCTGTTCTTCAGCCTATGGAACAGAGCCGGGTTTTCTGAAAGATATGATCATGCGCGACGCGCCCGTCACCGGAAAAGCCTGGTGGAGTCTGTCGATTGCCGGGACAGCCGGCGTACCTGACCGCCCGGCAGTGATTTTTATGCGCGACCTGCCTGATGGCGAGGGATTCTGGGCAGTGATTGATGGCCAGTATCTGATCGATTTTATGCGGGCTATCAGCAGCACCCATCTCTATCATTTCAGCATGACGTTCAGCGATGGCGCCCCCATCTCGTTCGGGGATCCGCACATCGGCGCATCCAGCTGGTTTGAACCTATGATTTATCAGGCCAGATCAAACCGCTATCCGCTCTCTGTCACTCTGCTTGCCTCGCCCTCTGAGCTGATCTCAGCCTGGCGTCAGGTGATGTTTATCATCATGCCGATGGCGGCTATCTTCTCTCTTCTGCTGATGATGCTGATGTCGAACTGGCTGCAACGACGTATTTCATGGCGCGATGAGATTCGCCGGGCCATCATCAGCGGCCAGTTCAGGGCGCATTATCAGCCGGTCTATGACAACCGGCTGCAACGCTGCAGCGGCGCAGAAGCCCTGCTGCGCTGGACCACGCCCGACGGTAACGGTGTGCGGCCCGATATTTTCATCAGCGCGGCAGAGGCGGAAGGGATGATTGTGCCGCTGACCCGCCATCTGCTCGATTTAATCGCAGAGGATGTGCAGGCGTGGCAGGTTGAACCGCATTTCCACCTGGCCATTAATGTGGCGGCGGATCATCTGCAGCATCCGGACTTTGTCGACGATATGCTGCAGTTTGCCGGGAGAGTCAAAGATAAGCAGTTCCTGATTACCCTGGAGCTGACTGAACGCAGCCTGATCAAAGATGGCGCTGAGGTGGCACGCAAACTGGAGCAGTTACGCGGTTGCGGAATGAAGGTCGCGATTGATGATTTTGGTACCGGTCACTGTTCGCTGAGCTATCTGCAGACCTTCACCATGGATTATCTGAAGATCGATCGCGGCTTTATCAACGCAATTGAATCCCTGGAAGGCAGAACCCCGGTGCTGGATGTGATTATCCAGCTCAGTCATGATCTCGAGCTGGAAGTGCTGGGGGAAGGCGTCGAGACCGCGTTACAGTTCAGCTATCTGCAACGTCGCGGCGTGATTTATATCCAGGGCTATTATTATGCGCGCCCGATGGACAACGCGACGTTCATCGCCTGGCTGGCCGAACAGGGTGACCAGCCCGTTGAGCAGGATCGCCGCCTTGATGCTCATCCGCAGGCCAGTCTCTGAACGGAACCTGAACTGAAGAGGTTCGCTGCCGGATCAACCCTCAATCTCTTTTCCCGCCTGTTCCTGGTCTGCCCGGATTTCCCTGCAGCTGGCGTTGTACACCCGATAACCACATGCGGTGTCTGCTGCTCTCCTGATACCCCGCCTGGCCCCCTGATTTGCTGAAAAAAACGGCGGTCGTCACGCAGAGTGATAATTTTTTTGTGGAGCTAAACAGCGAAAACTCGTGTCCATGGCGGCCATTTTTAGCTCAAACATGACAGATATCACACAAAAACGGTATACTCTGTCGCTGTTCGCAATAATAACAACAGTAATTATTGTGTCAGCCGGCGCGTAAACAGCGCTTATTTAGGGCTATGCTTAAATTTCTCAACGCAGCGGTCTGAATGATTCACCCCGGCTCGCGCCGTTGAGAACTTTCGTGTTCCATTACAGGGTAATTCTATGAAATTGCGTAGGAAGCGTGTAAAACCAATTGGGATCGATGATGTCACTATCATCGATGATGCCCGTTTACGTAAAGCCATCACTGCGGCCTCTCTGGGGAACGCAATGGAGTGGTTTGACTTCGGTGTTTATGGCTTCGTCGCCTATGCATTGGGTAAAGTCTTCTTCCCGGACGTTTCGCCGGGTGTCCAGATGATCGCGGCGCTCGCCACCTTCTCTGTTCCATTCCTGATCCGCCCGCTGGGTGGTCTGTTCTTCGGGATGCTGGGCGACAAATATGGTCGTCAGAAAATCCTCTCCATCACCATTATCATCATGTCGGTCAGTACCTTCTGTATCGGCCTGATACCCTCTTACGCCTCAATCGGCATCTGGGCACCGGTCCTGCTGCTGTTAGCGAAGATGGCTCAGGGCTTCTCGGTGGGGGGTGAATATACCGGTGCTTCAATCTTTGTGGCCGAGTATTCGCCTGACCGTAAACGCGGCTTTATGGGAAGCTGGCTGGACTTTGGTTCGATTGCGGGCTTCGTGCTCGGCGCGGGCCTGGTGGTGCTGATCTCCTCCATTATCGGAGAAGAGCGCTTCCTTGAGTGGGGCTGGCGTCTGCCGTTCTTCGTCGCGCTGCCGCTGGGTATTATCGGTCTTTACCTGCGCCATGCACTGGAAGAGACTCCGGCATTCCAGCAGCATGTGGACAAACTGGAACAGGGCGACCGCGAAGGTCTGCAGGATGGTCCGCAGGTTTCATTTAAAGAGATCGCCACCAAACACTGGCGCAGCCTGCTCTCCTGTATCGGTCTGGTTATCGCCACGAACGTCACCTACTACATGTTGCTGACGTACATGCCGAGCTACCTGTCGCACAACCTGCACTACAGCGAAGATCACGGCGTGATGATTATCATCGCCATCATGATCGGTATGCTGTTCGTTCAGCCGATGATCGGCATGATGAGTGACCGTTTTGGCCGTCGTCCGTTTGTCATCATCGGCAGTATCGCCCTGATGGTCTTCTCGATTCCTGCCTTCATGATGATCAACAGCGGCGTGCTGGGACTGATTTTTGGTGGTCTGCTGCTGCTGGCGGTAATTCTCAACGCCTTTACCGGCGTGATGGCGTCGTCACTGCCTGCGATGTTCCCGACCCACATCCGCTACAGTGCGCTGGCGAGTGCGTTTAACATCTCGGTACTGGTTGCCGGTCTGACGCCGACGCTGGCCGCCTGGCTGGTAGAAACCACCAGCAACCTCTACATGCCAGCCTACTATCTGATGGTGGTGGCAGTGATTGGTCTGATTACCGGTCTGTTCATGAAAGAGACGGCGAACAAGCCACTGAAAGGTGCAACGCCAGCGGCCTCCGATATGGAAGAAGCGCGCGAAATCCTTCAGGAGCATCACGATAACATCGAGCACAAAATCGAAGATATCGACGAAGAGATCGCCCGTCTGGAAGCGAAACGTAAAAACCTGGTGCAGCAGCATCCGGATATCAACGAGTAATCGTTCTGCTCTCCCGCCGCCCGGCGGGAGAGTCCTTTTCCCCCTCTCTTACCGCACACAAACCTTCATGCCTCGCGGTCAAAGGGAGTAAACTGTTGTTACTTTTTTCACCTGCGTAAGAATGAAAATGTCTGATTATTCCCTTATCCAGCGCCCAAGAAGATTGCGCGCCAGCGCCTCAATGCGTGAAATGTTCCAGGAGTCTTCCCTGAGCCTGAACGATCTGGCTCTGCCTATCTTTGTTGAAGAAGAAGTCGACGATTACAAAGCGATTCAGGCGATGCCTGGCGTCATGCGTATTCCGGAAAAACGTCTCGCGTTTGAGATTGAGCGTATCGCTAAAGCGGGTATCCGCTCGGTGATGACCTTTGGTATTTCACACCATACCGACGCCACCGGCAGCGATGCCTGGAACGAAAACGGTCTGGTGGCGCGTATGTCGCGCATCTGCAAAGATACCGTGCCGGAAATGATTGTGATGTCTGACACCTGTTTCTGTGAATACACCAGCCACGGCCACTGTGGCGTGCTCTGTGATCACGGCGTCGATAACGATGCAACCCTGGAAAACCTGGGTAAGCAGGCCGTGGTGGCCGCCGCCGCCGGTGCAGATTTCATCGCCCCGTCAGCGGCGATGGATGGTCAGGTCGAGGCGATTCGCCGGGCTCTGGACGCTGCGGGCTTCACTCATACTGCCATCATGTCCTACTCCACTAAATTCGCTTCATCGTTTTACGGCCCGTTCCGTGAAGCGGCGGGGACTGCGCTGAAAGGCGACCGTAAAACCTACCAGATGAACCCGATGAACCGCCGTGAAGCAATCCGCGAATCGCTGCTCGATGCAGCGCAGGGCGCAGATTCACTGATGGTGAAACCGGCGGGCGCGTATCTGGATATCCTGCGCGACATCCGCGAACGCACCGAACTGCCGCTGGCGGCTTATCAGGTGAGTGGTGAATACGCGATGATTAAATTTGCCGCACAGGCCGGTGCCATTGATGAACGCAATGTGGTGCTGGAAAGTCTGGGTGCAATTAAACGCGCCGGTGCGGACCTCATTTTCAGCTATTTCGCCCTTGATCTCGCCGAACAAAAAGTGCTCTGATCCCCTCCTCATAAAGAGCGTGGTCGCTATATCACGCTCTTTTTCTTCGCTGTAAGGCAAACACCAGAACCTGGCTTCAGCTAGAAAACAAAGGGCTCTGTGATGAAAGCACCTGAAATCCCCGCCGATGAGGCACAACGTTTATCGCAGTTGCGTGCGCTGAACATAATGAACACCCCTGCGGAAGAGCGTTTTGACCGTTTAACCCGACTGGCGCGCCGTCTTTATGACGTTCCTATCGCGTTAGTCAGCCTGCTGGAATCTGACCATCAGTGGTTTAAATCCGCTCAGGGCTATGAACCTACAGGATCGCCCCGGAACATCTCCTTTTGCGCCCATGCCATCCTGCAGGATGAGATCATGATCGTTGAAGATGCATCAAAAGATGAACGTTTTCATGATAACCCGCTGGTGATCGGCGATCCGCATATTCGCTTTTATGCCGGCTGTCCGCTGCGGTCACCTGGCGGCGCGAAAATGGGTACGCTCTGTATTATTGGCCGTGAGCCGCGTCAGTTTAATGAAGAGGACCAGGCTACGATGCGCGACCTGGCTGCCATGGCCGAAGCGGAACTGGTCGCCTTTCAGACCGCCACCTGTGATGAACTGACACAGATTACCAATCGTCGCGGCTTTATGACGCTGGGCCAGATGGTGCTGAATGAGTGCCGGATGAAAAACCGTCCCGCCTGCCTGACCTTCCTCGATCTCGACAAGTTTAAGCAGATTAATGACACGCTGGGCCATCGCGAAGGCGACCGTGCGCTGATGGACTTTGCCGATGCGATGAAAGTCGTGTTTAAGCACTCCGATCTGTTTGCCCGTCTGGGCGGCGATGAGTTTGTGGTGCTGTTTAATGGCCTGCAGCAGCAGCAGAGTGAAGCACTGCTCATGCAGTTCGACCGTTACTTACAACAGCAGTCAATCAGCCTGAACCGTCGCTACCGTCTGCAATTCTCTTCCGGCGTGGTCGCGTTTGACGCGGCGAATCCGCAGTCGCTGGAACAGCTGCTGCACGACAGCGATGAGCAGATGTACCTCAGTAAAAAGCAGAAACGCATCGCGGTGTAAAGTCAGGCGCCGCAGCGCCTGACCCATCAGGGCCGGCCCAGATCGTCGAGCAGCGCCTGATTAAACTTTGCCGGTTCTTCCATCTGCGGCGCGTGTCCCATACCGGGAAATTCAATCAAGCGCGCGCCCGGAATGCGTTTTGCCGTCTCTTTCCCCAGCACCGCATAATCCCCCAGCCGGGCTTTCACCTCTGCAGAAGCGATATCACTGCCGATGGCGGTGGTGTCTGAGGTGCCGATCATCAGCGTCGTCGGGACTTTCAGATCGCCGAATTCATAAAACACCGGCTGCGTGAAGATCATGTCGTAGATTAAGGCCGAGTTCCATGCCACCTTCTGATGGCCCGGCCCGCTGTTGAGCCCGGCCAGCATATCGACCCACTTGTCATATTCCGGTTTCCAGCGCCCGACATAGTAAGTCTGCTGCTCATACTTCTTAATGCCCGCTGCGCTGAGTTTACGTTCGCGCTGATACCACTGATCCACCGAACGCCACGGCGCGCCTTTGGCTTTCCAGTCCTCCAGCCCTATCGGGTTAACCAGCACCAGCTTCTGCGTCTGTGCCGGGTACATCAGTGCATAGCGCGTGGCCAGCATCCCGCCCGTGGAGTGACCGACAATCACCGCCTTCTCCACACCCAGCCGGGCAAGCAGCTGATGGGTGTTCTCTGCCAGTTGCTGAAAGCTGTATTGATAGCTGGCGGGCTTGGTCGAGCTGCAAAAACCAATCTGGTCGGGCGCGATAACGCGATATCCCTGCTGACTCAGGGCGCGAATAGTCTCTTCCCAGGTCGCGCCACAGAAGTTTTTACCGTGCATCAGCACCACGGTTGTGCCGTTGGCCCGTTGCGCCGGTTTCACATCCATATAGCCCATGCTCAGCGGTTGCTGCTGGGACTGAAAATCGAAATGCTGCAGAGGATAAGGATAGTGAAATCCTTCCAGCTGCTCGCCATAGACAGGCGCGGCACTGGCCGATGCATGCGCAAATAAAGCCAGCGAGGTGAGCAAGGCGGCAAGCGGTTTTCTCAGCGCATCTATCGGGCTCATCCGGGGGTCTCCAGGTTAAAGGTCAGTCGTAAGCCTGGCAGGTCACAGCGAAAAATCTATTGATGAGCTGTGCTATCACGTTGATTACACAGGCGCTGACCGCATTGAATCTGAGGCGGGCAGCATCCTGCCGCGCGTTAATGCCTGTCAGTCTGAATCCGTTATCGGTTTAACCATAATTACCAACATATTAATCACAATGCATCCTGTTTATTAATAACTGCCGTTCAGATGAATATCTTCAGAGATAACGATTCAAATACTGAAAAATCTTTACGCAAAGAATAAGCACATTAAGATAAATTAATTAGAATCTTCCCAAATTAAAAGGGGGGTCTATGAACGAGAATAAATATAACGAAAGCGTAATCGTCTCCGTCACGGAATGGATTAATAATAATCTGGATCAGCGTTTAAGCGTTGATGATATTGCAGAAAAGGCCGGTTACTCTAAGTGGTATTTGCAGAAACTCTTTGCCCGTTATCATAATGAAACGCTGGCGCGTTATATTCGTAAGAAAAAGCTTAATGCCAGTGTTAATGATTTAAAAAACAGTAGTACGCCGATTATCAGTCTGGCGCTGAAATATCATTTTGAAAGCCAGCAATCTTTTACCCGCTCGTTTAAGCAGATTATGGGCTGCACGCCGAGCGCCTGCCGTAAGCGTCTGATGAACGACGAGGCGAAGCAGCAGATCGGCGACGTTGATGATCCCTGTGCGCTGTGCAGCTACGTGCGACCCGGAAGCCTGAAGCAGAGCTGTGGCGTAACAGTCCGGCCTGTTACGCACACAGTGCGCGGATATGCGCAGGCAGACGCTTTCCGCGACAGGGGTTAATCAGGATTCATCCGGCTGATAATATTGCACACCAATCTGAATACGCTCACGTCCCTGGGTGACGCGATGACGATTGGTGTCGCGCAGTGAATAGACGCAGCCACAATATTCCTGCTGATAAAAACTCTCGCGCTTGCTGATTTCAATCATGCGCGACGACCCGCCGCCTTTACGCCAGTTAAAATCCCAGTACATCAGATCCGGATACGCCGCCGCTGCGCGAACACCACAGTCGTTAATCTGCTTCATATCTTTCCAGCGTGAAATCCCCAGGCAACTGGTCATCACCGGGAAGCCGTTCTCATGGGCATAGAGTGCCGTGCGCTCAAAGCGCATATCAAAACACATGGTGCAGCGTTCACCCCGTTCCGGTGACCACTCCAATCCACGCGCCCGCTCAAACCAGTTATCCCGGTCATAATCCGCATCAACAAACGGCACACCAAATTTTTCAGCAAAGCGAATATTCTCCTCTTTGCGCAGCTCATATTCTTTGAGCGGATGAATATTCGGGTTGTAGAAATAGATAGTGTATTCAATGCCGGATGCCAGCATCGCTTCCATCACTTCACCCGAACAGGGTGCGCAACAGGAGTGCAGCAGGACTTTTTTATGACCGCCCGGCAGGGGCAGCGGCTGACGCTGGAAAGGTTCAGACATAAGCACCTTCAATCAATGCAGGAAAGCGGCAGTGTAATGCCGCAGGCGGGCAGTTGCAAAATCTCTCCTGAAACGCCCTGCTTTGCGTATTCGTGCCTCTGCCGCGATGTGCTCTTTCCGCGCCACTCTGCTGATCTCCCAAACTTTCTTGCCGCGACAAGGCTGTGTGACCGCGGCGATGGCCGGAAGTGTGATCGCCCCCACACTGGTATCGACTATGTTTACATAACATTAACAATACTGACACTGAATCACGGCAAGGAGACCTGCATGGTTGCGGCAAAAAAATCGGGAAATCAACAGAACCGCTTTACCTGGTTCGTCTGTTTTATGGCGGCGCTCTCCGGCCTGCTGTTTGGTCTGGATATCGGCGTCATCGCAGGTGCCTTGCCGTTTCTGGCGAAGGATTTGCAGATCACTAACCATCAGCAGGAGTGGGTAGTGAGTTCGATGATGTTTGGTGCAGCGCTGGGCGCGCTGGCGGCGGGCTGGATGTCATCAAAACTGGGACGTAAAAAAAGTATGCTGGCGGGCGCAACGCTGTTTGTGATTGGCTCGCTGTGGTCAGCCTTTTCACCCGATGTGGAATCGCTGGTCTGCGCCCGTGTGATGCTGGGTCTGGCGGTGGGGATCGCCTCTTATACCGCGCCACTCTATCTGGCGGAGATTGCGCCGGAACGGATTCGTGGCTCAATGATTTCGATGTACCAGCTGATGCTGACCACCGGCATCGTGGTGGCTTATCTCTCCGACACCGCGTTCAGCTACAGCGGCAACTGGCGCGGGATGCTCGGCGTGATCGCCATTCCGGCAGTGATCCTGTTTATCGGCGTGCTGTTTCTGCCCAACAGCCCACGCTGGCTGGCAGCACACGGACGCTTTAACGAGGCGCAGCGGGTGCTGGATCGGCTGCGTAACAGCAGTGAGCAGGCCCGGGAGGAGCTGGAAGAGATCCGTGAAAGCCTGCAGGTGAAGCAGCGCGGCTGGTCGCTGTTCCGTTCAAATGGCAATTTCCGCCGCGCAGTATGGCTGGGGATGCTGCTACAGGTGATGCAGCAGTTTACCGGTATGAATGTGGTGATGTATTACGCGCCCAAAATCTTCAACATTGCCGGCTTCTCCAGCACCAGTGAGCAGATGTGGGGCACGGTGATTGTCGGGCTGGTGAACATGCTGGCCACGCTGATTGCAATTTTCTTTGTCGATCGCTGGGGTCGCAAACCCATGCTCACCACCAGTTTTCTGGTGATGGCGGTGGGTATGGGCGTGCTGGGCACGCTGCTGCATATGGGCGTTGAAACCGATTTCCGCAAATATTTTGCTGTCGCGATGCTGCTGATGTTTATCGTCGGCTTTGCAATGGCGGCCGGACCGGTAATCTGGCTGCTCTGTTCAGAGATTCAGCCGCTGAAAGGGCGTGACTTCGGGATTACGGCTTCGACCACCACTAACTGGGTCGGCAATATGATTGTGGGGGCAACCTTCCTGACGATGCTGGATCAGCTCGGGAACGCCAACACCTTCTGGTTCTATGGCGCGCTCAATCTGGTGTTTATCGTGCTGACAGTCATGCTGGTACCCGAGACCAAACACGTCACGCTGGAGCATATCGAACGCAACCTGATGAAGGGTAAGGCGCTGCGTGACATCGGGGCGTAACCGCCCCGTATCCGCTTACCATTGCAGCTGCTGGCCGGCGTAATCGACGTAGTGATGACCACCGCGTCCGCGCCACTGGGTCAGCTGCTGGACGATACCCGCGGCACTCTCTTCTGCCGTCAGGGGCGCGCTCTCACCGCCCATATCCGTTTTCACCCAGCCGGGATGCAGCGTCAGCAGCGTCCCGTGCTGCGCGTTGACCGCCGGTGTCAGCGTACGGCTCAGCATATTCAGGGCGGCTTTACTGGCCGAGTAAATCGGCATCTGCGCCTCTGGATTTTCATTCAGACTGCCGAGCTGAGATGAAGTCAGCGCCAGCACGCCTTCCGGCTTCAGCAGCGGCAGCAAAATCTCTGCGCTTCGAACCGGCGCTATCGCATTGGTCAGGAACAGCTGTGCCAGCGCCTGATCGTCACTCTGAGACACCTTCTGATGCGAAGGCCCGGAAATCCCGGCATTGATCAGAATCGCATCGAACGTTTTGCCACTGAGCTGGCTGGCAAGCTGCTGAACCGCCGATGCATGGGTCATATCCAGCGCATACCAGTGAATCTCTGGCTTTTTGCCCTGTTCCGGAATGCCACTGCGATGCGTAGCCGTGACCTGCCAGCCCTCTCCGGCAAATGCCTGTGCCACCGCCAGACCGATACCGCGCGAAGCACCAATAATCAGAACCTCTTTTTGCTGAGCCATATTCACTCCTCATTGATTGTCTCACTAGAAGCTTAACGGCTATTCCGCCGGGACAGCGACCCGCTGTGCTTTTTCGCCTGTCGACCGCACGGTCGGTAAAAACATCGCACCCCAGCGCTGTTGATGGTTTTCCATCATTAAATCGCTTTATGTTTTACTTTTAAACGGTTAGAAGAGATAAACAGCCTGGCAGGCAGCAGTTAATCGCCATTTTCCGCGTGGAGTCTGAATGAAAAAGCTCACCTTAGAAGTGGTGGCAAAAATGGCGGGCGTCGGGATTGCGACGGTCGATCGGGTGCTGAACGAGCGCGGCGGCGTGTCGCTGGAGACCAGCCGCAAAGTCCTGAAAGCCGCACGTGAAGTGGGATTGAAACGTCTGCTGCCAGAGGAGTACCAGCATCCGTGGCAAATCGAGGTTTTCCTCAGCAATAACGGCTCATCCTTTTTTCAGCAACTCACGACCCATTTCAGCGAGGTTGCCAGTCAGCTGGGCTATCGCCGCCTGAAACTGCACAAAACCCTGGTGGCCGAAGCGCAGCCTGAGCAGCTGGCGCAGAGCATTATCGCCCGCAGCAGTAACCGCGACGGCATCATTGTGTTCGCGCACGACTCGCCGCCCATCTATCGGGCACTGGCGCTGTGCCACAGCCGCAATGTGCCGGTGATCACCATCGTCACCGATCTGCCCGATGCCGACCGTTTGTGTCATGTCGGCATCGATCAGTATCAGGCGGGCCGCACGGCCGGACTGCTGATGAGTAAAACAGTGAATCAGCCTGGCGACATTCTGATGGTCAGCGGTCGCTTTGATTACCGCGCCCACCGTCAGCGCATCGCGGGATTCCGTGAGGCGATGGCGCAGCGCGCGCCGCAGCGTCATCTGCGTGAGGTGCTGGCAGGTCAGGATCAGCGGGAGACCATCCGCAGCGAACTGGCGCGTAACCTGCGTCCGTCGCAGGCAATTGCCGGCGTCTATAACACCGGCATGGGCAACACCGACGTCAGCGATACCCTGCGCGCCCATCAGCTGCTGGGCAAATGCACTTACATCACCCATGAGCTGTATGATGTGACCCGCCAGCTGCTGCTGAACGATGAAGTGGCGTTTACGCTGGATCAGCATGCTCAGCAGCATGCCCGGTTAGCGATTGATCTGATGCTGAATCATCTGGAGACCGGCTATCAACCGGATGTCTATCAGGCGGGTAAAGTCGCGTTTCGGCTGTTTACGGCGGAAAATATGGTATGAGGGGGGCTAAATTTGCCAGGCTCTGGTAACGCGATGAATCCTCAAAACGTTGCTAAATGCGGTCTGAAGTCCCAGGAAGAACTCATTACCTTTCATAGAAAGTAACCCTTTTCGAAAAAAATCTCTTCATAAGCGATCACTAAATAGCCAATCTCATTTTTTTCTGATAATTTTTTCTTACTTTTAAAAGAATTGAAGGAACAATTCAACACGCCCACAACAAACTATATAACTGACCAATATAAGAAAAAAAGAGTTCGGACCTTTTGCGTCCTGGCAACTTCATTACCTCAGCTAATGAAGTTAAAAACTACAGCTAAGTAGAACCAAAACAGGGTGAGCTATGGATATTTTCAATAACCTCAATGGGCTTTCAGCGAAGATTCAGCAGCAAGCAGCAATTATTCAGACAGAAGAAGCCACTAAAAGTGCTTTTGTCATGCCCTTCATTAGCCAGATCCTGGGATATGATGTTTTTGACCCGACGGAAGTCATTCCTGAGTTCATCTGTGATGTCGGTACTAAAAAAGGTGAGAAGATTGATTACGCTATATCTAAAGGTGGTGAAATCCAGATCCTGATTGAATGTAAAAAAATTGGAGAACCATTAAACGTTAAACATGCCTCGCAACTCTTCCGTTACTTCCATGTGACAAATGCCCGAATTTCTATCTTAACAAATGGCCAGCTTTATAAATTTTTTACCGATCTGGATGCACCGAACAAAATGGATGAGAAGCCATTTTTAGAACTGGATTTACTGGATATCGATGAACATGTAGTTCCAGAACTGGTTAAACTCACAAAAAGTGCTTTTGATGTAGATTCGATAGTCAGTGCAGCTGGTGAACTTAAATTCATTAGCCAGATAAAAAAGATGATTTCCAGCCAGTTCAGCGAACCCGATGAGGATTTTGTTAAATTTTTTGCCTCACGTGTTTATGACGGCATACTCACGCAAAAAGTCAGAGAGCAATTTACTATACTGACTAAAAAAGCGGCCACTCAGTGGCTTAATGACCAGGTAAATGAAAGACTGAAATCGGCTATTAGCGGTGGAACGATGGTATCAAACCAACTTAATAGTGAAGATTTGTCGAAAAGTAGTGTTGATAAAAACGATGCAGATAACGGCACAGTTGTTACGACAGAAATGGAGATCGAAGGGTTTCATATCGTAAAATCAATAATCAGAAAAGTTATTGATCCTCAAAGGATTACCTTCCGCGACACCCAAAGTTATCTTGGTATTTTGATCGACGATAACAATCGTAAGCCAATTTGCCGTCTTCATTTCAACCGTAGCCAGTTGTATATCGGGATGTTTGATGGCGAGAAAAAAGAGACTCGCCATCCCATTACGTCACTCAACGATATTTACAATCTAACTGATCAGCTGAGAGATACTGCACAGCAATACTCTTGATAGCCAGCAGCCAGGATGCTCTCCTGGCTTTTTAATCCTGCTCGTCCCGGCTTTTATCGTCCGGGCTGTCGCCATCGTCTTTGCCCTGACTCTTCTCCAGTTCCTGCGGATGTCCCATCGAAAGCGCCGTGGCGCTGGCCGGATCGAACAGTGACAGGCTCTCAATCTGGTCAACCATGATCACTTTACGGAACGACATCGCATCTTTGGGTTTAGAGTCGAGCGTGATGTCATGCTCGGCGTACCACTTGCTGTAGTTATGTTCCACTGCCAGCTTCAGCGTCTTGCTGTCGCGGTATCCGCTCAGCATCGGGATCAGCACGATGTTTTTGGTGCTCTCATATTCAAAGGTCGAGGCGTGCACCATGCCGATGTAAATACGGCGCGACTTCAGGGTAATCCACGCCAGTTCGCCCTCTTCCATGCACTGAAACAGCAGTTGTTCCACGCCATTGGAGCGCGACAGTTTCTGATAAAGATCTTTACGACCGGAGACGTTGAGTCGTGCGCTGCCTGCCCAGTTTGAGCGATAAAGACAGAGCAGAATGGCAAAGGCGAGCATGATCACGACCGGTGCCTGGATGCCCAGGAAGCTCCATGTCATAAACTCCACCTGCCACTTCAGATGAACGCCAGGGATCATCTGGACGGCATTGGCGATGCCGGAGATGCAGAGCAGCAGTAACCAGATGATGCCGGTCGCAAATACACCCTGCAGAACAAAAATACAGCCGTAAAGTGCGACCAGGAAATAGACGTCCCAGCCCGACGAACGACGGATTTTAAAGCGGCTGTTTAAATCACGGCTGGTGTACCAGTAACCACTGACCATCAGCACCATAAATATTGCGGTACCCACCTCACACTCCCTTTAACGTATTCACATGACGGGCGAAATCTTCGTGGACTTCCTCGCTCAGCGTGTTGACCGAGATATTGCCGTTCTCGTCAATAATGATGCGCTCACCTTCAGCGATGGAGTCGTTAATATCCTGACGGGTCATGATCTGCAGAAACTTCTCGGGACTGGCAAAGACCGACTTAACAAATTTGAACATAGCGATCCCATTATTGGCCTGAAAATTGAAGTATGTGACCGAATCGACATTTCCGCCTGTTTAATTTCAGGTGAAATATCTTAAAATCAATTATTTAGCGAAGCGGTAGCGACGCCTGTAACGCTGTTCTTACCTGAATTATTCAACGTAACCAGTAGCCTGCCGTCAACAGGTCCTGTTTTTCCGGACGGCTCTGCGTTGAAGCCTGATCGCCTCTTCACCAGGAAGCGCTAAGCTCAATGGTTAGCCGCTTTCTGTCACCCTGTCTGAAACGCATCGAGGAATGTTTGCATGAAACTACGAACACTGGGCCGTACCGGTCAGCGCGTCTCCGAAATTGGCTTTGGCGCATGGGCTATTGGCGGAACCTGGGGAGAAGTGAGTATGGAGGATGCCAAAGCCGCGCTGAACGCTGCGCTGGATGCAGGCATCACCTTTATTGATACCGCCGATGTCTATGGCGATGGTCGCTCCGAAAAGATTATCGCAGAGGTGCTGAATCAGCGCGGCGGGGAACGCCCGTTTGTGGCGACCAAGCTGGGGCGTCGCCTTTCACCGCACGTGGCTGAGGGCTACAACGCCGAAAACCTCAACGCGTTTATCGAACGCTCACGGGAAAATCTGCAGACCGAAACGCTGGATCTGGTGCAGCTGCATTGCCCGCCAACCGAGGTCTACTACAACCCGGACGTGTTTGCCGTGATGGATGAGATGGTCGCCGCCGGAAAAATCCGTCATTACGGCGTTTCCGTTGAGAAAGTCGAGGAAGGTCTGAAGGCGCTGGAGTTTCCCAACGTCGCGTCAATTCAGCTGATCTACAACATCTTCCGCCAGCGTCCGGCTGAGCTGCTGCTGCGTGAAGCGAAACGCCGTGACGTGGCGATCATCGCCCGTGTGCCGCTGGCTTCAGGCTTACTGACCGGCAAAATGCGCGCCGACAGCGTGTTTGCCGCTGACGACCATCGCACCTTTAACCGTAATGGCGAAGCGTTCGATAAAGGCGAAACCTTCTCCGGCGTGCCTTATGAGGTGGCGCTGGAGGCGGTTGAGGAGATTCGCCGCTTTGTCACGGGTGACACCACCATGGCGATGTTTGCGCTGCGCTGGATCCTGATGAACGAAGATGTCAGCGTGGTGATTCCTGGCGCGAAAAACCGCGAACAGGCTGAAGCCAATGCCCGCGCCAGCGACGTCGACGCGCTCTCTGCAGAGACGATGGCGGCACTGAAGCAGATCTATCAGGAGAAGATCGCACCTCACGTGCATCAGCGCTGGTAAACCTGCGTTACAACGCCTGGGCGCAGGCCCAGGCGGAACTCCAGGCCCACTGGAAGTTATATCCCCCCAGCCAGCCGGTGACATCGGCCACTTCCCCAATAAAGTAAAGCCCCGGCACCGCGCGCGCCTCCATGGTTTTCGAGGAGAGCTGTGTGGTATCCACGCCGCCCAGCGTCACTTCCGCAGTACGATACCCCTCGGTGCCGTTTGGCTGGATGCGCCAGGCGTGCAGCGTCTGCACCAGCTCGGTTTGCTGTTTGCTGTTGAGCTGCTTCAGGGTGATATCCGGCACCACATTCAGCGCCTGCAGGACTTCCACCAGACGCTTTGGCAGGATTTTCGCCAGGCTGTTTTTCAGGCTGAGATTCGGATGCGCTTCACGCTGCGCCGCCAGAAACGCGTCAAGTGGTGTGGCGGGCGAGAGATCGATGGTGACGAACTCACCCGGCAGCCAGTAGCTGGAAATCTGCAATACCGCCGGGCCGGAGAGACCACGGTGGGTAAAGAGCATCGCCTCTTTGAAGCGGGTGCCATCCTGCGCATCGATAGTGGTCTCCAGCGCGACGCCTGACAGCGTCTGCAACTGCTCCAGCAGCGGCTTGTGCAGGGTAAACGGCACCAGCGCCGCGCGCGTCGGGAACACGCTCAGTCCGAACTGCTCCGCAATTTTATAGCCAAACGGCGAAGCGCCCAGGCCAGGCATCGACAGACCGCCACTGGCAATGACCAGCTTCTCCGCCTGAACCGTGCTGCCGTTGAGCTGAAGGGTATAACCGCTTTCATCGCGCGCTACGCTGAGCACTTCACTGCGCAGTCGCAGCGTGACATTGCCTTTGTCACATTCGGCCAGCAGCAGATCGACAATCTGCTGGGCAGAGTCATCACAAAAGAGCTGCCCCAGGGTTTTCTCATGCCAGGCGATACCGTGGCGATTAACCAGATCGATAAAATCCCACTGGGTATAACGCGCCAGCGCCGATTTACAGAAGTGGGGATTGTGCGACAGATAGGCCGCGGGTTCCGTATAGAGATTGGTGAAATTGCAGCGGCCACCGCCAGACATCAGAATCTTGCGTCCTGGCTTTTTGCCGTTATCCAGCAGTAACACGCGGCGTCCCCGCTGTCCGGCCTGGGCGGCGCAGAAGAGCCCTGCGGCTCCGGCACCAATGATGATAACGTCAAACTGTTCCACTGCGGTTCACTCACTTAACTGGAAAGGCGCAGATTGTAGTGATCTGCTCACTGAGACGCCAGCGTCAAAAAATTGCCGTAAATGTGTCATATTGTATCTGCTTAATATCTAACTCTTTTTCACCGGGGTAACCTTAAGCCTTACGACGAAAGGTTAAATTAGCGCTATATTTTCCTTTCCCATACAGCACGTTGTCGCGGATAATGCGCCGCGTTCATGTCCTCCAAAAATGGCGTAACGTTTATGCTACATCTGTTTGCTGGTCTAGACCTCAGTACTAGCCTGTTATTGGTTCTTGCCCTGCTGTTTGTATTGTTTTACGAAGCGATCAACGGTTTCCACGACACGGCCAACGCAGTTGCGACGGTCATCTATACGCGTGCCATGCGTGCCCAGCTTGCTGTGGTGATGGCGGGTGTATTCAACTTCCTTGGCGTGCTGCTCGGTGGATTGAGTGTCGCTTACGCCATTGTTCATATGCTTCCTACCGATCTGTTGTTGAATGTTGGATCGGCTCACGGTCTCGCCATGGTGTTTTCTATGCTGCTGGCGGCGATTATCTGGAACCTCGGCACCTGGTATCTCGGTCTGCCGGCCTCCAGCTCCCATACGCTGATCGGCGCCATTATCGGTATCGGTCTGACCAACGCCCTGATGAGCGGAACCTCGGTGGTTGATGCGCTCAACATCCCGAAAGTCCTGAACATCTTCCTTTCTCTGATCCTGTCGCCGATTGTCGGCCTGGTGATGGCGGGCGGCCTGATCTTTATTCTGCGTCGCTACTGGAGCAATACCAAAAAGCGTGCGCGTATTCATATGACACCTGCTGACCGCGAGAAGATCGACGGCAAGAAAAAGCCGCCGTTCTGGACCCGTATCGCCCTGATTGTTTCGGCGATTGGCGTGAGCTATTCGCACGGTGCGAATGACGGTCAGAAAGGCATTGGCCTGATCATGCTGGTCCTGATTGGCGTGGCACCGGCTGGTTTCGTGGTGAATATGAATGCCTCCGGTTATGACATCACGCGCACCCGCGATGCGGTCAATCACCTGGAGCAGTATTACCAGCAGCACAACGCCTCGCTGAACCACATCATCCAGATGGCACCGCCTAAGCTGCCAACGCCGGAAGAAGTGCCAGCGGCCAGCCCGAAAGAGTTCCACTGTGACAGCGCGCGCGCATTGCAGGCGGTACAGGGTGCGCAGGTGTTGCTGAATAATCTGCAGAGCTACGATCAGCTGACAGTTGATCAGCGCGGTCAGATGCGTCGTCTGCTGCTGTGTATCTCCGATACCGCCGATAAAGCGGCCCGTCTGGAAGAGACCTCACCCGATGACAAACGCTTCCTCAATAAGCTGAAAAGCGACCTGCTGGGTACCATCGAGTATGCGCCTATCTGGATTATTGTGGCCGTAGCGCTGGCGCTGGGCATCGGCACCATGATTGGCTGGCGTCGTGTTGCCACCACTATTGGTGAGAAGATTGGTAAAAAAGGCATGACCTATGCACAGGGAATGTCAGCACAGGTGACAGCCGCGCTGTCGATTGGCGTCGCCAGCTATACCGGCATGCCCGTCTCCACCACGCATATCCTCTCTTCATCGGTAGCCGGTACGATGCTGGTTGACGGTGGCGGATTGCAGAGCCGAACCATCAAGAACATCGCCATGGCGTGGATCTTCACCCTGCCGGTTTGTATTCTGCTGTCGGGTTCGCTCTACTGGATTGCCTTAAAACTGGTGTGATGCCAGCAAAAAAAGGGCGACGTAAGTCGCCCTTTTTTAATGCCAGATCGCCAGCGCCACCAGACTGATGACCACCAGCCCACACAGCGCACTGGTCAGAACGAACTGCCCCCGAACCCGCTCGCAGCGCCGGATAAACTCATCGTCATGATGATCGAGATAGCGTTTTGCCCAGATGTAGGTGACCAGACGCACCTGCTTGCTCGGCTGACCGTGAGAGGTAAAAAACCCTGCCCCATCGACATACTGATACAGCAGCGGATCACATCCCCGTAATACCGCCAGCAGCGCGCGCAGAGACGAAAAATAGCGCGCCATATTCACGATACACACCACACAAAGAGCCCAAAAAAGCGCAATAGTGCTGATCATATTCTCCCCCTCCCGACTGGCATCGCAGCAACAGACTCCCGTGTCAGACACTGAGCCTGCCTGCAGAAAAAACCAGCCACTGAATCACCGGACTGCGAAAATTTTCGACCCCCTGAGCGGCTGTGAACCGGTCCGCCTTTTTTCAGTGTAGGAGAATTCTTTACATTTTTTCCAACGATGATTTTCGTTCAGCGCGAGTAAATCTGGCATAGCCTTGATCTTATTCATAAGCCAGGCGGCAACGGCAGCATTTGCCGTCAGAGAAGGCTATACTCAGGATATAACAACATCATCACCTGCAATGCAGGTTGACACTTTGGTGGCGCTCATCGCCCGCTCGCGCAAGGGATTTCGCTAAGCTGTGACGCGGCAGGAACACCGGATGCCATCCTTAATCTCGTGAAAGGAGTTTTATCATGGCTTATAAACACATCCTGATTGCAGTCGACCTTTCTCCCGAAAGCCAGTTGCTGGTGGATAAGGCCGTCTCACTGGCTCGTCCGTACGATGCCAGAATTTCCCTGATTCACGTTGATGTGAATTACTCCGACCTCTACACCGGCCTGATTGATGTCAACTTAGGGGATATGCAGAAGCGCATCTCTGAAGAGACGCATGCGGCACTGAAAGGGTTGTCAGATGCGGCGGGCTATCCGATCAGTGAAACGCTGAGCGGCAGTGGCGACCTGGGCCAGGTTCTGGTTGATGCGATCAAGAAATATGACGTTGACCTGGTGGTTTGTGGTCATCATCAGGATTTCTGGAGCAAGCTGATGTCCTCAGCCCGTCAGCTGATCAACACCGTGCACATCGACATGCTGATTGTGCCGCTGCGCGATTAAGACGACGAGTAATTCCGTCTGAGGCGTATACATGATTAAAGCCGGCGCGAAGCCGGCTTTTTTATGCGTTAAAGCGGAGGATAAATATCAAAGCGATGGCTTTTAGTGACCACGGCCGCCTGCGTCACCACACCCGCCAGCGGCGGAGCATAGTCTGGCCGTTTGACCACAATCCGTTTCTTCGCCAGCCGACGGGCCGGTTCCAGTAACGCATCTGCATCTTCATCCGGCCCGACCAGCGACTGAAAGACCCGCATCTCTTTTTTCACCAGCGCACTTTTCTGGCGATGGGGATACATCGGATCGAGATAAACCACATCCGGCTGCGGCGTGATATCGCCCAGCGCCTGCGCGCTGGCAGCATGAATCAGCGTCAGGCGGTCGCGCAGCCACGGGCCAATTTCCGCATCCTGATAACCGCGCTGCAATCCATCTTCCAGCAGCGCTGCCACCACCGGATGGCGCTCCAGCATCCGCACCCGGCAGCCGAGCGCCGCCAGCACAAACGCATCACGGCCCAGTCCGGCAGTCGCATCAACCACATCCGGCAGATAACCGCCTTTGATGCCGACCGCTTTAGCGACGGCTTCGCCGCGTCCACCGCCGAAGCGACGCCGATGCGCCATCGCGCCCGTGACGAAATCAACATAAATCCCGCCCAGCTTTGGCTCATCACGCTTGCGCAGTTCCAGGTGCGTTGGGGTCTGCACCAGCGCCAGCAGCGCGTCTTCATCGTGCTCCAGCTGCCAGCGCTGCGCTAAAAGTGATAAGGCGCCGTCTCCGGCGCCTGATTCATCGAGTAAACAGATTTTCACAAACTGTCTTATCCCTGAATGCCGTAATGTTCCAGCATCGCATCGAGCTGCGGCTCACGGCCACGGAAGCGTTTGAACAGCTCCATCGGCTCTTCAGAACCGCCGCGCGTCAGGATGTTATCCAGGAACGACTGACCGGTTTCGCGGTTGAAGATGCCCTCTTCTTCGAAGCGGGAGTACGCATCTGCCGCCAGCACGTCGGCCCAGAGATAGCTGTAGTAACCTGCCGCATAGCCACCTGCAAAGATGTGGCTGAAAGCGTGCGGGAAACGGCCCCATTCCGGACCCGGAACCACCGCCACGCGGCTTTTCACTTCGCGCAGGGTTTCCAGAATCTGCGCGCCTTTCTCCGGGTTGAACTCGGTGTGCAGACGGAAATCGAACAGGCCGAACTCCAGCTGACGCAGGATAAACAACGCGGCCTGATAGTTTTTCGCCGCCAGCATTTTATCCAGCAACGCTTTCGGCAGCGGTTCGCCGGTTTCAAAGTGACCCGAGATAAACGCCAGCGCTTCCGGTTCCCAGCACCAGTTTTCCATAAACTGGCTTGGCAGTTCGACCGCATCCCATGGCACACCGCTGATACCGGAGACGCCAGGCGCTTCGATGCGGGTCAGCATGTGGTGCAGGCCGTGACCAAACTCATGGAACAGGGTAATCACTTCGTCATGGGTGAACAGCGCAGGTTTGCCTTTCACCGGACGGTTAAAGTTACAGGTCAGGTAGGCGACGGGCTTCTGCAGGCTGCCATCGGCTTTACGCATCTGGCCGACGCAGTCATCCATCCACGCACCGCCACGTTTGTGCTCGCGGGCGTAGAGGTCAAGATAGAAGCTGCCGCGCAGTTCGCCGGTTTCATCGAACAGATCGAAGAACTTCACATCCGGATGGTAAACCTCAACGTCGGTACGCTGCTTCGCGCTGATGCCGTAAATGCGCTTCACCACTTCAAACAGACCAGCGACCGCACGCTCTTCCGGGAAGTAAGGACGCAGCTGCTCATCGCTGATGGTGTAGAGATGCTGCTTCTGCTTTTCACCATAATAGGTGAGATCCCACGGATTAAGCTGCTCAACGCCATGCTCTTTCTGCGCAAAGGCACGCAGCTGCTCCAGCTCTTTTTCACCCTGCGGACGCGCACGCTCCGCCAGGTCATTCAGGAAGTCGATCACCTGAGACGGGCTTTGCGCCATTTTGGTCGCCAGCGATTTATCGGCATAGGAGTCGAAGCCCAGCAGCTGTGCCAGCTCGTGACGCAGCGCCAGCTCTTCGGCCATGATCGGGCCGTTATCCCACTTACCGGCATTCGGCCCCTGATCGGAGGCGCGCGTCGCATAGGCGCGATACATCTCTTCACGCAGCGCGGCGTTGTCGCAGTAGGTCATGACCGGCAGATAGCTTGGGATATCCAGCGTCAGCAGCCAGCCGTCCTGCTCTTTGGCTTCCGCCTGTGCTTTCGCCGCCGCCATCGCGCTTTCCGGCATACCGGCCAGCTCGCTTTCATCGGTGATCAGCTTGCTCCAGCCCATGGTCGCATCGAGCACGTTGTTGCTGTATGCCGAACCCAGCTCAGAAAGGCGCGCGGCGATTTCGCCATAACGCTGCTGTTTATCTTTTGGCAGGCCAATACCGGAGAGTTCGAAATCACGCAGGGCGTTATCGACCGCTTTCTTCTGCGCCAGATCCAGAGCCGCGTACTGATCGCCCTCTTTGAGGTTGCGATACGCCTGATAGAGGCCTTCATGCTGACCGACCCAGGTGCTGTATTCAGAGAGCAGCGGCAGCGTCTGCTCATAGGCTTCACGCAGCTCCGGGCTGTTTTTTACCGCATTCAGATGGCTGACCGGTGAGAAAATACGGCTCAGACGATCGTCGGTTTCCGCCAGTGGCTGAACCAGATTATCCCAGGTATACGGCGCACCCTGCGCCACGACTTTTTCGACTTCTGCGCGACAGTGACTCAGCACTTCCGTCACGGCAGGCACCACATGTTCAGGCTTAATGGCAGAAAAAGGGGGGAGCGTAAAAGATGTCAGTAGCGGATTGGTCATAGCGCAGTCCTTTATCGATGTATGGGGCGCAGCGGGTCGCGCAACGCAATCTAAGTAACATGCGGCTTAGTGTAGCGAAAATCAATGGCAGCCAGGATGAGGTGGGGAAGAAACGCGCGGATCACCGCACGGAAGATGCCTGCTTTTGTCTGATGCCCGTGATCCTGATTTGTTATCACGCTTCTGGTCCATCAGCGGGTCATCCCTGATATAATCGCGGATTCTCATGCTTTTCCTGCGTCGGTTGCTGTGCGTCGTTCTGTGGGTAATACGTGGGGTAATAATTGGTATAAATTGATTTTCCATCAATTAAAACCTTATACATCAACAGGATAAACAATGCTGAGTTATCGCCATAGCTTCCATGCTGGCAACCACGCCGACGTGCTGAAGCACACCGTTCTGAGCCTGATCATCACGGCGCTGAAAGAGAAAGAGAAACCGTTTTTCTACCTGGATACCCACGCAGGCGCAGGCCGCTACCAGCTGAGCGGCGAGCACGCCGAGCGTACCGGTGAATATCTGGAAGGCATCTCGCGTATCTGGCAGCAGCCCGATGCGCCGGAATTGCTGCAACCCTATTTTGATGCGATCCGTGCGCTGAACCGCAGCGGCACGCTGCGCTACTATCCCGGTTCGCCGCTGATTGCCCGCCATCTGCTGCGTGAAGATGACAGACTGCAACTCACTGAGCTGCACTCCAGCGACTATCCGCTGCTGCGTAACGAATTCAGCAAAGATGACCGCGCGCGCGTCGATCGTGCCGACGGCTATCAGCAGTTAAAATCGAAACTGCCACCTCCATCGCGTCGCGGTCTGGTGCTGATCGATCCGCCGTATGAGATGAAAAGCGACTACCAGGCAGTAGTGAAAGGGATTCAGGAAGGCCATAAACGTTTTGGCACCGGCGTCTTTGCGCTCTGGTATCCGGTGGTTCTGCGCCAGCAGATCAAACACATGCTGCGCGACCTGGAAGCGACCGGCATCCGCAACATTCTGCAGATCGAACTGGCGGCCCGCCCGGACAGCGATCAGCGCGGCATGACCGCCTCCGGCATGATCGTGATTAACCCGCCGTGGAAGCTGGCCCAGCAGATGAATACCCTGCTGCCGTGGCTGCACAAAAAACTGGTCCCGACCGGTACCGGTCACTTCGTGGTGAATCAGATCGTTCCTGAATAAACCACCATGTGGATTCTGCTGGCAGGCGCGCTCGGCGCGCTGCAACCCGCCCGGCGGCTGGCGCTACTGCTGTTAGCGCTCGCCGCGCTGCTGGGATTTTATCATCATGTCCTGACGTGGCCGGTTTTACCGCTGCTGGCGGGGATCGCCGCACTGGTCGCGCTGCGGCGCTTTGACCCGATTCATTCCCGAAAGCAAATACTGAGCGAAGCGCTGCTGGTGCTGATTTCGCTGGGAATGTTTCTCCACCTTTTCCCCGGCTTTAACAACTCCCTGCAGGTCGATGAGGTAAAGGCTGGCGCGCAGAGCCTGCCGTTCAGTTTTTCCTTCAACTTCGATAAAGCGCTGATCCCCTTTGTGCTGCTGGCCTGCCTGCCGACGCTGTTTCGCGCCCGTGCCTGCCCGCCGCGTTATCCGTGGATCGCCGCGCTGGCGTTAATCGCCGCCGTGCCGCTGCTGCTGGGAAGCGCCGTGCTGCTGGGTGGCCTGGCTTTTGAGCCTCACAATCCACCGTGGCTGCCCGCGTTTATGCTGGCGAATCTGTTCTTTGTCTCGCTGGCCGAAGAGGCGCTGTTCCGGGGCTATCTGCAACAGCGGCTGAGAGCGGTGCTGGGCGGCATGCCCGCGCTGCTGATTAGCGCGCTGCTGTTTGGGCTGGCACATGTTCAGGGCGGCGTGCTGCTGGTGATTTTCGCCTCCCTGGCTGGCCTGCTTTACGGTCTGGCATGGCACTGGAGCGGCCGCTTATGGCTGGCGACCGCCCTGCACTTCGCCCTGAATATTACCCATCTGCTGCTGTTTACTTATCCGGCACTGCATCACTAAACAGTGAATACGGCCAGGTCTGAGGCCAGCTCGGTGCAGGGGAAAATCGTCTGGCACTCCGCCAGCAGTCGGCTCATGTCCTTTGCCAGATAGCGGGAGCTGAAATGGGTGGCGATCATCCGCTTTGCCCCGGCGCGCTTAGCCACTTCCGCCGCCTGCAGTGTCGTAGAGTGGCCACGCCCGTTGGCTTTTTCCACCATCGCTGCCTCCAGCGTGGTTTCATGCACCATCAGGTCAACATCCGCCGCCAGTTGCAGCGCAACCCCGGTCGGTGCGGTATCGCCAAAGATGGCCAGCTTTTTGCCGGGCGTCGCCGGGCCAAGATAGTCAGCCCCGTTAACGACCCGTCCATCCTCCAGCGTCACACATTCCCCCTGCTTCAGCTGCTGGAACCACGGACCGCGCGGTACTCCTTCCGCTTTCAGCCGCGCGGCATCCAGCAGGCCGGGTTTATCATGCTGCTCAATGCGGTAGCCAAAACACTCCACCGGATGGCTCAGCGGCCAGGCACTGATACGAAACTCGCCGTCATCCAGCGTCCAGCCTGCCTCAATCTCCACAATGGTCAGCGGGTAGTCGGTGTAGGAGCCGCTGATCGACAGCGCCGTCTCAACAAAGGTCTTTAATCCTCTGGGGCCATAGACCGTCATCGGTGAGGTCAGCCCGGCCATTGACCGGCTGGTGAGTAATCCCGGCAGCCCGAAAATATGATCGCCATGCAGATGGGTGATAAAAATCTTATCCAGCTTGCCTGGTTTCAGGCTGGAGCGCATAAACTGTAATTGCGTGCCTTCCCCGCAGTCGAACAGCCAGGTTTCACCACTCAGCGCACGGGTAAAAGCAATGGACGTCACGTTACGTTGCAGGCTGGGAGCACCGCCGCCGGTGCCGAGAAAAGTAAGGTGCATGGTATGCTTCCCTGTAAGCGAATAAAAAACAGAACCCTATTACAATCATAGGCGCAAACTTTGCGTCATTTCGACCCGCAGCGTTACACTCAACCCCAATTTTTTTATGCAACCGGATGGATACTTCAATGACCCGACATTTCGACTATCTCGCCATTGGCGGCGGCAGCGGCGGCATCGCCTCGATTAACCGTGCAGCTATGTATGGCCAGAAATGTGCCCTGATTGAAGCGAAAGAGCTGGGCGGCACCTGCGTGAACGTGGGTTGCGTGCCGAAAAAAATCATGTGGCACGCCGCGCAAATCGCCGAAGCTATCCATCTCTACGGGCCGGATTATGGTTTCGACACCACCGTGAACCGCTTCGACTGGGCCACGCTGGTGAAAAACCGCAGCGCCTACATCGATCGCATCCACAACTCTTACGACAACGTGCTGGGTAAAAACAAAGTTGAAGTGATCAAAGGCTTTGCCCGCTTTGTCGATGCGCACAGCGTCGAAGTTAACGGCGAGATTATCACGGCAAACCATATTCTGATCGCCACCGGCGGTCGTCCGGTTCACCCCAACATTCCGGGTGCGGAGTACGGTATTGATTCCGATGGCTTCTTCGAGCTGGATGCCCTGCCAAAACGCACCGCCGTCATCGGCGCGGGCTATATTGCAGTCGAACTGGCAGGTGTCGTGAACGCGCTGGGTTCAGAAACCCACCTGTTCGTGCGTAAACATGCGCCACTGCGCAGCTTCGATCCGCTGCTCACCGAGACGCTGGTCGAAGTGATGAACACCGAAGGCCCGGCGCTGCACACCGAATCCATTCCAAAAGCGGTGATTAAAAACAGCGATGGCAGCCTGACGCTGCAGCTGGAAAACGGCAGCGAATATACGGTGGATTGCCTGGTCTGGGCGATTGGCCGTGAGCCGGCCAACGATAACCTCAACATTGCAGCCGCAGGCGTGGCGCTGGATGACAAAGGCTATATCAAAGTCGATAAATTCCAGAACACCAGTGTGTCAGGCGTTTACGCCGTGGGCGACAACACCGGTGCGGTTGAGCTGACGCCGGTGGCGGTTGCGGCAGGCCGTCGTCTCTCTGAGCGTCTGTTTAACAATAAGCCCGACGAGCATCTGGATTACAGCAATGTGCCGACCGTGGTGTTTAGCCATCCGCCGATTGGCACGGTGGGACTGACCGAACCGCAGGCGCGCGAACAGTACGGCGACGATCAGGTGAAGGTCTACAAGTCGTCGTTTACCGCCATGTACACCGCCGTCACCCAGCATCGTCAGCCGTGCCGCATGAAGCTGGTCTGTGTGGGTGCAGATGAGAAGATTGTCGGCATTCACGGAATCGGATTCGGTATGGATGAGATGCTGCAGGGCTTCGCCGTGGCGCTGAAAATGGGTGCCACCAAGAAAGACTTCGATAACACCGTGGCGATCCACCCGACCGCAGCGGAAGAGTTTGTGACAATGCGCTAGTAACATACCCCCTGCTCATGCGCATGACTTACCGTTACCCGCTGAAACTTTGGTCTGCGGGTAACGGCCTTAATTAAAATAGGTTTCCCGCAATGGCGTCAGCGCCGCGCCCAGTGCCGCACTGTCCCCCTCAATGGCGCTTAGCAGAATATCCGGATATTCCGCAGCAATGTCCCAGCGTTTATCCGAACGGGTCTGCGGCCTGGCTAAAAATATCTCGCCCAGCTTACGGGGAATTTCACCCCCTAATATGATGGCGCCGGGATCGATCACCGCATTCATGGCATCTATTGCCCGATACAGGTTTGGCGTGACGTCTTCTACCCACTGTTGCGCAATCGGCCAGGCCGGATCGAATTTATGATTGAGATCGCGGATATCTTTAATTTCAATACCGCCGTGACGTAACCGATCGATCAGGATCCCCAGAGCCGGGCGCAGCCTGCCCTCTTCCGGCGTAAAAATACGGCTGATCTCCCCCGCATTGCCAAACGCACCCTGAAACGGTTTACCGTTAATCACGATGCCCCCGCCAAAACCATAATTAAAAGAGAGATAGCCAAACGTATCGTATTTCAGCCCGGCGCCTAAAAAGGCTTCAGCGTGCGCTGCCGTCGTGGCGTTATTTTCAATCCAGACCGGTCTATCAAATAACATGGTAATTTCACGACGCAGATCGATGCCCATCCAGTTTTTTAACGGTTCAGGCGGATTGAAATACTTTCGTGAATCATAAAGAAAGCCCGCCATGCTGTATCCCACACCACAGACTTTTTCAGGCGAAATAGCGTGTTTTTTCAAGGTATCCAGATAGTGATGTTTGATACTGAATAAGGTCCGGGCAGGATCGCGTGGATGCGTATCCAGTACGCAGTAGTCTGTAATACCGCCCCGGAAATTAATCAGGCTGGCGGCAACGCTGTCTGAGTTAATAGAGATGCCATAACCATAACGCGCATTCGCATTCAGTGATAACGACGGGCTGGGCTTGCCTCTTCCCTGGGACGGCGATTCCCCCAGGCTGAGAAAACCGTTTTCGGTCAGCGTATCAACAATGCGGTGAATAGATGACTGATTCAGAATGGTTTGCGAAACCAGCGAGGCGCGGGAAATGCCATCGTTGCGGCGGACAAGCTCCAGAATAAGTTTTTCACTGCGAGTAAGTTCGACTTCATGACCAGCGGAATATCCATGAACCACAGCGTTGTCCTCACCGTGTTTAATAATGGGTTCTGAAAATACCCTAGCATGCTTTTATGCATGACGAGTAGTAAAGGGCCCGGCCTTTACGTTTCAGTCAGACTTGCTGCTATTCAGCCTCTCATGCCCGGTTTATCCCGATCATAAAAGCTTCATAAGAGTGAAACATAATGGAGAGACACTGAAATATCATGCAATTCGCATTATATTAAAAACGAACCTTTTGTCCGGATTAATACTTTTACTTTGCCCAGGGTTCTGCCTCCCTCCACACACTTCTTTTTATGCAGCAGCTAAACCATGGCAAGGCGCTTAAAACCATGGCGACAGTCCACCCTCATTCTCGTTTTACTCCCGCCTGACCACGTATTGCTCCCGGCTTAGCGCATCACTATCTTTCAGGACAGCGTTGCCCGGCTCTCCTTTGCGCTTTCTGTTTCAGCAACCCTGCCCTTCGATCCTGAATATTAATCACAACGCATTAAAATAGTTAGCGCGTTAAACGTGCGATTTCAAAGTAAACATCCATTCCACTGTTATTAATAAGTTTTAAAAAGTTAATAAATTCTTAACCTGCCTGAAATTGCTTAAATTCCATACGGCAAATTATTATGCACCTCGCATTAATTAAGAAGTCCCTGGCAATTTATGACGGAGCAGCCCAACGTGAACACGCTAGAAATCCACAATGCCACGCTGACGTTCGACGATTTTGTCGCGCTGAACGGCATTTCACTGCAGGCCAGAAAAGGGCAATTTGTTTCCCTGCTTGGCCCATCTGGCTGTGGCAAAACCACGCTGCTTAAAGTTATTGCCGGCTTTTACACGCCTGATAGTGGCGAAGTGCTGATCCACCAGCAGGATATGCATCATGTCAAACCTGAACATCGCGACACGGCGATGTGCTTTCAGTCCTATGCGCTTTTTCCTCACCTTTCCGTTGCTGAAAATATCGGATTTGGCCTCAGGCAGAGGAAGATGGCGAAAACGGACATTGACGATCGCGTAGCGCAGACCGCTGCCCAGGTATCGCTGAATGCGCATTTGCCTAAACTGCCGGCGCAGTTATCCGGCGGTCAGCAGCAGCGCGTGGCGCTTGCCAGAGCGCTGGCCGTACGTCCGGAAATCGTGTTGTTTGATGAGCCGCTGTCAAATCTGGATGCCAGATTACGCGACAAGGTACGGCTGGAGATCAGACAGCTTCAGCGCTCCCATGGGTTTACCGCCATTTATGTTACCCACGACCGTGCAGAAGCCTTGTCGATGTCTGACGTTGTGGTGGTCATGAATGCCGGGAAGATTGAGCAAACCGGTACGCCGGATGAGATCTATTATTCCCCGGTAAACCGCTTTGTCGCCGGTTTCGTCGGCCAGGCTAACGTCATGAAAGCCCGCATACTGGAGAGCGACAGCAGCACCGGGATGTATCGCATTGCGTGCGTACTGGGCGAAATGGAAATCCATAGCCCTGTGCCGCCCGTATCGGACAAGGTCTATACCTTCTGGCGCCCTGAGGATGCCGTACTGAGCGAACACAGTTCCGGAAAAAACACGCGGACCTTCGGGATCGGTGCGGTGAGTTTTCTGGGCAACCTTTCTGAACTTCAGGTTCATCCGCTGGGCCATGAAGAAACGGAATATCAGTGGTGTATCCAGCTGGTTGGTAAAAATTCCATCCGCGAAGGTGACAACGTTAATTTCTCTATTGCGCCAGACAAGATCCGTTTTTTACGGGAAAGCTATTCATGAAAACGCGCAACCGGAACAGGCTCTGTTGGTTGCTGGTGCTGCCTGCGGTCGCGCCGGTCATCCTCACTCTGATGCTGATTGTGATCATGGCGCTGGCGCAATCCGTTGGCCTGTTTGATTTTGGCGCACCGGCGCACTTCACGCTTCAGTACTGGCAAACCATTCTGAATGACAGCCAGCTGTGGCGCGCGACAGGCTATTCGCTCAGAATCGGCGTGATCAGTGCGGTGCTCTCCGTTGCCCTGGCGCTTCCGCTGGCACTGTGGCTGAGAAAGCCTTTCCCCGGCTCGATGCTGATGGGCGGCTTACTCAAAGCCCCGCTGATGGTACACGGCCTGGTCGCTGCGCTGCTGTTTATCAACCTGATTTCCTGGCAGGGCTTTATTAACCTGGGCTTGCTTAAGCTGGGGATCATCTCTCACCCCATCAGAATGCAGAATGACCGCTGGGGAATTGGCATAATTATTTTGCAGGTGTGGAAACAGCTTCCCTATGCGCTGCTTATTATGTCCGGCAGCCTGCGCGCGATTGGCGACGAAATTTTTAATGCCGCGCGGGATTTGGGCGCAGGCAAAACTGCCCGGTTGTTACAGATCATCCTGCCCTTATCTATCCAATCCGTTCAGGTATCGCTGGTCCTGATCTTCATCGGCGCCCTGGGTGACTTTTCATTCCAGGTCGTTGCGGGGCCAACCAGCGTGTTCTCTCTTTCGCAATATATGCTGCGCTTCCCTGAAATCAGCGCGCAGGGCTGGAATCTTGCGGCCGTTGTCGCGGTGATTTTAATGCTGGCGGCTTTTGTCGGTGCAGTCGTACTTGCCGCCCTGGCGAAGTGGCTACAACAAGCCGGAGAACAGAGATAATGAAAGTCAGACAGACCTTATCCCCACTGCGGATCGTCATGATGATTATGATCATCGCGCTCTTTATGCTGTGGCTGGTTATTCCCTTTATGCTGACCGTCCTGTGGTCACTGGTCGATAAAACCCATCCGTGGGCATGGCCAGATGCCCTGCCGCCGGTGCTCTCACTGGGCCGCTGGGTGGAAGTCTGGACCACCACCGCGTTACCCCAGGCGCTCAGGAACAGCTATTTACTGGCGGCCACCGTCTCCGTCTGCACGCTGATGCTGTCTCTGCCTGCCGCGTGGGCGTTTGGCAGGATGTCGTTTACGGGCAAACATCTTTTACAGAATGCGATCTTATTGCCGCTTATCGTTCCGGGCTTTGTCGTCGCACTGTTTTTTTCCATGTTGCTCAATGTGGCGGGCATCCACAGCCGGTTTGGCGGGATTTTGCTGGGGCATATTATTATCCTGATGCCTTATGCCGTCCGCATTCTGACCCTGTCGTTTTCGCAGATACGCCAGGACACGCTCGATGCGGCACGGGATATGGGTGCTTCGGTAATAAACCGTTTTTTAGTGGCCTGCCTGCCCACCATCAGACCGGGAATATTTGCCGCATTAATTATTGTCTTTACGTTATCCATAGAAGAGTTCGCCATCAGTTTCATTGTTGGCTCACCCGATTTTATTACCGTCCCTACCATTCTTTATTCTTATCTGGGTTATAACTTTATCCGTCCCAATGCGGCGGTCATTTCTTTAATGCTGGTTGTACCAAATGTCATTTTAATGTTGATTGCAGAAAAATTATTGACGAAAAATCCTGTCGCCGCCTTTGCAGGAAAAGGCTGACAGCGTTTAACACGTTTTTATTGGGGAAATATATGTTCAGACTCGTAGCTGCAATATTATTGCTGGCCGGGGCTTTCTGTAGCCAGGCTCAGGATTTAACCACGATGAACTGGGAACAGATTGTCGAACAGGCGAAAAAAGAAGGGAAATTAACCTGGTATCAATGGTATTACCAGGATCGTTTAAAAGAGCAGGTCAGCCTGTTTGAAAAACAGTACGGTATTAACGTTACCCTGTCTGAAGGCACACTGCAGGGCAATATTAATAAACTCATGGCTGACCGGGGAGAGGAAACCGGTGATATTGATGTGTTTTCGATTGGCGGGGGCGCATTCGGTACTGTATCGCCTCAGCAGACGTTTTTCGGCCCGATTAATACACTGCTGCCGGAAGGCAAAACCCTGAACTGCAATATTGAGGGAACGGACAGCAAAGGCTATGGCGTGGCATTCTGGGGCAACCAGACCGGTCTGGCCTACGATTCACGCCGCCTGAAAAAAAGTGAGCTGCCACGCACCCTGCCGCAGATCACGGCCTTCCTGCAAAGTCATCCTCAGGAATTTGGCTTCAACGTTGAAAACGGCGGATCCGGCCCGGCCTTTATTGAATCGGTGACGCGCACGCTGGTGCCGGGTTTTGACTTCACGAAAGGCGACGCGGATGTAAAAAGCCTGACGGCTCTGCAGCCCGCCTGGAACTGGTTCAAACAGCAGCGCCCCAACTACATCATTACGGCCTCCAACGCCGACAGCGTCACCCGACTGGTCAGCGGTGAATTCCTGCTGGTCCCCGCCTGGGAAGATTACCTGGTGGGATTAGAAAACCACGGTGAAGTCCCGAAAACGATCCGCCTGTATATCCCCGATTTCGGCATGCCCGGCGGCGGAAATATGGTGGCGATACCTAAAAACGCCCCCCATAAAGCGGCAGCGTTGCTGTTTATCCACTGGCTGACGCTGCCCGCCACCCAACGGCTGTTCCAGCAGGTGTATGGCATTACGCCTCAGAACAAAGAAGTGAATCGTGATGCCGGGCTGATCAACAGCAAAGAGCGCGTTCATAGCACCCGGTTCATGCCGAAACCGCTGGGTGATGAAGTCAGAACCGAATTTTCTAACCAGGTTTTGCTCAGGTAAACCTGCGATAAAACCCTAACAGAAGGTGAAGCCCGTAATGTCGACCCAAAAACACCCTGCACGCGTAGTGAACTCCCGCCTGATAGCTCATCGGGGAGCACCGCTACTGGCACCAGAAAACACGTTACCTTCGTTTCAGGCGGCCGTTGAACGTGGCGCGACGTGGATGGAGGTGGATGTCAAACTCACCAAAGATATGCACCCGGTCATTATTCATGACGACTCAGTGGACCGGACAACGAATGGCAAAGGCTATGTTGCGAATTTAACCCTGGATGAGATCCGGTCGCTGGAGGCGGGCGTGCGTTATGGCCACCTGTTCAGGGGCGTGAAAGTGCCTACGCTGGCTGAAACAGTCCGCTTTGTACTGGATAAAGGCGTCGGGCTGCAGCTGGAAATCAAACCCACCTCCGGGCAGGAAGTGGAAACGGCGGAAATTGCGATCGCTCAGCTGAAGTCACTGTGGCCCGCAGGCGAGAAGAAGTTATTTATCAGCAGCTTCTCGGAGATTTCGCTGCAGGTTGCCGCAACGCTTATGCCTGATGTACCGCGTGGGCTGGCGGTTTGCGTCCCGCCAAAAGATCCCGTGGCGCTCCTCGCCAGAACAGGTTGCCAGATCCTGCATTTCCTGGGTGACTTCGCGACGGATGAAGACCTGGCGCGACTGGCCCGTTCAGGTATTGAATTCGCGATTGCCACGGTCAATGACCCGGTTCTTGCCCGAAAATATATCGATGCGGGTGCACAAACGATATTAAGCGACATACCTGACTTAGCCTTTTAATAAAATATTCACCAGGAAACGTTCTGACAGACTGCAATAACACCAGGGGAAAGTCATTATAAAAAATGGCCATAGCCTTTATGGCCGCTATATCCATTTTATTATTGATTTATTCAATAAGACCACCGTGATATCGAAATGAACGCCGCTCTGAGCGGTAACATCCTCATGCTTCATTTAACGGATAAAGGTAGATGATATGCACAATAAAATAAAAATAGTCGCGCCGTATGCAATCTGTTGTCTGGTCTCATTTTCTGCATGCTCCGCCGAAATTTATAATAAAGACGGAAATAAGCTCGACCTGTACGGTAAAGTCGATGCCCGCCATGTTTTGTCAGATAATATTGCAGAAGATGGCGACAACTCTTATGCCCGCCTGGGTTTTAAAGGTGAGACGCAAATTAATGACAGGCTTAGCGGTTATGGTCAGTGGGAATATAATTTCCAGCTGAATCACAGTGAAGGCGGTAGCGACGCGCAAACGGGTAATGCCACACGTTTAGGGTTTGCCGGTCTGAAACTGGCCGACTTCGGCTCGTTCGATTATGGCCGTAGCTTTGGAGTCCTGTATGTTGCCTCTGCCTACACGGATATGGCGCCGATCTATGGTTCCGGCACCATGACCACCAACGATAATTTCCTGTCAAAACGCTCAACCGGCCTCGCAACCTGGCACTCTCCGGACTGGGGTGGATTAAAACTAACCCTGCAGTATCAGGGAAAAAATGACCGCGCAACCGCCAGACTGGCTAATGGGGATGGTTACGGCGCGGGTCTGACTTACAGCATTACCGATGGGCTGAGCATTGCGGCGGCTGGGATGAAAGCAAAACGGACGCTGACTCAGCAAGCTGACGCTCAGGGAGACGATGCCACCGCCTGGGTCACCTCTGCAAAATATGATGCCAGCCAGATCTATCTGGCCGCCATGTATGGCGAAGCCAATGACGTTACGCCTTATGGACAGCTGGCACAGGTCGCCGACAAAACCCATAACGTTGAGGCGATTGCGCAGTACCAGTTCCTGAACGGTTTGCGCCCCTCTGTCGGTTTTGTCACGCAGCGCGGCGAAAACCTGCAGGGCGCAGGGAATTTTGCCGGGGGCAGTCAGACGATGCAGAAATATATTGCGGTGGGCACCTATTACTATTTCAACAAGAACATGCTGACCTACGTGGACTACCGTATTAACTTGCTGAAGGAAAACGACTTTACGCGTGCCACCGGCATTACGACGAAAAACAGTATCGGTATGGGCCTGACCTATCAGTTCTGATCAGGCCGATCATGTTTTATGCGATATTGCTTCATTCCTGAACATCGCTCATTTAGCGAGGCTGGCAAATGCCGGCTTTTTTTACGTCAGCCGCAGGGGTAAGGATAACCGGGCCGTAACGTGCAGCGACGCACCGCGCCAGTGCAACTTAGCTAACCCGATCCAGCCAGCGAACATACGCCTGATCCCATAACGCTGCGGGCGTACCCGCCTTGCCCAGACCGAATCCATGTCCGCCTTTGCTGATCTGAATCAGCTCAACCGGCACGCGGTTACGACGACAGGTGTCGCGCATCAGCTCGGTGTTAAAGGGATTTGAGGTGTGATCGTCCTCGGCCTGCGCCAGAAACGTCGGCGGATACTGCCGGGTCACGTAGTTCTGCACTGACCAGTTCGCCTCATCCTGCGGCGTGGCATTTTTGCCCACCATCATCAGATGCGTGTTGGTGTGCTGATAAGGCGCTTCCAGCGTAATGACCGGATAGATCAGGCCGACGCTGTCGACTTTCGGCACCACTTCATCCAGCGGATCGATGGCCGGATAAGATTCAAAATCCGGCCGCGCCGCCGCCAGCCCCAGCAGATGTCCACCTGCCGAGAAGCCCAGCACATGCACCTTACGCTCGAAAGAGCGCACCAGCCGGATGGCGCGCTGCGCATCCTGCAAGGGTGCCAGCCGACCCGCCTGCCACTTCTCATGCGGCAACCGGTAACTGAGCACATAGGCGGTATAGCCACTGGCATTGAGCCAGCGCGCCACTGGCCAGGCTTCGCGTCCCATGCCAATCCAGCGATAGCCGCCACCCGCAGCAATTAATACCGCTTCGCCATTCGGATTTTCCGGTTTAAAGCGCTGAATCGCCGGGCTGACGATATTTGACCAGGAACCGCTGCTGTTAATATGCAACTGGCCGGATGGGCCGCCACCGCCGGGCGGATCATCCGGCCAGAGGGGAATAATGTCATCGCGGGCAAATAATTTGCCGGTGGTCATGGAGAGCCCGAGCGCTCCCGTGCCGAGAATAAAGCGTCGACGCGTAATCATAATGCCTGTTGTGTGATGCCTGAAATGTCAGCGAACCGTTGCGGTAGGCTAAAGAAGTATGAACAAATGCAAGTCTGGTGCCATGGCTGGCGATTATGTACGCAATGGCCCCAGGAAAGCCATAAAAAAACGCGCCCGGCAGGCGCGTTTTTATTTCATTCCGTGTGGTTAATCTTCCTGCTGGAACTGCGCCATCACGGCCTGCTCGCACTGCTGCTCGTTGACGCGCAGTTTGGCACGCTCATCGTCACCCAGTTGCAGCCAGGCACTGGCCACTTCACGCGCCGACTCTTCATCAAATTCGGGCTGATTCATCGCCGATGACGACTGACTGCTCGCCACTGACGATTTCATCTGTTCAACATATTGATCCGCACTCGCGACCTTTTTCTCGCCGCTGACAATGTGGCACAACTGACTGGCGTAAACATTCTGCTCAGTATCAGTGTCGTCCGCCGCCAGCGCGCTGCCGGTGGCGAGGATGCTCAGCAGCACTATCTGAGTCACTTTCATTTTTAACTCCTGTTCGTTCAGGTTAAACCTTGCGCTGAAGGGCTTCGATGCGCTTCTGACGCCAGTTCAGCAGCGGCGTCACGGTGGTGCCGTGAACCACCACGCTGCAGACCACCAGCGTTAACGCCATATTCGTCATAATTTCCATCTGCGGGCCTTGCATGCCGTGCGTCCAGGCATAGGCGATGTAGTTCAGGCTGCCAATCCCCCGGATGCCCAGCCAGCCAATCATCAGACGCTGCCCCAGCGGCAGTCCGGCGCGCACGGTCACCAGCCAGACGGCCAGCGGTCGCACTACCGCAAACAGCACCAGGCCAATCAGCACACCATAGATGTTCCAGTGCTGCGCCAGTGTGACGCCCAGCACCACCATCATGCCAGCCGCCAGTAAACGTTCAATAGTATCGCCAAAAGAGAGGGCGTCGCCTACTACAAACCCAATCGACTTCACCATATTGTTGTTGCCCTGATGCGCCAGACGTTTGTTAGGGTTCACCAGCGCCTCAGAGGGCAACACACGCTCGTCGTCAGAGAGATCTTCCGGCTGATGGCGACGGAACACGCCCAGCTCGGCACGGCGTAACCCCAGTCCGGCGGCGAAGGCGGCCAGGAAGCCGGAGGCACCCAGGTACTCCACCAGCGAATAACTCAGCGCTATCAGCGCCAGCGCCAGAAAATCATTGGGCGCAACGTCGCCATTCGCATTGCGCAGTCGGGTCGCCAGCATGCCGATCAATTGCCCCAGAACAAAGCCAATGATCAGACCGCCGCCAATCGCCCAGAGCACTTCGACCGCGCCCCAGTGCGCCAGCATCGCGCCACTCAGGCTTTCGCCATTGAACAGCAGCAGGGCCAGCATCAGCAGTGGCAGCGCGGAGCCATCGTTCATGCCCGCCTCGCTGGAGATCGCCACCCGCAGCGAGTCATCATCCTGCGCATCGTTGACCGAGATTAAGCTCGCCAGCACCGGATCGGTCGGCGCGACAATGGCCCCAAACGCCAGCGCAACCGGCCAGTCTAATCCCACCAGGAAATGCGCCAGCAGAGTCATTGCGGCAACCGTGAGCAGCATGGCGGGAAACGCCAGTTTCAGCCCGGTGTGCCAGCAGTTGTTCTGCAGCGGCTGACGCAGCTTGAGACCGGTGATAAACAGCGAGGCCGCCATGGTGATTTCAGTGATGTGGGCCACGGCTTCGGAATGGGTGACGATATCGAGGTGGATAACGTCAAATCCCCACGGGCCGCACAGCATGCCCGCGATAAGGAACAGACCAAATGAGGTGACTGGCCCCCGGTGAATCCAACCGGAAGCCAGCGACATCAGCAGCAGAAGGCCGCCCGTCGCTGCTGTCCAGGCTAAAAAGTTCATAACACTCCACAATATTTCGGGTTTATGAATAAGCCTGGCACATTTTTTGACGGGCGAGAGGTCAGTTTTTCAGGTGGCGACTGGCGAAGCGGACCGCGAGAGCCGCGGCACCAGCTAAGGTGGCGAGCGCAACCACGCCATTCCAGCCCCAGTGAGCCAGCGCCAGACTGCCCAGCGCCGCACCGGTCGCCATTCCGATAAACACCACGGTAAACAGCAGTGCATTCAGACGGCTACGTGCTTCCGGCGCCAGACCGTAGACCAGCGTCTGATGTGCTACCAGCGTAGCCTGCACGCCCAAATCAAAGCCGATGGTACAGACGACTATCAGCGCCAGCTGCGCAGGCACAGGCAGCAGCGGCAGCAGAAACATCAGCGCAAAAGAGATCGTCACCAGCCCGGCACCGGCCTGGGTGACTCTTGCCGGGCCGATTCGGTCAGCAAAACTGCCCGCCAGCGGTGCCGCCATCGCACCTGCAGCCCCGGCTAAACCAAAGGCACCAGCGACGGCACTGTCCAGATGAAAACGGTCACTGAGCATCAACGCCAGTGTTGACCAGAAGGCGCTGAAGGCTACAGAGAGCAGACCCTGAGCCAGCGCAGCCCGGCGCAGCGTCTGATGGTGACGCCACAGATGCACCAGCGACAGCAACAGACGCGGATAGCTCACCGAAGTACCGGGTGCGAAGCGCGGCAGCACCCGCCACAGCGTCAGCGTAATCAGCAGCACCGCCAGCGCGGCGATCATATACATGGTGCGCCAGCCGAAATACTCCGCCACCACCCCGCTGACCACCCGCGATAAGAGAATGCCGACCAGCAACCCGGTCATCACCGTGCCGACCGTTTTACCGCGGCTGCGTTCCGGGGCCAGCGCCGCCGACGCGGGCACAATATCCTGCGCCACGGTGGCGGTCAGGCCGGTGATAAAACTGGCAACCAGCAGCGCGCTGAGTCCGCCGGAAAAACCACACAGCAGCAGCGCCGCGACCAGCAGTAAGCCCTTGATAAAGATAATGGTGCGGCGGTCATGACGATCCCCCAGCGGGGCCAGCAGCAGAATACCCAGCGCATAGCCCGCCTGGGTCAGCATCGGCACCATGCCGACTGCGCCAATGCCGGCGTTAAACTGCCTGCTGATGATATCCAGCATCGGCTGGCTGTAGTAAATCGACGCCACGCTGAGTCCGGCACCGGCGGCCAGGGTAAACACCAGCGGCGTGGAGAGCGATTCATTTTGAGTCCGGGTCTGTATGGCTGACATGCTGTAATCCTCATCATTTCGTCCCACCATTAAAGCGCATCGCGGTTATACGCGGTAGACTGACATCAGGCAAAACCGTTATGCGTGGTACGTATGAATAACCCGAACAGCAGCGATCGCATCGACCTGATGCAGACCTTTATCCGTATCGTCGAGAGCGGCAGCTTATCCGCCGCCGCCGCCCAGCTCGGTACGACACAGCCCACCGTCAGCCGTCGGCTGCAGACCCTGGAGCAGCGTCTGGGGCTGAAGCTGATCCTGCGCACCACCCATGCGCTGAAACTGACCGATGATGGCGAACGCTGCTATGCCCAGGCGCGGCAGCTGCTGGCGACCTGGCATGCGCTGGAAGATGAGCTGACCGGCGCCAGCGCCGACCCGGTCGGTACGCTGCGGGTACGTGCCCCGCACGCCTTTGGTCAGGATCAGCTGATCGCTCCGCTGGTGGACTATCTGCACCGCTATCCCCGGCTCAATATCGAGTGGATGCTGAATGACCGCACGCCCGACTTTATGGCGGAGAATGTGGACTGCGCCATTCAGGTCGGCGCGCCGACCGATCCCTCGGTGGTGGCGGTGCTGCTGGCCGAAGTGCCGCGCATTGTGGTGGCCGCTCCGCATCTGCTGGCGCAGCATCCGCCGATAGAACAGATTGAACAGCTGCGCGATCTGCCGTGGCTGGCGCTGACCAGTTTTTACCGTAACGAAGTGGCGTTGCAGAAGATTGACGACGGTCAGCCGGTGAACCTGGCGATTACGCCGCGGCTGAGCAGCGACAGTTTATACGCGGTGCGCAAAGCGGCGCTGGCGGGAATGGGCGCGGCGATTGTCTCCTCATGGGCAGTGCAGGAAGATTTAGCGGATGGCGGCCTGGTTCAGCTGATGCCTGCGTGGCAGGCACCGCCGCTTCCGGTGTGGCTGACCTATCCCTGGGCGAGTTACTACCCGGCCAGGCTGCAGCACTTTTTTGCGATGATCAAAGAGGTGATGCCGCAACTGGCAGGCACGCGTCCGGCCTCGCAGCCAGCGGATCGTTCAGGGGGAACAGAGCGGAAAGGATAAAGCAGGCGCCCGCGTCAGCGGGTCGCCAGAGGGAGAAATTTACTTTTTATCGTAGCGCGACATTTTGTCCAGCCAGCCCATTACAAAGGCGGAAAGCACAAAGGTCAGGTGGATAATCACGTACCACATCAGCTTGTCGTTTTCGACGTTGCGCGCTTCCATAAACACCCGCAGCAGGTGAATCGAGGAGATGGCGACGATGGAGGCCGCGACTTTGTTTTTCAGCGAGCCGGAGTCCATCTTGCCCAGCCAGCTCAGCTTCTCTTTGTCTTCGTCGATATCGAGCTTAGAAATGAAGTTCTCATAACCCGACAGCATCACCATCACCAGCAGGCCGCCAACCAGCGTCATGTCCACCAGCGACAGCAGCAGCAGGATCAGATCGTTTTCCGCAATGCTGAAAATGTTGGGCAGCAGGTGGAAAATTTCCTGGAAAAATTTAATGGTCAGCGCCAGCAATCCCAGCGAAAGTCCAATGTAAACCGGAGCCAGCAACCAGCGCGATGCATACATCAGGTTTTCGGTAAAACGTTCCATACGGTCCCACATGTTAACAAACAGGACCGGGAGTATAACCGATTCACTGTGAAGTTATTTCAGCCCTTCGTCAGAAATTTCAGGGGCGGGCGGCAGCGGCAGCGAGAGACGAAATGCCGCGCCACCTTCGGGCCGGTTTTCGGCCCAGATCTGGCCGCCGTGGCTCTCGATAATGGTTTTACAGATCGCCAGACCCAGCCCGACGCCCGGCACCGCCGACTCTTTATTGCCGCGCCAGAACTTATCGAATATCCGGGTTAAATCCTCTTCGGCAATGCCCGGTCCGCTGTCCCAGACCGCGATCTCCAGCCGTGTCGTTGCCCGCCAGGCGCGAATGCCACGTGGGGCGCTGTTACCGGCATACTTCAGGCTGTTCTCTATCAGGTTAGTGAAGACCCGCTCCAGCAGCGTGCTGTCGCCTTTGATCAGCACGATGTCGTCCGGCAGATCGAGCTGGACCTCATGCCCTTTCAGCGACGGTGCCATGCTGCTCAGCGCGCCGCCGATCACCTCTTCCAGCGCCAGCCACTCTTCCCGCAGATTAAGGCCGCCCGACTGAATGCGCGCCATATCCAGCATGTTGCTCACCAGCCGGATGGTGCTCAGCGTCTGCTCGCGGATCTGGCTGGCCTGCGGCACATATTTTGAGTTATCGCTGGCCAGGTCGAGCATCAGCATTTCCGCCTGACCAAACAGCACGGTCAGCGGGGTGCGCAGGTCGTGCGACAGCGCTGACAGCAGCGCATTGCGCAGCTGTTCACGCTCTGCCGAAAGCCGGGAGGCCGCCTCGCTGTGCGACAGCGCCATCCGCTCCAGGGCGTTGGCGATCAGCACGGTAAAGGTTTCGACCAGCCGCTGCTGTTCGGGGATCATCAGCTGACGCAGGTTCTGCGGCTCCACCACCAGCAAACCCCGGCAGTGCGCACCACTTTTCAGCGGCAGGATCTGATAAGGCACCGCCGGTAAGGTATCGGTGCCCGCGCCCGCAGGCTGGCCTTTGCTGTAACTCCATTTCGCAATCGCGCGATCCGGCTCGCTGGCCGGTAACGCATCGCCTACCGGTTTCAGCTCGCCCTGCTCATCCGGCAGCAGCAGCAGGCAGCGCGCCTGCAGGGTGGCGTCGAGCACCCGCTGACTGGTGGCGGCGATATCCTGCGGCGTTAACGCGCTGCCCAGCGATTTCGCCATTTCATAGAGCTGGCGCGCCCGTTGTTCACGGTAGCGCGCCACGCGCGCCTGGTAACGCACGCCTGCCGTAAGATTGCCGACGATCACGCCGACCGCCAGCATCACGCCAAAGGTCACCAGATATTGCAGGTCGGAAACCGCCACCGTGCCGGTGGGGGCCACAAAGAAGAGGTCGAAGGCGATGATGTTCATCACCGTGGCGATCACCGACGGCCAGCGGCCATAGCGCAGCGCCACGATCACCACCGCCAGCAGATAGATCATCACGCAGTTGGCGGGATCGAAACTGATCAGCACCGACTGTCCGGCCACGGTCACCAGAATGCAGAGCACCAGCGCCATCATCACGCCGCGCAGCTGAATACGCCATTTCTCGCTGTTGACGCGGCCATCCGGCAGCGGATGCGGCGCATCTTTCAGCGGCTCATCCAGCGCGACGACCAGCAGGTCAAGATCGGGACCCAGCTGACCCAGACGCTCGGCAAAACTGTCACGCCGCCAGCGCCGCAGCGGGCGACGGCCGGTGACGATTTTGCCCAGATTGTGTTCGCGGGCGTAGCCCAGTACCGCTTCCGCTTCATCCGGTTCTGAGAGGGTGGCGGTTTCCGCGCCCAGCTCCTGCGCCAGCTGTAACGTGCGCAGGATTGCCCGTCGCCGCGCTTCCGGCAGCCGGTTGAGCCGGGGCGTTTCGACATAGACCGCGTGCCATTCACTGCCGAGTCGCGCCGCCAGTCGGGCAGCGGTCCGGACCAGCTTTTCACTGCCGCTGTCGTCGCCAATGCAGAGCAGAATGGCGTCGCGGGTGTGCCAGACGCGTTCCCGTCCCTGCTGATCGCGCCAGGCGCGCATCTGATCATCGACCCGGTCGGCGGTGCGACGCAGAGCCAGCTCACGCAGGGCGAAGAGATTACCTTTGCGGAAAAAGTTCTCGATGGCGCGCTCAGCGCGGTCGCCGATATAGACTTTGCCCTCTTTCAGCCGCTGCCGCAGATCGTCCGGCGGCAGATCGACCAGCACCACTTCGTCGGCGCTGTCGAAAAAGGGATCGGGTACGGTTTCGCGCACCTGAATGCCGGTGACGCCGCCGACCACATCGTTGAGGCTCTCAAGGTGCTGCACGTTGACGGTGGTCAGGACGTCGATACCCGCTTCCAGCAGCTCCTCGATATCCTGCCAGCGCTTGGGATGGCGCGAGCCCTTGACGTTGGTGTGCGCCAGCTCATCCATCAGGATCACGGCCGGATGGCGGGCCAGCGCGGCATCGAGGTCAAACTCCGCATGACGCGAACGGCCGGTGGCGCGACGCGGCAGCAGGGTTAATCCTGTCAGCAGCTGGGCGGTTTCCGGCCGTTCATGGGTCTCTACCACGCCAATCAGCACATCCAGACCCTGCGCACGCAGCCGCTGTGCCTCCTGCAGCATGGCGTAGGTTTTGCCCACGCCGGCACAGGCACCAAAGTAGATTTTCAGCTGCCCGCGATGCGTTTCGCGGTTAGCCTGCAGCAGCGCGTCGGGATCGGGACGCTGAGGTTCGTCGTGGTTCATCGCTTCCTTAACACCATCATTGCAGTTCGTTGAGCGCCATATTCAGCTGTAACACGTTGACGGTCGGTGTGCCGAGGAATGGCATCAGCGGACGATGCGTCATCTTTTCAATCAGCGCCTCGACCTGGGCGACCGGCACCTTGCGGCTGGCGGCGACACGCTGGGCCTGCCAGAGAGCCGCCTGCGGCGGAATATCCGGGTCCAGTCCGCTGGCGGAAGCGGTCACCAGCTCCACCGGTACGGCTGCCGGCGCCTGCGGGTTCGCGGCCCGCAGCGCAGCGACGCGGTCGGCTACCGCTTTATCCAGCGCCGGGTTGCTGGCGGCCAGGTTGCTGCCGCCTGAGGAGAGCGGGTTATACGGTTTATCACCGGTGGCTGAAGGACGGCCCCAGAAATAGCCGGGCTGGGTAAAGTTCTGGCCAATCAGGGCGGACCCGCGCGCCACGCCATCTTCCTCCAGCAGCGAGCCGCTGGACTGTGATGGAAACAGCCACTGCGCCAGACCGGTGGTGAGCAAAGGATAAACCACGCCGGTGACAAGCGTAAGCAGCAACAACAGTAAAATTGCCGGACGTAACTGACTCATTTTTCTCTCCTCAGGCCATGCCTGAAAGCACTAACAGCAAATCGATCGCTTTGATGCCGACAAACGGCACCAGCAGGCCACCCAGACCGTAAATCAGCAGGTTGCGGCGCAACAGCGCAGCGGCGCTCAGTGGGCGGTAGCTGACGCCTTTCAGGGCCAGCGGGATCAGGAACACAATCACCAGGGCGTTAAAGATCACCGCCGACAGAATCGCGCTGGCGGGCGAGTGCAGCTGCATCACGTTGAGCATGTTGAGCTGCGGATAGGTCGCCGCAAACGCCGCCGGAATAATGGCGAAATACTTCGCCACGTCGTTGGCGATACTGAAGGTGGTCAGCGAACCGCGCGTCATCAGCATCTGTTTACCGATGTGTACCACTTCCAGCAGCTTGGTCGGGTTCGAGTCGAGATCGACCATGTTGCCCGCCTCTTTTGCCGCCTGCGTACCGGAGTTCATCGCTACCGCCACATCCGCCTGCGCCAGGGCAGGCGCATCGTTGGTGCCGTCGCCGGTCATCGCCACTAAACGTCCTTCTGCCTGATACTGGCGGATCAGCGCCAGCTTGGCTTCGGGTGTGGCCTCGGACAGGAAGTCATCCACGCCCGCTTCTGCAGCAATCGCCGCGGCGGTCAGCGGGTTATCGCCGGTGATCATCACCGTTTTGATGCCCATTTTGCGCAGTTCGGCAAAACGCTCTTTGATGCCGCCTTTCACGATATCTTTCAGCGCCACCACGCCCAGCACGTTCGCGCCCTCTGACACCACCAGCGGCGTCCCGCCACTGCGTGCCACCTCTTCCACCTGCGCATTGACCTCGGCCGGGAAACGACCGTGGTTGGCTTCGATATGGCGACGAACGGCATCGACCGCGCCTTTGCGGATCAACCGATCCTGCACATTCACGCCACTCATGCGGGTCTGGGCGGAGAACGGAATAAAGCTGGCACCCATGCTGCTGAGATCGCGCTCACGCAGATTGAATCGCTGCTTCGCCAGCACCACGATGCTGCGGCCTTCCGGCGTTTCATCCGCCAGCGAGGCGAGCTGCGCGGCGTCGGCCAGCTGCTCTTCACTGACGCCCGGCGCGGGCAGGAACTGGGTCGCCTGACGGTTACCCAGCGTGATGGTGCCGGTTTTGTCCAGCATCAGCACATCCACATCGCCGGCGGCTTCGACCGCACGTCCGCTGGTCGCAATGACGTTAGCACCCAGCATCCGGCTCATCCCCGCCACACCAATCGCCGACAGCAGGCCGCCGATAGTGGTCGGGATCAGACAGACCAGCAGCGCCACCAGCACGGTGATGCTGACCGGCGTTCCGCCCCATGCCGAGAACGGCCAGAGCGTCACGGTCGCCAGCAGGAACACGATGGTCAGTGAGACCAGCAGGATGGTCAGGGCAATCTCATTCGGGGTTTTGCGGCGTTTCGCGCCTTCCACCATGGCGATCATCCGGTCAAGGAAGGTTTCGCCAGGGTTGGCGCTACAGGTGATCACCAGCCAGTCAGAGAGAATGCGCGTACCGCCTGTCACAGAGGCGAAGTCACCGCCTGATTCACGGATGACCGGTGCAGATTCACCGGTAATGGCGCTCTCATCCACTGAGGCACCGCCCTCCATCACTTCACCGTCACAGGGAATGATGTCGCCCGCTTCTACCAGCACCGCATCGCCTTTGCGCAGCTCATCGGCACTGACCTGATGCCACTCGGCACCATAGCGCGCTGATGCCAGTTTTTTGGCAAAGCTGGTTTTTTTCACCCCTTTCAGGCTGCTGGCCTGGGCCTTACTGCGCCCTTCTGCCAGCGCCTCCGCCAGGTTGGCGAACAGCACGGTGAACCAGAGCCAGACCGCAATCGACCCGGTAAAGCTGGCGCTGCCGCTGATGCGTCCGGTCAGCATGGCCACCGCCAGCAGCGAGGTCAGAATGCTGCCGAGGTAGACCACAAACATCACCGGGTTACGGAACTGTACCCGAGGATCGAGCTTTTTCACCGCATCCCAGGCCGAGGTACGCAGCAGGGCTGCGTCAAATAACGCCTGTTGTTGACGACTCATGAGGATTGTCCCTGAACAAGTTGCAGATGCTCAGCCACCGGGCCCAGCGCCAGAGCAGGAATAAAGGTCAGTGCACCCACCAGCAGCACCGTACCGATCAGCAGTGCAATAAACAGCGGACCGTGCGTTGGCAGCGTGCCGTTACCCACCGGCTGCACTTTTTTCACCGCCATCGCACCGGCAATCGCCATCACCGGAATGATGATGCCGAAGCGGCCCAGCAGCATGCAGACAGCCAGTAACAGGTTCCAGAACGGCGTGTTAGCACTCAGTCCGGCAAAGGCGCTGCCGTTGTTGTTAGCCGCCGAGGAGACCGCGTAAAGCACCTCACTGAAGCCGTGAATGCCGGGGTTCGCCATTGCGCTGCGTCCGGCGTCGGTCATCATCGCCAGGGCGGTGCCGATCAGCACCAGCGCCGGGGTGACCAGAATCGCCAGCGCGGTCATTTTCATTTCCCACACATCGACTTTTTTACCCAGGAACTCCGGGGTACGGCCAATCATCAGCCCGGCGATAAACACCGCCAGCAGTACAAACAGCAGCATGCCGTAGAGACCGGCACCGACGCCGCCAAAGATCACTTCGCCCAGCTGCATCAGCCACATCGGCACCATGCCGCCCAGCGCGGTAAAGGAGTCGTGCATGGCATTGACCGCACCGCATGAAGCCGCGGTGGTGATGACCGCGAACAGGCTGCTGTTAAGAATGCCAAAGCGCGTCTCTTTGCCTTCCATGTTGACGGCGCTGTCGGCCCCCAGCTGGAGGAAGTGCGGGTTGCCCTGCAGTTCGGCCCACATCACGACCGCGACCGCCGCCACAAACATCAGCGTCATCGCCCACAGCAGCATGTGGCCCTGACGACGGTCACGCACGCTTTCACCAAACGCGAAGCAGAGCGCGGCCGGGATCAGGAAGATGCTCAGCATCTGCACCAGGTTCGTCAGCACCGTCGGGTTTTCAAACGGATGAGCGGAGTTGGCGTTAAAGAAGCCGCCACCGTTGGTGCCCAGCATTTTGATCGCTTCCTGCGACGCTACCGGTCCCATCGACAGCGTCTGCTGCACGCCTTCCAGCGTGGAGAAGCTGTGATAAGGGGCGAAGTTCTGAATGCTGCCCTGGCTGACAAAGAACAGCGCCATCAGCAGGCTGATCGGCAGTAAGACATAGAGCGTGATGCGGGTCAGGTCGCGCCAGGCGTTACCCAGGGTTGCAGAGCTGCGATTGGCAAAGCCACGGATCAGCGCAAAGGCGACGGCGATACCGGTCGCGGCAGAGAGGAAGTTCTGCACCGTCAGGCCTACCATCTGACTGAAATAGCTCAGGGTGCTTTCGCCGCTGTAGGACTGCCAGTTGGTGTTGGTCACGAAGCTCACGGCGGTGTTGAGCGCCAGATGCCAGCTCAGGCCAGGCAGCTGCTGAGGATTCAGCGGCAGCGAGCCCTGCAACAGCAACATCGCCAGCAGCACCACGAAGCCCAGCGCGTTGAACAGCAGGATCGCCAGCAGGTAGTGAGGCCAGCGCATATCCGATTCCTGCGCGCCCAGCAGTCGCCACAGCGGCGCTTCCAGGCGGGCAAATACCGGCTTGTCAGCCACTAACGAGGCCAGGCCCCGTCCAAGCGGCTGCGCCAGCACCATCAGCAGCACCAGATAAAATGCGATGAGTAAAAAAGCATTGGCCGCCATCAGAAGGCCTCCGCATTTAACAGGGCATAGATCAGATAGCCCAGCAACAACACCACCAGCACAATGCCAGTTATTACGCCCACGCTCACAGGAACCTCCAGAGGATTGGATTTATGGCTTAGCTTGCGCGGAGGCGTATAAAGAAGGGGTTAAAATGCAGCGGGCGGGCGTAAAAATAGTGTAAAAATGGCGAAAAATCAGGCGACTTCCAGCGCCCAGATACGATTGAGATCGACGTTGCCCCACAGCTTGCTGTCTTCGGCACCCACAATGCTGTCGGTGCAGAAGCTGTCGCCGAGGTCGAGCTCTTCCGGTTTGACTTCGCGCTGGGCGTGCAGCGACCAGAAGACATGCACGCAGGGCCGCATCAGCGATTTTTCGCCCGCTTTCACCACCAGCGCCACCCGGCCCGAGGCCAGACGTACCAGCGATCCCACCGGATAGATACCGATGGTGCGTACAAAGGTGTGCAGCAAGGCAGGGTCAAAATGGCCGCGCCAGCTCAGCATCTGGTGCATCGCCTCTGCGGGTGTCCAGCCGTTGCGATAGGAGCGGGTTGAGGTCACCGCATCATAAACATCACACACCGCCGCCATACGGGCGTAGAACGAGATCGCCTCGCCTTTCAGGCGGTGCGGATAGCCGCTGCCATCATATTTTTCATGATGATGCAGGGCGATATCGAGCAGGTCGTCATCGGCGTCGGCTTCTATCAGCATCTGCGTGCCGACCACCGGATGCTCACGCATCACCCTGAACTCCTCTTCCGTCAGCTTGCCCTCTTTGTTCAGGATCGCCAGCGGTACGGCCGCTTTGCCGACATCATGCAGTAAACCGCCCATGCCCACCCGACGCAGTTGCTGCTCATCCAGCCCGAGTTTTTTACCCAGCGCAATCATCAGCCCGCAGACCGCCATGGAGTGCAGATAGGTGTAGTCATCGTGATTTTTCAGCCGCGCCACACTCAGCATGGCAGAGGGTTCACGCGTGATCGATCCGGCGATTTCATCCACCAGGTCCATCATATAATCGAGTTTCAGGCCGTTACCCAGCCGCGCTTCGTTGAACATCGCCAGCACTTTCGGTTTGCCCTGCTGGAAGATCTGCTGTGCCTGATCCAGCTCCTGAAAAAACGGGGTACGGCCAATGGTTCGCTTTGCGACCGGGGAGGCGATCGGCGTCTGTACCGATCGATCGAGGTCGATCCAGAGCTGGCGGATCCCTTCACTGCGTAGCGTGGCAATCTGTCGTGGGTCAGTGATCAGCATCTGATTATGAATGCGCTGGTCTTTTATCCACCAGACCTCCAGCTTGTGGATAAACATCCCTGGACGCAATTCATCAATGGTAATCAGCTTTATCACGCTATCACTCCTTAAAATTGACGGGGGGTAAGGTGATATCGGCAGCTGGACAAATTTTCTTCAGGCTGTTTTGTGCGAAGGCGGGAGTTAAAAGAGTGGTCAGAGGAGAGGCACCTGCCCCGCCCCTGTTTTCGCGGGGTTAAGTCAGGGGTGTGGTTACACTACCCGGGTCAGCACCGGCTCACCCCGGGCAAACGCCAGCATGTTCTCAAACACCAGCTCAGCCATCGCCGCCATGGTTTCACGGGTGCTGCTGGCGATATGGGGCGTAATCACCACATTGTCGCGCTGGCGCAGGGCGTCGGGCACCTGCGGCTCCTGTTCAAACACATCCAGCCCGGCACCGGCGATCTGCCCGGTTTCCAGCGCCTCCACCAGCGCCTGCTGATCGACCACGCTGCCGCGCGCAATGTTAATCAGATAGCCCTGCGGCCCCAGCGCCTGCAGAACTTCCGCATTGATAATATGGCGTGTTGCGGCACCGCCTGGCAGCGTCAGCACCAGAAAATCGGCCTGCTGCGCCAGCGCGACCAGGCTCTCATGCCGGGTATAAGGCACATCGGGGCGTGAACGCGGGTTGTAGTAGTGAATCGCCATATCAAATGCCTGCGCGCGCCTGGCCACCGCCTGACCGATATTGCCCAGTCCGACGATGCCGCATACCTTGCCGCCGATTTTGCTGCTCAGCGGAAAGCGACCCTGCGACCAGTGACCAGCACGCGTGAAACGATCGGCCTCACTGATGCGGCGTGCCACATCCAGCAGCAGCGCCATCCCCAGATCGGCCACGCAATCATTCAGTACCTCTGGCGTGTTGGTCACCACAATGCCGCGCGACCGGGCGGTCTCCGTATCAATGCTGTCATACCCGACGCCGTTACTGCAGATCGCTTTCAGGTTGGGCAGCGCGGCGATCAGCGCGGCGGGTGCACCCATGACCGCATTGCCGCTGGTGACCAGCATGTCGATATCGGCACCCTGCTCAGCCAGAAAGGCTGCCTCATCTTCTACCTCCCACAGCCGGAAGGCGGTGAACGACGTTTCGATATTCTCTATCAACTGCGGTGGCAGGAATTTCCCTTTGATCAGCACCTTACATTGCTTTAATGCCATCTTCTTTCTCCTGATTATTATAGGATGCCGGGCGATCGGTCTCTTCACCGACGCGTTCAATCGGTCCCATCACCAGCAGGAACAGCAGAGCCGCTACCACGCAGTGTGCCGCTACAAACGCCAGTCCGATGCTGTAGCTGCCGGTCAGCCCGACGATGATGCCGAACAGCAGCGGCGTGGTGAAACCGGCAATATTGCCGATGCCGTTAAATATTGAACCCGCCAGACCCACCGCCTCTTTGGGTGCGGTGTCGCTGATCACCGTCCAGGTGCCTGCTCCGGCCGCGATGCCTTTGCCGAAAAAGGCGAAGGACATAATGGCGATGATGCCGCCGTTACCGGGAATGATCGCCGCCAGCACCAGGCTCGACGCCATCAGCATGCCGACGATATAGGGTGTTTTACGCGCCCAGGAGACGCTCCAGCCCCGGGCGATTAATTTGTCTGACAGGTAACCGCCGCTGATGCCGCCCAGAAAACCAAACAGCGCCGGCGCGATGGTGGCGAATCCCGCCTCCATGATGTTCATACCGCGCGCCTGCACCAGATAGATCGGAAACCAGGTGATAAAGAAGTAGCTGAGCGCGATGATGCAGTACTGCCCGAGATAAGCGCACCAGAGCATGCGATTGGTGAGCAGCTTTCTGAACATCGCTTTGCTGACCGGCGGCCGCGCTTTCAGCGTCTGGGCTGCATCGATATCCACCAGCGCACCCCCCTCGACGATGTGGCGCAGTTCACTTTCCGACACGCCGGGGTGATTACGCGGTTCGCGCATCCAGGCCGCCCAGACAAATACCGCCACCAGACCGATGCCGCCCAGCACAAAGAATGGCCATTCCCAGCCAAAGCGCGACACCAGCCAGCCTGAAAGCGGCGAGAAGATGGCGACGGCAAAATATTGCGCCGAGCTGAACAGCGAGGAAGCCCGTCCCCGCTCTGCGCCGGGGAACCACATAATCACCACGCGCGCATTGGCGGGAAAGCTGGGCGCCTCAATCAATCCCAGCATAAAGCGCAGCCCAAACATCAGCATCAGTGCGCCGGTCATGCCGCTGGAGAACTCCCCCACGAAGCCCATCGCCAGCGTGGAGACGGACCAGAGCGCCAGCGTGACGCCATAGACTTTTTTGGCGCCGAAGCGGTCAAGCAATAGTCCGCCGGGAATCTGGCCGATGACATAGGCCCAGCTGAAGGCCGAGAGGATCAATCCGAGCTGGATCGCGGACAGCCCGAACTCCTCTTTGATCGCCGATCCGGAGATCGAGAGGATCGAGCGATCGGCATAAGCCACCACCGACAGGAACAGGATCAGGCAGAGGATCCCGATGCGGACATGGGTCGTCCGTTGAGGGGTTTGGTCTTTTGGCATGAGCTGAATTCCTTAAAAAGCGGCGGGTTACGCCACGAGGTTTTTTTCAGGAATAACGCTGAGATTTCCCGCTTAAGGGAATATAGATAGGCCGCTAACCATCGGTCATTGTGCGGATGTTGAGATCGACGGCTCCGATTACGCGCTTTTCTGGCAACTGCCACAACTGCCCGTGCGGCGCTGCACAAAAGCGCGAAAAGCTACGGCTCTCTGCCGCAGAGTGTGCGCCAGGTCGGGGATTTCACCGGCGCGGGCAGCTATGACGCGGCAATTTCACGGCAAAATGTGGCGGCGCTAGCAAGTGTGAAAAGGGCCAGTTGTCAAAGCTGACGGCAGTTCTTACTCTGCAAATGATCCTGCTTTTCCATTTTAATAATAAATGAAAAATCCATTCCATCCGGTAACCTCTGGAGTCCCCAATGAATAAACGTGCATGGGCAATGCTCTGTCTGCTTTCTCTTTCGACGTCGGCGCTGGCAGAGAAGATTGGCGTCTCAATGGCCTATTTCGACCAGAACTTCCTGACCATTATTCGTCAGTCGATTGAGAAAGAGGCCAAAGCGCGTCATCTGGATGCGCAGTTCGAAGATGCGCGCGGCGATGTCGGTCGTCAGACCGACCAGGTGCAGAGTTTTATCAGCGCTGGCGTAGACGCGATTATTGTCGATCCGGTCGACTCCGCCAGCACCCCTGCCCTGACGAAACTGGCGCAGCAGGCGCACATTCCGCTGGTCTACGTTAACCGCACGCCGGGCGATAAAACCCTGCCGCCGGGTGTGGTGTTTGTCGGCTCTGACGAACGCGAATCGGGCACGTTGCAGATGGAGGCCCTGGCGAAGCAGGCCGGTTACCGTGGCAACGTCGCCATTATGATCGGTAACCTCAGCGATGCGGGCGCGCTGCAGCGCACCAAAGATGTGGAGCAGGTGGTGGCAAAGTATCCCGACATGAAAGTAGTGCTGAAGCAGACCGCCAACTATGCGCGCAATGAGGGCATGGATTTAATGCTCAACTGGCTGTCGAACGGCGAAGAGATTGATATTGTCGCCGCCAACAACGATGAAATGGCGATTGGCGCGACGATGGCGATGGCTCAGGCGAAGCCGAAGAAAACCATTCTGGTCGGCGGCATTGATGCCACACCGGATGGCCTGAAAGCGCTGGCGAGCGGCAGACTGGCGGTGACGGTGTTCCAGGATGCGGTGGGCCAGGGTAAAAAGTCGGTTGAGGTGGCGCAGCAGATGATCAAAGGCCAGAAGGTGGACGCCCACCAGTGGATCCCGTTTGAGCTGGTCACGCAGCAGAACATGCAGCGCTACAGCAATAAAAATCCGTAACGCAGCACGGAGCGGCAGAGATGCCGCTCCGGTTATCACTTCCCGTTCAGCAGCTTCGCCATCATCACCACATCGCGCAGTTGGCCGTCGCGCAATGCGGCCTGACGCATCACCCCTTCCCGCTCAAAGCCCAGCCGCTCATAGAGTCGCAGCGCCCGATCGTTGTCGTGAAATACCTCCAGCTCCATTCGCGTAATGCCCAGCCAGTTGCGGGAATAGTCCATCGCGGTGCGGATCAGGCGCTCACCGACGCCGCGACCGCCAAAGTCAGGATGCACGCCCAGCCCAAAGCTGATGCAGTGGCGGGTGCGCGGCTTGTTATCCACGAACAGCGTCAGCTCCCCGGCCAGCACGCCATCGATCTCAGCGACAAAGGCGATAAACCCCTCGGCATCCATTCTGGCGAATTTTTTCTCCCAGGTGGCGACGCTGGGAAACGGCAGTTGCAGTGTCCACGGATAGACATCGGGATGACTGTAGAGGTGCTGATAGGCGGCGGCATCCTGCGGTTCCCGTGCCCGAATAACGATTTCCATATTTTCTCCTTTTAGCCGATCGGGGTTCATGCACTAAGCTGTAGCTCTTTACCGGACGGAAAGAGTATCGCTATGTTGTATCGTCGTTTTGAGCGTTTTATCAATATATTTCATGACGCGCCCACCGATTCGCCTCCCTCAACGGTCTGGTCGTTTTACCTCTACTATCTGCGTCAGGTCTGGCCAAGTTTTGCGGCACTGCTGGTGGTGGGACTGGCGGCAGCGCTGATCGAAGTGTCACTGTTCAGCTATCTGAGCCGCATTATCGATATGGTCAATCACTCCACGCCCGCCAGCCTGTTTCAGGATAACTGGCCGGTACTGCTGTGGATGGGTGCGGTGGCGCTGATTCTGCGGCCGATTTTTATCGCCCTGCACGACATGCTGGTGCATCAGAGCATCAGCCCGAGCATGACCAGCATGATCCGCTGGCAGAATCACAACTACGTGCTGCGCCAGAGCCTCAACTTCTTCCAGAGCGATTTCGCAGGCCGTATTGCCCAGCGCATCATGCTGACCGGTAGTTCCCTGCGTGATTCCGCCGTGCAGCTGGTGGACGCCATCTGGCATGTGCTGATCTACGCCGTGACCTCGCTGGTGCTGTTTGCCGGTGCCGACTGGCGGCTGATGATCCCGCTGATTATCTGGATGGTGGCCTACAGCGCCTCGCTGCGTTTCTTTGTGCCGCGCGTTAAAAAACGTTCGGTGGTCTCTTCAGAGTCCCGCTCTAAGCTGATGGGCACCATTGTTGATGGCTACACCAACATCGCCACCATCAAGCTGTTCGCCCACAGCGATCTGGAACGGCAGTATGCGCGTGAGGCGATTCAGGAGCAGACGGAAAAAACGCAGCATGCCGGCCGCATGGTCACCAGCATGGATCTGACGCTGTCGGCGCTGAACGGCCTGCTGATTGTCTCAACCTCCGGGCTGGCGTTGTGGTTATGGAGCCAGTCGCTGATCAGCGTCGGGGCGATTGCGCTGTCGACCGGTCTGGTGATCCGCCTGGTCAACATGTCCGGCTGGATTATGTGGGTCGTCAACGGCATCTTCGAGAATATCGGCACGGTCCAGGATGGCCTGAAAACCATTGCGCAGCCGCTGAGCGTGCAGGATGCACCGCAGGCGAAGCAGCTCAACGTGACCCGCGGCAACATCCGTTTTGAGGATGTGCGCTTCGATTATGGCGGTGGCCGTCAGGTGATTAACGGTTTTAACCTCGACATCCGACCCGGTGAGAAGATTGGCCTGATTGGCCCTTCAGGTGCCGGCAAATCGACGCTGGTGAACCTGCTGCTGCGTCTTTATGACCTGAACGGCGGGCGGATTGTGATCGACGATCAGGATATCGCCACCGTGACGCAGGAGAGCCTGCGCAGCCAGATTGGCATGATTACGCAGGACACCTCGCTGCTGCACCGCTCGATTCGGGAAAACCTGCTCTATGGCCGTCCCGACGCCAGCGAGGAAGAGCTGCAGCTGGCGATTCACCGCGCCCGCGCCGATGAGTTTATTCCGCTGCTCTCTGATTCACTGGGCCGCACCGGGCTGGATGCACATGTGGGCGAGCGCGGCGTGAAACTGTCGGGTGGTCAGCGTCAGCGTGTGGCGATTGCCCGCGTGCTGCTGAAGGATGCGCCGGTTCTGATTATGGATGAGGCCACCTCAGCGCTCGACTCCGAAGTGGAAGCGGCCATTCAGGAGAGCCTGGAGTCACTGATGCAGGGCAAAACCGTGATCGCGATTGCGCACCGCCTGTCGACCATCGCGAAGATGGATCGCCTGGTGGTGCTGGATAAAGGCGGTATTGCCGAGATGGGCAGCCATCACGAGCTGCTGGCGCAGAACGGTCTTTATGCCCGTCTGTGGCAGCATCAGACCGGCGGTTTTGTCGGCATCGATTAATCGCCGCGTCGATAGGGTAAGGCGTCGCGCGCTTCTTCCGCCCAGCCGCGTACGCCTTCCCGCTCCTGCACCAGAAAATCTGCCACGGCATCGCGCAGGCCGGGATGCAGCAGATAGTGCCAGGAGTGGGTGATCTGCGGCTCAAAGCCGCGCACCAGTTTGTGCTCGCCCTGTGCACCCGCATCAAAGCGCGTTAGCCCTTCATCAAGGGCTAAATCCATCCCCTGATAGAAACAGGTTTCGAAGTGCAGCCGGTCAAACTCCGCCAGACAGCCCCAGTAGCGGCCATAGAGCGAGTGGCTGTCCCGCAGATAGAAAGCCATCGCCGCCGGTTGCTGCTGTAAGCGGGCGATGACCACCACAATATTCTGCGGCATCCGTTCCGCCAGCAGGCTGAAGAAGTCGCGCGTCAGATAGGGCCGCTGACCGCGCACCGCATAGGTGTTGGCGTAACAGGTGTAGACAAAATCCCACTGATCTTCGCGCAGCTGACAGCCGCGATAGCGGTCAAACTCAAAGCCGCTCTGCGCCACCTGCTCACGCTCTTTACGCAGCTGTTTGCGCTTGCGCGACATCAGCGTGTCCAGGAAGTCCTGAAAATCGCGGTATCCACGGTTATGCCAGTGATACTGACAGCCGAGCCGGGACAGCCAGTCGGGCTGATCGGCCAGCAGCTGGTTAGCCTGCGCATCGGTAAAGTTGATGTGTGCGCCGCTTAACCCCTGCTGCAACAGGCTCTCCGGCAGGGCCGACAGCAGCTGTGCCGCAGCGGAGGTGTCACCCAGCAGGCGTGCGCCGCTGACCGGGCTGAAGGGAATCGCCCCCAGCCATTTCGGGTAGTAGCGGATCCCGGCACGCTGGCTGGCATCCGCCCAGGCGTGATCAAAGACATATTCGCCCTGCGAGTGGCGTTTGCGGTAGCCCGGCAGCGCGGCGCGGGTCTCACCATTTTCCCGCCACAGCAGGTGATCAGGCTGCCAGCCGGATTCGGGCCGCACGCTGCCACTCTCTTCTAAGGTCAGCAGAAAGGCGTGGCGTAAAAACGGCTGGTCATCAGGCAACAGCACATCCCACTCGGCGGCCGGGATCTCCGCCAGTGACGTCAGGTGAATCAGCGACATGAAATACTCCAGAGAACGTCGGGCAGAGAGTCAGTCAAGCAGGTTTTCCCCGCCAGCGAAAGGGTTAAGGCACGCAAAGTGAAGGCTGCAACGCCTGGCCGCAGCCCCTATACTGCCACTTTACCTCCACAGGACATCGCCATGGATCGACTCGATTGTGACCGGATGTTTGTCACGGTGCTGGAAACCGGCAGCTTTTCGGCGGCGGCGTTACGTCTGGGCACCAGCAGCAGTCAGGCGTCCAAGCTGGTTTCAAAGCTGGAGCAGCAGCTCGGCGTCCAGCTGTTCAAGCGCAGCACGCGCGCCCTGTCGCCCACCGACGTCGGGCGCAGCTATTATGAGCGGGTGAAAAACCTGCTCGATGCCTTTGAGGCGCTGGATGCCAGCGTGCGGGAAAGCGCCACCACACCAACCGGCCGGCTGAAAATCAGCGCGCCCGGCTCCTTTGGCACGGCGGTGCTCTCCCAGGTGCTGGTGGCGTTTGCCCGGCGCTATCCGCTGATCGAACTGGATGTGAGCTTTTCAGACCGGGCCGTCAACATTGTTGATGAAGGCTTTGATATGGCGATCCGTATCGGTACCCTCAGCGACAGCAGCCTGGTGGCACGCAAGCTGGGTGAGGTACATGTGCGCATCGCCGCTTCGCCGGTCTATCTGGAGCAGTTCGGCACGCCGCAGCACTGGCGTGACATGGATCAGCATCAGTGCATTATCGACACCAACTTTCGCGATCCCTGGCACTGGCCGTTTGCCAGCGGCGACGGTAGCAACGAGATAGTTACCGTACCGGTGAGCGGGCGTCTGCGCTTCGCCAACACCGAAGCCTGCCTGCAGGCCGCCGTCGCCGGATTAGGCATTGCGCGTCTGCCCGGTTTTATTGCGGCTCCGGCGCTGCAACGTGGTGAGATTGTCCGGCTGCTGGAGAACGTCGGGACGCCGCCGCTGGGCCTGTTTGCGGTTTATCCGCCTGCCCGCCATCTGGCACACCGGGCGCGCCTGTTGATCGACTTTCTGGTGACGCATTTCACCCACTTTCCGCTGGCGTGATTTCTTCCATAATGGAATAAATGATTGTCTTCGTGACCGGATTATCAGCTGTTTCGGCATCAGTTAAGCTGCGTCTCTCATCACAGAGGAGTCGCACAATGTTAGTAGAAGGCAAATGGAGTAGTGACTGGCATCCGGTGCAGGCTACCGATAAACAGGGCGGCTTCGTCCGTCAGACGTCCGGCTTCCGGCATTTTATCAGCAGCGATGGCTCCACTGAATTCGCGGCCGAACCCGATCGTTACCATCTTTATGTGGGGCTGATTTGCCCGTGGGCATCCCGTACCCTGATGGCCCGTAAACTTAAAGGGCTGGAGTCGCTGATTAGCGTGACGGTGGTAGAGCCGCAGCTCGGTGCCCAGGGCTGGCGCTTTGGCAATTTTCCCGGTTCGCAGCCGGACCCGCTGAACAACGCGCAATATCTGCATGAAATCTATACCCGCGTCGTGCCCGATTACACCGGCCGCGCCACCGTGCCGGTGCTGTGGGACAAGAAAACCGGCACCATCGTTAACAACGAGTCCGCTGACATCGTGCGCATGTTTAACAGCGGCTTTGGCAACCTGGCCGATAACCATATCGACCTCTATCCCGCCGCGCTGCGTGCGGAGATTGATGCGCTGAATGAGAGCCTCTATCCGCGTCTGAATAACGGTGTTTATCGCGCCGGATTCGCCACGACCGCGATCAGCTATCAGCAGGCATTTAACGATGTCTTCAGCCAGCTCGATGAACTGGAGGCCCTGCTCGGCGATGGCCGCACCTTCCTGCTGGGTGAACGGCTGACGGAAGCCGATATTCGCCTGTTCGTGACCCTGATTCGCTTTGACGTCGCCTATCATGGCCTGTTCAAATGCAACCTGCGCCGGATACGCGACTATACGCTGCTGAATCGCTATCTTAAGAGCATGCTGTCGGTTTCTGGCGTACGTGAGACGGTCAATATCGATCACATCAAACAGGGTTATTACTCAATCAAGGCGCTGAATCCGAACGGGATCGTTCCGGCTGGCCCGGATATGAGTGAATACGGTTTTTAAGGGCGTAAGCTAAAGGAGCAATGATGGCAAAAGTACTGGTGATTTTTCTGCATGGCGTAGGCAGTAACGGCGACGATCTGGCTCCGATTGGCCGTCACTGGGCGACGTTGTTGCCGGATGTGATTTTTGCCTCACCCAATGCACCTGAACGTTTTCCCGCCGGTTTTGGCTGGCAGTGGTTCAGCCTGGCGGACGTGACGCCAGAGAACCGGCCGGGCCGGGTACGGGCCGCGCGGGCGGCGTTTGATGCGACGCTGAGCGAGATTGTCGCGCAGCACGGCTTCGCCGATCGCTGGCAGGATGTGGTGCTGGTGGGCTTCTCTCAGGGGTCGATCATGGCGCTGGATGCACTGGCTTCTGGCCGTTATCCGCTGGCGGGCGTGGTCGCCTTCTCGGGTCGTCTGGCGGTTGACGGTGAATTAACGCCGCAGGCTCATGTGCCCGCGCTGCTGATTCACGGTCAGGCCGATGATGTCATTCCGTGGCAGGAGAGCGAATCTGCCGCCGCACGGCTCAGAGCCGCTTCGGTGCCGGTCGACGCGCGCTTTGAACCCGCCACTGGCCACACCATCTCAGCCCAGGGTGCCATGCACGCCGCCGCGTTTATCGGGCAGTGCTTACAGGATTAACCCCAGCAACGCTTTAACGCCTGCCGGGCATGACGCGCAGCCACGTCCGGCGGCAGGCGTTTCAGCGCATCATTAAAAACTTCGATTCCCACCGGCCCCTGATAGCCCGCGCTTTTGAGCTTATCGACAAAGCGTTCAACGTCGATAATGCCATCGCCGGGCAGCAGACGCTGATGCTTTGCCATCGCCATCAGGCTCTGCTTATCCTGAGCGGGAACGGCGGCCATATCACACAACTGCACTTCATAAATGCGGTCGGCGGGAATGCCGTCCAGATGCGAGGCGTCGCCACCCAGCGCGCAGATGTGGAACAGATCCACCACCAGTCCGATATTGGGCTGGTCGAGCCGCTGCAGTCGCTGCCACGCCAGCGGCAGCGTGTTGTCCACGCTGCACCAGGCCATCGGCTCATACATGATGCGCATGTTGTAGCGTGCGGCTTCAGAGGCCATCCAGCGCAGGTCATCATCAATCTGATCTGCACAGCAATCCTCGCGGGTGCTGGCCGGTGCCTGAATGGTGTCGCAGCCCAGCGCCTGAGCGATCCGGATAAACTCGCGCAGCTCCTCACGCTTCTTTCCGCGCAGCGCACCCGGTGCGCCGGTAAAATCGCGCAGCACCTGCAGATTGATAAAGCCGGGTCCCTTTAAGACGGCAATCTCCGCCAGGGCCGCCGCGCCGCCCGCGTTTGCGTCAACATCCTCGCGCCAGATCTCGACCTGATCAAAACCGGCGTCACGCGCCGCCTGTAATTTCTGGCCGGGTGCACCGTTTAACAACACCAGGTTAAGGAAGGTGGAATTGGTTCGCATTGCTCGGCTCCTTAATCGTCCGGAATAATCGGTGACGTTCAGCATTACGCCCGCACAGCGCAGCGCGGGAGTAAAACCTGAAACAGTATCTACCTCTTAAGCGTTATGACAAGCGCCGATTCGCCGGGTCAGCCCAGCAGCGTGACCAGCGCGAAACCGGCAAACGCCATCAGCAGCGAGCCGATCACATGCACCAGCACGATCGCCATCCCCCAGAGATATTTCCCTGCCTGCAGCAGTCCCATGAGTTCCGCGGTGAACGAGGAGAACGTGGTCAGCCCGCCGCAGAGTCCGGTGACGATCAGCAGTTTCCAGATCGGGTCGATCTCCGGATGGCGGACAAACCAGGCCATCGCGCCGCCAATCACCAGACCGCCGATCAGATTCACCAGCAGCGTACCAGGCGGCAGGTTGGGAAAGAGCGCATTAAAGCGCATCGCGAACAGCCAGCGCAGAACACAGCCAGCAGAGCCGCCGATCACCACAGCCAGTAACGGTTTAAACATGTCTTGCTCCTGATTACAGAGTAATGCCGGGCTGAGGGGAGAGGCAGAGATAAACTGCGCCTGACACCTCAGCTCCCGCGAAAGGATTGAGTGTCAGGCGTCATCAGCCGGTGTTAAGCCCACCGGCGGTTGGGAAAGGTGGCACGCCATCACCTTGAGCGGCTGATAATACGACGCCCGTTTCAGGCTGGCAAGCGTGTGCTGGTGGCGGCTGAATCGCTTGACGCCCTGCCCGCTGACGGGGTAATGCTGATGGTTTACAGCCCGTTGCGGAGACCCTATGCGTACCCTGATTTTTGATACTGATATCGGCGTGGATGATGCCTTTGCGCTGGCCTATGCGGCGCGGACGCAGCATCTGCTGGGGATTACAACGGTTTTTGGTAATGTGGCGGTGGGTCAGGCGGTGAAAAATGCCCGGCTGTTTTGCGACAAAATGGCGATTAACGCGGCGGTCTGGCGCGGCTGTTCACGGCCGCTGGCGCTGGCACCCTCTGCGCCCGCCAGGCTGCACGGTGAAGATGGGCTGGGCGATGCGTTTGATAATGCTTTCAGCGATGAGGCGCCTGGCGCGGTGCAGTTTATTATCGACAGCGTGCGGGCGCAGCCGCATCAGATCACTCTGGTGGCGATTGGTCCGCTGACCAATATTGCCACGGCCATTAATCAGGCGCCGGATATTATTCCGCTGGTGAAAGAGCTGGTGATTATGGGCGGCGCGTTTGGCACCGACGGCCACAGCGGTAACGTCACGTCCTTCAGCGAATTTAATATCTGGAAAGATCCGCACGCCGCCGATCAGGTGCTCGCCTCGGCGCTCAACGTGGTGGTGATCCCGCTGGATGTCACGCACAAGGTGCTGATCAACGGCGAAGAGGTTCAGCGTCTGAACCAGCCGGTGCTGAGCGCTATCTGTCGCCCTTACCTGGCTTACAGTCTGGAGAAAGAGGGATTCGAGGGGATGGCGCTGCACGATACCCTGGCGGTGGCGTGGCTGACGCTGCCGCAGGCCTTTACCCTCACTGAAAGCCCACTGCGGGTGATCACGGAGGGCATCGCCTGCGGTCAGACGGTGCGTAAACTGAGCGCGCTGGCATCCCGGGCCGATCCGTTTGCCGGTCTGCCTGCCCAGCGTATTGCGCTCGGTGTGGACGCGGACGCGGTGCGGGCGCACTTCTTTGAGACCCTCACCGCGCCCTGAAGCGCTGGCTGACCGCGCTACTGGTCGAAGTGAATCACGCCTTTAATCAGTTCGCGGTTGTTGATGATCTGCGACTCGAAGGTTTCATCCAGCGTGGAGAACGCCAGATGGTGATTCAGCATCATTTCGGCGCGCAGCTGGCCGCTGGCCATCAGCGCACTCACCCGGTCAAAATCTTCGCGGGTGGCGTTGCGGCTGCCCATCAGCGTGGTCTCTTTTTTGTGGAATTCGCTGTCCGGAATGACCAGATCGCCTTTGTGCAGGCCGACATAGACAATCGTACCGCCGTGCCGCATCAGGTTGACCGCATTGTTCATCGCTGCCGGGCTGCCGGTGGCGTCGATTACTTTCAGCGCCAGACGGCCACCAAACTGCTCGCGCAGCGCGCTGTAAAACGCCTCATCAGCCGGATTCAGTGCTGCCAGCCCGAGCTGGTCAGCGACATGCTGGCGACGAAATTCGCTGGTATCCGCCACCACCACCTGTGCGCCGCTGGCGGCGGCAATGGCGGCCACACCCAGTCCAATCGGTCCCGCACCGACCACCAGCACCTGCTCATCCGCCACAATTCCGGCGCGACGCACGGCATGGGCGCTGATGGCAAACGGCTCAATCAGCGCGGCCGCTTCCGGTGCTACCTCATCCACCGCCAGCAGCGTGCTGACCGGCACGGTTAAGTAGTCGCAGAAACCGCCATCCTGATGCACGCCAATCACCGAGATCTGCTCACAGCAGTTGGTTTTGCCGCTCTGGCAGGCGTCGCAGCGCAGGCAGGAGATGTAGGGCATTAACGCGACCCGCTGGCCCGGCTGAAAACCCTCAGCGCCACGGCCCAGCGCCACCACTTCGGCACAGATTTCATGGCCCAGCACCCGTGGATAGCTGAAGAACGGCTGATTGCCGGACCAGGCGTGAATGTCAGTGCCGCAGATCCCGGCGGTAAGGATTTTAATCAGCGCCTCGCCAGCGGCAGGCTCGGGGGTGTCGCGGGTGGCCCAGACCATCTTACGTGGTTCAGCGATGACCAGTGCTTTCATTGTTGTCATGGTGATTCTCCGGTTGTCCTGCAGGCAGTTATGGCGAATCCTGCTCGTCGCGCGGCGTTCGTTTGCGGGAAGTGTGAAGCACGGCGATTTTTTTGGGCTTTGAATGGTTTTTAATGCATAAAAAACCGGAGAGTCCGATGAGTCGCAGCCAGAATTTGCGTCAGAACGTCATCAACCAGATGCTGGAGAGTATTGCTCAGCATCACATTCGTTCGCCCCTTCCCCCACAGGCTGCACTGGCCGAGATGTTCAATATCAGCCGGACCACCGTGCGCCATACCCTGCACTATCTGCATCAGTGCGGCGTGCTGGATAAAGTCGATCACACCTACGTTATCGTGCGCGATCCGCGCGAAGAAGACAGTTTTAGCGCCTTAACGCCGCCGATAGAGCAGCAGGCCAGCCACTTTGAGCAGATGTTTTTTAATATGATTAACCAGCGGCAGCTGGTGCCCGGCGATACCTTCAGCGAGCTGCAACTGGCGCAGCAGGTGAAAGTCAGTCCGGTGGTGGTGCGCGAATTTCTGCTTCGCTTCATGCGCTATGACCTGCTGGAGCCGGTGAAACGCGGCCAGTGGCGTATGAAAAAATTCACGAAGGACTACGCCGAAAAGCTGTTTGAACTGCGCGAGATGCTGGAAACCCACGCCCTGAGCCGCTTTCTTAATCTGCCCGCCAGCGATGAACGCTGGGTGCAGGCGCGGGATCTTCTGGATCGCCACCGATCGATGCGCGACACCATCGCCAGTAACTATCGCCACTTTGCTGCGCTGGACCGCCAGATGCATTCGCTGATTTTATCCGCCGCCAATAACCCCTTTTTCAATCAGTCGCTGGAGATTATCTCGGTGATCTTTCACTCGCATTATCAGTGGGATGAAAGCGATCTCAAGCAGCGCAATATCGTGGCGCTGGAGGAGCATATGGCGATTCTGACCGCGCTGATTGGCCGTCAGGATATCGACGCGCTCTGCGCATTACATAACCATCTGGCGACCGCCAAGACCTCGATGGTGCGCTCAATCGGCCAGTACAATTAAAAACCGATTAAAAACCACAAAGCATTAGCTCCCGCACGATTCAGAAACATCTTTGCAACATCCTTAACCCTTTGCTCTTAGTCTCGACTGCAACGTCACGGCGGCCTTTTGCCGCTGCGCGCAGACCCCTTCTCACCATAACGATAAGTACCCAGTTTCGGGAGAGTGCAATGGAAAAGACCTCAGTAACCGGCCGCGACAGCGTGACCGGCGACACGCCACCAGACCAGGATTTCGTGCCAATGCGCAGCGACGTGGTGCGTTCACCGCGCATCCGCAAGGTGCAGATTACGGCAATGCTGCTGTTGCTGTTCGCGGCCATCATCAACTATCTGGATCGTAGCTCGCTGTCGGTCGCGAATATGACCATCCGCGATGAGATGGGGCTGAGCGCCACCGAAATCGGCTTCCTGCTCTCCGCCTTTTCGCTGGCGTATGGCCTGGCGCAGCTGCCGTGTGGCGCGCTGCTGGATCGCAAAGGACCGCGCATTATGCTCGGTATCGGCATGTTCATCTGGTCGCTGTTCCAGGCCGCTTCCGGTCTGGTGCATAACTTCACCCAGTTCATCCTGGTGCGCATCGGCCTGGGGATTGGCGAAGCGCCGATGAACCCGTGCGGCGTGAAAGTGATCAACGACTGGTTCAACATTAAAGATCGCGGCATGCCGATGGGGATGTTTAATGCGGCTTCGATGATTGGACTGTCCGTAGCACCGCCGATTCTGGCCGCGATGATGCTGGTAATGGGCTGGCGCGGCATGTTTGTCACCATCGGTATCCTGGGCATGTTCCTCGCTATCGGCTGGTATATGATTTACCGCGACCGCGACAACAACACCCTGAGCACCGAAGAGATCCACTATCTGCAGGCGGGCAGTGTGGCGTCGCGTAAAGAGCCGATCAGCTTCAAAGAGTGGCGCGGCCTGTTTAAGCAGCGCACCATGTGGGGGATGATGATTGGCTTCAGCGGCATTAACTACACTGCCTGGCTCTACATCGCCTGGCTGCCGGGCTACCTGCAGTCCACCTATCACCTCGATCTGAAAAGCACCGGCCTGCTGGCGGCGATTCCGTTCCTGTTTGGTGCGGCGGGCATGCTGCTGAATGGCTATGTGGTCGACTCGCTGGTGCGTCGCGGCTTTAACGCGGTGAAAACCCGCAAAGTCTGCATCGTCAGCGGTATGCTGCTGTCCGCCGGGTTTACCGCCGTGGTAACCCGCGCGACGGATACCTCCAGCGCCGTGACGCTGATTGGCATGGCGCTGTTCTGCATCCACTTTGCCGGCACGTCATGCTGGGGACTGATTCATGCCAACGTGACTGCGCGCATGACCGCCTCGGTCGGCAGCATCCAGAACTTCGCCAGCTTTATCTTCGCCTCGTTCGCGCCAGTCATCACCGGCTGGGTGCTCGACACCACCAAATCGTTCAGCCTGGCGCTGATGATTTGTGCCTGCGTCACGCTGGTTGGCGCACTCGCCTACCTGCTGCTGGTGCGCCAGCCGATCACCGACGGCGAATAATCACGGCTGACGGCGCGGCGTTTACGTCAGCGCCGTCAGGGTGACTCCATGTTTCGCACCGTAACGCTGAATACCTGTCATCACCTTCTCCGCGCTCAGCGCAGGTGGCGGTGGCAACAGCGGTGCCCGTTCACGCAGCGCCGAGTCGAAGCGGGCAAACGTCGCAAAGTCACGCGGATATCGCTCTTCATCCACGCCGATTAAGACCCCCTCATCACGCGCATGGGACAGCAGCCCCCGCCAACGATCAATCTCCGCCAGCCCGATACTGTCGGTGCCGTGAGAAAAGAGCATCATGTCGATGTTACGGAACGGCGGCTGTTTTTCGAGGAAGCGTTGCAGCGCTGACGCCGAGGATTCGCTGCTGAAGCTCAGCCAGAATGGAATTGACTGCTGCTGCTGCGTACACCACGGATCCATCAGCAGGAAGCTGTCCACCGTTAGCCGGGTCGGTAAAATGCCCGCCGCCAGATACCAGTCGCGGTAGATCTCCGCCACCACATAACTCATCGCTTCCGGGTCTTCATAGCGAATCTCCATCAGCTTCCAGTTCTGCGCTTCGGCCAGCTTTTTCAGCGGCGCAATCAGATAGCCATCCAGTCCCCACTCCGCTTCCGGCACCCGGTCGGTGATGGCTGGCGGTGTCCAGCGCTCCCGATCAACGCCATAGCGCGCCAGATATTCCGCCACGCGCGGACCACCCTGCATAAACTCTTTTTCGCTGGCCCCGCCCGGCGCACCGAACTGAAAGAACGAGCGATCGCTGGTGCGCGTCACCGGCCACTGCTGGGTGCAGTGATTGATAAACAGCGTGGAACCGGCGGGCAGGCTCCCCATCAGAAATTCGTTGAAGGCCAGCGGCAGTTCACGCAGTTTCAGCCGGAAATAACGCATCTGATCGAGCATCAGACGATCCTGATTCGGATCGTGCATGTGGTGAACGGCCAGCCGTGGCCAGGCGGCCAGCAGCGCGGCGGCCACCTCTTTGCCCTGCTCAAAACTCGCCTGGGCATCATCCGGATCGTTGCTGGCGGCCCGAACCGGACAGAGGAAGGTTTGCGGCAGCCACGGCACGTTCATCGCCGACGCCAGATGCACCAGCGCGCCATTCGACGAACCGATAAAGGCCGCCGGATAATCCTGTTGTGGATACTCACTCACCATCCATTCCGCGATGCCTTCTATATCCAGCTCGCCCGCCTGCCGCAGGCTGATGCCCTCGGCCATGCCACCCAGCGCATAGCCCCACTCACGCAGCCCGGTCGGCAGACGATTCAGCGAGGGCAGCAGCCGGTCGAGCGTCGGCGACTGGCTCGGACTGGCAAAGGGGCGATCGTGCAGCGCATTCGCCAGCGCCAGCAGCATGGCGGCGGCAGAATCAAAACGGGCGATGCCCTTGGGCGGTTTACTCATGCTGATTCTCCTGCTGAATGCGCGCCAGGAAGGGGCGGATGGCGTTGCAGAAACTCCACGGATAGACGTAATGCAGCGTATGGGTGCCGTCGCGCAGCGTCAGGCGCTCACTGCGCGGCATCAGCGCGGCAAGCTCATCCAGCCAGCGCGCCGGGCAGATCGGATCGCGCGAGCCACGCAACAGTAACGTCGGCGCGTTGATATAAGTGAGGCGATGCTCGATGTGGTCGCGCATCATGACACGCAGCGTACCAAACGCGCGCCACAACCCCGCTTTGGCATAGTCGATGCGCGCCAGCGAACCCGGCGAACGGTGCGCCTCCAGTCCGGTGTTGCGCCAGCTGCGCCACAACTGACGTGTGAGACTGCGCGCATGGCGATCCACCGTCGGCCCCTGCAGCACCAGCCCCGCCACCGCCTGCGGATATTTCACCGCCAGCGCGGCCAGAATCTGGCAGCCAAAAGCGTTGCCCACCCAAATGGCACGCTGAAAACCGTTGTGCTGCAGCCAGAGCCAGAGGGCTTCCGCCTGCTGATCCACCGTCATGATGGGTGCGGAAGGTGGCAGCATGCTGGCCCCAAAACCGGGCAGATCCGGCACCAGCACGTGATAGTCGCGACCCAGCGCCAGTGCCAGCGGCTCCATCGCCCGGCCCGACATCACCAGACCGTGAACCAGCACCACCGGCAATCCCTGATCCTCATTGGGCGTGACGCGGGTAAACATGCGCCAGTCACCTACCTGCTGAAAGTAACCCGCCAGCCCGGCGTGATGACTGCGCGGTGACACCGGCGGCGTCTGTTTCAGCGCCTGCCAGCGTTTCATACCCCAAAGCGTAGCCGCCACACCTAATCCCACGCCTGCCACAATCGCTGCCTGTTTTCGTCGATGCTTCTGGATCATCCGCTGCTCCTGGTTTGGGGAGAATAATTCAGTGTAGGACGGGATCGGGTTGGTGGCGGGTTAATGGGGAGTTGCGGAGGGTGAATTCTGGTGGAGGGTCTGTCAGATGTAAGCGGGAGGGCAAGGACGGCAGTGAATGATGTGTGTACGCTGTGAGCGAGAAGCGGACATGAGAGCCAGTGTTTTCACGTCTGCGTTTACGCAGAGGATCTGAGTCAACGATTTCAGGCAATAAAAAACCCGCACTGGGCGGGTTTATTTTATTATCAGCAGTGCTTATCTGCTCAGACTAATGTCTTCATCGCTATTGTAGGCGTCGCTGATAATGAGCGCGGCTTACAGCGCTGTGACGTTGCCAGCTGCAGGGCCTTTAGCGCCATTTTCAATGGTGAAGGAGACTTTCTGACCTTCATCAAGCGTTTTGTAGTTATCACCCTGGATAGCAGAGAAATGCACGAAGACATCTTTGCTGCCGTCATCGGGAGTGATAAAGCCAAAACCTTTATCAGAATTAAACCATTTTACTAAACCAGTCATTTTGTCAGACATAGATATTTCCTTAATCGATTAGCCACTAAGAGCGGCGAAGATGGCCTGTAGTTAGAGATTTACTTATTGGGCACTTAGGAGGAGGCTTTCGAAGAAGGATATCTGTGGATAACACTTGAACTGAAGACTACTTTACTAAAACTGCTTTCATAAGGTCTGTGTTCCAAACCGATGACGCATTAAGACATAGCGATAATAATTTAGCAATGTATATGCTTATTTATTTTAACCATTTAAACGCTCAGATGGCTGAATGGCGAGAGGAGGCACACAAATAAGATGCACCAGAAGTGCCAAAACGCGGGTTTAAATCAGCAGAAGCAAGGACAGAAAAAACAGAGAAGGTGATAATCACAGGTCGATCCCTGACCGCGATTATCGAGGGTTTCTTGCGGGGTGCTTAGTACATGGCACCCGGCGGTACGTGTTTGAACGTCTCAACGTAAGCGCGGAACACGTGTTTAAGAATGCGTTTCATGAAATACCTGATTCAAATTTAGTTGAAGATATACCGAAAAAGTATAGCCGCTGTGCGTTTTAACAGCAAATAAATTTGAACCAGATCACAAAAATGCCGCTTTTATGTGCAAAAGCCCTAGGCGGTGTAGCCGAGATGCTGCAACAGAATGGTGGAGCCAACGGCGATTAACACCACGCCACCCAGCACTTCCGCCCATTTGCCGAGTACCGGACCGATAAAGCGCCCGACTAATACGCCGGTCGTCGCCATCACGGTGGTGGCGGCACCAATGGTGAGCGCGGTGGTGATGATATTCACCTGCAGGAAAGCCAGACCGACACCGACCGCCAGCGCATCCAGGCTGGTCGCAACGGCGGTGGTCGCCAGGACCATAAAGCCATGGCTTTGCGGGGCTTCGCAGGGTTCTGCGACAGCAGTCTGACGGAAACCTTCCATCATCATACGGCCACCCAGAAACGCCAGCAGAGTGAAGGCAACCCAGTGATCCCACGCCATGATGTAACGGCTGGCAGCCAGGCCAAGTGCCCAGCCAATCAGTGGGGTCAGTGCTTCAATAGAGCCGAAGATCAGACCGGTACGCAGCGCTTCTTTAAAACCAGGACGATGCAATGTGGCACCTTTGCCCAGTGCAGCAGCAAACGCGTCCATCGACATACCCAGCGCAAGAATTAAAGTGGCAATAAAGGTCATGATTTATTCACCTGGGGCGAAAAAGCGGCAATTCACGCTGAATTCACCACACAAAGTGTTCAGTTATGAAAAAGTGGGCGCAGTCTACCACGCAAAGGCACAGATAAAAAGACAGTAAAATCAGGGATTTAAGTATAGCAAAGGCTATAACTCTTATCATTCGCTATGAATCGCGCTAAGTCGATGGTGCTAAAGCCTTTTCTGACCCTTTCCTTTGCCCTGCAACGCCCCGGATGGGCGTATTGCCGCACGCCACCATTGAACCGTGTCGCCGATTACCGGAGAATGCCGGGCTGATAAATAGGGGATACCGGTTATGAATAACCCTTTTGAGACGTTGATCGTGCCTGGCGGCATTCTGCTGCTGGGTTTTCTCTCAGCACTACTGCTGCCCGCGCCCGCCTTTAGCGTGACCGTGGCGCAGCATCTGTTGCAGATGTTCCATTTGCAGGATCTGAATCAGCTTTACACGGTGGTGTTTTGCGTCTGGTTTTTGCTGCTGGGCACCATAGAGTTTTTTGTTATCCGCTTTGTCTGGCGTCGCTGGTTCAGGGGCTGATCGCCTGCGCATCGACCAGCGCTTTTAGTCGTTCGGCGCTGCGCGCATAGCCTTCACGCGGCAGATGTGCCGCCCCCAGCACCAGACCCGCACCGCGCTGATCGGCCTGCTGATACCAGATCGACAGCGGCGAGGGCGCCATGCCCCACTCTACCGCCTGCTGCGCAATCAGCTCATCCGGCGTACCGGCAGGTAAGCGGACAATCACCGCCAGCCCGGCGCGTTGCAGGTCGGGAAAGTGAGGATGGAGCGCCGCGATCATCTGTTCCAGTCGCTCATGATAGACGCGCTTCATGCGCCGCAGATGCCGCATAAAGTGACCTTCCCGCAGAAACTCCGCCACCGCGTTGTGCAGCAACCCTGAGGATGCGGGCGAAAGTAACGCGCAGACCTCCCCGAAGCGCGTCGCCAGTGCGGGCGGAACCACCATAAATCCGAGCCGAAGTTGCGGCGTCAGCGTCTTGCTGAAAGTGCCGATGTGCAGCACCCGCCCTTCGCTGTCGAGCGCTGCCAGTGCTGGTGCGGCGCGATTGCCGGGCTGAAGCTCACCCAGATAGTCATCTTCGATAATCCAGCGCTGCTCGCGGCTGGCCCAGTTCAGCAATTCATGGCGGCGCGCGAGGCTCATTGTCATGCCAAGGGGTGCCTGCTGTCCCGGTGTGACCAGCGCGAAAGCGGCCTCCGGCGCGCGGGCAATGCCGGCCTCCACCTGCAACCCTTCATCGTCAACCGGCACGGCAACCGGCGTAACACGCAGCGCTTCGACTGCGCGACGCGCCACCCAGAATCCGGGATCTTCCAGCCAGGCCGTTTTGCCCTGAAAATCCATCGCCAGCCCAATCAGCCCCATCGCGCCCGCATAGCCGCTGGTGATAATGATCTGGTCCGCCTGACAGCGCAGGCCGCGCGCCACCGCCAGATAGGCCACCAGCGCCTGACGCAGCGCTAAGCTACCGCGCGGATCGGGATAGCTGGCCGGTCTGCTGACCTGCATGCGCGCCTGACGCTGCAGGATGCGCAGCCAGACTTTGGCCGGGAACGCATCGCTGGCCGGAATGCCCATCTGAAAGGTCAGCGGTGGCGCTTCAAACTCTTCTATACCCTCCGGCAACGGGCGTTCAGGACTGGCACTGGCCGGTTTTAACGGCAGTAATGGGCTGACGAAGGTACCCGCCGCGCCTCTGGCCTGCAGAAACTGACCATCCACCAGCATGTCATAGCTGGCACGAACGGTGCCGCGCGCCACACCGAGCTGCGCCGCCAGATCGCGGCAGGAGGGCAGACGCGCGCCGGGCTGTAAGCGCCCTTCACCAATCGCCTGTTCAATCAGCTGCCGCAGCTGTTCGCTGAGACCGCGGGATGTTCCGCGCTGCAGTGTCAGCACAGAAAGCGGCGATGGACCAGTCAGACTCTCATTTTTTGGCACTTTATCTGCTCCATTGAAAAGCCGAAAATCGCCTTATCAACCCCAGGAGGCAATAAGATGAGCGAACGTATCGATTTTCACAGTGCAGCACCGGCAGGCATGAAAGCGCTGGGCGGCGTTTACAGTTATCTGGCACAAACCGATCTGCCGCTCACTTTACTGGAACTGCTGTTCCTGCGCATATCGCAGATTAACGGCTGCGCCTACTGCATTGATATGCATACCAAAGCGCTGAATAAAGCGGGCATGGGCTGGGATAAGATCGTACTGACCCAGGTCTGGCATGAATCCGGCACGCTGTTCAGTGATAAAGAGAAGGCGGCTCTTCACTGGGCTGAATGCCTGACGCTGATTGCTCAGCAGGGCGCGCCAGACGATTGCTATAACGCACTGACAGCTCACTTCAGTGAAAAGGAGATTGTCGATCTGAACATCGCGATTGGTCTGATGAACACCTATAACCGCATAGCGATAAGTCTGAAAAAGCTGCCTGCCAGCGCGAATCAGTCATAAGTGAATCCGATGCGTGCGCCGGTGCGCGCGCATTTTCAGACTCACAAAAATGTAACATTATTTTTACACAAGCGCCTGTTCAGGCGCTCTCACCCCGATTCCTGTTATTCCTCACTGCATAATAAATCGCTAAATTTCAGCTAATTAAATAATTCCGCACTGTTAACATCCTTTCCGTCCCTGCACCAGCATGGGGCTTTTCCGCAACATAGCTTTTCAGTTAACTCACTGACTTCACTCTAAAAAACCGCTAATACGCCACACATCGTGATGATTAATTCTTATGCTGAATCATTTCTGCATTTAAAAAATAAACTAATGTTTAATTCAGATGCGAGAATGTTATATTCGGATGACTAAGCATAACGTTCAGTTAACGCGTTATCACCGCTTTAACCCTATACCTGAGACTTAACCTTTGAGAAATAGCGCAACGCGCTCGTAAGAAGCGTGACTATTTCGCCTGCGAAACTGTTGGGCTTCAGGTCAACAGAAGAGGAGATGTCGCCTCATGAGCAATTCAGCTGTAAACCTTGCGCTCGCGATGAGTGCCATGGCAAAGGACACCACTACTACCGCGCAGGAGCGCAAAGACGTTGATGTGCTGCTGATTGGTGCGGGTGTGATGAGCGCTACCCTCGGTGCATGGCTGCAGGACTTAGAGCCGGACTGGTCCATCGAGATGGTGGAGCGGCTCGATAGCGTGGCCGAAGAGTCATCCAACGGCTGGAATAACGCGGGCACCGGTCATGCGGCGCTGGCGGAGCTGAACTATACGCCTCAGCAGGCGGATGGCAGCATCGACATCTCCAAAGCGGTAACGATCAACGAATCGTTCCAGATTTCCCGCCAGTTCTGGGCTTATCAGGTCCAGAAAGGCAACCTGCGTAATCCTAAAAGCTTTATTCACAGTACGCCGCATATGAGCTTTGTCTGGGGAGACGACAATGTCGACTTCCTGCGCAAGCGCTTCGCGGCACTGCAGAAAAGCACCCTGTTCCGTGGCATGGCCTACTCCGAAGATCCGCAGCAGATTGCCCGCTGGATCCCGCTGGTGATGAATGGCCGTGATCGTAGCCAGAAAGTGGCCGCGACCTGGACAGAGATGGGTACCGATGTGAACTTCGGTGAAATCACCCGTCAGCTGATCGCTGCGTTAGAGAAGAAAGCGAATTTCCAGCTGCGTCTGCGTCAGGAAGTCCGTGAGCTGAAGCAGCTGGCCGATGGTCGCTGGCAGGTGACGCTGCAGTGTCTGAACAGCGGCACCCGTCGCACGCTGACCGCTGGCAAAATCTTTATCGGTGCTGGTGGCGCGGCGTTACCACTGCTGCAGAAGGCTGGCATTCCGGAAGCCAACGGTTACGCCGGTTTCCCGGTGGGCGGTTCATTCCTGGTCACGGAAAACCCGCAGGTCGTCGCGCAACATATGGCTAAGGTTTACGGCAAAGCCAGCGTCGGCGCACCGCCGATGTCCGTGCCGCATGTCGATACCCGCGTGCTGGATGGTAAGCAGGTGCTGCTGTTTGGCCCGTTCGCCACCTTCTCGACCAAGTTCCTGAAGCAGGGTTCGCTGATGGATATGTTCACCTCGCTGAACAGCAGCAATATGCTGCCGATGGTGAAAGTGGGCCTGAAAAGTTTCGATCTGGTGAAGTATCTCATGGATCAGGTGCTGCAGAGCGATCGCGACCGGATGGATGCGCTGCGTGCTTATGTGCCACAGGCGAAGCAGGAAGACTGGCGCTTAGTGACTGCTGGTCAGCGTGTGCAGATCATCAAGAAAGATGAGAAAGAGGGCGCGGTATTGCGTCTGGGCACCGAAGTCGTTGCGTCACAGGATGGCACGATTTCAGCGCTGCTGGGTGCCTCGCCGGGCGCGTCTACGGCGGCACCGATCATGCTGGAGCTGCTGCACAAGGTCTGTCCTGAGCAGATGGCTTCGCCGGAATGGCAGAACAAAATCCGTGCGGTGGTCCCATCATGGGGTCGTAAGCTGAACGGTGACGTGGCACTGACAGAGAAAGTGTTAGCCGAAACGAGTCGTATTCTGCAACTGGACTATTCGCCAGTCACGCCGATGGCGGCCAACGATGAAGGACGGGAAACCGCGTTCGTCGTCGGCAAGTAATCCAGCGCCGCTGATAAAGAGGCTCCGCACTGCGGGGCCTTTTTTTATTGGCCGGTTGCCTGGTCGTACCCGGTATTCTCTATTAGGGTTAAGGCATCTTTTAGCTGAACGATCAGGAGGAACCCGCATGTCTTACTCCCCTGCGTCACCCGAATTTACCCTGCTCGACCGCTACTGGCGGGCAGCGAACTACCTCTCCGTCGGACAGATTTACCTGATGGACAACCCGCTGTTGCGCGAGCCACTCAGGCCGGAACACATCAAACCCCGTCTGCTGGGTCACTGGGGCACCACGCCCGGACTGAATTTCATCTACGCCCACCTCAACCGTGTTATCCGCAAACAGAACCTGGATATGATCTACATCTGCGGGCCAGGCCATGGCGGCCCCGGCATGGTGGCGAATACCTGGCTGGAGGGCAGCTACAGCGAAATTTATCCGCACATCTCTCAGGATGCGGCGGGCATGCAGCGCCTGTTTAAGCAGTTCTCGTTTCCGGGCGGTATTCCCAGCCACGCGGCACCGGAAACGCCCGGCTCGATTAATGAAGGCGGAGAGCTGGGCTATTCGCTCTCCCATGCCTTTGGTGCGGCCTTCGATCATCCCGACCTGGTGGTGCCGTGTGTCATTGGCGACGGTGAAGCGGAGACCGGGCCGCTGGCCTCCAGCTGGCACGGCATCAAATTCCTCAATCCTCAACGTGACGGCGCGGTGCTGCCGATTCTGCATCTGAATGGCTATAAGATTGCCAACCCGACGCTGCTGGGCCGCAGCAGCGATGAGGATCTCCACCAGCTGTTCAGCGGCTACGGCTATGAGCCGATATTCGTCTGCGGGCATGAGCCGGAAAAAATGCATCCGCTGATGGCGGAGGCGCTGGATAACGCCTTCAGTAAAATCGCTGCGTATCAGCACGAAGCGCGCAGCGGCAACGCCAGCACCGACGTGCCGCGCTGGCCGATGATTATTCTGCGCAGCCCCAAAGGCTGGACCGGCCCGAAAACGGTCGACGGCAAGAAAGTGGAGGATTTCTGGCGGGCGCATCAGGTGCCGGTCGCGGCCTGCCGTGAAGATGAAGGTCATCGCCAGATTCTTGAGACATGGATGCGCAGCTATCAGCCCGACGACCTGTTTGATGAACAGGGTCGGCTGAAGCCGGAACTGCAGGCGCTGGCACCAGAGGGCGATAAACGCATGGGCGCTTCGCCTTATGCCAATGGCGGCCTGCTGCGTCGTGAGCTGGATACGCCTGCGGCTGCGGAGTTTGCCTGCGATGTCCGCGAGCCAGGCACGGAGATGGCGCAGGCCACCGAGCATCTGGGCCGCTATCTCAGCGTGCTGTTCCAGCGCAACCGCGATAATTTCCGCGTATTTGGCCCGGATGAAACCGCCTCTAACCGTCTGACACCCGTCTTCGACGTGACCAGCCGCACCTGGCTGGAACGAACCGAGCCGTACGATGAGCAGCTGGCGCGGGATGGCCGGGTGATGGAAATCCTCAGTGAGCATCAGTGTCAGGGCTGGCTTGAAGGCTATCTGCTGACCGGCCGCCACGGGCTGTTCAACTGCTATGAAGCTTTTATCCACATCGTCGATTCGATGTTTAACCAGCACGCCAAGTGGCTGAAGGTGTCACGTAAACTGGGCTGGCGTAAGCCGATCTCGTCGCTAAACTATCTGCTCTCTTCACACGTCTGGCGACAGGACCATAATGGCTACAGCCATCAGGATCCGGGCTTTATCGATCACGTCGCCAACAAGAAAGCGGACATCGTGCGCATCTATCTGCCGCCGGATGCCAATACGCTGCTGTGGGTGGGCGATCACTGCCTGCGCACCTGGGACCGGATCAATGTGATTGTGGCAGGCAAGCAGCCTGCGCCGCAGTGGCTGGATATGGCCAGCGCCGTGACCCATTGTGAGGCGGGTATGGGCGAATGGCGCTGGGCGGGCACGACGCCGGAGAATGAACAGCCGGATGTGGTAATGGCCTGCGCCGGTGACGTGCCCACTATGGAGACGATGGCGGCGGTCGATCTGCTGCGTGAGATGCTGCCCGAACTGCGTATCCGCGTGGTGAACGTGGTCGATCTGCTGGCGTTACAGCCTGAAGATCAGCATCCGCATGGTAAATCTGATGCGGAGTTCGACGCGCTGTTTACCCAGGATAAACCGGTGATTTTTGCTTTCCACGGTTATCCGACGCTGATACATCGCCTGACCTATTCACGCACCAATCACCGCAACTTCCATGTGCGCGGCTTTAATGAAGAGGGAACCACCACCACGCCATTTGATATGACGGTGCTGAACGAGCTTGACCGTTATCATCTGGCGCAGGAGGCGATTCTGCGCGTGCCGGGGCTGGCCGATGCACATCCGGAACTGCTGGAGGATTTACAACAGCGTCTGGCGGAACATCATCGCTATGTCCGTGAACATGGCGAAGATTTGCCGGAGGTGCAGAACTGGAAATGGCCGTCGGCCACCGCACCCGGTGCGCCCGATTAAGCGGCCAGCAACGCGTCGGTCAGCATCCAGACGGTAGTCGCCACCAGCGACAGCGCCATCAGGCTGTTAAACAGCTGGCGCTTCCAGGCAATCTGCAGATGGCTGCGCAGGCGATCGCCCAGCGCAGCCCAGATCAGGATGCAGGGCAGATTGAGCAGCATAAAGCCGATCATTACCGTCAGCACGCCGCTGCTGCCGCTGTAGAGCAGCGCGACGTTGGTGGCCATCAGCCAGGCCTTGGGATTGATCGCCTGGAAGCAGGCACCCCCCACCATCGTCATTGGCTGCGGTCGGGTTCGCGCTTCAGGTGCGGCGGCGCGAAAGATTTTCCAGGATAACCACATCAGATAGGTACAGCCTGCCAGCGTCAGCGGCAGGCGAATCGCCGCCATCCAGTGCAGCAACACCTCCAGCGCCATCCCGGCAATCACCGTCTGTAATGCACAGCCCACCAGAATGCCAAACACCATCGGCAGGGTGCGCCGCATGCCAAAATTGACGCCGGAGGTCGCCAGCAACAGGTTATTCGGGCCTGGCGTAATCGACATCACGGTAACGTAGCTGAAGAAAGAGGGATCGAGCATCGTGGCTCTCCTGAAAGTGGACAGAGTTCTATGCTACGGCGGGGAAAGAGATGGTAACAGTGACACAAAATCACTATTGTTATGGTTACAGTTATTGTTAACAGCAATTGTACCCATCCAATCCGGAGGCTACTGTGTCCCTTGCTCCCACGTCCGATCAGCCGCTCTATCAGCAGCTGGCAGACAGCTTCGCTGAGGCCATCCATCAGGGCACGCTGAAACCCGGCAAGCGCCTGCCGGCAATCCGCCGCGTTGCCCAGTCACATCAGGTCAGCGTCAATACGGTGCTCAATGCCTGGCAGCTGCTGGAAGATCGCGGGCTGATAGAGGCGCGTCCCCAGTCGGGCTACTACGTGCGCGGGGTGTTGCCCGCCGTCACCCGTCACGGTCAGCATAAGACCCGGGTACGCGACCCGAGTAGCGGCAAGCTCGACCTGATCGATAAGGTGTTTGCGGCGCAGAATCATCCCGACTACACCAATATCTCGCTGGCCTGCCCGCAGGACAGCGAGCTGTTTCCGGCGGCGCGCATCGCCCGGATTACCGCCTCATTGTTGCGCCGTCATCCCAACATGATCGGGCGCTATGCACTTCCGCCCGGTAGTGAGCGCTTACGGGAGGAGATAGCGCGACGGGCGCTGCACGCCGGCCAGACCCTCACGGCCGATGAGATCACCCTGACCCACGGCTGCATGGAGGCGCTTCAGCTGGCACTTCGTGCCGTCACGCAACCCGGCGACTGCGTCGGGCTGGAGTCGCCGACCTACTTCTTCCTCTTCCCGCTGCTGGCCTCGCTGGGCCTGAAGGCGCTGGAAATCCCTACCGATCCGCAGCATGGGCTGTCGCTGGATGCGCTGGAGATGCTGCTGCAGGAGCAGCGTATTAAGGCACTGATTGCGATGCCGAGCGCGCAGAACCCGCTGGGCTGCGGCATGTCGCTGGAGAATAAGAAGCGGCTGGCAAAGTTAGTGAATACTTACCACGTTCCGCTGATAGAAGATGGGCTGTATGACGAACTGCAGTTCGACTGGCCGCTCTCACCCGCCGTGAAAGCGTTTGATCGCGATGGCTGGGTGATCTACTGCACCAGCTTCACCAAAACCGTGGCACCCGACTTCCGTATAGGCTGGACGGCTGCGGGTCGTTTTCATGATGCGATTGCCCGACTGAAAGCCGTCTCCTCGATGGCCGAATCCGCCCTGCTCTCCGAAACGCTGGCGGAGTTTCTCGCTTCCGGCGGGTACGACCACCATCTGCGCACGCTCCGCCGCCGCTATGCGGCTAATCTGGATGAGGCACGGGGTCTGATCGCCCGCTACTTCCCGGAGGGCACGCGCGCAACGCTGCCGCGCGGTGGCTTCGTCTTCTGGGTCGAGCTACCGGGCGGCGTGAATACTACCGAGATGTTTGATCGGCTGCTGCAGGAGCAGATTTGCGTCACGCCTGGCGCGCTCTATTCGCTGAGCGAGCGCTACAATCATGCGCTGCGTCTCTCCTGCTGCTATCCGTTTGATGCGCGCTACACCCGGGCGATTCAGCGCGCGGGTGAAATCGCCTGTGAACTGGCAGGAGTGCCGTGCGGCGAGCCTCAGGGCGTGCCGTTGCGGCCCCAGACGGTATAGCCGCGACGCTCGGTCAGGCGCTCGTAATAATTGCGCACCGCCGGATAGTCGGGGTGTTCGAGCGGCGTTTCAAACCAGCGGTTCACCGCCAGACCGATCGGAATGTCGGCCAGCGTGAAATTACGTCCGGCAACGTAGCGACCGGTCTTTTCCAGCTGCTGATTAAGAATGCTCATGGTATGCGCCCAGCCTTTGCTGGCCGCCGCCAGCAGACGCGGATCCTGATGCGCCGGGGAGTTTCGCACCAGCGACATAAATGCGTAGCGCCATGAGGTGTTGAGTTCGGTGGCTTGCCAGTCTATCCACTGATCGACAGGCGCACGCGTCTGCGGATCATGAGGATAGAGCCACTCGCCGCCATAGGCATTCGCCAGATAGCGCAGAATGGTATTGGATTCCCACAACACAAAGTCATCATCTTTCAGCACCGGCACCATCGCATTCGGATTCAGTGCCATGAATTCGGGCAGATGGGTGGAGCGGAAGCCGTCGCCCCACTCTTCGCGCTCAAAATCAAGGTCAAGTTCGTCACACAGCCATAATACTTTGCGCACGTTGATTGAGGAGGCGCGTCCCAGGATCGTTAGCATTCATAGTCTCCGGTAAAATCTTTAACTTATTGATAACGCTGTTAGCTGTTATAAGCAATCATCCGGCAGAGAAAAGGCCACACTGAACCCAGAGCAAGGAGTCACAATGCAGGTCGCGTTTAAGCAAGTCGATGTGTTTACCTCATCCGCCTTTAAGGGCAATCCGCTGGCGGTGATCATGGATGCTGAGGGGTTAAGTGACAGCCAGCTGGCGGCGATTGCCCGCTGGACTAACCTGTCGGAGACCACCTTTGTGCTGCCGCCACAGCACGAAGAGGCGGACTACCGGGTGCGGATTTTTACCGTGGAAGGCGAGCTGCCGTTTGCCGGTCATCCGACGCTGGGTACCGCGCACGCGCTGCTGGAGGCGGGCTGGCCAACCCGAACGCCGGGTGAAATCGTGCAGGAGTGTGGCGTCGGTAACGTGACGGTGAAAATAGGTGAGGCGGGTCTGGCCTTTGCTGCGCCGCCAGCCACGCTGATGCCATGGCAGGATGCGCTGATGGGGAATGCCTTTAACAGCGATGCGTTCGATCTGACGCAAAGCCCGACGGTGGTCGATATGGGGATTCGCTGGCTGCTGGTGCCGATGGTCAGCGCCGAAGCCGTGCTGGCGCTGCAGCCCAATGTCAGCGATTTGCAGCGCCTGATCAAACATGCAGGTGTGTCTGGCGTGATGCCATTTGGCCGCTTGCCTGAGGGCGAGCAAGAGCAGTATGAAGTGCGCGGCCTGCTGGTAGAGAATGGCAGCCTGACCGAAGATCCGGTGACCGGCAGCGCTAACGCCTGTCTGGCGCGTTACTTCGCAGCCGCAGGTCTTACCACCTCCTATCGCGTTCGTCAGGGTACGGCCCTGCAGCGCGCCGGTCGGGTGAACGTGACCTATGCCGGTGAGACCATCTGGATTGGCGGCAATACGGTTACCGTCATCGACGGCACCATTACGCTGTAAAATGCGGCGGCGTCGTATTTTCCGCGACGCCGCCAGCGGTTAAATTCCCTGCCCGCCTGACGCTTCAATCCGCTGCGCGGTGATCCAGCCGGTTTCGTCACTGAGGATCGCGCTAATGGCATCACCGATATCATCCGGCAATCCGACACGGCCCAGCGCCGTCAGCCCGGCAATCTGATCGTTAATCTCGCGGGTATCGCGAACCCGGCCACCGCCAAAATCGGTCTCTATCGCACCTGGTGCCAGGATGTTGACGCGAATGCGTCGTTCGCCCAGCTCTTTCGCCTGATAGCGCGTCAGCACTTCCATCGCCCCTTTCATCGACGCATAGGTCGAGGAGCCAGGGTAGACCAGACGGGTCAGACCGCTGGAGATGTTCAGGATGCGGCCACCGTCATTGATCAGCGGCAGCAGCTTTTGAGTCAGGAAGTATGGCCCTTTAAAATGCACATTCACCAGCGCATCAAATTCCGCCTCGGTGGTGTCGGTAAACGGCTTGTAGTGTCCGTGACCAGCGTTGTTCACTAAATAGTCAAAGCGCTCCCGTTGCCACTGCTGCTGCAGTGCCTGTTTCACTTCGCCGACAAAGCGATCGAACTGGCCGGTTTCGCCGACATCCAGCGCCAGCGCCACTGCGCGTCGTCCCAGCGCCTCAATTTCCTTTACGACCGCCTGCGCCTCATCGGCATGGCTGCGATACGTCAGAATGATATCTGTGCCCCTGGCAGCCAGTTTTAAGGCTCCGTTACGGCCTAAACCGCGGTTTGCACCGGTAATTAACGCTACTTTCTGATTCATCTCTCACACCTGTTGAAAAATTGAACACGCGTTAAGGATATTCGTGAATTATTGATCTATAAACAGTGTTAAACGCGCATCACTGTTTCAATAAAAACAACAATCGGTGAACAACATGGATAAAATTCACGCAATGCAGGTATTTGTGCGGGTGGCCGAAATGGGCAGTTTTACCCGCGCGGCAGAGAGCTTAGGCATACCCAAAGGCAGCGTATCGCGGCAGATTCAGGCGCTGGAGAACCAGATGGCAACGCGTTTGCTGCATCGCACCACGCGCCGGGTGCAACTTACCCAGGATGGATTAGTCTATTACGATCGCTGTCTGGATTTACTGTCGATGATTGACGATATGGACAGCCTGTTTCAGCACGAGCCGGCCTCGCTCAGCGGTAAACTGCGGGTGGATATGTCGGTGGCGATGGCCACCGGTTTTGTCCTGCCACGGCTGCCGGAATTTTTGCAGCACTACCCCGGTGTGGAGATTGAGCTGAGCAGCAGCGACCGCCAGGTGGATGTGATCCGCGAAGGGTTTGACTGCGTACTTCGGGTTGGTGAGCTCAAGGATTCGGGACTGATTGCGCGAAAAATTGGTACCCATACCTTGATCAACTGCGCCAGCCCTGGCTACCTTTCGCGGTTCGGCATGCCGACCCGTCTGGAAGAGCTGTCGCAGCATGCGATGGTGCATTACAGCCAGCAACTGGGTCAGGCATCACCCGGCTTTGAATATTTCGATGGCAGGCAGTGCCATTACGTTCATACCGGCGGCGTGGTGACGGTGAACAGCACCGAAACCTATCGCGCCGCCTGTCTGGCAGGATTAGGCATTATTCAGGTGCCTGCCGCCGGGATTCAGACATTACTGGAAAGGGGCGAACTGGTGGAAGTGCTGCATCGCTTCCCCGCCAGACCGATGCCGATCCATCTGCTCTACCCGCACCGGCGCAATGTGGCACGTCGCGTGCGGGTATTTATGGAGTGGCTGAGTCAGGTGTTACAGGAGTACGTCACCTGAGCGGCTATACTTTGATTTTCATGATAAACAGGACAGTGAAGGTCTATGACAGACAAGCAGGAAAACCCGCAGGATTTGCAGCCACAAAAGCCGCTTATCGATATTAAAACCGGCAATCACACCGTGGATGAATCTATTGTTCGCGTGTCGCGTTTCGCCACCTGGTTCCAGGCTATTCCGGCGGTGGCGCATTTTATTCGCGCCCTTGACCGCTTTAACGATCGGCTCGGCAGCCAGTTTGGTGCGGCCATTACTTATTTTTCGTTTTTATCGCTGATCCCCATTCTGATGGTGTCGTTTGCCGCCGTGGGTTTTGTGCTGGCATCGAATCAGGATCTGCTGACCGATATCATCAACAAAATCGTCAGCAGCATCAGCGATCCGACGCTGGCGACCACGCTGAAGAATACGGTGAACACTGCTATTCAGCAGCGCGCCACCGTGGGGATTACCGGTTTACTGCTGGCGCTCTACTCCGGTCTTAACTGGATGGGTAACCTGCGTGAAGCGATTCGCGCCCAGTCGCGTGACGTGTGGGAACGGAAACCGGATGACAAAGAGAAGATCTGGAAACGTTATATCCGCGATCTGCTGTCGCTGACCGGTCTGATGCTGGCGCTGGTGATTACGCTGTCGCTGACCTCAGTAGCCGGTTCTGCGCAGGCCTCTATCGTGAGTGCGCTGGGTCTGGATGGCATCGACTGGTTACGGCCTGCGCTGACCATTATCGCCACTTCAATTTCCGTGATGGCGAACTATCTGTTGTTCCTGTGGATTTTCTGGATCCTGCCGCGTCATAAGCCGCGCAAGAAAGCGTTGTTCCGCGGCACTCTGCTGGCGGCAATCGGCTTTGAGGTGATTAAGTTTGTGATGACGCTGACGTTGCCGAAGATGGCGACCTCGCCTTCCGGTGCCGCCTTTGGTTCGGTGCTCGGCCTGATGGCGTTCTTCTACTTCTTCGCCCGTCTGACGCTGTTCTGTGCCGCGTGGATCGCCACCGCCAAATATAAAGATGACCCACAGATGCCTGAAGCGGGCAGCGCGTCACGACACAAATCATCGTAATCCGTTAACAACAGCGGAAAATATCACCCCTCGGCTATTTTTTAATCAGATAACAGGATGAATAGCTGAGGGGTCACTTTTATTTAGCCCTTTCTTAGAGTATCCCGCCAGATATCGTCCGGTTTACCCCGGTATCACCCGGTATTCGCAGCACCACAGAAATTATCCTCTTTTTGCCCTCTGAAGCCAGACGGGGCGCGGGTTTTCATCATTGAATGCGCCCTGGCAGATGCGTAAGATTCTTTGTCTGTATTTACAAATAAGAAACAGTTATGCAAGCCTCCCTCACAGACACACTCGACAAACAGCAGGATCCCACGCCGGTTAACTCACGCAGTAAAGTGGTGATTGCCTCGCTGGTCGGCACGGCCATCGAGTTCTTCGACTTTTATATTTATGCCACGGCTGCGGTCATCGTTTTCCCGCACATTTTCTTCCCGCAGGGTGATGCTACGGTCGCAACGCTACAGTCGCTGGCCACGTTTGCTATCGCCTTTATCGCGCGTCCGATTGGCTCTGCCGTGTTTGGTCACTTTGGCGATCGCGTCGGGCGTAAAGCCACGCTGGTTGCCTCGCTGCTGACCATGGGTATTTCCACCGTGGTGATTGGTCTGCTGCCCAGCTATGAGACGATTGGCGTGATGGCGCCGCTGCTGCTGGCGCTGGCGCGTTTTGGTCAGGGACTGGGGCTGGGTGGTGAATGGGGTGGCGCGGCGCTGCTGGCGACGGAAAATGCGCCGGCGAAGAAGCGTGCGCTTTACGGTTCATTCCCTCAGCTGGGTGCGCCAATTGGCTTTTTCTTCGCTAACGGGACTTTCCTGCTGCTTTCGTGGCTGCTGACCGACGAGCAGTTTATGCAGTGGGGCTGGCGCGTGCCGTTTATTCTCTCTGCCGTACTGGTGCTGATTGGCCTGTATGTGCGCGTTTCGCTGCATGAGAGTCCGGTGTTTGCCAAAGTTCAGAAAGAGAAGAAGCAGGTTCGGGTGCCAATTGCGGCGCTGCTGAGCAAGCATCTGACGGCCACTATTCTCGGCACCTTTATCATGCTGGCGACCTATACGCTGTTCTATATCATGACTGTCTATTCGATGAGCTACGGCACCACGGCAGCGCCGGCCGGTCTGGGCATTCCGCGTAATAGTATGTTGTGGATGCTGATGCTGGCGGTGATTGGTTTTGGGGTGATGGTGCCGATTGCCGGTTTGCTGGCTGACCGTTTTGGTCGCCGCAAGACGATGATTACCATTACGCTGATGATTATCGCGTTTTCGTTCCTGTTCCCGGCAATGCTTGGTTCGGGTTCACAGGCGCTGGTGATGGCGTTTCTGCTGCTGGGTCTGAGCATTATGGGGCTGACGTTTGGTCCGATGGGCGCGCTGCTGCCGGAGCTGTTCCCGACCGAAGTGCGTTATACCGGCGCATCGTTCTCTTATAATCTCTCCTCGATTCTGGGTGCCTCAGTTGCGCCTTATATCGCGACCTGGCTGAATGCGCATTACGGTCTGCAGGCGGTGGGGCTTTATCTGGCGTCGATGGCAGTGCTGACGCTGATAGCGTTGCTGGCCTGTAAAGAGACGCGTCACCAGACGCTGTATGACGTTTAATCCTGTTAGATGAAGGTCAGTGAAACCCGGCAGCCGCCGGGTTTTTTTATGGGATGGGTTTAGTCAATAAAGGGGGGTTCAGGGAGCATACGCCTTTCGCAAAGACGCAAAAGACGCCATCCATGGCAGGCTCAGCGCGGGCGATTACGCACCTCATCCCTGAGGTGCGCCCGTAAACGGGCCAACGCTTTGCGTTGTTCAAAAACGCTCCCGGCGTTTTTATTCGGGCGGCGCGATGCTTTGCTACAGGCGTATGCTCCCATCGCTTTAAGTGCATTAGTTGTCTGTTCGGAAATGCTGACTCGCGTTTAAATGTATAAAACCTGAGGCGGGGTAATTCTTACAGCAACTAAGAAGCCTGATGGCACAGGTAACATGGGCAGAAGAGGAAAGCGTCCCGCGCCAGGGACGGCGCGGGCAGAGCATGCCAGGGATGGCGGGTTTTGCGTCTTTCCGATCTGACCGTGTTCCCTGTGCAGGCACGGTCTTACAGCAATGCAGGCAATGCAGGCAATGCAGGCAATGCAGGCAATGCAGGCACAGTCCCACCAGTGAACTGCTCAGGCAATGTTCACAAACAAAAAACCCCGGCAAGCCGGGGTTTGTTTTGCTGAAAACTGTGTTGCCGGTTATTAGCCTGCGACAGCGATACGCTTCATGTCGGTCATGTAGCCACGCAGTTTGCGGCCAACGGTTTCAATCGGGTGCTGGCGAACGGCTTCGTTGACGTCACGCAGCTGCGCGTTGTCGACCTGCGTGCCTTCAACCGCTTTACCCAGATCGCCTGGCTGCAGTGTGGTCATGAACTCTTTCAGCAGCGGCACCGCCGCGAAGGAGAACAGGTAGTTACCATATTCAGCGGTATCAGAGATAACCACGTTCATTTCATACAGACGCTTACGTGCGATGGTGTTCGCAATCAGCGGCAGTTCATGCAGTGATTCGTAGTAAGCAGACTCTTCAATGATGCCGGCGTCTACCATGGTTTCAAACGCCAGCTCAACGCCCGCTTTAACCATCGCAACCATCACAACACCTTTGTCGTAGTACTCCTGCTCTTCGATTTTGCCTTCATACTGTGAGGCAGTTTCGAAGGCGGTCTGGCCGGTCTCTTCACGCCAGGTCAGCAGGTTTTTATCATCATTCGCCCAGTCAGCCATCATGCCGGAAGAGAATTCACCGGAGATGATGTCATCCATGTGCTTCTGGAACAGCGGCGCCATGATGGTTTTCAGTTGCTCTGACAGCGCATAAGCGCGCAGTTTCGCCGGGTTAGAGAGACGATCCATCATCAGAGTGATGCCACCAAACTTCAGTGACTCGGTGATGGTTTCCCAGCCGAACTGAATCAGTTTTTCTGCGTAAGCCGGGTCAGTACCTTCAGCCACCAGCTTGTCGAAGCAGAGCAGTGAACCCGCCTGCAACATGCCACACAGAATGGTCTGCTCACCCATCAGGTCAGATTTCACTTCTGCAACGAAGGAAGATTCCAGCACGCCAGCACGATCGCCGCCGGTCGCTGCTGCCCAGGCTTTAGCAATCGCCATGCCTTCGCCTTTTGGATCGTTTTCCGGATGAACCGCGATCAGCGTCGGAACACCAAAGCCACGTTTGTACTCTTCACGCACTTCAGTACCCGGACACTTCGGCGCCACCATCACGACAGTGATGTCTTTACGGATGCTTTCGCCCACTTCAACGATATTGAAACCGTGTGAGTAGCCCAGCGCAGCGCCATCTTTCATCAGCGGCTGAACAGCCTGAACTACAGCGGAGTGCTGCTTGTCTGGCGTCAGGTTAACCACCAGGTCAGCCTGCGGGATCAGTTCTTCGTAAGTACCCACTTTGAAACCGTTATCGGTCGCTTTGCGCCATGAAGGGCGTTTCTCCGCAATCGCTTCGGCACGCAGTGCATAAGCAACATCCAGACCGGAATCACGCATGTTCAGGCCCTGGTTCAGGCCCTGCGCACCACAGCCAACGATAACGACTTTTTTGCCTTTCAGGAAACTGGCACCATCCGCGAATTCATCACGCGCCATGAAACGACATTTGCCTAATTGCGCCAGCTGGTTGCGCAGGTTCAATGTGTTGAAATAGTTAGCCATGGGTACTCCGGTAAGGTTGTGTTTGCTTTTTTTGTTCAGGAACGGCGAATCATGCAGCGCCGCGAATGACCCCATCATATGACAGGAATTCTGTTGCTTAAATTGATATATTAACAACGTCACATTGCAATAAATGCAACACCACCCAGAGGCGACGCGCACATGGATTTACGGGATCTGAAACTGTTTCTTCATCTGGCAGAAAGCTGCCACTTCGGGCGCACTGCGCGTGCTATGCACGTCAGCCCTTCCACGCTGTCACGCCAGATCCAGCGGCTTGAAGAAGATGTCGGCCATGCGCTGTTTCTGCGTGATAACCGCACCGTGACGCTAACGGAAGCGGGCGAACGCCTGCGCCAGTTTGCCCAGCAGACGCTGTTGCAATATCAGCAACTGCGCCATGTGATGGATCTTAACGGCCCGTCACTCAGCGGCGAACTGCGGCTGTTCTGTTCTGTGACGGCGGCCTACAGTCATCTGCCACCTATCCTGGACCGCTTTCGCGCGGAACATCCGCAGGTCGAAATCAAACTGGATACCGGCGATGCTGCGGATGCGGTGGAAAAAGTGCACTCCGGCGATGCCGATTTAGCGATTGCCGGACGGCCTGAAACCCTGCCCGCCAGCATTGATTTTATGCCACTGGGACTGATTCCGCTGGTGCTGATTGCGCCTGCACTACCCTGTGCCGTTCGCACTCAGGCCACACAGCCGCAACCCGACTGGTCAAAAATTCCGTTTATCCTGCCGGTGCAGGGACCCGCACGGCGGCGTATCGATCTCTGGTTCCGCCGCCAGCGCATTCCGAACCCGGTGATTTACGCCACGGTGTCGGGGCATGAAGCGATTGTCTCGATGGTGGCGCTGGGTTGCGGTATCGCCCTGCTGCCAGATGTGGTGCTGGAGAACAGCCCGGACCCGGTGCGGAACCGCGTGCTGTTGCTGGAGAATATTGACTCGGTTGCGCCGTTCGAACTCGGGATCTGCGTGCAAAAAAAGCGGCTCGGAGAGCCGCTGATCAGTGCTTTCTGGAGCCAGCTGTAATCAGTTGCCTGACAGGAAGAAGCGGAACGCCGGGTTCTGGCTTTCATCATGAAAGTCGTAACCCAGATCGGTAAGATGCTCCTCAAAACGTGGCTCATCGCTGCCCAGTTCAAAAGCTGCCAGTACACGACCGTAGTCGGTGCCGTGGCTGCGGTAATGAAACAGCGAGATATTCCAGTGGGTGCCCAGCGTCTGCAGGAACTTCAGCAATGCGCCTGGAGCTTCCGGGAATTCAAAGCTGAAGAGCCGTTCACGCAGCGGCTTGGAGGGACGTCCGCCCACCATGTAACGCACGTGCAGTTTCGCCATCTCATCATCTGAGAGATCGACCACCTGATAACCGCCGCTGGTGAGTTCGCTGATGATCTCGCTGCGCTCTTCCACACCACGGGTCAGACGAACGCCAACAAAGATGCAGGCTTTGTCCGCATCCGCGTAGCGGTAGTTGAACTCGGTGATGGAACGTCCGCCCAGCGTCTGGCAGAAACGCAGGAAGCTGCCCTGCTGTTCCGGGATGGTGACAGCCAGCAGCGCTTCACGCTGTTCGCCCAGCTCGCAACGCTCAGAGACGTAACGCAGACCGTGGAAATTGACGTTGGCCCCGGATAAGACATGCGCCAGCCGCTCGCCCTTGATCTCGTGCTGCTGGATATACTTTTTCATGCCCGCCAGCGCCAGCGCACCCGACGGTTCCGCCACAGCACGAACATCTTCAAACAGATCTTTCATCGCAGCGCAAATCGCATCGCTGTCGACAGTGATGATGTCATCGATGTAGGCCTGACAGAGCCGGAAGGTTTCGCTGCCAATCCGTTTGACCGCGACGCCTTCGGCAAACAGCCCGACGCGTGGCAGATCGACCGGATGACCCGCTTCCAGCGCGGCTTTCAGACAGGCTGAATCTTCGGACTCCACCGCAATCACTTTGATTTGCGGCATCAGCTGCTTGATCAGCACCGCGACGCCCGCGGCCAGACCGCCGCCACCCACCGGGACAAAGACCCGGTCGAGGTGCGCATCCTGCTGCAGCAGCTCCATCGCCAGCGTGCCCTGTCCGGCAATCACAGCCGGATGGTCAAACGGCGGCACGAAGGTATAGCCGCGCTGTTCAGCGAGTTCTATCGCTTTAGCTTTCGCCTCGTCAAAGTTGGCGCCAAACAGGAAAGCCTCACCGCCAAATGCGCGCACTGCATCAACCTTGATGTCTGCTGTCGCCAGCGGCATCACGATCAGTGACTTGATGCCCAGCTTAGTCGCGGAGAGCGCCACGCCCTGCGCATGATTACCGGCTGACGCCGTCACCACGCCGCGCGCTTTCTGCTCCTCGTTCAGACCGGCAATCATCGCGTACGCTCCGCGCACCTTGAAACTGTGCACCGGCTGGCGATCTTCCCGCTTCACCAGAACGGTGTTGCCGAGACGCGCTGAAATTTTTTCCATAACCTGCAGCGGCGTCACCTGTGCTACTTCATACACCGGTGAACGCAGTACTGCGCGCAAATACTCGGCGCCGCCAGGCGCGTCAGGTAGCGGTTGAGACTCGGCCATTTTTAGCCTCCCAGCTTGCTCTTATCGCGGACAGCGCCTTTATCAGCACTGGTCGCGAGTAATGCGTAAGCACGCAGCGCAAAGGAGACTTCACGCTGACGATTGACTGGCGTATACGCCGCATCGCCACGTGCCTGCTGCTCTTCACGGCGCGCATGCAGTTCGTTATCCGGTACGGCGAGTTTGATGCCGCGGTTAGGGATATCGATTTCGATGGTGTCGCCATCTTTGACCAGCGCAATGGTGCCGCCGTTGGCCGCTTCAGGCGAAGCGTGGCCGATAGAGAGGCCCGACGTCCCGCCGGAGAAACGACCGTCAGTGATCAGCGCGCAGCTTTTGCCCAGGCCCATCGATTTCAGATAAGTGGTCGGATAGAGCATTTCCTGCATGCCCGGTCCGCCTTTTGGTCCTTCGTAGCGGATGACGACCACGTCGCCTGCCACCACTTTGCCGCCCAGAATCGCTTCTACCGCGTCATCCTGGCTTTCATAGACTTTGGCCGGACCGGTGAAGGTCAGGATCTCTTTGTCTACGCCCGCCGTTTTAACGATACAGCCATCTTCGGCGATGTTGCCGTATAGCACGGCCAGACCGCCATCCTGCGAGTACGCGTTTTCGCGAGTACGAATACAGCCTTCGGCACGGTCATCATCCAGCGTGTCCCAGCGGCAGTTCTGTGAGAATGCCTGGGTGGTACGGATGCCCGCCGGGCCCGCGCGGAACATATCTTTAACCGCCTGATCTTTGGTCAGCATGATGTCGTACTGATCCAGCGTTTCACGCATCGTCTGCTGCAGGATGTTACGGGCACTGCTGTCGAACAGACCTGCGCGATCCAGCTCGCCCAGAATCGCGAAAACGCCACCCGCGCGATGCACATCTTCCATGTGGTATTTCGGGGTACTCGGCGCGACTTTACAAAGCTGAGGCACTTTACGTGACAGGCGATCGATGTCGGAGATATTGAAGTCGATATCGCCTTCCTGTGCTGCCGCCAGCAGGTGCAGTACGGTGTTGGTGGAACCGCCCATGGCGATATCGAGCATCATGGCGTTCTCGAAAGCCGCCTTGTTCGCGATGTTACGCGGCAGCATGTTGACGTCATCCTGCTCGTAGTAGCGCTTGGTCAGACTGACAATGCGCTTACCGGCATTGATGAACAGCTCTTTGCGATCGGCGTGCGTGGCCAGCAGTGAACCGTTGCCAGGCTGCGACAGGCCGAGTGCTTCGGTCAGGCAGTTCATCGAGTTGGCGGTGAACATGCCGGAGCAGGAGCCGCAGGTCGGACAGGCAGAGCGTTCGATCTGATCGCTGTCGGCATCGCTGACGTTCGGGTTGGCACCCTGAATCATCGCATCGACCAGATCCAGCTTGATGATCTTGTCAGAAAGCTTGGTTTTACCCGCTTCCATCGGTCCGCCTGAAACGAAGATCACCGGGATATTGAGGCGCAGTGACGCCATCAGCATTCCTGGGGTGATTTTGTCGCAGTTGGAGATGCAGACCATAGCGTCGGCGCAGTGCGCGTTGACCATGTACTCGACCGAGTCAGCAATCAGCTCGCGCGAAGGCAGTGAATACAGCATGCCGCCATGACCCATGGCAATACCGTCATCCACCGCGATGGTGTTGAACTCTTTAGCCACACCACCCGCCGCTTCAATCTGCTCAGCGACGAGTTTACCCAGGTCGCGGAGGTGAACGTGGCCAGGGACAAATTGGGTGAATGAGTTAACCACAGCGATAATCGGCTTGCCGAAATCGTCGTCGGTCATTCCTGTCGCGCGCCATAAGGCACGGGCACCCGCCATGTTGCGGCCGTGGGTGGTAGTGGCGGAACGGTACTTAGGCATGCTCTATTTACTCCAGTAAGAATAAGCTCGCGGACGTCAGATGACGCCCGCGCTGTATCTGATTATGGGTTAACCGGATCTAACCAGCCCCATTTGTCTTCGGTTTCGCCGGTGAACAGGCCAAAGAAGGCCTCCTGGATGCGTTTGGTCACCGGGCCACGCTTGCCTTCGCCAACCTGAATGCGGTCAACGCTGCGCACCGGAGTGATTTCTGCGGCGGTACCGGACATAAAGACTTCGTCAGCCAGGTAGAGAGATTCACGCGACAGGGTCTGCTCACGCACTTCAATGCCCATATCACGTGCCAGCGTGATGATGGCATCGCGGGTGATGCCCGGCAGTGCCGAAGAGGTAAATGGCGGGGTATAGAGCACGCCATCTTTAACTTCAAACAGGTTTTCGCCTGCACCTTCGGAGATCAGGCCATTGGTATCCAGTGCGATACCTTCCTGATAGCCGTGACGACGGGCTTCGCTGCCCACCAGCAGTGAGGAGAGGTAGTTACCACCCGCTTTAGCGGCGGTTGGCAGGGTGTTTGGCGCCACGCGGTTCCATGAGGAGACCATAGCATCGATGCCGTTCTCCAGCGCTTCAGCGCCCAGGTAGGCGCCCCACGGGAATGCCGCAATGATCACGTCGGTAGTGAAACCATCTGGCGGATTTACGCCCAGGCCCACATCGCCAACAAAGGCCAGCGGACGGATATAAGCACTTTTCAGTTTGTTCACGCGGATGACTTCGCGGCACGCTTCCATCAGCTCATCAACGCTGCTTTTGATCGGGAAGCGATAGATTTTTGCGGAGTCGTGCAGACGTTGCATGTGTTCACGATGACGGAACACAACCGGTCCTTTGTGAGAGTCGTAGCAGCGCACGCCTTCAAATACCGACGTACCGTAGTGCAACGCGTGGGACATGACGCTGACCTTCGCATCTTCCCACTTAACCATCTCGCCATTGAACCAAATAAAGTCTGCTTTCTTCGTGCTCATTGTTATTCCCTCTCGCGGCTACGCGCGGATTTGTTGTGTTGTCTGTTGGTGAATCTGAACGCATGCAACGTCGATCAATTTACTTAACTGCGAAGACAGTAAATCGACGGAGCGCTGGCTGGCAACGGTCATTTCAATATTAATGTTTTCTGCGTTGGCGACTGAGGCCATGTTCATAGAACAGACCTGAAAACCGCGGTGACGCACGACGCGTAAAATGCGCTCTAATATTTCAGGGCGGAAACGGGCTTCGATAGACAATTGATGCTGGTTCATACGGTTTTCTCCATCATGTTTGCATTGCTGGCACCCGGCGGTACCAGTGGCCAGACGTTTTCATGCTCATCTATCGCAACATGCAGGAAGTAAGGACCTTCGCTGTTCAGCAGAGCATCAAGGGCGGCGTCGACCTGATCTTTACGGGTAATGCGCTGGCCGGGGATGTTGAACGCCCTGGCCAGCGTGAGGAAATCGGGATTGTCGGACAGATTGGTTTCGCTGTAGCGACCGTCAAAAAAGAGCTGCTGCCATTGGCGCACCATACCCAGACGCTGGTTATCCATCAGTACGATTTTGACCGGCAGCTTGCCGCGCTTGATGGTGCCCAGCTCCTGGATGTTCATCATGATGGAGCCATCGCCCGAGACACAGATAACCGTATCGTCCGGTCGTGCAACCTGCGCGCCGATGGCAGCCGGTAAGCCAAAGCCCATGGTGCCCAGGCCACTGGAGGTGATGAAATTCTCCGGTGCGCTGAATGCCATGTGTTGCGCCGTCCACATCTGATGCTGACCGACGTCGGTGGTGACCACGGTATTCGCCGGTTTGCGATCGGAAAGTTGCTTCAGCAACAGCGGTGCGTAGATCGCGTCGCCTGGATGGTCGTAGCGCCATGGGTGACTGGCTTTAAGGGCTTTGACTTCATCACGCCAGGCGTCAATATGCAGAGGCTGACTCAGGGCGGGCAGCAGTTCGTTGAGATCGCCCTGCAGCGAGACATGTGCGCGACGTAATTTGTTTAACTCAGCGGGATCGATGTCGAGATGAATCACGCTGGCATGCGGTGCAAAGGTATCCAGTTTGCCGGTCACGCGGTCGTCGAAACGGGCACCGACCGCGATCAGCAGGTCACACGCCTGTACGGCCAGATTGGCGGCTTTGGTGCCGTGCATTCCCAGCATGCCAAGGTAAACGTCACTTTGCGGGGCCACACTGCCCAGCCCCTTTAAGGTCGCCACGGCCGGAATACCGGACTCTTCTGCCAGCGCACGCAGTGCCGGAACAGCCTGTGCCAGGCCAACACCACCGCCAACGTAAAGCATCGGCTTTCTGGCCTGCGCCATCAGTGTACGAGCTTCGTGAATCGCCTGATGTGGCAGCGCGCCGCCCTCTTCTACCGGAACCAGATGCGGTGCGGGCTCACCCTGCGCAATCTGAATATCTTTCGGGATATCAACCAGTACTGGACCCGGACGGCCCGACTGCGCCAGCGCAAAGGCTTCCGCCATGATAGCGGGGAGCTCATCCAGCGATTCAACCAGAAAGCTGTGCTTGGTACAGGCCAGCGAAAGTCCCAGTACGTCGATTTCCTGGAAAGCATCGGTGCCGATGAAGGCCGAGGTGACCTGACCCGTTACCGCAACCACCGGAACCGAATCCATCATCGCATCCGCCAGACCGGTGATCAGGTTAGTCGCGCCAGGACCGGAAGTGGCGATACAGACGCCGGTTTTGCCGGTTGAACGGGCATATCCGATTGCCGCCATTACAGCGCCCTGCTCGTGACGACACAGTAGGTGTTCCACGCCGCCGTCGTAGAGCGCGTCGTATACCGGCATGATTGCGCCGCCAGGGTAACCAAATACGGTATCCACACCCTGCGCGCGTAAAGCCTGAACTACCCACTGTGCACCTGTCATCGCTATTCTCCTGTGTCCTGACCGGAACAACAGAATTTTATGCTACTGTTCATTGTTTGTTCCTTGTGGATTTGCTGATATTTCCTCGGGTCGAAAAAAAACCCCCGGACCTTTCGGTGCGGGGGTTTTTTCGGATTCGAGGCTTGATTTTTAAGCCTTTCTTTCTCCAAGCGTTGCCCCGCACGGTAGGTTAATAACCACCACCACGCTAATCACGACCAGGCTAATCACTTGTAGAAGGGCTTTCATGTGTTGTTCAATTCTTTTTCGTGTTCGAAGTAATGCCTACAGAGTTATCATAGTCAGGGGGCATCGCACAACTTTTTTTACAGACTTTTTTTAGCGCGTGTCGTGAAATCCCCTCCTATCAATTTGTAATAAAAGAAATAATTAGATGATGATAATTATTCGTCACTTTAGTGACGTAATAATGTTTTGGTGAATTTGCGCGCAGTCGCACAATCTTTTAATACGCCATGAAAAAGCCACTGATGGGTTGTGCAATAACTCGAGCAGTGCTGATCCTCCCCTCGCTTTCCTTTGACGCTGTCACCAGACTGGCGGCAACAAGGAGCGAGTATGTCATTGTCAAAAGTTCTGACCCGGGCAGCACTGGGCGTGGAAGCCCCGCTGGTAACCATTGAGGCACACATCAGTAACGGCCTGCCTGCATTAACACTGGTGGGTCTGCCGGAAACCACGGTGAAAGAGGCGCGTGAGCGGGTACGCAGCGCCATTATCAACAGCGGTTTCACCTTCCCGGCGAAGCGCGTCACCATCAATCTGGCACCCGCGGATTTACCCAAAGAGGGCGGGCGGTATGACTTACCCATGGCGATCGCTATTCTGGTCGCCTCTGAGCAGCTTCCTGCCGACAAGCTGACGCACTATGAGTTTCTGGGTGAACTGGCGCTCGACGGCGCACTGTGCAGTGTACAGGGCGCGATTCCTGCGGCCATGGTGGCCATTCGGGCTGGGCGGCAGCTGGTTCTCTCCGCTGAAAATCAGGGTGATGCCGGACTCATCCGTCAGGGCTCGTCGCTTATCGCCTCTCACCTCAGCGAAGTGTGTGCCTTTCTGCGCAATGAACTCACGTTACCGGCAGCGCAATATCCTGAGCATCAGGGCGATGCGCCTGCTGAGGATCTCGCAGATATCATTGGTCAGGAACAGGGGCGCCGGGCGCTGGAGATTACGGCAGCGGGCGGGCATAACCTGTTGCTGATTGGGCCACCGGGCACCGGTAAAACCATGCTGGCAACCCGACTGCCTGGCATCATGCCTGCGTTAAGCGATCAGGAAGCCCTGGAGTGCGCGGCAATCGCCAGCCTGGTGAACAGCAGTACCCTGCACCGACAGTGGCGCACCCGGCCTTTCAGGTCACCTCATCACAGTGCCTCTCTCTATGCTTTGATTGGGGGCGGATCGCTGCCACGGCCCGGTGAGATCTCCCTGGCACATAACGGCGTGCTGTTTCTGGATGAACTGCCGGAATTTGATCGCAAGGTGCTGGACTCCCTGCGCGAGCCGTTAGAGTCGGGCATCATCGCTATTTCACGTACCCGCGCTAAAGTCACTTACCCGGCACGGTTTCAGCTGATTGCTGCGATGAATCCCAGTCCAACCGGACATTATCAGGGTCAGCATAACCGCTGCTCACCCCAGCAGGTATTGCGTTATCTCAGTAAGCTATCCGGCCCTTTTCTTGATCGTTTTGATCTGTCTCTGGAAGTGCCACTACTGCCGAGCGGCATGCTCAGCGGTCAGCGCGCCAGAGCGGAAGCGTCTGAGCAGGTTCGTCATCGGGTGGTTGCAGCGCGGGAGATTCAGCTGGCTCGCGCAGGCAAAATAAATGCGCACTTAAACAATGCGGAGATTATGCGCTGGTGTCAGCCTGCTAAAGAGGATGCGGAGTGGCTGGAGTCCGTGCTGGAGAAACTGGGTTTATCGGTACGGGCATGGCAGCGGATTTTGAAAGTGGCACGTACCGTGGCCGATCTGGCGGGGGATACAGCCATTAGCCGGTATCATCTGCAGGAAGCTGTCAGTTATCGCACGATTGATCGGTTGATGATCCATCTGCATAACAGCCTGCAATAAAAAAGGGGCTTTCGCCCCTTTTTTGTTAATCGTCGCTGTCGGTAAAGTCTTCAACGGTGTCCATCTGCGGTTTACCGCCAGACAGCGTATGAAAACGCTTAGGACGCTTGATACGGGTCATATACTTGGACCATACACGTTCAGCTTCCGTTTGCGGCTCACGCACGCCACGACACACTTCAATAAACAAACGTTCTTCTTCGGTTGCAGGCTCACGCTTTGATAAATCCAGCTCATTAAAAGCGAAACCGTGGCGTTCAAGAAGCTGAGCTTCTTTAATAGTAAAGTCACCGTGGCGTGAGAAACCACGCGGGTAATGTTTGTTATCAAAGAAACGATTCTCTGTTGAGAAGCTTTCCGCCATGTTACACGCTCCTGATTTTCTAATGCCGTGCTGTTAATGGCGCGGAGTATTAGATAGGCTTGACAGAGTGTAAAACAAAACATTTAAATCTATACGACAAACATTTTTTGGGAGAACGCTGTGGATACGGAATTACTGAAAACTTTCCTGGAAGTGAGCAGAACACGTCATTTCGGGCGTGCTGCAGAAGCCCTTTACCTCACGCAATCTGCTGTCAGTTTTCGCATCCGTCAGTTAGAGAATCAGCTTGGCGTTAACCTTTTTACACGGCATCGCAATAACATACGTCTGACGGCGGCCGGAGAGCGACTGCTTCCCTATGCTGAAAGCCTGATGAGCACGTGGATGATGGCGAAGAAGGAGGTTTCTCACACTCAGCAGCACCATGAGCTTTCGATAGGTGCCAGTGCATCCCTGTGGGAGGCTTATCTGACGCCATGGCTACAGACGCTGTATGAGAATCGGGAGAGCCTGCATTTAGAAGCGCGCGTGGCACAGCGGCATCTGCTGGTTAAACAACTTCATGAGCGCCAGCTGGATCTGTTGATCACCACGGAAGCGCCGAAGATGGATGAGTTAACCAGCCAGCAGATTGGTCATATTTCACTGGCGCTGTTCTGCGCACGGCAGAGCGAAAAGCGTGAAAAATATGATTACATTAAGCTGGAGTGGGGAGCAGATTTTCATCAGCATCAGAGCTATCTCTCCGGGGCTGATGATGTGCCGGTACTGTCCACGACATCGGCGCATGTCACCCGTGAACTCCTTCACACAACCGGAGCGTGCGCGTTCCTGCCGGATTTCTGGCAGAGTGTTTACAGTGAGTTGATGATGATTCCGGATACGCCCATCGCCGTTCGTCCGCTCTATGCTGTCTGGTTGCAGAACAGCGATCAGCAGGCACATATCCGTCAGTTGCTTAAGTTCCCGATTCTGGTCAGGCAAAATAGCTGAATTTGCAGGCAAAGAGGGAAGATCAGAGGCCAGTTAGAGTTAGCTGGTTTTTCTTTTTTGCTTTTTTAAAGGCAAAAAAAATCCTTTGCCGAAGCAAAGGATCGTTTTCTGGCAGGGGCGGAGGGACTCGAACCCCCAACACCCGGTTTTGGAGACCGGTGCTCTACCAATTGAACTACGCCCCTAATAGGGTGGCGGAACGGACGGGGCTCGAACCCGCGACCCCCTGCGTGACAGGCAGGTATTCTAACCAACTGAACTACCGCTCCACCGATTCTTTCACAGCTCTCAGCAACTGGCTGAGAGCCGTCTGTTCCTGTTGCTTTCCTTGTCAGGGGAAAAGGAACGAATTTGATGCCTGGCAGTTCCCTACTCTCGCATGGGGAGACCCCACACTACCATCGGCGCTACGGCGTTTCACTTCTGAGTTCGGCATGGGGTCAGGTGGGACCACCGCGCTACAGCCGCCAGGCAAATCTTGGTGCACGAAACGAATCTTCTGCGCTGCTCCTGCGTTACCTGCGCTTGCAGCCTCAGTCACATACTTCAGTATGCTCCTTCCGCTGCGGCACTGGCCGCCTTGCATCAGCACAGAATCTTTCGTTTCCGCTAATTTTATCCGTCACAAGCTGAAAATCGTGTCTCTCAAAAACGCCTCTGGCGTTGTAAGGTTAAGCCTCACGGGTCATTAGTACCGGTTAGCTCAACGCATCGCTGCGCTTACACACCCGGCCTATCAACGTCGTAGTCTTCAACGTCCCTTCAGGACTCTCAAAGGAGTCAGGGAGAACTCATCTCGGGGCAAGTTTCGTGCTTAGATGCTTTCAGCACTTATCTTTTCCGCACTTAGCTACCGGGCAATGCCATTGGCATGACAACCCGAACACCAGTGGTGCGTTCACTCCGGTCCTCTCGTACTAGGAGCAACCCCCCTCAATTCTCCAGCGCCCACGGCAGATAGGGACCGAACTGTCTCACGACGTTCTAAACCCAGCTCGCGTACCACTTTAAACGGCGAACAGCCGTACCCTTGGGACCTACTTCAGCCCCAGGATGTGATGAGCCGACATCGAGGTGCCAAACACCGCCGTCGATATGAACTCTTGGGCGGTATCAGCCTGTTATCCCCGGAGTACCTTTTATCCGTTGAGCGATGGCCCTTCCATTCAGAACCACCGGATCACTATGACCTGCTTTCGCACCTGCTCGAGCCGTCACTCTCGCAGTCAAGCCAGCTTATGCCATTGCACTAACCTCACGATGTCCGACCGTGATTAGCTGACCTTCGTGCTCCTCCGTTACTCTTTAGGAGGAGACCGCCCCAGTCAAACTACCCACCAGACACTGTCCGCAGCCCGGATTACGGGCCTACGTTAGAACATCAAACATTAAAGGGTGGTATTTCAAGGTTGGCTCCACGCGAACTGGCGTCCGCGCTTCAAAGCCTCCCACCTATCCTACACATCAAGGCTCAATGTTCAGTGTCAAGCTGTAGTAAAGGTTCACGGGGTCTTTCCGTCTTGCCGCGGGTACACTGCATCTTCACAGCGAGTTCAATTTCACTGAGTCTCGGGTGGAGACAGCCTGGCCATCATTACGCCATTCGTGCAGGTCGGAACTTACCCGACAAGGAATTTCGCTACCTTAGGACCGTTATAGTTACGGCCGCCGTTTACCGGGGCTTCGATCAAGAGCTTCTCCTTGCGGATAACCCCATCAATTAACCTTCCGGCACCGGGCAGGCGTCACACCGTATACGTCCACTTTCGTGTTTGCACAGTGCTGTGTTTTTAATAAACAGTTGCAGCCAGCTGGTATCTTCGACTGGCTTCAGCTCGGGGAGCAAGTCCCTCCACCTACGCGCCAGCGTGCCTTCTCCCGAAGTTACGGCACCATTTTGCCTAGTTCCTTCACCCGAGTTCTCTCAAGCGCCTTGGTATTCTCTACCTGACCACCTGTGTCGGTTTGGGGTACGATTCTGTGTTACCTGATGCTTAGAGGCTTTTCCTGGAAGCTGGGCATTTATCACTTCAGCACCGTAGTGCCTCGTCGTCACGCCTCAGCGTTAACAAGAGTCCGGATTTACCTAAACTCTCCGCCTACACGCTTAAACCGGGACAACCGTCGCCCGGCTGATATAGCCTTCTCCGTCCCCCCTTCGCAGTAACACCGAGTACAGGAATATTAACCTGTTTCCCATCGACTACGCCTTTCGGCCTCGCCTTAGGGGTCGACTCACCCTGCTCCGATTAACGTTGAACAGGAACCCTTGGTCTTCCGGCGAGCGGGCTTTTCACCCGCTTTATCGTTACTTATGTCAGCATTCGCACTTCTGATACCTCCAGCAGCCCTCACAGGCCACCTTCGACGGCTTACAGAACGCTCCCCTACCCAACAACGCCTAAGCGTCGCTGCCGCAGCTTCGGTGCATGGTTTAGCCCCGTTACATCTTCCGCGCAGGCCGACTCGACCAGTGAGCTATTACGCTTTCTTTAAATGATGGCTGCTTCTAAGCCAACATCCTGGCTGTCTGTGCCTTCCCACATCGTTTCCCACTTAACCATGACTTTGGGACCTTAGCTGGCGGTCTGGGTTGTTTCCCTCTTCACGACGGACGTTAGCACCCGCCGTGTGTCTCCCGTGATAACATTCTTCGGTATTCGCAGTTTGCATCGGGTTGGTAAGCCGGGATGGCCCCCTAGCCGAAACAGTGCTCTACCCCCGAAGATGAGTTCACGAGGCGCTACCTAAATAGCTTTCGGGGAGAACCAGCTATCTCCCGGTTTGATTGGCCTTTCACCCCCAGCCACAGGTCATCCGCTAATTTTTCAACATTAGTCGGTTCGGTCCTCCAGTTAGTGTTACCCAACCTTCAACCTGCCCATGGCTAGATCACCGGGTTTCGGGTCTATACCCTGCAACTTAACGCCCAGTTAAGACTCGGTTTCCCTGCGGCTCCCCTATACGGTTAACCTTGCTACAGAATATAAGTCGCTGACCCATTATACAAAAGGTACGCAGTCACCCTGATAAATCAAGGCTCCCACTGCTTGTACGTACACGGTTTCAGGTTCTGTTTCACTCCCCTCGCCGGGGTTCTTTTCGCCTTTCCCTCACGGTACTGGTTCACTATCGGTCAGTCAGGAGTATTTAGCCTTGGAGGATGGTCCCCCCATATTCAGACAGGATACCACGTGTCCCGCCTTACTCATCGAGCTCACAGCATGTGTGTTTTTGTGTACGGGAGTATCACCCTGTACCCTGCGACTTTCCAGACGCTTCCACTAACACACAAGCTGATTCAGGCTCTGGGCTGCTCCCCGTTCGCTCGCCGCTACTGGGGGAATCTCGGTTGATTTCTTTTCCTCGGGGTACTTAGATGTTTCAGTTCCCCCGGTTCGCCTTGCAGCACTATGTATTCATGCTGCAATGATGCACAGAGTGCACCGGGTTTCCCCATTCGGACATCGACGGCTGTAGCGGTTCATATCACCTTACCGTCGCTTTACGCAGATTAGCACGTCCTTCATCGCCTCTGACTGCCTGGGCATCCACCGTGTACGCTTAGTCGCTTAACCTCACAACCCACAGGCGTTTTACAACGCTGCGAATTGCAAGCATTTGAGAGACTCGAACATGTCGTGTTTTTCATTCTTATTACGGAGAATGAAAACGACATGTCGTTTCAATTTTCAGCTTGTTCCGGATTGTTAAAGAGCATAATACTTCGCAGCACACCGTTGCCGGTACGCTCTGAAGTATTCAGAAAAAACAGATAAACGGTATGGTGGAGCTAAGCGGGATCGAACCGCTGACCTCCTGCGTGCAAGGCAGGCGCTCTCCCAGCTGAGCTATAGCCCCATACAGTTACTGCAGAGACCACTACTACCACTCAACCGAGTACACTTCGTGAGAAATGTAATTCGTGCTCAGGCAAGGCATGTTTCCGCGAAGCATAGTGAACTATGCAAGCCGGGAACATAACGCAGCGTGAGTGCGAATTTGGTAGGCCTGAGTGGACTTGAACCACCGACCTCACCCTTATCAGGGGTGCGCTCTAACCACCTGAGCTACAAGCCTGTAGAGGTTTTTTCTGCTCGTTACTTTTTATCAGACAATCTGTGTGGACACTGCGCGGGAAGGTATCTTCAGGTAAGGAGGTGATCCAACCGCAGGTTCCCCTACGGTTACCTTGTTACGACTTCACCCCAGTCATGAATCACAAAGTGGTAAGCGCCCTCCCGAAGGTTAAGCTACCTACTTCTTTTGCAACCCACTCCCATGGTGTGACGGGCGGTGTGTACAAGGCCCGGGAACGTATTCACCGTGGCATTCTGATCCACGATTACTAGCGATTCCGACTTCACGGAGTCGAGTTGCAGACTCCGATCCGGACTACGACGCACTTTGTGAGGTCCGCTTGCTCTCGCGAGGTCGCTTCTCTTTGTATGCGCCATTGTAGCACGTGTGTAGCCCTACTCGTAAGGGCCATGATGACTTGACGTCATCCCCACCTTCCTCCGGTTTATCACCGGCAGTCTCCTTTGAGTTCCCGACATGACTCGCTGGCAACAAAGGATAAGGGTTGCGCTCGTTGCGGGACTTAACCCAACATTTCACAACACGAGCTGACGACAGCCATGCAGCACCTGTCTCAGCGTTCCCGAAGGCACCAAGGCATCTCTGCCAAGTTCGCTGGATGTCAAGAGTAGGTAAGGTTCTTCGCGTTGCATCGAATTAAACCACATGCTCCACCGCTTGTGCGGGCCCCCGTCAATTCATTTGAGTTTTAACCTTGCGGCCGTACTCCCCAGGCGGTCGACTTAACGCGTTAGCTCCGGAAGCCACTCCTCAAGGGAACAACCTCCAAGTCGACATCGTTTACGGCGTGGACTACCAGGGTATCTAATCCTGTTTGCTCCCCACGCTTTCGCACCTGAGCGTCAGTCTTTGTCCAGGGGGCCGCCTTCGCCACCGGTATTCCTCCAGATCTCTACGCATTTCACCGCTACACCTGGAATTCTACCCCCCTCTACAAGACTCAAGCCTGCCAGTTTCAAATGCAGTTCCCAGGTTAAGCCCGGGGATTTCACATCTGACTTAACAGACCGCCTGCGTGCGCTTTACGCCCAGTAATTCCGATTAACGCTTGCACCCTCCGTATTACCGCGGCTGCTGGCACGGAGTTAGCCGGTGCTTCTTCTGCGGGTAACGTCAATCGACAGGGTTATTAACCCCGTCGCCTTCCTCCCCGCTGAAAGTACTTTACAACCCGAAGGCCTTCTTCATACACGCGGCATGGCTGCATCAGGCTTGCGCCCATTGTGCAATATTCCCCACTGCTGCCTCCCGTAGGAGTCTGGACCGTGTCTCAGTTCCAGTGTGGCTGGTCATCCTCTCAGACCAGCTAGGGATCGTCGCCTAGGTGGGCCATTACCCCGCCTACTAGCTAATCCCATCTGGGTTCATCCGATAGTGAGAGGCCCGAAGGTCCCCCTCTTTGGTCTTGCGACGTTATGCGGTATTAGCCACCGTTTCCAGTGGTTATCCCCCTCTATCGGGCAGATCCCCAGACATTACTCACCCGTCCGCCACTCGTCACCCAAGAGCAAGCTCTCTGTGCTACCGTCCGACTTGCATGTGTTAGGCCTGCCGCCAGCGTTCAATCTGAGCCATGATCAAACTCTTCAATTTAAGTTTGATTTGCTTAAACAAGTTAAGCGGTGCTCATCTGTAAAACGTCATAATGAATTTCATTATGTGTTCACTCGTGAGGCTTGATATTTTTTTTACGTCCGGAGACGCTGATATCAATCCTGCGAGTGCCCACACAGATTGTCTGATAAATTGTTAAAGAGCATGCCGCGATTTACTGCGGCGCGGGCTGCGTATATTACGCTTTCCGCATTGTCAGTCAAGCATTTATTTTCGCTTAACTCACTGGTTCGTATGATTTCGAACCTACTCAACCCGGCGCTTCGTAAGCCGTTGTGCCGTGTCAGTGGAGGCGCATTATAGGGAGTTCTCGGAGGCTGACAAGTTCTAATTTGAAATAAAATTCCGAGTGCTTCTTTTTTCAGCTAAAAGCCCCTAAAGCGGCAGTTTTTCAAGCAACGGGAAGCCATAACGCTGTAAAACGGGTGATAATTGACCCGCTTCGCCATCCAGCTCCGTACAGAATGCGACATTCTGTTGCGAAGAATTTACTTCAGGTGCTTCATGCTCCAGCATCCAGGCAGTGCGTCGTGCAATTGCCGCACCGGAATCAATCAGACGCGTCCCTTCAGGTAACACCTGCTGCAGCTCTTCGCGCAGTAAAGGAAAATGTGTACAGCCTAAAACGACCGTATCCGGTGGTTCAGCCATCCGCAGCCAGGGCTGAACAATACGGCGCACCTCATCCAGTGCAACCTCCGCACCGTGCAGCTTCGCTTCGGCCAGTTCCACCAGCTCCGCTGATCCCAGCATCTCAATGTTGCAGGAACCGGCAAACTGCACCACCAGCTCATGGGTATAAGGACGGCGCACTGTCGCCCGCGTCGCCAGTAGCCCGACCACACCATTACGCGTCAGGCGCGCAGCCGGTTTAATCGCCGGAACCACACCCACAACAGGAAACACAAAGCGTTCACGTAAAGCGGGCAATGAAACCGTGCTGGCCGTATTGCAGGCGATGATGACTAACGAGAGAGGATAGCGCCGGGTAATAGCTTCAACGATGGCGACCACCCGTTCCACGATGAAGGTTTCGCTTTTCTCGCCGTAGGGGAAGCCAGCGTTATCGAAGGCATAGAGATAATGAAGATCCGGCAACAGCTGACGGACCTCATCATAGACAGAAAGCCCACCGACGCCGGAATCAAACACCAGCACGGTGGGACGCAAATCAGAAGTTGTAGCTGCCGCTGAGGTAATACTCTCGTCCTGGAGTCTGATAGCCATACACTGTCTCGTAATCTTTATCGAACAGGTTGGCAATTCTACCACGAACCGTGAGTTGTGAAGTGACAGGATATGAGACGGCGAGATCCCACAGGCTGACGCCACCTAACTTCACGCTACGGCTGGGCGTGCTGTTGAAGTCAGTATCATAACGGTCACCCAGATAGTGATATGTCACGGACCAGTCAAACTCATACAGCGTCCAGTCGAGCTGATACTTCACCTGCTGCTTAGCCCGGCGAATGAGTGGCTGATCGGTACTGCCATCCCGCGCGTCGACATAATCATATGAGAGCTGATGCGTCAGCGGCCCGGTATCGAATCCTGCTGTGGCTTCAACGCCTTTAATACGCGCCTGCTTGATGTTGAAGTAGCGGAAGGTCTGCGGATCGTTATCAATGAGATTATCGATGTCGTTGCGATAGCCCGACACGCGCCAGTTCACCGGCCCGCTCAGCCCTTCAAAACCGCCTTCCCACTGCTTACTTTTTTCGGGGTCGAGATCGCGATTACCGTAGCTGGAGCTATAAAGCTGCGAAAGATTTGGCGCTTTGAAGGCCGTGCCATAAGAGGCAAACGTGCGGTAACCAGAAATAAACTCCCATGAGGCCGCCGTCTGCCAGGTGTTATGCCAGCCGAACTGATTATTGTCATCACCGCGTACCGCACCTTCAAGGGTGACGCTGCCAAACTGCTGCTGCCCGGTCAGGTAGAGGCCGGTATTACGCTGTTCATAGCCATCTGACAAAGTCCCTGTGCCTGGCTCAGTCGTCTCTTTCTGCCAGTCGACACCCGCACTGATCGCGCCCTGCCCCACCTGCACGGTGTTGCCCCACTGCAGATTGTACTGAGTGACATCATCAAAGGTCGACGCGGCGCCGTAGCGGCCATTGCGCGGATCGTAGTTAATGTCTTTGGTATGGCCATAACTGGCGATGAGTTGGGTAGAGTAAAAGTCGCGGTTGAAGCGTAACCCGGTGTCCCAGGTCTGGCTGTAGAGCTGACGGGTATCAGCCAGGCCGATGATATTAGTGAAGCTGTCATCATAAGTGTATGACCCGTCATAGGCGGTGCGGTTATCAAACCCATACCCGCGCACAAAACCACTGAGCTCATCGCTGAACTGATGCTCAAGGTTGCCATACAGGGTTTTGCTCATGAAGCCGTCGCGATCGTGCTGCGCCGGGCCATAATCATTGGGAAAGCCCGCCACCACGTCATACCCTTTGGTGTATGTGTAGTTGCCAGCCAGGGTAAGCTTTGTCGCGTCGCCCAGCATCTGCTGGGTTGATCCGTCATACGATTGATAGCCGTTGGACCCCATGCCCGCCGTCAGCGTAGTGCCCGGTTGCGATCGACCCGTAATGATATTCACCACGCCGCCAATCGCATCGGAACCGTAGACCGCAGAACGTGCGCCGCGGATATATTCGATACGCTGCACCAGCGACAGTGGGATCTGGCTGAGGTCCGACGAACCGGTGATACCCGCCTGATTAAGCCGGATACCATCAATCAGGATCAGTACATGTCTGGATTCGGTGCCCCGAATAAACAGCGAACTCTGCTGCCCTAATCCGCCACTTTGCGCGACATCGACACCCGGCAGACGGCGCATCACATCCGTCAGGCTTTTGGCCTGCCAGCGATCGATTTCATCACGCGTGACGACGGTGGTGGGCGCCAGCACCCCGGAAACAGGTTCAGCAAAACGGTTGGCGGTAACTATTTGCGTATCATCATTCCCCTGCGCAAAACCGTATTGCGCCCAGAGAGAAATCGCCGTTGCGCTCAGAGCGAACAGCGAAGCCGTTTTTTTTGTCATTTTTAATCGCATCCATAAGACGAAGCAGGATGCCGCAGGCCGCCAATCAATAGCACGCGATGATTGTACGAGTAGCGACGTTACACCGGCAGGTCTTCGGGCTGGGAACCATAAGTGATGATGACTTCCCATCCCACAAGACAGTGTCTGCAATTGCACTCATCACGACATTCCTTACCGCTGCGCGTCAGCTCCAGATTCACACTGGATTCCCTATTAACTCGGGCTTGAGGCCGGCGTCTGCAGTCTACGGAGTGGGGATACGGAAGTCCAGACAGCCAAACATCTTCTCGCTGTGGGACTGGACATCAGCAAGTGAATGCCTACAATCGCCCGCTGGTAAGCTATTAATCAGGATTGCTCATGACACCCGAACATCTCCCCATTGAAGACTATGACGCACAGCTGGCGGAAAAAGTCAGTCGTTTAGAGACGATGATGACACCTTTTGCTGCGCCCGACGTGGAGGTGTTCCGTTCGCCGGTCAGCCACTATCGGATGCGCGCCGAATTCCGCCTGTGGCACGACGGCGATGATATTTATCACATCATTTTTGATCAGCAGACACGCGAGCGGATCAGAGTTGATCAGTTCCCGGCGGCCAGTCAGCTGATCAACCAACTGATGCCAAAGATGATCGCCGCGATCCGTGATAACCGCACCCTGCGTCATAAACTGTTCCAGATCGACTATCTGTCGACCATGAGCAATCAGATTGTGATTTCACTGCTCTATCACCGCAAGCTGGATGATGAGTGGCAGCAGGCAGCCGCCGCGCTGCGTGATCAGTTGCGTGCGGAAGGTCTGGATGTGCAGCTGATTGGCCGTGCGACCAAAACCAAAATCTGTCTGGATCGTGACTATGTGGATGAGTGTCTGCCGGTGGCGGGTCGCGAGATTATCTATCGTCAGGTCGAAAACAGTTTTACCCAGCCTAACGCGGCGATGAATATTCAGATGCTGGAGTGGGCGCTGGATGTGACGCAGGATTCACAGGGTGACCTGCTGGAACTCTACTGCGGTAATGGCAACTTCTCGCTGGCGCTGGCGCGTAACTTCCGCCGCGTTCTGGCGACTGAGATCGCCAAGCCTTCTGTTGCGTCAGCGCAGTACAACATTGCCGTGAACCAGATTGATAACGTGCAGATCATTCGTATGGCGGCGGAAGAATTTACTCAGGCGATGAATGGCGTGCGCAGCTTCAATCGTCTGGAAGGGATTGACCTGACCAGCTACGAATGCGAGACAATTTTTGTCGACCCACCACGCAGCGGCCTGGATGAAGAGACCGTGAAGATGGTGCAGGCGTACCCGCGCATCCTTTACATCTCCTGTAACCCGCAGACCCTGAGCGACAATCTGCAGACGCTGTCAGAAACGCACGACGTGACGCGTCTGGCGCTGTTTGATCAGTTCCCCTACACCCATCATATGGAATGCGGCGTTCTGCTGACGCGTAAAGCGTAAACAAAAACGGGAACCCTGAGGTTCCCGTTTTCTTTAATCCCTACTGATTACGCTTGCGCTTAAACCGCGTCGCAATCCAGAACACCAGCGCCACCATCAGAACGGTGGGAACAAAGTTGGAGCCAATGTCCGGGTATTCTGCCCGCACCAGCGCGCTATAAACCAGAATCCCCAGCAGGAAAAACGCGGCCGCGAGTCCTGGCATGCCGTCCGGCATATTGGTGTTGAGATAACGCTGATGCAGACACCAGGCCGCCAGACCCAGCGCAATCAGCGGAAAAATCGAAAAGGGAACAAAGGCGCTGAACAGCACTGAAAACGAGCCGTTAATCGCTAAGCCGGTAATAAAAGCCAGTGCCAGAGTGCTTTTATCGCGGGTACCTGGGTGGGTCATGGACTGATCCTTACTCATTGCTCTTCGGGTTTTTCCAGGGTGACCGCCAGTCGTTCCTGCTCACGGCGGTACCAGTAATAAGCGCCTTTGGCGATCATACGCAGCTGTAACACCAGCCGATCCTCAAGCTTACGTCGCTGCTCAGCATCAACATCCAGTGCTTCTGCACCGGCGCTGAAGACAATAGTCACCATCGCTTCAGCCTGCGCTTCGGTAAAACTGCGCGGCATGCGATTTTCGACCTCAAGATAATCAGCCAGTTCAGCGATAAAGTGCTGAATTTCACGCGCCACGGCGGCACGGAAAGCGGCAGAGGTGCCGGAACGTTCACGCAGTAACAGGCGGAAAGCGTTGGGGTTGTTGCCGATGAACTCCATAAAGGTCGACACCGACGTCTTAATGATGCTGCCGCCTTTGGCGATACGCTGGCGCGCCTGACGCATCAGCTGTCGCAGCATCAGCCCGCTTTCGTCCACCATCGTCAGGCCAAGCTCATCAACATCCTTAAAATGCCGATAAAAGGAGGTGGGTGCGATGCCTGCTTCACGGGCTACTTCCCGCAAACTCAGACTGGCAAAACTGCGCTCGGCGCTGAGCTGACTGAAAGCTGCTTCAATCAGTGTACGTCGTGTACGTTCTTTTTGTTGCGCTCTGACGCCCATTCTCTCTGCCTTTAGCGGTGTTGAGAGGGCACTATAACAAAATTTTCAGCGTACAGATTGGCAATCTTTGTCACCGCCTGTGAACCTCACTCTTTATCAAAACGTGATGAAAATCGCTGATAGAATTCAGAAGTGCGCGACGAGATGTTAGAATCTCGTTGTAAAAATGTATAAATAATAGGACGTATCGGTATGCAAAAGTCTTACGATTACGATGCCATTGTGATTGGCTCAGGACCCGGCGGTGAAGGGGCGGCGATGGGGCTGGTAAAACAGGGAGCGCGCATCGCTGTGATCGAACGCTACCACAACATCGGCGGCGGTTGTACGCACTGGGGCACCATCCCTTCTAAAGCCCTTCGCCACGCCGTCAGTCGCATTATTGAATTCAACCAGAACCCACTCTACAGCGATCATACCCGACTGCTTCGCTCCTCTTTTGCCGACATTCTTAATCACACGGAAAGCGTGATCAGCCAGCAGACAGCCATGCGTCAGGGCTTCTACGAGCGTAATCGCTGTGAACTTTATCAGGGTGATGCGCATTTCGTTGATGCCAACACCGTGGAGATTGAGCAACCCGATGGCACGCGTGAGACGCTGACGGCAGAGAAGTTTGTTATCGCCTGCGGTTCACGGCCTTACCATCCTGACGATGTCGACTTTACCCATCCGCGCGTCTATGACTCCGACTCCATCCTTAACCTGCACCACGAACCGGGCCACGTCATTATTTATGGCGCTGGGGTAATTGGCTGTGAATATGCGTCGATTTTCCGTGGTCTGAACGTCAAAGTTGACCTGATTAACACCCGCGATCGCCTGCTGGCGTTCCTTGATCAGGAAATGTCGGACTCTCTCTCTTACCACTTCTGGAACAGCGGTGTGGTCATTCGTCACAACGAAGAGTTTGAGAAGATTGAAGGCGTGGAAGATGGCGTCATCATGCATCTGAAGTCGGGCAAGAAAGTGAAAGCGGACTGCCTGCTTTACGCCAATGGTCGTACCGGTAACACCGATTCGCTGTCACTGGAAAATGTCGGTCTGGAAGCGGATGGTCGTGGCCTGCTGAAAGTGAACAGCATGTATCAGACGGCTCAGCCGCACATCTATGCTGTCGGTGACGTGATTGGTTATCCGAGCCTGGCCTCAGCCGCCTACGATCAGGGTCGTATTGCTGCGCAGGCGATTATCAAAGGGGAAGCCACAGCGCACCTGATTGAAGATATCCCAACCGGTATCTACACCATTCCGGAAATCAGCTCTGTGGGTAAAACCGAGCAGCAGTTGACGGCCATGAAGGTGCCTTACGAAGTGGGCCGTGCGCAGTTTAAGCATCTGGCGCGGGCGCAGATCGTGGGGATGAATGTCGGCAGCCTGAAGATCCTGTTCCATCGTGAAACCAAAGAGATCCTGGGGATCCACTGCTTTGGCGAGCGTGCCGCCGAGATCATCCACATCGGTCAGGCGATCATGGAGCAAAAAAATGGTGGTAACACGATTGAGTACTTCGTGAATACCACCTTTAACTACCCGACCATGGCCGAAGCCTATCGCGTTGCGGCGTTAAACGGCTTAAACCGCCTGTTTTAACGCAGCGTCGAAATAGTGCTGCATGTGGGTTTTAATCGCCTCTGCCAGCTGTTCATAACGGCTGCGCAGAGGTGAGCCCGGACGATAGACCAGCGCAATCGTGCGCTGTGGCACCGGTTTGTAGCAGGTAAGATAGCAGACACCGTCGCGAATACGCTCTGGTGGAACCGCCAGCGCCGGTAACAGCGTAATGCCGCTGCCTGCCGCTACCATATTGCGCAGCGTCTCAAGACTGGTCGCGCGGAAATGGGTATCTTCATCGGCACCCGCTTCGAAGCAGAACCCCATCGCCTGGTCACGCAGACAGTGCCCGTCTTCCAGCATCAGCAATTTCTCGCCAGCCAGATCGGACATCGGCACACGGTCGCGATCGCACCACGGATGATCGGCATAAACGGCCAGCTTCATCGGCTCGTCAAACAGCGGCACTTCGATAAAGGCCTGGCTCTCTTTGACCAGCGCGATAATCGCGCAGTCGAGCTTGCCACTGTCGAGCTGCGCCAGCAGCTGCTGCGTCTGCGCTTCGTGCAGATACATCTCCAGTTTTGGGAATGTCTGGTGCAGCGTCGGGATAATCTGTGGCAATAAGTAAGGCGCGGTGGTCGGGATGAGGCCGATATGCAGCGGACCTGACATCGCTTCCCCTTGCTGACTCGCCATCTCTTTCAGCACTTTCACTTCACGCAGCACCGTTCGTGCCTGATCCACCAGCAGTAAACCTGCCTGCGTGAACAGCACTTTACGGCTGGTGCGCTCCAGCAGCATGACTCCCAGCTCATCTTCCAGCTTACGGATTTGCCCGCTTAACGTCGGCTGACTGACATGACACGCATCCGCCGCACGACGGAAATGACGGTGTTCAGCAAGCGAAACCAGATATTCAAGATCACGAATATTCATTATTACCCTCCAAACCACGATAGCCCGTGGCGATAGATAGAATAGCAATGAACGATTGGCCCTATCAAGGGTGGTTGGGAATAATGCGCGCATCAAAAGGAACGTGGTATCTCAGGAGATAAAAATGTTTGCAAGTCAGGAAGGTAAAGCCATTCCGTCAGTGATTTTTCACACGCGTCAGGGCGATCGCTGGGTCGATGTGACCACTGAAGCGCTGTTTAAAGACAAAACGGTTATCGTTTTTTCACTGCCAGGTGCCTTTACACCCACCTGCTCCTCCAGCCATCTGCCACGTTACAACGAATTAGCAGGTCTGTTTGCTCAGCAGGGCGTGGACAGCATTCTGTGCGTCTCGGTGAATGACACCTTTGTGATGAACGCCTGGAAAGCAGAACAGCGCGCCGACAACATTACCTTTATCCCTGATGGCAACGGCGAGTTTACCCGTGGCATGGAGATGCTGGTTGAGAAAGCCGATCTCGGCTTTGGCCCACGTTCATGGCGCTACTCAATGCTGGTACGTAACGGCGTGGTCGAGAAAATGTTTGTGGAGCCGAACAAGCCTGGCGACCCGTTTGAGGTTTCCGATGCCGATACCATGCTGCGCTATCTGGCGCCGGAGTGTAAAGCCCAGGAGTCGGTCTCCATCTTTACGAAGCCAGGCTGCAACTTCTGCACTCAGGCAAAACAGATGCTGATGGATCATGGCATTCAGTATGAAGAGATTGTGCTGGGACAGGATGCGACAACCGTGAGTCTGCGCGCCGTTTCAGGCCGGGCGACTGTACCGCAAATCTTCATGGGTGGTCGTCACATTGGCGGGAGTGAGGATCTGCAACAATACTTGCTGTCAGCTTAAAAGAATCTGAGCGTCGGCCGGGAGAGCAGGCGCTTTGATGATGTGCCTATAAAAAAAGTAGTAATTCTGAAGCTAGAGGTTGGCGGGCATTTAATATGCCCGCTTTTTTTTACCTGCTGATCACGCCAGACGCTGCTTGGCATCACCGATGGCACGCGCAACCTGAAGTGGCGAGACACCGCCCTGCGCATTACGCTTATCCAGACAGGATTGCAGCGCCAGGATCGGATAGACATCCTCGCCAATCACCGCACTGAACTGCTGCAGCTGCGCCAGTGACAGCGCTTCCAGCGCCACGCCCTGCCCGATGGCCGCAACCACGACTTCCCCGACGATATGGTGTGCTTCACGGAACGGCACACCTTTGGCGACCAGATAGTCGGCCAACTCGGTGGAGTTTGCATAGCCCTGTTCAGCCGCTTCCTGGCAACGCGGACGTTTAACCTGCAGCCCATCCAGCACCAGCACGGACATATGCAGACAGTCGAGCCAGGTGTCGAGCGCGTCGAACAGCCCCTCTTTGTCTTCCTGCATATCTTTGTTATACGCCAGCGGCAGCCCTTTGAGGGTCATCATCATGCCGGTCAGTGCGCCCTGCACCCGACCACATTTGCCACGAATCAGCTCCAGGGCATCCGGGTTTTTCTTCTGCGGCATCAGCGATGAGCCTGAAGTCACTTTATCTGACAGCTCGATAAAGCCCGCTTCGCCGGTGTTAAAGAAAATCATATCTTCGGCAAAGCGCGACAGATGCACCATGCCGATAGCCGCGTCAGAGAGCAGCTCCAGCACGTGATCGCGGTCTGATACGGTATCCAGACTGTTGCGCGTGGCGGACGCGAAGCCCAGCCAGCCTGCCAGCTGCTGACGATCGATCTCATAGGCGGTACCGGCCAGTGCGCCACAGCCCAGCGGGCTGACATCGAGCCGCTTCAGGGTATCCTGCAGACGGCTCTCATCACGCGCCAGCATTTCAACGTAGGCCAGACACCAGTGCGCAAACGTCACCGGCTGCGCACGCTGCAGGTGGGTGTAGCCTGGCATCACGGCATCCTGATTGGCTTCAGCCGTCACCACCAGCGCCTGCTGCAGTTCACGCGTGGCACCCAGCAATGCTTCAATCTGCACCTTGCACCACAGTTTCAGATCGGTCGCGACCTGATCGTTACGGCTCCGGCCGGTATGCAGCTTTTTGCCCAGCGAACCGACTTTGTCGATCAGCTTGCCTTCAACCCAGCTGTGAATATCTTCGGCATCGCTCTGCAGGATCTGCTCAGGATTCTCACGCACTTCATCCAGTAACGCATTCAGGGCTGCTTCCAGCTGCTGCTGCTCATCCTGAGTCAGAACATTGACCGTCACCAGCGCTTTGGACCAGGCAACAGAGCCAATGATGTCCTGCTCTGCCAGGCGGTAATCGAAGCGCAGCGAGTCGTTGAACTGTTTAAAACGCTGATCCGCTGCCTGAGTAAACCGTCCACCCCAAAGTGCCATGTGAAAACTCCTCTGAATCGTTAAACAAGAGGCGGCATAAATGCCGCCCCTGAATGAAAACTGTGAGGCGAGGCGCACCCCGCCTGAAAATTACTTCTTCTGCTCGTTCAGGGCGCGGATACGCGAAGAGAGCGAGAACAGACGGATAAAGCCGCCCGCGTGACGGTGATCGTACACTTCATCTTCACCGAAGGTCGCGAACTCTTCCGAGTAGAGGCTGTTGGCAGAACGCTTCTGGGTAGCCGTCGCCTGGCCTTTGTAGAGCTGCAGCACCACTTCACCGTTCACCTCTTCCGCCAGTGATTCGGCAGCCGCCTGAATCGACTTACGCAGCGGGGCGAACCAGCGACCGTCATAAACAACGTAAGACATCTCATGGCCCAGCTGCTCACGCCATTTGAAGCTATCGCGATCCAGCACCAGCTGCTCAACCGCACGCAGCGCATTCACCATGATGGTGCCGCCAGGGGTTTCATAGCAGCCGCGGGACTTAATGCCCACCAGACGGTTTTCAACGATATCGATACGGCCGACGCCATGTTTTGCGCCCAGCACGTTCAGTTTTTCCAGACACTGGAACGGACTCAGTTTTTCGCCGTTAACCGCCACAACCCGACCTTTCTCGACGGTCACGGTCACTTCTTCAGGCTGGTCAGGCGCTTCCAGCGGATCGACAGTCCAGACCCAGCAATCTTTATTCGGTGCATTGGCCGTGCTTTCCAGCACGCCACCTTCGGTAGAGATGTGCCAGGCGTTTTCGTCACGGCTGTAGATTTTTTCCAGCGACGCAGTGGTCGGGATGTTGCGCTCTTTCAGGTAGTCCAGCAGCGCTTCACGTGAACGCAGGTTCCATTCACGCCATGGGGCCACCACTTTCAGCTGTGGTGCCAGCGCGGTGTAGGTGGTTTCGAAACGCACCTGGTCATTCCCTTTACCGGTTGCGCCGTGGCACAGCGCATCCGCGCCCACTTTCAGCGCCAGCTCAACCTGCGCTTTAGCGATGATAGGACGCGCCATAGAGGTGCCCAGCAGATAGGTGCCTTCATACAGCGCACCCGTCTGCAGTACCGGATAAACGTAATCGCTGATGAACTCTTCACGCAGATCAACCACGTGGCATTCAGATGCGCCAGACTGCAGAGCTTTCTTCTCCACACCTTCCAGATCGCCGCGCTCCTGACCGATGTCCGCTACGAAAGCGACCACTTCACAGCCGCCGTAGTTCTCTTTCAGCCATGGAATGATGGCCGAAGTATCAAGACCACCGGAGTAAGCCAGAACGATTTTTTTGATGTTTTGCGTTTGCATTTCGTAATCCTTGAATCAGAGTCGTTAAGCGAGAATCCGGGTGCCAATCGACACGCCGTTAAACAGGTCAGGCAGCCGCTCAGCGTGACGCCAGCTGGCAATATCCACCGGGCGGCCCAGCGTACGCGCCGCATCAAGCGCAGCGTGCACTTTAACAATCATGCCGTCGGTAATAATGCCCTGGGTAATCAGCTGTTCAGCTTTGTCGGCGGTCATCTCTTCGATGCGCTGACCTTTGCCGTCGAGAATACCACTGACGTCTGACAACAGAACCAGATCAGCGCCCAGCGTCGAGGCCAGTGCGGTCGCTGCCTGGTCAGCATTGACGTTCATCAGGTCGCCGCTGTCAGTAATACCAATGGAGCTCACCACCGGCATGTAACCGGCCGCCAGCAGGGTGTTCAGCAGTGCCGGATCGCCCGGCGTTGCATGGCCAACATGGCCGAGTTCTTCATCAAACGGGGCAACATTGACGATGCCCGCATCGCCCAGGCAGAGGCCGACCGCGTTGATGCCCGATTTCTTCGCCCAGGCCAGCAGCGTTTTGTTTGCGGTTCCCGCCAGCGCACCGGTAATGATGTCGATCTGATCGGCTGGGGTTACGCGCAGGCCATTTTTCTTCATCACCGGCAGCGCCAGCTTTTTCATCAGTTCATCAACCAGGCAACCACCGCCGTGGACAATGATCAGCGGACGCTGATGGGCGCTGCGATATTTCAGCAGCGCTTCAAACAGGCGGGCCAGCGCTTCTTCGCTGTCTAACAGCACTCCGCCCAGCTTAATAATCAATGGATTGGTCATGGTTTATTTGTCCGTTAAATCAGTGACTGCGTTTCAGGGAAGCCGAACCGGATGTTCAGGCACTGTACCGCCTGCGATGCCGCGCCTTTCAGCAGATTATCTTCGGCGGCTACGACAATCAGATGTTCGCCCTGTACTTCAAAACCGATATCACAGTAAGGCAGGCCGACAACGGCTTTCAGCGCCGGTACGCCCTTTTCATAGAGCCGCACCAGTGGCTTGTTGTCATAGGCGCGATGGAAAACGGCGGCGATATCTTCGCGGCTGACACCCGCTTTCAGACGGCAGGTGATGGTCGCCAGAATACCGCGCGGGAAACTTCCCAGGTGTGGCGTGAAGATCACCGGCGTACCGAGGTGGGCGACGATTTCCGGATGGTGACGATGATTGAACAGACCGTAAGGCTGCAGGCTTACTTCGCAGAAGCTGGTGCCGACATTGGCTTTACGTCCGGCACCGCTCACGCCGCTGGTGGCGTTAATGACCGGCCACTGCGCGTCGTTTAACAGTCCGGCATCCACCAGGGGTTTCAGTGCCAGCTGCGCAGCCGTCGGATAGCAACCCGGAACAGCCACCAGCTGTGCCTGCTGGATTTTTTCATGCTGATATTCTGCCAGGCCGTAAACGGCCTTATCCAGCCACTCGCCATGCTGATGGGTGAAGCCATAGAAGCGGGTATAAAAATCAGCGTCATTCACGCGGAACGCGCCCGACAGGTCGAACACCACACAACCGGCCTTGAGAAATTCCGGCGCCAGATCGTGGCTGACTTCGTGGGCCGTCGCCAGGAACACCACATCCACTTTATCTGCCCATTCGGCCGCGCTGCTCAGTGGCTGCAGCGGCAAATCCACCACGCCTTTCAGCTGCGGATGGAGATCGGACAGGCGCTTGCCGGCATCAGGGCTTTGCGCCGAAACCGCCAAAGCGGTTATGTTGATATGTGGATGGCGATTCAGGAAGGTGGCAAGCTCTGTGCCAGCATAACCACTGGCACCAACGATCAGCGTATTCAACATCAGGCTGTAACCCTTTTTACAGTCGCACGTTCCGGGTCGCGGCCTTGCCCCGTTACCCACCCTGTCATCTGCAGTGATTTATAGTTCCCTTGCAGAGGACGTCAATGTATTTTTATTCACTATTACTGCATGAATATGGATACATCCTAACCCAAGGACCGCCAACAGTGAAGACAAAATTACCGCCTTTTATTGAACTGTACCGCCAGTTAATCGCCACACCGTCGATCAGCGCAACCGATGCCGCACTGGATCAGAGTAATGAAACTTTAATCAATTTGCTGGCAGGCTGGTTCCGCGACCTGGGCTTCAGCGTTGAAGTGCAGCCGGTGCCCGGCACGCGCAATAAATTTAACATGCTGGCGCGCACCGGTACCGGTGCGGGCGGCCTGCTGTTAGCCGGTCATACGGATACCGTTCCCTTTGATGATGGCCGCTGGACGCGCGATCCCTTTACCCTGACTGAGCACGACAACAAGCTCTATGGTCTGGGTACGGCAGACATGAAAGGCTTCTTTGCCTTTATTCTCGATACGCTGCGCGATGTGGATGTCAGCACGCTGAGCAAGCCGCTCTACATCCTCGCCACCGCCGATGAAGAGACCACGATGGCCGGCGCCAGATATTTCTCTGAATCGACGCAACTGCGCCCCGACTGCGCCATCATCGGTGAACCGACCTCGCTGAAACCGGTGCGCGCGCACAAAGGCCATCTGTCGAATGTGATTCGTATTGAAGGGAAATCGGGCCATTCCAGCGATCCGGCGCGCGGCGTTAACGCCATTGAACTGATGCATGAGTCGATCACTCATCTGATGCAACTGCGCACGACGCTGCAGGAACGTTATCACCATGACGGTTTCGCCATCCCCTATCCGACCATGAATTTCGGCCACATTCACGGCGGAGACGCCGCTAACCGCATCTGCGCCTGCTGTGAACTGCATATGGATATCCGTCCGTTGCCGGGCCTGTCGCTAAGCGATCTGGATGGATTACTGAACGAGGCGCTGGCTCCGGTCAGCGTGCGCTGGCCGGGCCGTGTCACGGTAGCCGAACTGCATCCTCCGATTCCGGGCTATGAGTGTCCGGCAAACCATGAGCTGGTGAGTGTGGTTGAGAAATTGCTGGGTACACCGACCGAGGTGGTGAATTACTGCACCGAAGCGCCGTTTATTCAGCAGCTCTGCCCGACGCTGGTCCTGGGTCCGGGTTCCATAAATCAGGCACACCAGCCGGATGAATTTATTGATACAGCATTTATTAAGCCGACACGGGCGCTTATCAGTCAGGTTGTGCAGCATTTTTGTCACTGATTGACAGCAAATGGGGCATTTCACTGTATTAACAGCAAAATGCCCCCTCATTCTGCGGGATTTAATAATAAGAATAACTTATCCCACTTGCTTCCCGATAAATTCTACGAATTTCCGTTAGTTAGCCACATCTTCAGCGCACTTTAACGCATTTGACGAACGCAACATTACGTGGCTAGATAAAAGACGATGTTATGCCCACCGGGTGATTATCCAGAACGTTTCAGAATGCGGACAGGCGGCAACGTAGCCGGTTCCCTGTAGATTATCGGGAACACAATGTTGCTGATTTTTCTGCTGCCTGAAAGGTCGGGTGTAGAAGTTTTTCAAGACGATAAGGGTGTCAGGGTCCAATGAACGAACAATATTCCGCAATGCGAAGTAATGTCAGTATGCTCGGCAAACTGCTCGGGGATACGATTAAGGATGCACTGGGAGAGAACATCCTCGACCAGGTGGAAACCATCCGTAAGCTCTCCAAGTCATCCCGTGCAGGAAATGACACTCATCGTAAAGAACTGCTCAATACGCTGCAGAACCTCTCCAACGAAGAGCTTCTGCCGGTTGCACGCGCTTTCAGCCAGTTTCTGAACCTCACCAACGTGGCTGAGCAGTATCAGACCATCTCGCAGAGTGGCGAGGGTGAGAACCATCCTGAACTGCTGAAAAAGACTTTTGATACCCTGAAGCAGCAGAAAAATATCAGCGAAAGCGACATCCTTGCGGCCATTGAGTCGCTGTCACTGGAGCTGGTGCTGACTGCGCACCCGACCGAAATCACCCGTCGTACGCTCATTCACAAGCTGGTTGAAGTTAACAGCTGCCTGAAGCAGCTCGATCACAGCGACGTCTCAGACTACGAACGTAACCAGATTATGCGCCGTCTGCGTCAGCTGGTGGCGCAGGCGTGGCACACTGACGAGATCCGCAAATATCGTCCGACCCCTATCGACGAAGCCAAATGGGGCTTTGCCGTCGTAGAAAATAGCCTGTGGGAAGGCGTTCCGGCTTTCCTGCGTGAGCTGAACGAGCAGGTTGAAGAGGCGTTTGGCCTTAAGCTGCCGGTCGATTTCGTGCCGGTACAGTTCACCTCGTGGATGGGTGGCGACCGCGATGGTAACCCGAACGTCACGGCGTCGATTACCCGCCATGTGATGCAGCTGAGCCGCTGGAAAGCCACTGACCTGTTCCTGCGTGATATCGGCGTGCTGATCTCCGAGCTGTCGATGTCCGAATGCAGTGAAGAGATCCGCGAGCTCAGCGGCGATCCGGAAGCGCTGGAACCTTACCGTGTGATCCTGAAACGCCTGCGCAGCCAGCTGATGACCACTCAGTCATTCCTGGAACGCCGCCTGAAAGGCGAACGGCTGCCGCGTCCGGCCGATCTGCTGGTTTCCAACGATCAGCTGTGGGACCCGCTGTTTGCTATCTATCAGTCACTGCAACAGTGCGGCATGGGCATTATCGCCAACGGCCAGTTGCTCGATACGCTGCGCCGCGTGAAATGCTTCGGCGTGCCGCTGGTGCGGATCGATCTGCGCCAGGAGAGCACCCGTCACAAAGAGGCGATTGCTGAAGTCACCCGCTATCTGGGTCTCGGCGATTATGAAAGCTGGTCCGAGGCGGACAAGCAGGCCTTCCTGATTCGTGAACTGAACTCCAAACGTCCGCTGCTGCCTCGCAACTGGGAACCCAGCGATGAGACGCGTGAAGTACTGGAGACCTGTCGCGTCGCGGCGGAAGCCCCACAGGGTTCGATTGCCGCCTATGTTATTTCAATGGCGAAAACCCCGTCTGACGTACTGGCCGTGCATCTGTTGCTGAAAGAAGCCGGTATCGGGTACGCCATGCCGGTTGCCCCGCTGTTTGAAACGCTTGATGACCTGAACAACGCGAACGACGTGATGAGCCAGCTGCTGAGCATTGACTGGTATCGCGGCTTTATTCAGGGCAAACAGATGGTGATGATTGGCTATTCTGACTCGGCGAAAGATGCCGGTGTGATGGCCGCCAGCTGGGCGCAATATCAGGCGCAGGATGCGCTGATCAAAACCTGTGAGAAGGCCGGGATTTCACTGACGCTGTTCCACGGACGCGGCGGCAGTATTGGCCGTGGCGGCGCACCTGCCCATGCGGCACTGCTGTCACAACCGCCAGGCAGCCTGCGCGGCGGTCTGCGTGTGACCGAACAGGGCGAGATGATCCGCTTTAAATATGGTTTACCGGCCGTGACCATCGCCAGCCTGTCGCTCTACACCGGCGCGATTCTGGAAGCGAACCTGATGCCACCGCCGGAGCCAAAACGTGAATGGCGCGACATCATGGATCAGCTCTCTGCTGACTCCTGTGCGATGTATCGCGGATATGTGCGTGAAAATGCGGACTTTGTGCCCTACTTCCGCTCGGCGACGCCGGAGCAGGAGCTGGGTAAATTACCGCTGGGCTCACGTCCGGCCAAACGCCGTCCTACCGGCGGTGTAGAGTCGCTGCGCGCGATTCCGTGGATTTTCGCCTGGACGCAGAACCGTCTGATGCTGCCAGCCTGGCTGGGTGCCGGTGCTGCCCTGCAGCAGGCGATGGCAGCGGGTCATCAGGATCAGCTGGAAGCGATGTGTCGCGACTGGCCATTCTTCTCTACCCGTCTGGGAATGCTGGAGATGGTCTTCTCGAAAGCCGACCTGTGGCTGGCGGAATATTACGATCAGCGTCTGGTCGACAAATCACTCTGGCCGCTGGGCAAACAGCTGCGCGACCAGCTTGCTGCGGATATCAAAGCGGTACTGACCATCGCCAATGACTCACACCTGATGGCTGACCAGCCGTGGATTGCCGAGTCGATAGCGCTGCGTAACGTCTATACCGATCCGCTCAACGTACTCCAGGCAGAACTGCTGCATCGTTCACGTGCGCAGGAAGCGCGTGGCGATGAGCCGGATGCCCGCGTTGAACAGGCGCTGATGGTGACGATTGCGGGTGTGGCGGCAGGTATGCGCAATACCGGTTAATCGTATCGGACGCTGACCAGCAAAAACAAAAAAGTCGGGACTCTCCCGACTTTTTTATTGGCTGACGCGCAGGAATTAAGCCGCTGCCGCAGCAGGACGCACGCCTAAGGTGTGGCAGATCGCGTAACTCATTTCAGCACGGTTCAGCGTATAGAAATGGAAATCTTTCACCCCTTCACGGGACAGGATTTTCACCATATCCATCGCGATATTGGCACCCACCATTTTGCGCGTTTCCGGGTCATCATCCAGCCCGGCAAACATCGCGCTCATCCAGCCCGGCACACGTACATTGGTCAGCGTGGCAAAGCGTTGCAGCTGTTTAAAGTTAGAAACAGGCAGAATGCCCGGCACAATTTCCACGTCGATGCCGGTCGAAACACAGCGATCGCGAAAACGCAGATAACTTTCAACGTCGAAGAAGAACTGGGTGATCGCCCGGCTGGCGCCTGCATCAATTTTTCGCTTCAGGTTAATCAGATCGGCCTGAGCGCTTTTCGCTTCGGGATGCACTTCCGGATATGCAGCGACGGAAATATCAAAATCGCCGACCTCTTTCAGCAGCGACACCAGATCGCTGCCGTACATTTCTGGCTTACCGCTGCCGGGAGGCAGGTCGCCACGCAGCGCCACAATATGACGGATGCCGTTGTTCCAGTAATCCTGAGCGATGGCGCGCAGTTCATCCCGCGTGGCATCGACACAGGTCAGATGGGGTGCCGCCTCCAGACCGGTGCGATCTTTAATGCCTTTGATAATGCTGTGCGTGCGATCGCGTTCACCTGAGTTCGCGCCGTAGGTCACAGAAACGAATTTCGGCTTCAGGCTGCTCAGACGATCGATGGAGGTCCACAGGGTCTCTTCCATTTCGCTGGTACGAGGCGGGAAGAACTCAAATGAAACATTAATTTGCCCGTTCAGCTCAGCCAGGCTCTGGTTTAGCGCTTCGCGCTGATTGGCATGAAAGAAACTCATCCTGCACCCTCATCGATTAACAATCGGCCTGTGAACATCTACACGTTTAGACGTCCAGATGTTCAAAATGACGTAATCAGAGCGTGCCGTCAACGTAAAAATGGTCAGCAGCCGTGATCAATTTTCAACCAACATGAAGGAGATTCAACAGGGGGGAGATAAGGCATTGAAAACAGGCGCCGAAGCGCCTGAGGAGGAAAAGTTACAGCAGTTGTGCGAGGCGATTAATATCTGACTGGATAGCGCCTGCGGTGACATCCCGCCCTGCACCCGGTCCCCGGATCACCAGCGGATTATCGCGGTACCAGCGACTCTCAATCGCAAAGACGTTGTCGCACGGCAGCAGCGAGGCCAGCGGATGTTCCGGACGCACCGCTTCAACACCCACGCGCGCCTTGCCGTTGGCATCAAAACGGGCAACGTAGCGCAGCACCAGGTCCATCTCCTGCGCGGCTTCCAGCCGTTGCAGCATCTGCTCGTTAAGCTCTTCGCCATTCTCAAAGAAGTGGTCCACAGAGCCCTGCTGACAGTTGTTCGGCACCAGCGATTCAACCCGCACCTGATCCGGCTCGATGTTGTAGCCTGCCTCACGCGCCAGGATCACCAGCTTACGCATGACATCCTGACCGGAGAGATCGGCACGCGGATCGGGCTCGGTTAAGCCCTGCTGCCAGGCCTGATCCACCAGCTCGGTAAACGGCACCGTGCCATCAAACTGCAGGAACAGCCAGGACAACGTTCCGGAGAAGATCCCACTGATCGCCAGGATGGTATCGCCGCTGTCACGCAGATCGCGCACCGTGTAGTTGATCGGCAGGCCTGCACCCACGGTGGCGTTATAGAGCCAGTGACGCCCGGTTTTGGTAAAGGCATCGCGAATCTGCCGCCAGGTCTGGCTGTCAGACGCACCCGCGACCTTATTAGCGCTAATTACGTGAAAACCGTGGCTGGCGAAGTCGAGATACTGCTGCGCCAGCGGTGTGCTGGCGGTGACATCCAGCACCACCAGGTCATCAAAGGGGTGAGCACGCATCCACAGGAACAGCGACTCTTCATCACGTTCCACGGCTTCATCATCAAAGAAGGCCAGTGCCCGGCTGGCATCCAGCCCGTCATAGCTCAGCAGGCTGCGGCGGCTGTCCGCGACGCCCGCCAGCACAAATTCAAAACCGGTACGCGCTGACAGTGTTTCCTGATCGCGGGCAAACAGCTCCAGCCAGCGTGAGCCGATATTGCCTTTGCCAAACAGCATCAGGCCGATGCGTTTTTCTGCCCGGAACAGCGACTGATGCAGTCCCTGAATCAGATGCTGAGTCGGGCCGACGCGCAGCACCGCGACCACGCTGATGTGCTCTTCTGACTGCCAGATGAACTCTACCGGCTGATCTTTTAACTGCTGCCAGAAGCGATGGGTATGCAGCGGATTGCGGGTGACACCAGCGCCCACCAGCGCCACCAGCGCCAGGCCGTCGCGCAGCTGCAGATGGCCCGGTAAACCGGCATCCTGTAGCAGCGTAAAGGCGCTGTTAACCACTTCGGAGGTGTAGCAGAGCTGCAGCAGCTGACGGTCAGGATGAACACCAAACGCCAGCGGACGCAGCTGCGCACGCTTCAGTAGCAGGTCGATCTCTTTGTGCAGGATGGCGAAGTCATGCTGCTCTGGCAGCTGAATCTCAATCAGGCAAACATCATCATGGCTGGTCACGATACGCGCGCCCGTCCCGGAGGCCAGCACGCGTTCAATACGGGTTGAACCCTGCTCTGGCTGATAACTGCAGCGCAGTTGCAGGTCGATATCGCTGCCGGACACCGGCTGCAGCGTACGCGTATGCAGCACAGGGGCCGCCAGGCGCGCCAGCTCACTGGCTTCATCCAGTCTTAACAGCGGCAGCAGACAGGCATCAGAAACTTTGCGGGGATCGGCGCTGTAAACGCCCGCCACATCGCTCCAGATGGTCACGCGTCCGACACCCGCCAGCGCACCAATCTGCGTAGCGGAGTAGTCGGAGCCGTTGCGGCCAAGCAGGACGGTTTCACCGGCGTCGTTGCGGCTGATAAATCCGGTTACCACGATGCGCTTATGCGGATGCTGCGCCAGCAAAGTCTGCAGCAGTGGCCAGGATTTACCTTCATCCACCTGTGGCTGAGCGGCACGTTCTGCACGCAGAAACTCACGCGCATCCAGCCAGCAGGCCTGCAGGTCACGCTGACTCAGTACCGCTGACATCAGCCGCGCAGACCAGGCTTCACCATGCCCGACCACTTCGGCATACACCGCATCGGTGATCGGCGCATCCAGCAGGGCAGCGAGCTTTTCCAGATCGCGGATAAACGCGGTGATTAAAGGTTCGGCGATCTCAGCAGGCAGCAGCGCACTGATCAACTCGCTCTGGTAGCGCCGTAAAGCCTGTTGCACCTGGTGCGCAGAGAGGCGATCGTTCTGGCTCAGCTTCAGCCAGCTAATCAGCTGGTTAGTGGTTGAGCCTGCCGCAGAGACCACCATCAGATCGCCCGGCTGGCTGTAGTCCGCCATAATGCTGGCGACGCGCTGATAGCAACGCGCATCGGCCAGGCTGCTGCCGCCAAACTTATGCAACTGCCTGATGTTCGGCGTTCCCGCGCCTGCTGAAATCGTCATGCTTAACCCTCGGCTGCGACCCGGAATGCATTATCCAGATCGGCAATTAAATCTTCGTGATCTTCAATACCGACAGAAACACGTAGCAGCGTATCGGAAATGCCCGCTGCCGCGCGTGCTTCTGCCGACATCCCCGCGTGCGTCATGGTGGCGGTATGGGAGATCAGACTCTCTACTCCGCCCAGCGATTCCGCCAGCGTAAATAGCCGCAACGCTTTCAGGAAGCGGCGCAGCAGCGCCTCATCACCGTCGACCTCGAAACTCAGCATGGCGCCAAAGCCGCGCTGCTGACGTACGGCATGTTCGTGTCCGGCGTTTTCCGGCAGCGAGGGATGATACAACTTTTTCACCAGCTTCTGCTGCTTCAGATACTCAACAATCGCAAGTGCGTTGCGTTGTGCGGCTGCAATGCGCGGCGACAGCGTGCGAATCCCGCGCAGCAGCAGATAGCTGTCAAACGCGGCACCAGTCACACCAATGTTATTCGCCCACCAGGCCAGGTCGGTCGCCAGTTGCGGATCTTTGGCAATTACGGCACCCGCGACCACATCGGAGTGGCCATTCAGGTATTTGGTGCAGGAGTGGATCACCAGATCGGCACCCAGCGCCAGAGGGTTCTGCAGCGCGGGACTCATAAAGGTGTTGTCCACCACGCTGATGGCGCCTGCCGCACGGGCAGCGGCGCAAATCGCGCTGATATCCACTACGCGCAGCAGCGGATTGCTGGGGCTTTCAATCAGCACCAGTTTAGGGTTTTCATCCAGTGCCGCCTGCAGCGCTACCGGATTGCCCTGATCGACAAATTTCACCCGATACGCGCCGCGCTTGCTCAGGCTGTCAAACAGCCGATAGCTGCCGCCATAACAGTCGTGTGGTGCAACCAGCAGATCGCCAGGCTTCAGGAACACGGTCGTGACCAGATGAATCGCCGACATCCCGGTATTGGTTAATACCGCGCCCGCTCCGCCTTCCAGTTCGGCCAGGGTACGCTGTACGACATCACGTGTGGGGTTACCACGACGGGAATAGTCATGCGCACGTGGCTCATTAAAATCCAGGAAGTTATAGGTTGTTGAAAGATGAATTGGCGGGACAACGCAGCCATATTGCTCGTCATCATTCAAACCGCTGCGCACTGCGATGGTTGCCGGTTTACGCGTCATGAGCGAATTGTTCCTGAAGAGTGGATAAAATGTAGGCCACAGGATATCACCCTCTAATTAGACGTCAATACATCTGGACATCTAAATGTCTTTGCGTATAGATTGAGCAGAAACGCAATAACCGCTAAAATTATGCGTCATCGCCTGGCGTTCCCCTCTGTAATGCAGAGGCAGTGAGCGAAGAAAACCCGCCATATCAGGGGTCAGGCAGGAAAAAATCAGGCATAATCCGCTGATTTCCTAACATTTAACGTTTATTAATTAAGGTAACCCATGGCTGAATGGAACGGCGAATATATCAGCCCGTACGCTGAGCACGGTAAGAAGAGCGAGCAGGTTAAGAAGATCACAGTATCTATCCCATTAAGCGTGCTGAAGATTTTAACGGATGAGCGTACCCGTCGTCAGGTGAACAACCTGCGTCACGCGACCAACAGCGAGCTGCTTTGCGAAGCCTTTTTACATGCCTTTACGGGCCAACCGCTGCCGGATGATGTCGACCTGCGCAAAGAGCGCAGTGATGAGATTCCGGAAGAAGCAAAAGCAATCATGCGCCAGATGGGTGTCGATCCGGATACCTGGGAGTATTGATCTTTCAGCCATAAAAAAACCCAGCCGAAGCTGGGTTTTTTCTTGCCGCCGAACCCGCAGGTTCAGGTGCCTTTTAATCTTATTTTTTAGCGCCTGGCACGCTGAAACGCTTGTTAAAGCGGTCAACACGGCCACCAGTTGCCACTTCACGCTGCTTACCGGTATAGAACGGGTGGCATTTGCCACAAACGTCCAGGTTCAGCTCGTGAGTCAGTGTTGAACGGGTGTGGATCTCGTTGCCGCAGGTACATTTGATAGTAACTGCTTCGTATTTCGGGTGAATACCTTGTTTCATGGGAAACCTCATAGAAGGCCGTGTCGCTCTCCGTGCCAGGCGTTAACCTGCACAGCACCACACGCGGTTGAACATTATAGGGTGTACTCCGGCAAGATCTTTCTCACCGAAGGCGGCATATTATACAGGTAAGTTACGATTGCTGCAAATATCTGCTGAGATACCCGCCATCCGGGTCAGCGTGTACACTAGCTTCCCCGATGATTGAGCCGGAAAGAGAGAGTTATGCCCGTAGTCCAGGTCGCCCTGCCCGTCCCCTTGCCCCGTCTGTTTGATTATCTGCCGCCCCAGGGCACGCAGCCGGTCATTGGCGGTCGCGTAAGTGTGCCCTTTGGCAATCGCAGGATGATCGGGATTGTGGTCGCCTTTCGTGACAGCAGCGATCTGCCGGAAGCACAACTCAAACGCGTGATCGAGGTGCTGGATAGTGAGTCACTCTATCCGCCCTCGCTGTGGCGCATCCTTAACTGGGCCGCCAGCTACTATCATTCGCCGCAGGGAGAAGTGCTGAGCCACGCGATTCCGGTGCTACTGCGCCAGGGCAAAGCGGCGCAGGACAATCCCCTGTGGCGCTGGGAAATCACCGAACAGGGCCGGGCAACTGCGCCGGAGAGTTTAAAGCGGGCCCCGAAACAGCAGCAGGCGCTGGCTGCACTGCGTCAGCAACCGCTTTATCGTCATCAGGTTACTGAACACGATCTGACGGAGGCGACGCTGCAGGCGCTGCGGGCTAAGGGATTATGCGAACTGCATGAACATCAGCCGCAGATGCACGACTGGCGTACCACTTATGCTGTGAAAGGCGAACGTCTGCGACTCAATACCGATCAGGCTATGGCCGTAGGCGCAATCCGGGCAGATGATGAACATTATGCTGCGTGGCTGCTGGCGGGCATCACCGGCTCCGGCAAAACCGAGGTTTATCTCAGCGTGCTGGAAAATGTGCTGGCGCGCGGTAAACAGGCGCTGGTGCTGGTGCCCGAGATTGGCTTAACCCCGCAGACTATCGCCCGCTTTCGCGAACGTTTTGATGCGCCCATCGATGTGCTGCACTCCGCCTTAAATGACAGTGAGCGGCTGGCGGTGTGGTTACGTGCCCGGCGCGGCGAAACGGCGATTGTGATTGGCACCCGATCGGCGCTGTTTACGCCGCTGGCCCGTCCTGGCGTCATCATTATTGATGAAGAGCACGACAGTTCCTACAAACAGCAGGAGGGCTGGCGCTATCAGGCGCGCGACCTGGCTGTCTTCCGTGCGCATGAAGAGGATATCCCGATTGTGATGGGATCCGCGACGCCCGCTCTGGAAACGCTGCACAATGTCCGCAGCGGCAAGTATCGCCAGCTCGACCTCACTAAGCGTGCCGGTAACGCCAGACCGGCGCTGCAACAGCTCATCGACTTAAAAGGCGTGCAGCTGATCGGCGGCCTGGCACCGGGCCTGATTGGTAAAATGCGCCAGCACCTGCAGGCCGATAATCAGGTGCTGCTGTTTCTTAACCGCCGCGGTTTTTCGCCCGCCCTGCTCTGTCACGACTGCGGCTGGATTGCCGAATGCACCCGCTGTGACCGCTACTACACACTGCATCAGCATCATCGCCAGCTACGCTGCCACCATTGCGAAAGCCAGCGTCCGCTGCCTGACCAATGCCCGCAATGTGGTTCCACCCATCTGCTGCCGGTGGGCGTCGGGACTGAACAGCTGGAGCAGCAGCTCGGCACACTCTTCCCTGGCGTGCCGGTGTCGCGAATCGATCGTGATACCACCAGCCGCAAAGGCGCGCTGGAGCAGCATCTGGCTGACGTCCATCGCGGCGGCGCACGTATCCTCGTCGGTACGCAGATGCTGGCCAAAGGCCACCACTTCCCCGATGTCACGCTGGTGTCGCTGCTGGATGTCGATGGTGCGCTGTTCTCAGCCGATTTTCGTGCGGCGGAACGCTTTGCTCAGCTCTATACCCAGGTCGCCGGGCGTGCTGGCCGTGCCGGCAAACAGGGCGAGGTGCTGCTGCAGACGCACCATCCGGAACATCCGCTACTGCAGACGCTGCTGCATCAGGGTTATTCGGCGTTTGCTCAGCAGGCACTGCTGGAGCGACAGGCGGTTCACCTGCCGCCCTGGAGCCGCCATGCGCTGTTCCGCGCGGAAGATATGGATAACCAGCAGGCGGCAGAATTCCTGCAGCAACTTCGCAACTTGCTGGAAGCGAGCCCGCTGAATGACAAGGCGATGTGGTTTATGGGTCCGTTGCCTGCCCTGCAGCCCAAACGCAGTGGACGCTGGCGCTGGCAGCTGCTGTTGCAGCATCCTTCCCGACAGCGTCTGCAACAGTTACTGAGCAGTTCATTGCCGCTGGTTTCCACGCTGCCCGCCGCGCGAAAAGTGAAATGGACGCTGGATATTGACCCGACCGAGAGCTGATTTTTTCTGACACTGCGAGCCAGATCGAAAAATGTCGCATAAGTCACAATTTTTATGCAAATTAAGTAACAACCAGCCGGGCAATCGTTAACAATGTTGCCCGGTTTGCTTTCAGGTCAGGCAAAAAACAGAATCGAACGCGCCATAACGCGTCAGGAGCATGTGTTGGAGCAGAATCAACAACCGCCCGCCGCCACGATGAAGGATGTCGCGGAACACGCGGGCGTCTCAACCGCCACCGTATCGCGTGCGCTGATGAATCCGGAAAAGGTCTCGGCGGCCACCCGCCATAAAGTCGAGCAGGCGGTTGCCGCCGTCGGCTATGCGGCACATGGCCCCACGCGTAATGCGCGTCGTAACGAGACGCGTACCATCCTGGTTATTGTCCCTGACATCTGCGATCCCTTCTTTAGTGAAATCATTCGTGGCGTCGAAGTCACGGCAGCTGAAGAGGGCTATCTGGTGCTGATCGGTGACTGCGCCCATCAGAATCAGCAGGAGAGAACCTTTCTCAATCTGATGGTGACGCGACAGATCGATGGCATGGTGCTGCTCGGCTCACAGTTGCCCTTTGATGCCAGCGTTGATGAGCAACGCAACTTACCGCCGATGGTAATGGCGAATGAGTTTGCGCCGGAAATGTCACTGCCCACGGTCCACATCGATAACCTGACTGCCGCGTTCGAAGCGGTGAATCATTTACTGCAGCTGGGTCACACGCATATCGCCTGTATCGCCGGGCCGGAAGAGATGCCGCTCTGCCAGTATCGTCTGCAGGGGTATGTCCAGGCGATGCGCCGCAGCGGGCTGACGGTCGATCCCACCTATATTGTGCGCGGTGACTTTACGTTTGAGGCAGGCGTTGCCGCCATGAATCAGTTGATGACGCTGCCGCAACCACCGCGCGCCCTGTTCTGCCATAGCGATATCATGGCGCTGGGAGCGATGAATCAGGCCAGACGCTGTGGATTGCGGATACCTGAAGATCTCTCAGTGGTGGGATTCGATGACATTGAGCTATCCCGTTACTGCGAGCCGCCACTGACTACGGTCACTCAGCCACGCTACCAGATAGGCCGGGAAGCGATGCTTCTGCTGCTGGATGAGCTAAATGGCAAACGCGTCATCAGCGGATCACGGCTGCTGGATGCCGGTTTAACCATTCGTGGCAGCACGGCGCGAGCAAAAAAGCGTGAAAAATAAGCGTATTCGTCTGATTTTTTCAGTAGATTCTTAAGGCGAACACTGCTGGTCAAAGTTCCGACCCTTAAGTAACATGGCGGACTCCTTGCCGGGCGCGTAAAAATCATCATTTCGCCCATCTGGCACATTTTTGAAGGGTATAAGAACGAGAGTGGCACAAAAAGATTACGTAGGCCGCGGGCGTTCAACAGGGACGCGTCGCAAAAAAAGCCCCAGCCGTGGCAAGAAGAGCAAAGGCGGTTCGGGAACATCTAAATTGATGATTGTACTGGCGGTCGCAGTGTTGGTGACCTTTGCCGGTGGTTTATGGTTCCTGGCGCATCACAAGAAAGAAGACGTGCCGGTCATTACGGATCATAAAGCCAACGGCAATGGCTTACCGCCAAAGCCTGAAGAGCGCTGGAAATATATTAAAGAGCTGGAGAACCGTCAGGTCACCGTGCCGACCCCTATCGAACCCTCATCGGGTGGCGAAGTGAAGTCGCAGACACAGCTGACCGACGAGCAGCGCCAGTTGCTGGAGCAGATGCAGGCGGATATGCGTCAGCAGCCAACACAGCTCAACGAAGTGCCGTGGAACGAACAGACACCGGCACAACGTCAGCAGACGCTGCAGCATCAGCAGCAGTTGCAACAGCTGCAACGTCAGCAGCAGCAGGTTCAGCAGCAACAGCAGCAACAGCAGCAACAACAGGTCCAGCAGCAACGTCAGCAATTGCAGGCTCAGCAGCAACAGCAACGTCAGCAGCAGTTGCAACAACAGCAGCAGCGTCAGCAACAGCAGCAATTGCAACAACAGCAACGTCAGCAACGTCAGCAGCAGCAGCAGCAAAACGTACAGCGCCAGTCGCAACCTGCGCCGATAACGCGGGAGCAGGAAGTGGAGTCAAAACCGCAGGAGACCGCGAAGGCGAAACCGGCGGAGAAAGCCTCTTCGCAGCGCTGGATGGTGCAGTGTGGTTCGTTTAAAGGCACCGATCAGGCTGAATCGGTACGTGCGGGCTTAGCCTTTGAAGGCTTTGAAAGCCGCATTACTACCGGTGGCGGCTGGAATCGTGTGGTTATCGGTCCGTACAAAGATCGTGCATCCGCTGACAGCACCCTGAAACGTCTGCGCAGTTCCGGACACTCCAGCTGTATTCCGCTCTCCATCGGGGGTTGAAACCCGTCAAACCCGCCCCATATCTGTTGCATGATACTCCGCGCCCCGTGCGCGGAGTCCTTTTCCGACAGCAACAAGGGGTCTGCCCGTGACAACAATAGTAAGTGTACGACGCAACGGCCAGGTAGTGATTGGCGGTGATGGCCAGGCTACGCTCGGCAATACCGTGATGAAAGGCAACGTTAAAAAAGTGCGTCGTTTATACAACGATAAGGTGATTGCCGGATTTGCTGGCGGCACCGCAGACGCCTTCACCCTCTTTGAACTTTTCGAACGTAAACTGGAAATGCACCAGGGCCACCTGGTAAAAGCCGCGGTGGAGCTGGCCAAAGACTGGCGTACCGACCGTATGCTGCGTCGCCTTGAAGCCTTACTGGCAGTCGCGGATGAGTCAGCCTCACTGATCATCAGCGGTAACGGTGACGTCATCCAGCCTGAAAACGATCTGATCGCCATCGGCTCCGGTGGGCCTTTCGCCCAGGCAGCGGCACGCGCGCTGCTGGAGAATACCGCAATGGGCGCACGCGACATCGTCGAGAAGTCGCTGAATATCGCGGGTGATATCTGCATCTACACTAACCACAACGTTAATTTCGAAGAATTAACGTCTAAGGCGTAAGGGTATAAATATGTCTGAGATGACTCCACGCGAAATCGTCAGCGAACTGAACCGCTTTATTATCGGCCAGGACAGCGCCAAGCGCGCCGTGGCTATTGCACTGCGCAACCGCTGGCGCCGCATGCAGCTCGACGAAGAGCTGCGCCATGAAGTGACCCCAAAAAACATCCTGATGATCGGTCCGACCGGTGTTGGTAAAACCGAGATCGCGCGTCGTCTGGCTAAGCTGGCCAATGCACCGTTCATCAAAGTAGAGGCGACAAAATTTACCGAAGTCGGTTATGTCGGTAAGGAAGTGGACTCTATCATTCGCGATCTGACGGATTCGGCCATTAAAATGGTGCGCAGTCAGGCGATTGAAAAGAACAAATATCGTGCTGAAGAGATGGCCGAAGAACGCATTCTTGATGTGCTGATTCCGCCAGCGAAAAACAACTGGGGCCAGTCAGAGCAGAGCGCTGAACCGTCTGCGGCTCGCCAGTCGTTCCGCAAGAAGCTGCGCGAAGGCCAGCTGGATGATAAAGAGATTGAGATCGATCTGGCTGCCAGCAGCCCAGGCGTCGAAATCATGGCCCCTCCGGGCATGGAAGAGATGACCAGCCAGCTGCAGTCGATGTTCCAGAACCTCGGCGGCCAGAAGCAGAAAGCCCGCAAGCTGAAGATCAAAGAAGCGATGAAGCTGCTGATCGAAGAAGAAGCGGCAAAACTGGTTAATCCGGAAGAGCTCAAGCAGGATGCGATTGATGCCGTTGAGCAGCACGGTATCGTGTTCATCGATGAGATCGACAAAATCTGTAAGCGCGGCGGCCAGAATGCCGGCGGCCCGGATGTCTCTCGCGAAGGCGTTCAGCGCGACCTGCTGCCGCTGGTGGAAGGCTGCACCGTCTCCACCAAGCATGGCATGGTCAAAACCGACCACATTCTGTTTATCGCCTCAGGCGCGTTCCAGGTTGCCAGCCCATCCGATCTGATTCCGGAACTGCAGGGTCGTCTGCCAATCCGTGTTGAGCTGCAGGCGCTGACCGTCAATGATTTCCAGCGCATCCTGACCGAGCCGAATGCCTCGATTACCGTGCAGTATAAAGCCCTGATGAATACCGAGGGTGTGAACATTGAGTTCACCGAAGAGGGGATTCGCCGGATCGCTGAAGCCGCATGGCAGGTTAACGAAACGACTGAAAACATCGGTGCGCGCCGTCTGCACACCGTGCTGGAGCGTCTGATGGAAGATATCTCGTATGACGCCAGCGATCGCCACGGTGAATCGGTGACCATCGATGCTGACTATGTGGGTAAACATCTGGATGAACTGGTGGCTGACGAAGACCTTAGCCGCTTCATTCTGTGATTCACTGATTCAGCGCTTTTCCGAAGCCCAGCCCACCCGGCTGGGCTTTTTTATGCATGTTCTTGATCGAACGATGCTTTTTTCATACTGATGATTTTGCCAACAATCTGCATATAGCGATATACTTACCCTTCCTGTGGCAAACAGACGAAACCCTTATGAAATACGATACATCTGAACTCTGCGATATCTACCATGAAGAAGTGAATGTTGTTGAACCGCTTTTTTCAAACTTTGGTGGGCGCACTTCATTCGGTGGTCAGATTACCACAGTGAAATGCTTTGAAGACAACGGCTTACTCTACGATCTGCTGGAAGAGAACGGCCGGGGTCGGGTACTGGTGATTGATGGTGGCGGCTCAGTGCGTCGTGCGCTGGTCGATGCGCAGCTGGCACGCCTGGCAGCAACCAACGAGTGGGAAGGCCTGGTGATTTACGGTTCGGTACGTCAGGTTGATGAGCTGGAAGAGCTGGAGATTGGCATTCAGGCCATTGCCGCGATTCCGGCAGGCGCTGCAGGTGAAGGGATTGGCGAAAGCGATGTGCGCGTCAATTTCGGCGGCGTCACCTTCTTCTCCGGCGACCATCTCTATGCCGATAACACCGGTATCATTCTGTCAGAGGATGCGCTGGACCTCGAATAGGCCAGACATGAAAACGGGTGCCAGAGCACCCGTTTTTCACATCAGCTGAGGCTTCAAACCTCTTCCATTTTTCCCAGCAATGCACGCAGACGTTCCTGCCATACATGTTGCTCTTCTTTCAGGTGCTGATTTTCGCGCATCAGCGCATCGTGGTTGCCCGCGACTTGTTGCGCATCGTTACGCAGTGAGTTGTTCTGCTCTTTCAGCTCTTCGATTTCCATCTGCAACAGGGTGATGGTATCAATCGCCTGCTGTACTTTCGCTTCAAGTTTCTCAAATACTTCAAATGACATCTTTCTGACCTCTCCTAAATTCCTGCAAGGCGTTGATGATGCCAGCTTAAGCCAGCAACGTTGTCCCGATTGTATGTAGCCTAACCCCTCAAGTCCAGCAACGCGGCCGCTGCGGGCGCAGTCTGTAACACTTTTCAGCCAATCCCTGAATTTACGTTGCGCTTACTGAGGCTGCTTTCTGGTACTGGTCCGTCCTCCCTGTAATCAGGCGCGAATATGGGCTAAGGAAAGCCAGAATACGCGAAAACGCGCATTTTTATGACACAGTACACAAAAAACGATTTCGCTATTTCTCGTTTATGTTCGTTAACGATAAATTCACATCAGCCCTACATTAAAGCTGGGTGCCTCATGGAATGAGAACAAAAACTGATAAAATTTAACCTCGCTTCAGGAACCACTATTATGAGTCAGACAACTAACACGCTCAAAGGTCAGTGTATTGCCGAATTTCTGGGGACAGGCTTGATTATTTTCTTTGGTGCAGGCTGTGTGGCTGCACTGAAACTCGCCGGTGCCGCCTTCGGTCAGTGGGAAATCTGCATCATCTGGGGCTTAGCGGTCTCAATGGCTGTCTATCTTACCGCTGGGGTATCAGGCGCACATCTGAACCCTGCCGTTACGGTTGCACTCTGTCTGTTCGCCAACTTCGAAGGCCGTAAAGTGGTGCCGTATATTCTGGCGCAAATCGCCGGAGCATTCTGCGCAGCCGCGCTGGTTTATGGTCTCTACTACAGCCTGTTTGTCGATTACGAACAAAGTCATCAGATGGTACGCGGCTCGGTTCAGAGTCTGGATCTGGCGGGTATCTTCTCAACCTATCCTAACCCGCACATCAGCGTAGGCCAGGCGTTCCTGGTTGAGATGGTGATTACCGCAGTGCTTATGGCGGTGATTATGGCGCTGACTGATGATGGCAACGGTGTTCCGCGTGGACCGATGGCGCCACTGTTGATCGGCCTGCTGGTCGCGGTGATTGGTGGCTCAATGGGTCCACTGACCGGCTTTGCTCTTAACCCGGCGCGTGATTTCGGACCTAAGCTGTTCGCCTTCTTTGCAGGCTGGGGTAACGTTGCCTTCACAGGTGGTAAAGATATTCCTTACTTCCTGGTCCCAATTTTTGGCCCGCTGGTCGGTGCATGCCTGGGTGCAGTCGGTTATCGCACACTGATTGGTCGCTACCTGCCAGGTGCCGCACAGGAACCCAGCGTTCCAGCAGAAAAACCGGTTGCGCGCGCTCAGCAGCGTAAAGCGTAAGTTTCACTTTTTATCATCAGGACTGAATTTATGACTACCACAGATAAAAAATATATCGTCGCGCTCGATCAGGGCACAACCAGTTCACGTGCCGTCGTTCTCGACCACGATTCTAATATCATCGCGGTATCGCAGCGCGAATTTACCCAGATCTACCCGAAAGCCGGTTGGGTTGAACATGACCCGATGGATATCTGGGCTTCACAAAGCTCAACGCTGGTTGAAGTGCTGGCCCATGCCGACATCCGCTCTGATGAGATCGCGGCAATCGGTATCACCAACCAGCGCGAAACCGCTATCGTCTGGGAAAAAGAGACCGGCAAGCCGATCTACAACGCCATCGTCTGGCAGGATCCCCGCACCGCCGACTACTGCCACAAACTGAAGAAAGAGGGTCTGGAAGAGTACATCCAGCACACCACCGGTCTGGTGATTAACCCTTACTTCTCCGGGACCAAAGTGAAGTGGATTCTGGACCACGTTGAAGGCTCACGTGAGCGTGCAAAACGTGGCGAGCTGCTGTTCGGTACCGTCGATACCTGGCTGGTCTGGAAAATGACTCAGGGTCGCGTGCACATCACCGACTACACCAACGCCTCCCGTACCATGATGTTCAACATTCACAAGCTGGAGTGGGATCAGCGCATGCTGGATATCCTGGATATCCCGCGTGAAATGCTGCCAGAAGTGAAGTCCTCTTCTGAAGTCTACGGCCAGACCAACATCGGCGGTAAAGGCGGTACACGTATTCCAATCGCTGGTATCGCCGGTGACCAGCAGGCCGCGCTGTATGGCCAGCTGTGTGTACAGCCTGGCATGGCGAAAAATACCTACGGCACCGGCTGCTTCATGCTGATGAACACCGGTACTGAAGCGGTGACCTCAACCCACGGCCTGCTGACCACGATCGCCTGTGGCCCGCGCGGTGAAGTGAACTATGCGCTGGAAGGTGCCGTGTTTATCGGTGGTGCCTCTATTCAGTGGCTGCGTGATGAGATGAAGCTGATCAGTGAAGCGGCTGACTCTGAATACTTCGCGATGAAAGTGAAAGACACCAACGGCGTTTACATGGTGCCTGCTTTCACCGGCCTGGGCGCACCTTACTGGGACCCGTATGCCCGTGGTGCCATCTTCGGCCTGACGCGCGGTGCCAACTCTAACCACATCATCCGCGCGACACTGGAGTCGATCGCTTATCAGACGCGTGACGTGCTGGAAGCGATGCAGAACGATGCTAATACCCGTCTGCAGGCGTTGCGTGTGGATGGTGGTGCAGTGTCCAACAACTTCCTGATGCAGTTCCAGGCTGACATCCTCGGCACCCGTGTTGAGCGTCCGGAAGTGCGTGAAGTGACCGCGCTGGGTTCTGCGTATCTTGCCGGTCTGGCTGTTGGCTTCTGGCAGGATCTGGATGAAGTGCGCTCGAAAGCCGTTATCGAGCGTGAGTTCCGTCCAAGCCTGGAAACCACCGAGCGTAACTTCCGTTATGCTGGCTGGAAAAAAGCGGTTGCCCGCGCACAGGCGTGGGAAGAACAGGAGTAATATCAACGCCCGCGATGCTGGTCGTCGCGGGCCTTTTCCCCGCCCCACTCCCCCGCTGTGTTACACTGCCTGCCGGTTTTTTGTCAGGTAGATGCCATGAAACGAGAACTTGCCATTGAATTTTCCCGCGTAACCGAAGCTGCCGCCCTGGCAGGCTATCACTGGTTAGGACGCGGCGACAAAAATGCGGCTGACGGCGCGGCTGTCCATGCCATGCGTCATGTCCTGAACTCCATTGAAATTGACGGTCAGATTGTGATCGGTGAAGGCGAAATCGACGAAGCCCCGATGCTCTATATCGGTGAAAAAGTCGGTACCGGTCGCGGCGATGCCGTCGACATTGCCGTCGATCCGATTGAAGGGACCCGCATGACGGCGCTCGGCCAGGCGAATGCGCTGGCGGTGATGGCCGTGGGCGATAAAGGCAGCTTTCTGCACGCCCCGGATATGTATATGGAAAAACTGATCGTGGGCCCGGCTGCGCATGGCGCGATCAACCTCGACCTGCCGCTGGAAACCAACCTGCGTAATATCGCGATAGCGATGAACAAACCACTGTCGCAGCTGACCGTGTCGATTCTGGCAAAGCCGCGTCACGATGCAGTGATTAGCCAGTTGCAGCAGCTGGGCGTGCGGGTGTTTACCTTCCCGGATGGCGATGTCGCCGCCTCGATTCTGACCTGCATGCCTGACAGCGAAGTGGATGTGATGTATGGCATCGGCGGCGCACCGGAAGGCGTCGTCTCCGCAGCGGTGATCCGTGCGCTGGATGGCGATATGCAGGGCCGGTTGCTGGCGCGTCACCACGTCAAAGGCGACAGCGCTGAAAACCGTCTGCTTGGTGAGCAGGAGCTGCAGCGCTGTGCAGAGATGGGAATTGAAGCGGGTAAGAAGCTGACGCTGAGTGAGATGGCGCGCAACGACAACGTCGTGTTTGCCGCCACCGGCATTACCAGTGGCGAGTTACTGAAAGGCATTACGCGTCAGGGCAATATCGCCACCAGCGAAACCCTGCTGATTCGCGGTAAATCACGCACCATTCGCCGCATCCAGTCGATTCACTATCTCGACCACAAAGATCCGGCGCTCCATCCGTTTATCCTGTAACCGGCTGGTTGCCGCGCTCCGGCTGACGTGAGAGCGGCAACCAACAGAGCAGCATCACCAGCGCGGTGAAGAACATCAGCATCCCAAGGCTGAACTGATCGCGCTGCGGCATCATGGCTGACAGCCACGCCACCAGGCCCGATCCCAGGTTCTGCATCCCGCCAATCAGCGCACCCGCGCTCCCTGCCAGCCAGGCATAGGGTTCCATTGCCCCTGAGGTCGCCAGCGGAAACAGCATGCCAGCGCCAAAGAAGAACAGCGCGGCAGGCACCAGCAGCGTCCAGATATTCATCACGCCGAACCACGCCGGGATCCACATCATAATGCCCGCCAGCAGACAGCTATTCACGCCCCACCACATCAGGCTGTGCCATGAACCCTGCTCGCGTCCGGCAAACCAGGCACCGAAGAACGCCGCCGGAATGGGCAGAATGAACAGGATGCTGACGGTCAGGCTGTGCAGACCGAGCACGCCGCCCAGCAGCACGCCACAGCTCGACTCAAATACTGCAATGCCAGCCAGCGCGCCAATCAGCAGCACAATGTAGCGGACGAAATTCGCGTCGCTGAGCAGGCGGGCGTAGCGTTTGAAGAAAGGGGTCACTTCCGCACCCTGCGGCCGGGTCTCCGGCAGCCAGCGCGCCATCGACAGCGTTACCGCCAGGCAGAGCAGCAGCAGGAAAGCGAAACAGGCGTGCCAGCCAAAGAGCTGGGTCAGCAGTGCGCCAATCACCGGCGCCAGTAACGGGCTGACCAGAATGCCCATATTAAGCAGGCTGTTAGCGCGGCGCAGCGCGTGACCCTCGTAGAGATCACGCGGCATGGTGCGGGCCATTACGCCCGCTACGCCGGTTCCCAGTCCCTGAATCGCGCTGCCAAGCACCAGCATATCGAGTGATGTCGCCATCAGCGCCGTGACTGCACCGATCATAAAGATCATCATGCCCGCCAGGATCACCGGACGCCGGCCCACGCTGTCTGACAGCGGGCCGTAGATCAGCTGGGATCCGCCATAGGTCATCAGATAAGCCGCCATCACACGCTGCAGCGCACCATCCCGCACATTCAGCGCGTCTGCCATCACCGACATCGCCGGAACATAGATGGTCTGTGCCATCTGCCCGACGGCCACCAGCACAATAAGCATCACCAGCAGTGGGCGATTTTCCAGTTTACTAATCATGATTATGCAAAATTTCTTTCTGTGAAAGGAGGTTAAAGCAGCGGTTCACCCGCCAGTCTTCGTGTTATGGCGGGCAAAATATCAGGATTAGATGACAAAGCGAGAGGCAGGCCAAAAGGTCCCGGCTTGCGCCTGTCAAGTTTATGCGCCAGCCTGTAAAGACAAAACAACAGTTTGTCGATTAGAGCCTTTGCCAGGGCGCAGGCTGGCATTCTCACCGGCTAGTCGCGAAAATAGTGACCTGCCTGAATAATCAACAACCAGGGAGTGATTATGGCTGAGTGGGTCAATGCTGAAGTAAAGGAAGTGAAAAACTGGACGGATGCGCTGTTCAGTCTCCGGGTAAAAGCGCCCATCGATCCCTTTATCGCCGGGCAATTTGCCAAGCTGGCACTGGAAATCGACGGTGAGCGGGTGCAGCGCGCCTACTCCTACGTTAATTCGCCGAAAGATGATCTGCTGGAGTTTTACCTGGTCACCGTGCCCGATGGCAAGCTGAGTCCGCATCTGCAGGCACTCCAGCCTGGCGATCAGGTGATGGTCACGAAAGAGGCCGCGGGATTCTTTGTGCTGGATGAAGTCCCGGAGTGCAAAACCTTATGGATGCTGGCAACCGGCACCGCTATTGGTCCTTACCTTTCCATGCTGCAGCAGGGCGAAGGACTGGATCGCTTTGAAAACATCGTGCTGGTCCATGCCGCACGCTATGCAGCTGACCTGAGCTTTTTACCCTTAATGCAGCAGCTGCAGCAGCGCTATCAGGGCAAGCTGCACATCCAGACGGTGGTGAGCCGCGAAGCGATTCCCGGTTCGCTGACGGGCCGGGTTCCGGCGCTGATCGAAAATGGTGAACTGGAGCGTGCCACCGGATTAACGCTGGATGCCGACAGCAGCCATGTGATGCTGTGCGGCAACCCGCAGATGGTACGTGATACCCAGCAATTACTGAAAGAGACGCGTGAGATGCGTAAGCACCTGAAGCGCAAGCCGGGTCATATCACCAGCGAACATTACTGGTGAGCCGTTTGCCGGTATCGCACCGGCTGGGTCGCGGTACCAAACCGGTTAGCGCCGGGGGTGCCGCGAAAAACGCCGAGTTCGAGTACCAGGCCAGCCAGTAACACAAATGGAATGGCGCGACCCAGCAGCCAGGGCAGAATCCCGCTCAGCATGCTCCAGTTTCCCGCCACCAGCAGCCAGGCCACAATCACCAGAAATCCCCAGTAGCCGGGACGATTGCGATCGTGCAGGCGTTTAACAATGACTGCGCTGGCGGGCCACAGCAGGCAGACCACGCCAAAAGCCGCCATCTGGGTATCAACCCAGTCATTAGCTGCCAGGGCGAATAACAGTGTCGTTGTCAGCAACCAGACTGCCTGCCAGATCCAGAAATCACGTCGTCCCAGCCGGCCGCGCCAGGAAAAACACCATTGTTGTAACGTCATGCATTATCATCCAGAGAGAAGAGAACCGCCGCGCTTTTGACCTCGCGGATAAAAACCGTTTTAATTTGCGCCTGAGTTTACGGGTTAGGATCGACAAAATGAAGAATTTGCCTGGCGCACTGCTGTTATCGTTTGCGCTGACGGTTCCGGTCTTTGCCGCCGATCCGCCACCGCAGGAACGGCCCGACGCGTTGCCCACCGCGCCCTATCTGCTGGCGGGCGCTCCCACCTTTGACATGACTATCGGCCAGTTTCGCGAAAAGTATAATCTGGCCAATGCGACGCTGATGCTGCCGGAATATCGCGCCATTGATAACCGGGGTGACAAAAGTAACCTGACGCGCGCCGCCAGCAAAATCAATGAAACGCTCTATGCCTCTACCGCGCTGGAGCCCGGCACCGGCAAAATTAAGACGCTGCAGATTACCTGGCTGCCCCTGCCAGGACCAGACCAGAATGCCTCGCAGCAAAAAGCGCTGGCCTACATGACTGCCATGCTGCGCTTCTTTGTACCAGGCCTCAGCGCCGAAGAGGGACGTAAAAAGCTGGAAGGTTTGCTGAAGGAAGGTAAGGATTTGCCCTACTTTGCGCAGGTCGACGGCGCGCTCCGTTTTGTGGTGGCCGACAACGGCGACAAGGGGCTGACTTTCGCCATTGAGCCGGTAAAACTGGCGCTCGCAACCCCCTGAGGATGTGGCTGAAAATGACGAAAAGCAAAGCCATCGCTACATTTGATCTCTATACTGTCTGGCAGACAACGCTGCCAGCTGGCAGCGACTTTTCATGTATCGCTTTATGCGGAGGATAGAATGCGACATCCACTGGTTATGGGTAACTGGAAGTTGAATGGCAGCAAGCAGATCACAGCTGAACTGATCGCGGGTCTGCGCAAGGAACTGTCTGGCGTTGAGGGTTGTGGCGTCGCCATTGCACCGCCAGCGCTCTATCTCGAGCAGGCAAAACACGCCATCTCCGGTAGCCACATCGCACTGGGTGCGCAGAACGTGGACGTTAACCTGTCTGGCGCGTTTACCGGTGAAGTTTCCGCAGAAATGCTGAAAGATATCGGCGCGAAATACATCATTATCGGTCACTCAGAACGCCGCACTTACCACAAAGAGAGCGACGAGTTCATCGCGAAGAAATACGCGGTACTGAAGTCAGTGGGTCTGGTTCCGGTGCTGTGCATTGGTGAGACCGAAGCAGAAAACGAAGCGGGTAAAACCGAAGAAGTCTGCGCTCGTCAGCTGGATGCCGTTCTGGAAACGCAGGGCGCCGAAGCGTTCAAAGATGCGGTCATCGCGTATGAGCCAGTCTGGGCCATCGGTACCGGCAAATCTGCGACCCCTGCTCAGGCACAGGCCGTGCACAAATTCATTCGTGATCATATCGCGAAGAAAGATGCGGCTATCGCAGAACAGGTCATCATTCAGTACGGCGGTTCAGTAAACGACAAGAACGCTGCTGAGCTGTTCACCCAGCCTGATATCGATGGCGCGCTGGTTGGCGGTGCGTCACTGAAAGCAGATGCTTTCGCGGTCATCGTTAAAGCTGCGGCGGCTGCAAAAAGCGCCTAAGCATTAGCATACCGGTAAGGGGCGGCGCTTAAGCCGCCTTTTTTATGGGCGCAATCAGCTCACAGGCGTGATCCTGCAACTCCTCCGCCGACCCACTGTTCAGCAGCAGCCAGTTCCGCTCTATCGCCATCAGCACCAGTCGCCCATCGCTTAACGCAGCCAGTGCCAGCCCATATTTCCCCATCTCTGTGCGTGCCTCTGACCGCTCATCGGCCAGCCGGATAAAGGCACTCTGCTGAGTCAGCTCATCCGGCGTCAGGGCCCGCAGCCAGTAGTGATGCTTATGCAGCGTGATCGCCTGCCACTGGCCGCTAAGCTGTGGCGAAAGCTGATCCAGCTGCTGACGCACATCGGGTCGCAGACAGGAGAGATGAATATGGAGCTGGTTCTGCGTGCGGCCATACTGTGAATTGATCGCCAGTGACAGAACCCGATCGGCAATGGGTGAGCCGCGTCGCTGTGCAAGCAGGGTTCGTTCATGCCACGCAAGGGCAAAGTAGTTGGGCGTAGCGGGTTGCAGTAACCGCGGGCTTTCGATGCCGGTGATTTTGTCGAGCGGGATCAGCAGATACTGTAACGGCCCATTCCTGTCTTTCAGCATGGCATAGCGATGAAGCTGATCGACACGCTGACAGGGCGCCGGATCTCCGCGGCTCTGCTGATGAGGCACACATTTCTGGCTGACGATCTGCCACAGCGCATCACTGTTCTTTTTGAAATGCAGTGCGGCAGCCAGTATCCCCGCAATGACCAGCACCAGCAGAACCGCAACCAGGCTGGTTGCACGACGATTTGTCGGCATAACAACGCTTCCTGAATGGTTTAGCAGCCTGCATCCTCGCCTGGCGGGAAAAAAATGTCACGGGGAATTCGGGCAGATAACCCAGCAGCCGGGCAGAGAAAAGAGAAAGGTGGGGTTGTTGCGGATAAGCGGTCAGCGCGGGGGCGCTGACCGCAATCTATTACGGTTTCATGACCTGGTCATAGCTGCCGCCATCGGCGAAGTGCGCTTTCTGAGCCTGTGCCCAGCCACCAAACTTGTCCTGAATGGTGAACAGCTTCACCGGCGCAAACTGGCTGGCAAATTTCTTCGCGATTTCTGCATCACGCGGACGATAGTAGTTCTGGGCAGCGATAGTCTGGCCTTCTGGCGAGTAGAGGTATTTCAGATAGGCGTCTGCGACTTTGCGCGTTCCCTTTTCATCTACCACTTTATCGACCACGGACACGGTCGGTTCAGCCAGAATCGATTCGCTCGGGGTGACAATCTCGAACTTGTCTTTACCCAGTTTGTTAACCGCCAGATAAGCTTCGTTTTCCCAGGCAATCAGCACATCACCAATCCCGCGTTCAACGAAGGTGTTGGTTGCGCCACGCGCGCCGGAATCCTGCACTTCAACGTTTTTAAACAGCGCTCTGACGTATGCCAGCGCTTTAGCCTGATCGCCATTGTTATGATCCAGCGCCCAGCCCCAGGCCGCCAGATAGTTCCAGCGTGCGCCGCCGGAGGTTTTCGGGTTAGGGGTAATCACGGACACGCCGGGTTTGGTCAGGTCGCTCCAGTCGTGAATGCCCTTGGGATTATCTTTGCGGACCAGGAAGACAATGGTTGACGTGTAAGGCGCAGAGTTGTCTGGCAGACGCTTAATCCAGTTCTTATCAATACGACCGCGTTCTGCAATGGCATCGACATCCGATTGCAACGCCAGCGTGACCACATCCGCACGGATGCCGTTAATCACTGAGGTTGCCTGTTTGCCGGAGCCGCCATGCGACTGACGGACCACGACATTATCGCCGGTTTCCTGTTTGTAGTGCGCACTGAACGCTTTGTTGTACTGTTCGTACAGCTCACGCGTTGGATCGTAGGAAACGTTTAACAGCTGAATGTCTTTCGCCAGAACGCTGGTTGAGGCCAGCAACAGGGTAACGCCGATACTCCACTTGTTCATTACGCACTCTCCCAATGTCGTTATGGGCTAAGCGTGACATAAACCATTACAGAGCTAAAAGAATTAAAAATAAGCTGTTATAACCGTGGGGAATATAGAAGGAGGATGCCGGGGCGTGCTTTGCAGCACACCCCGCAGAAGAATCAGTAGAGTTTCTTCGCCGTGTCGAGCCAGTCGCGCTTGAACGGACGTTTCATGTTTTCAATCGCGTCGACGATGTCGTGATGCACCATCTTCTCATTCTGAATACCCACGCAACGGCCGCCGTAACCCTGCATCAGCAGTTCAATGGAGTAAGCACCCATGCGTGACGCCAGGATACGGTCATACGCACAAGGTGCACCGCCACGCTGAATATGACCCAGTACGGTCGAACGGGTTTCACGTTTGGTTTCTGTTTCAATGAAACGCGCCAGATCGTCGATATCGCAGATGTGCTCGGTAATCGCCACGATAGCGTGCTTTTTACCTTTGGCGATGCCCGCTTTGATTTCCGCCACCAGCTCTTCGCGGGTATACGGGAATTCCGGCAGGACGATGAACTCACAGCCACCGGCAATCGCCGCGGCCAGGGTCAGATCGCCACAGTAGCGACCCATCACTTCAACAATCGAAATACGCTGATGTGATGAAGAGGTGTCACGCAGACGGTCAATCGCCTCCACCACGGTTTCCAGCGCAGTGAAATAACCGATGGTGTAATCCGTTCCGGCCACGTCGTTGTCGATGGTGCCAGGCAGACCAATGCAGGGGAAGCCCATTTCAGTCAGGCGCTTAGCCCCCATGTAGGAGCCGTCACCACCAATGACCACCAGCGCATCAATGCCGCGCTTTTTCATATTCTCAATGGCAACCTGACGCACATCTTCATTACGGAACTCAGGGAAACGCGCTGAGCCCAGGAAAGTGCCGCCGCGGTTAATCATGTCAGAGACGCTGTAGCGATCAAGATTGATCATGCGATCTTCGTACAATCCCAGATAACCGTCATAGATCCCAAAAACTTCCAGTCCTTCACTCAGCGCGGAACGAACCACTCCACGAATAGCTGCGTTCATGCCTGGGGCGTCACCGCCGCTGGTTAATACACCAATTTTTTTGATCATGACAACCTCTGGATTGTTCAAAACTAAGGGTTAATCCTGCCTGTCGATCGCTGCTGACAATCATATTTACGACTAGCGCGACATGTGATGGCAGATAGTATATCAAAGGCTTGCTGCTGAATTGATTCAGGTCAGACAACTTTTTACTATTTTTTGCAGCGATGTTAGCGTTACGTCATCCTTTCCGTATCGATTTGATTCATTTACGTAAAAAACCTAACGAATCTTTGGTCTCGAACGGTACCACAGAACAGGGATCCTGATGGATAATTACATCTGACCCGGGAAATTCTTTGCGTAACGCCTTCTCAACCTGATCTGCTACCCGATGCGCCTGCACCAGTGGCAGCTGATCTTCCAGTTCCAGATGAAGCTGAATAAATTTGGTCGGGCCGGACTGGCGTGTGCGCAGATCGTGAACGCCCTGCACCTGCGGCCAGTTTGTCGCGAGCGTCAGGATTTGCTGCCGCTCCTCTTCCGGTAATGCGCGATCCAGCAATGACTGCACCGCCTCGTAACCCATCCGCAATGCACTGTAGAGAATGAAAACGCCAATCCCCAGCGCGAACAGCGCATCCGCCCGGGCAAAGCCATAGCTGCTCAGCACCAGCGCAATCAGAATGGCGCCATTCATGATGACATCCGACTGATAGTGCAACATGTCAGCCCGAATCGCCTGGCTGCGGGTTTTACGCACCACCCAGCGCTGGAAGGCGACCAGCACCAGCGTTGAGCCAAGCGCTACCACAGTCACAATGATACCGACACCCGGTGCCCGCATCTCACTGGGCGAGGCAAGATGCTGCAGGCCGGTCAGAAACAGAAACAGCGCCGAACCGGAAATAAACATACTTTGCGCCAGCGCCGCCAGCGACTCTGCTTTACCGTGCCCGAACGTGTGATCTTCGTCGGCAGGCTGCAGCGCATAACGCACCACCAGCAGATTAGTCAGCGAGGCAGCGATATCCACCAGCGAGTCCACCAGTGAGGCCAGTAGACTTACCGAACCGGTGTACCACCAGGCAAAAATTTTCACGAGTAACAGCACAGACGCAAGAATGGTGGCAGCGAGCGCAGCACGTTTTACCAGTCGGCCATAAGAGGGTTGCATGCCAGATTCCCTATGCGGCATCAGTGAGGATGCGCACTTAAATGGATGAATGGCTGAAGTTTAACACCGGGAGACGGGCTGTGCTTAACGGGTCGTTTACCGGGAAAGGCTCTACTGAGAGGAACAGCTTTAAAGAGCAAGGCAGGCAGAAAAAAACAAGCCCCGACCTTTGAGAGGACGGGGCAAAGTGTCATACACATCATTGCCAGGCCATATTCAGGCCCTGACCGATGCTGAGAAAGCGCCGGCGACTACTTTTTGCCGCCTTTTTTCCCGGCTTCTGATGCTTTTTCACGATCGTTTTTGAAGTTTCCGCCGCCGCTGTTCTGACCACCTTTCTTACCGGCTTCAGACGCTTTTTGCGGATTATCTGCGAAATTACCTGAACCACCACGATGCTCTGCCATAACTTACTCCGTTAATAGATTCATTCAGGACTACATAATGTGGTTGTTGCTCCCTGAGACTTCGCAAAGACACTTAACTTCCCTGCAGTGACAGGATTTAGTGTAGAAGATGCGCCTGAACCAACAAGCGAAACGCGGGAACTGTAGTTGGTTGAAAAATATAAATAATATCTTCACTCAGCTCCTGTAATTCATTTACTTTCAGCGAGTTAGAATATTTTACAGGCGGAAAAACGCTTGCCGGTCCGTTTAAATTTACGTCCAGCCCTGAATAATAAGAAATCGTCGAATCTGATGAATAAAAGCTCAACAAGCGCCAATAAAAAGGGGGTTTTATTGCGAGGTGATGATTCCTGTCAAAATAAAAAAAGTGAAAAAAAGATAAAAAAAACCCCCACCATCATGGCGGGGGAAGACAGGGATGTGTCTATGGCAAGGAAAACAGGGATACTATGTTACTGGTTACTGCTGGTACTACTCACTGCCTGCAGCGATGACGCTGACTGCAAATTCGAAAACTGTCGCAGCTCATTAAGTCGCCGCTGGTAATTCTTCTGTAAAGCCGACTGCTGGGCCGGCGTTAACAGCTGAAACATTTGATTCTGTACGCGCGCCATCTCGACCTGTTGTTCAACCTGAACTCTGGCGATGACTTCCGCCTTCTGACGGATGGCCGCTTCGTTAAACTGGTCTGCCGTCACTAACTCGTGTAGTGCTGCAATATCGTCAATATGAACGACCGGGCGATCATGTCTTGCCTGTTGCATCAGGTCACGCATCTGCTGACGTTGCTCTTCAGTCAGCTCGATACCGTCGAACATGTGGCTTTGCGGATTTTGCGTCATACTGCCTGTCGGCAATCCGCCATGATGCATCTCGTCAATCGTCGTCGCATCTTTAGCATCTGCGCTGGCGACACTCAGAGCCATCGCTGAGGCAAGGACGACGGCGGTTAATTTGCGCATCGTGTACTCCAGTTCGTTCCGTTTTGCGATTCAACGAGAGCCAGTGTACGGCGACAGCTGCAAACATCCGTCAGGGGGTGTAAAACTACGTAAAGCGATGGATAGGTGCGCCAGGAACACGGTATTTTGCCTGCGGAGGGCTACAAAAATGAATAAAATCCTGTTGGTAGATGACGACCGCGAATTAACTTCGCTTTTAAAAGAACTGTTAGAAATGGAAGGGTTTGAAGTGGTGGTAGCCAGCGATGGTGAACAAGCGCTGAACCTGCTCGATAACTCTATTGATCTGCTTTTACTGGATGTCATGATGCCGAAGAAAAACGGTATCGACACCCTGAAAGAACTACGTCAGCAACATCAAACCCCCGTCATCATGCTAACGGCGCGCGGCAGCGAGCTGGATCGTGTACTGGGCCTTGAACTGGGTGCAGATGACTATCTGCCTAAGCCGTTTAACGACCGCGAACTGGTGGCGCGTATCCGCGCTATTCTGCGGCGCTCCAACTGGAGTGAACAGCAGCAGCAACACGATAACAGCTCACCTACGCTGGAAGTGGACTGCCTGCGTCTCAATCCGGGTCGTCAGGAGGCCAGTTTTGATGACGTCACGCTGGATCTTACTGGCACGGAGTTCACCCTGCTCTATCTGCTGGCACAGCATCTGGGCCAGGTCGTGTCGCGTGAACATCTGAGTCAGGAAGTGCTGGGCAAACGCCTGACGCCTTTTGACCGCGCCATTGATATGCATATCTCGAATCTGCGTCGCAAGCTGCCTGAGCGCCGTGACGGTCATCCCTGGTTTAAAACCTTACGTGGCCGCGGCTATCTGATGGTTTCGGCATCATGATTGGAAGTCTGACCACCCGTATCTTCGCCATCTTCTGGTTAACGCTGGCGCTGGTGTTGATGCTGGTGTTAATGGTGCCTAAGCTCGATTCACGTCAGATGACCTCGCTGCTGGAGAGTGAACAGCGGCAGGGCATCATGATTGAGCAACACGTCGAAGCAGAGCTGTCACAGGATCCCCCTAACGATCTGATGTGGTGGCGTCGTCTGTTTCGTGCCGTGGAAAAGTGGGCACCGCCGGGTCAGCGACTGCTGTTAGTGACCAGTGAAGGTCGGGTGATTGGCGCGCAACATAACGAAATGCAGGTTATCCGCAATTTTATCGGCCAGTCTGACAATGCCGATCATCCACAAAAGAAGAAATATGGTCGCGTTGAGCTGGTAGGGCCTTTTGCCGTCCGGGATGGCGAAGATAACTACCAGCTTTACATGATCCGTCCTGCCAACAGTTCCCAGCTCGATTTCGTCAATCTGCTGTTTGACCGTCCCCTGCTACTGCTTATCGTCACCATGCTCATCAGCTCACCGCTGCTGCTGTGGCTGGCGTGGAGCCTGGCACGTCCGGCGCGTAAGCTGAAATACGCTGCCGATGAAGTCGCAAGCGGAAACCTTCGTCAGCATCCGGAACTGGAATCAGGTCCGCAGGAGTTCCTGGCCGCGGGTTCCAGCTTTAACCAGATGGTGAGTGCGCTGGAACGGATGATGACCGGTCAGCAACGTCTGTTATCGGATATCAGCCATGAACTCCGCACCCCGCTTACCCGTCTGCAACTGGCTACCGCGCTGCTGCGTCGGCGTCAGGGCGAAGGTAAGGAGCTGGCCCGCATTGAGATGGAAGCACAGCGTCTTGATGGCATGATCAACGATCTGCTGGTGCTGTCGCGCACCCAGCATAAAAATGCGCTGGTCAGCGAAGCGATGAAGGCGAATCAGTTGTGGAATGGGGTGCTGGAAGATGCCCGTTTCGAAGCTGAGCAGATGGGTAAGAAGATGGATATTCCCTATCCGCCTGGCCCGTGGCCACTTTATGGCAACCCTCATGCGCTGGAGAGTGCACTGGAAAATATCGTACGCAACGCGCTGCGCTATTCACACACGCATATCAGCGTCAGCTTCTCCGTCGATATTTCCGGTATTACGGTACATGTCGATGATGATGGTCCTGGCGTCAGTCCGGAAGATCGCGAACAGATTTTCCGCCCCTTCTACCGTACCGATGAAGCGCGCGATCGTGAATCAGGCGGCACCGGTCTTGGCCTGGCGATTGTCGAAACGGCAGTGCAGCAGCACCGAGGCTGGGTTAAAGCCGATGACAGCCCACTGGGCGGCCTGCGTCTGACTCTCTGGTTGCCGCTCTACTCCTCCGGTCGTCAATAATTTGCTATGCTTCGGCCCCTGTCATCGGGGGCCTTATGCTTAACATCGTCTTGTTTGAACCAGAAATTCCGCCGAATACCGGCAATATCATCCGCCTGTGCGCCAATACGGGCTTCCAGCTTCATCTGATTCAGCCGCTCGGCTTTGCCTGGGATGACAAGCGCTTGCGTCGCGCCGGGCTGGATTACCATGAATTTACAGCCATAAAATTCCATGCTGACTATCAGGCATTTATCGCCACAGAGTCGCCTGAGCGTCTGTTTGCGCTGACGACCAAAGGGACGCCTGCACACAGTGCCGTCGCCTATCAGGCAGGCGATTATCTGCTGTTCGGGCCGGAGAGCCGTGGACTGCCCGCTGAGATCCTGGCCGCATTACCGGCACAGCAAAAAATCCGCATCCCGATGAGAGCAGAAAGCCGCAGTATGAATTTATCGAACGCTGTATCGGTGGTGGTGTATGAAGCGTGGCGCCAGCTCGGTTACGCCGGCGCGCTGATTAAAGACTAGATGCCGTCGCCAAACTGAAAGCCGGCCAGGCTGCCATTGAAGTGCTGATCCATATCCATCGACGGCTTTTCACTGCCTGGCTTACCGACGATCCGCGCGGGAACACCTGCGGCAGTGGTGTGCGGCGGCACGGGCTGTAACACGACGGAACCGGCGCCGATTTTTGCTCCCCTGCCGACTTCAATATTGCCCAGAACTTTCGCACCGGCACCAATCATCACCCCTTCGCGGATTTTCGGATGACGGTCGCCGCTGGTTTTACCGGTTCCGCCCAGCGTCACCGATTGCAGGATCGAGACATCATTCTCCACCACGGCGGTTTCACCGATCACTATGCCGGTGGCATGGTCGAGCATGATGCCGTGGCCGATGTTAGCAGCGGGATGAATATCGACGGCAAAGGAGACGGAGATTTCATTCTGCAGATAAACCGCCAGCGCACGCCGGCCTTCATTCCACAGCCAGTGGCCGATGCGGTAGGCCTGCAGGGCGTGAAAACCTTTGAGATACAGCAGCGGCGTGGAATATTTATCCACTGCCGGGTCGCGCTGACGCACGGCCTGAATATCGTAAGCCGCAGACATTATCATCGACGGATCTTCACGGTAGGCTTCTTCAACGATTTCACGAATGGCGATGGCGGGCATAATCGGGTTAGCCAGCTTGTTAGCCAGCATATAACTCAGTGCGCTACCGAGATTTTCATGCTTAAGCAATGTCGCGTGGAAGAAGCTGGCCAGCATCGGCTCACAATCAGCCAGGGCGCGCGCTTCTGCTTTGATATTATTCCAGACCAGTTCTAACTCATCAGACGACATTGCTGCTTTCTCCCGATAAAAAAAGCGCCTGAATGGGCGCTGCAGGTGATGATGCTACGCGTCCTGCGTTAGCCCGTGCTGTTTTCGTCCTTCCTTGTTCGTCCCAGCAGGCTTAATGCTGCATCTCTCGCCGGTTTTTCGCAATACAGCACCTGATAAATCTGCTCGGTGATCGGCATTTCTACGCCCAGCCTTGCAGCCAGTGCTTTGACTTCTTTGGTGTTTCTGTAGCCTTCTACAACTTGTCCGATAATGCGTTGCGCGCTATCTACATCCTCACCCTGGCCCAGCATCATGCCAAAACGACGATTACGCGACTGATTATCAGTACAGGTCAGCACCAGATCGCCCAGGCCTGCCATCCCCATGAAGGTGGTGGGATCGGCACCCAGCGCTGCGCCTAGGCGGCTCATCTCTGCCAGACCACGGGTGATCAGTGCGGTACGCGCATTCGCGCCAAAACCAATCCCGTCAGACATTCCGGCACCGATAGCAATGACGTTCTTCACCGCGCCGCCCAGCTGTACGCCGACGAAGTCAGGATTGTTATAAACACGGAAACTTTTACCGCAGTGCAGCTTCTGCTGCAGGTCATCAGCAAACTGCGCATCCGTGGCGGCCAGCGCGATGGCGGTCGGTAATCCGGCTGCCAGCTCTTTCGCAAAGGTCGGTCCGGAGATCACCGCCAGCGGTATAGCATCGCCGACAATTTCACGCGCCACATCCTGCAGCAGACGACCCGTCTCTTTTTCCAGCCCTTTGGTCGCCCAGACAATGCGCGAATCTGGCCGCAGATGCGGCTTAATCTGTTGCAGTACATCGCCAAACACATGACTCGGCACCACGACCAGCAAGTCGCGGCTGGCAGCGATAGCGTTGGTCAGATCAGGCTCAAGGGAAAGATTGTCGGGGAACGGGACATCAGGCAGGAAAGCAGTGTTGCAGCGGTCATTCTGAAGTTGCGCCAGATGCGTCGGGTTATGTCCCCACAACAGCACCGGATGGCCGTTACGGGCCAGCGTAATCGCCAAAGCGGTGCCGTAGGATCCGGCACCGATGACGCTAATCGAAGCGTGAGTTGTCATCAGGCATCCTGATGTGGTGCAGCACCTTCTTCACCTTGTTGCTGCTGCAGATAGTTCATGAACAGCGCATCAAAGTTAACCGGTGCCAGGTTCAGCTGCGGGAAGGTACCACGGGATACCAGGCTGGTAATGCATTCGCGTGCATAAGGGAACAGAATGTTCGGGCAGTATGCACCCAGGCAATGTGCCATCTGCGTTCCTTCGATACCGCTGATGGTGAAGATACCCGCCTGCTGAACTTCACACAGGAAAGCGGTCTCTTCACCCACAGTTGCGGTTACAGTCACACGAAGTACCACTTCGTAAACTTCGTCAGCCAGCTGAGAAGATGCAGTGTCCAGATCCAGTTTAACGTCCGGTTCCCACTCTTTCTGGAAAACCTGCGGTGCATTTGGCGCTTCAAAAGAGATGTCTTTAGTGAATACGCGCTGAATCTGGAATTGCATTTCGTTCGTGTTTTGTTCTGACATGTGACCAAATCCTATGTATGAGATTGTCCGGCGTAAAATTACGCCTGCAGTAGTGGATCTAAACCTTCGCGATTATCGAGTGCGAATAAGTCGTCGCAGCCGCCAATGTGCTGCGCATCAATAAAAATCTGAGGCACTGTGGTGCGACCGCTACGCTTGATCATCTCTTCACGTTTCGCCATGTCGCCATCGATGGGGATCTCCTGAAACGATACGCCTTTTTGCGTTAACAGCGCCTTCGCCCGATGGCAGTATGGACAGGTAACCTTGGTATACATTTCAACATTTGCCATGATCAGCACCTCTACAGGATTATTTACCGCGAACTAATGGCAGATTTTCACCGCTCCAGCCACTGATACCGTCTTTCAGCACTGAAACCTGCTCAAAGCCTGCAGCACTCAGATGCGCAGCAGAATCACCCGCGCTTTGTCCGGTTGCACATACTACAATTATGGGCTGTGCTTTATGCTTTGCCAGTTCGTCAATGTTGCCTTTTTTAATCTCAGCGGCTGCCACATTCAGCGCACCTGAAATATGCCCTCTGCGGAAATCGTCGCGCGAACGCACGTCTACAACTACCGCGTCCTCTTTGTTAATCAGGCGGGTTGCTTCACCGCGGCTGATCGTTTTTACCTTAGAGAACATTCCTTTAACGGTAGTCACAATCACCAGAACGAGTAAAACGACCCATGCCAGACTCAGGATGGGGTGATTGCTTGCAAACTGCATAATTTCTTGCATGAGGGGTAACGACTCCAGACCGGGCTAATAAGCTAAAACAAGGGTTCTGAGTATACCTGCGCCACTTCGCATGTACAGATGCTATGCGGCCAGAGTATAGATTTGTGCTTCATTTTCCAAAAAAAGTGGCTGAATAGCAAAAATGGCGTAAGGCTTAATCCATGTCATTGTGAAAGTGGACATAACTGGAAAAGCAAATGCCAGTGGGGAGCACTGGTAAGCGGCGGTTCATCGTGGAATAATCATTGGCCTATGAAGGGAAAAACAACCGTTTCGCACACAAGGACCCGTCCCAACGGCGATAACCTGCCGTTGTTCATACACTTGTCCAGCCTCTCCCTTAGCCTGCTTTGTGCGGGGGCACTGTTATTGCCTGCTGTTGCCCGAAGTGCAGAAGACAGTAAATCTCAGCTTCAGTCCATTCAGCAAAACATTGCTGAGAAAGAGAAAAGTGTCAAAGCGCAGAAGGTACAGCGCAGCAAATTACTCGATCAGCTGCAGAGCCAGGAAAAAATCATTGCTCAGGCGAGCCGTCAGCTGCGTGACACCCGCAATAGCCTCACCGCCCTGAATGACGAGATGAAACAACTCGCCACCTCCATCGCCCGACTTGAAAAACAGCAAACCCGCCAGGAAAACCTGCTTTCAGAGCAACTTGACGCGGCGTTCCGTCAGGGTAAGCACAACGGCGTACAGCTTTTGATGGGCGGTGAAGAGAGCCAGCGCAGTGAGCGTATTCTGGCCTATTTCGGCTATCTGAATGCTGCCCGCCAGAAAAATATCGAATCGCTGCAAAAGACGCGTCAGGATCTGGATGAGCAACGCGCCACGCTGGAGCAGAAGCAACAGCAGCAGAAAGAGTTGTTAACGCAGCAACAGGGCCAGCAGCAGAAGCTGCAACAGGCGAGCGAAGCGCGTAAAAAGACCCTGACGTCACTGGAAAGCGCGCTGGAAAAAGATCAGGCCGATCTGGTCGAGATGCGCCAGAACGAAAGCCGCCTGCAGGATAAGATCGCCCGTGCGGAACGCGAGGCGCGCGAGCGCGCAGCCCGTGAAGCGCGTGAGGCGGAAAAAGTGCGTCAGCGTCAGGCGCAGGCGAAAGCCAAAGGCTCCAGTTATCAGCCCACCCAGAGCGAGCGCGAACTGGTGGCCCGCACCGGTGGACTTGGTCGCGCAGGCGGACAGGCGTTGTGGCCGGTTCGCGGACGCATAGAACATCGCTTTGGTGAACAGCTGCAGGGTGAACTGCGCTGGAAAGGGCTGGTGATTGATGCGCGGGAAGGCACCGAGGTGAAAGCAATCGCCGATGGTCGTGTGCTGATGGCCGACTGGTTACAGGGCTACGGTCTGGTGGTGGTGCTGGAGCATGGTAAAGGCGATATGAGCCTGTATGGCTACAACCAAAGTGCGCTGGTGAGCGTGGGTACGCAGGTGAAGGCAGGACAGCCTATCGCACTGGTGGGCACCAGTGGTGGCCGTGGTACCCCGTCGCTCTATTTTGAAATCCGACGTCAGGGACAGGCCGTCAATCCACTCCCGTGGTTAGGAAGATAGGTTTTGCTGCAACTTCGAAAACTCCCCGTTCTCTTAAGCGCCCTGCTGTTCAGCTACGCTGCACAGGCGGGCAAACTGGCCATCGTCATCGATGATGTCGGCTATCGCCCCGCCGAAGAGAACAAGGTCCTGCAGATGCCGCAGGCTATTTCAGTGGCGGTGTTGCCCAACGCGCCCCACGCCCGTGAAATGGCGACTAAAGCGCATCAGAGTGGTCATGAAGTCCTGATCCATCTGCCGATGGCCCCCCTGAGCAAACAGCCGCTGGAAAAAGATACCTTAACGCCGGAGATGAGCAGCGAAGAGGTCTCCCGCATCATGCGCAATGCCGTTAATAACGTGCCTTATGCCGTTGGTCTGAACAACCATATGGGCAGCAGGATGACCTCAAGCCTGCCCGGCATGCAGAAAGTGATGCAGGCGCTGAACCACTACAATCTCTACTTTCTGGATAGCATGACCATCGCGAACAGTCAGGCTATTCCTGCCGCACAGGGTACTCAGGTTAAAGTATTAAAACGCCGGGTGTTCCTTGATGACAGCCAGGATATTAACGCCATCCGCCAGCAGTTCAGCCGGGCGGTGAAACTGGCGCAGCGCGACGGGTACGCCATTGCGATTGGTCATCCCCACCCGACTACCGTGCGGGTGCTGCAGCAGATGTTACCCACGCTGCCAGCCGACATTACGCTGGTTCGTCCCAGCCAGTTGCTGAACGAATCACTCCGCAGCGGCTCACCGACGCCTGTGGCTCCGGCAAAACCGGTGCCACCTCGCTTCCAGCCTGCCGGCCTGTGTAAACCGAAACAGCCGCTGACGCCGGTTCCTGCTACCAGAGCCTTAACGGTCATTGGCGAAAGTGTGAATAACAGCCCGCTGTTTAAAACGCTAAAAAATCTGTTCTGAATTTGCGATGAATGCTAAGTCGTCGGCTTAGCGTTCATTTATACGCAGAAATTACTATAATCCTGGGTCGGGCAATAACGGGCGGTGCGGGAACAGTGATAGGGATGACGATTAATAAACAAAAAATCCTGCTGCTGGATAACGGCAGAGAGTGGGGCGGCGGCACCAACAGTATGCTGGAGCTGCTGAAACGTATCGATCGTCAAAAGTTTGATATCACCTGCTGCTTCTATCACAACTACAGCCGTGGCAATGACGAAACCATTGAGGCTACGCTGAATGCGCTGGCTATTCCGGTCTTTTTTATTCCGCAAATCAAGCAGCCACGCTGGGCGAAGCTGGTTAAAGAAGCCGCGCGGGCACTGCTGTTTTTCAATAAAAAGCTTAAGAAGCGTGCCATCGACCAGATTGATACGCACTGGCGTATTATGCCTAATGCCATCAAGATCAATTCACTGCTGCAGCTTGGGAAGTTTGACACGCTCTACATGAATAATCAGCCCAGCACCAATGTGGAAGGTTATCTGGCGGCGCGCAGCCTGGAGATTGCGGTGGTGCAGCATTGCCGTATCGATCCGGTTCTGGAACCGCGGCTGGTCAGCATGGTTAATGAGGATTGTCAGGCGGTGATTGCCGTGTCACAGGGCGTGCATAACACCCTGCGCCGTCATGGTGTGGATGCGGAGCGCTGTTTTACCGTTAATAACGCCATCGATATTCACCAGTCCCTGCCCGACCGCCTTGAAGTCCGCCAGCGCTTTAAACTCTCTCCGTCGACCTTTGTGTTTGGCACGATCGGCTCGCTGATATTACGTAAATCTAATCACCATGTTCTGCAGGCGCTGGGCCGCTTTAAACGCGCCAACCCGGATGCAGACTGGAAGATGGTGATTGTCGGCGCGGGTCCGGAACTTCAGCATCTGCTGCAACTCGCTACCGCAGAGAACATCCAGCATCATGTGGTCTTTACGGGCTTTCAGAACAATGCGCTGGATTACCTTACTGCCTTTGATACCTTTATTCTTGCCTCACGCAGTGAAGGCTTACCCAGGGTCGTACTGGAAGCGATGCTGGTGAATACCGCCGTCGTGGGATCCCGCGTGGTGGGCACTGCCGAATTGATCAGTCATGACGAAACCGGGCTGCTGTTTGACTATGGCAACGTCGTGCAACTGACCCAGCACCTGACCGCGCTGTGGCAGGACGCGGATTTACGTCAACGCCTGATCAATGCGGCAGCGAAACGCGTACGTGAACAGTACGCTATTGAAACCTATATCAGCGGCGTCGAGAATATTCTGCAAAGCGTCGTCAAAAAGAAACCTCATGCTTAATTTTTTAAACTCCCGTTACCGTCATATCAGAGCGCGCCATAACCTGCCGTATTCGCATCAGGAAGTTCAGGGCACGGTTCCCGTCACCTCTGTCGTGATCCCCTGCACCGGCGCGGACTACATCGAAGAAGCCCTGCTCAGTGCCGATTTTGCGGCGCGCTTTGCAACGGAGGCTGATGAGATTGTGATCGTCAGCGATCAGCCCGCTCACGCCTTTGGCAGCCTGCCAGTGAAAACCCGCGTGGCAACGCTGGACGTGCCGCATCGCGAAGAGAGCTATCGCTACAAGCAGATTTATCGCAGCCGTTTGATCAAATTGCAGGCGCCCCTGCAGGCAAAAGGCGATGGCATTCTGATGATCGATTCCGACCTCAATCTGCTGAAGATGCCGGCAATCATGATGAAGCCAGGCCATCTCTACTCCAGCTTCCGTCAGGGGAAAATGATTGCCAAGCTGGACGGTGCGCCGGAAGAGGCGATTCCCGCCTACTACCCGCACAGCATTCGTCCATACCTGACAGATCACGTTAATGGCGCTTACCTGGCTGCCACGCGTGAAGTGTGGCAGCGCATTTCGCCGCTCTGGCTGACGCTGTTTAATGACACATGGAATTTGATGAACGACAGCCAGCCGCCAACTGACCAGCTGCCGCTCGCGGTGTTGCTGGATATGCTGGATATTAAAACCGTCAATCTGGGGGAATGGGCTAACTGGCCGGTCTCAAAGAAAATCGGCGGTCAGTCGGCGGTGATCCCGTCTGACGTGGTGGGCGCACATGGTGGATTCCCGTTGTCGGAATGGCAGAAGTACCTTGCCGACCCGCAACAGCCGCTGAACTTCAAAGGCCAGGACTACACGCGCAAAGTGCGCTACCTGACCGACGAAGAGAAGAAGCAAAGTTAATCAGTCGGCCGCCCCGGCGGCCGTTGTTTTAATCCCAGCTCAGTATCACTTTCCCCGAGCGTCCTGAACGCATCTCATCAAAGCCCTGCTGAAAATCGTCAATGCTATAACGATGGGTGATTACCGGCGTCAGATCGAGACCGGACTGAATCAGCGCCGCCATTTTGTACCAGGTTTCAAACATCTCACGGCCATAGATTCCCTTAATGAAAAGCCCCTTGAAGATCACCTGGTTCCAGTCGATCGCCATTTCACCCGGCGGAATGCCCAGCAGTGCGATACGCCCACCGTGATTCATCACCTCCAGCAATGAACGAAACGCCGGAGGCGCACCCGACATCTCCAGCCCGACATCAAATCCCTCTGTCATGCCCAGCGAATGCATCACTTCCCGCAGATCTTCATTCGCCACATTGACTGCGCGCGTGACGCCCATTTTCCGCGCCAGTGACAATCTGTACTCATTGATATCAGTGATCACCACGTTGCGTGCACCGACGTGCCGACAGACCGCAGCGGCCATGATGCCAATAGGACCTGCGCCGGAGATCAGCACATCCTCGCCGACCAGATCGAACGAGAGGGCGGTATGCACCGCGTTGCCGAACGGGTCAAAGATTGCCGCTAGCTCATCGGAAATGTTGTCGGGAATTTTGAACGCATTAAAGGCCGGGATGACCAGATACTCCGCGAAGCAGCCCTGGCGGTTAACGCCCACGCCCATTGTGTTACGGCATAAATGCGTTCGCCCGGCGCGGCAGTTACGGCAATGTCCGCAGGTGATATGTCCTTCACCTGAGACCCGATCGCCAATCGAAAAGCCTTTGACTTCCTGCCCTATCGCTACCACTTCACCCACATATTCATGACCGACAATCATCGGCACCGGAATGGTTTTGCGCGACCAGTCATCCCAGTTGTAGATATGGACATCGGTGCCGCAGATGGCGGTTTTACGAATCTTAATCAGCAAATCGTTGTGACCCGGCTCAGGAACCGGGGCATCAGTCACCATCCAGATGCCCTCTTCCTTGTTCAGTTTGGCGAGTGCTTTCATGACGGACTCCTCAGGCGATGACGCCCAGTTGTTTGCCGATGCGGGTAAAGGCCGTCACCGCACGTTCCAGCTGTTGCTGGGTGTGCGCCGCAGAGATTTGGGTGCGAATGCGTGCCTGACCTTTTGGCACCACCGGATAGAAGAAGCCCGTCACGTAGATGCCTTCCTGTTGCAGCAGGCGGGCAAACTCCTGGGCAACGCTGGCGTCACCCAGCATCACCGGAATAATCGCGTGATCGGCACCGGCCAGCGTAAAGCCCGCCGCTGTCATCTGCTCCCGGAAGTAGCGGGCATTGTCCCACAGACGCTGACGCAGTCCGTCGCCTTCACTGAGCAAATCCAGCACCCTTAGCGAGGCGGCAACAATGGCCGGAGCCAGCGAGTTGGAGAACAGATAGGGACGGGAACGCTGACGCAGCCACTCCACCACTTCGGCTTTCGCTGCGGTGTAGCCACCGGACGCGCCGCCCAGCGCTTTACCCAGCGTGCCGGTAATGATGTCGACCCGACCCATAACATCGCAGTATTCATGGGTTCCGCGTCCGGCGTTCCCGACAAAGCCCACCGCATGAGAATCATCCACCATCACCAGCGCGGAAAACTCATCGGCCAGATCGCAGATGGCGGGCAGATTTGCAATCACCCCATCCATTGAGAAGACGCCATCAGTGGCAATCAGAATATGACGCGCACCTTTATCGCGCGCTTCCTGCAGACAGGCCCGCAGCTCCGCCATGTCGTTATTGGCATAGCGATAACGCTGCGCTTTGCACAGCCGGACACCATCGATAATGGAGGCGTGATTCAGCGCGTCGGAAATGATGGCATCCTGCGCATCGAGCAGGGTTTCAAACAGGCCGCCGTTGGCGTCGAAACAGGAGGAATAGAGAATGGCATCCTCCATACCGAGAAACTCTGCCAGCCGCTTTTCCAGCTGCTTATGGCTATCCTGCGTGCCGCAGATAAAGCGCACCGATGCCATGCCAAAACCATGCGAATCCATCCCCTCTTTCGCCGCCTGAATCAGCGCCGGATGGTTCGCCAGACCTAAATAGTTATTGGCGCAGAAGTTAATCACTGCCGGATCGCTGCCAACCGCGATCTCCGTCTGCTGGGCAGAAGTGATGATTCGCTCCTGTTTAAACAGTCCTTCCTGACGTGCATCATCAAGTTGCTGACGAAGTTGTTGATAAAATTGCGCAGGCATCATTGCTCTCCTCAGATGGCAAAAATCTGGCATATCTTACTGAACAGGCCGCTTCTTCACGATAAATCGCCCAACAGAATGTCATTTTTGCAGCATAGTTCACGCCGCAAGGATGTACGCACAAAGCGTTACAGAGTCATCTGGCTGTCTGCACCCTGATGAAATGTTATGATGTGAGGTATTCGTGTGTGAAACCTCCTGTTTCACCCCACAACGTTGAAGGTAACAACATGATTATCGTAACTGGCGGCGCAGGAATGATTGGCAGCAATATCGTCAAAGCGCTGAACGATCGCGGTCACACCGACATTCTGGTGGTGGATAATCTGAAGGATGGCACCAAGTTTGCCAACTTAGTCGACCTGGATATCGTCGATTATATGGACAAAGAAGAGTTCCTGATGAGCGTGATGGCGGGCGATGATTTAGGCCCGATTGAAGCGGTATTCCATCAGGGTGCCTGCTCTTCCACCACCGAGTGGGATGGCAAGTACATGATGGAGAACAACTATCAGTACTCCAAAGAGCTGCTGCACTTCTGTCTTGAGCGCGAGATCCCGTTCCTCTACGCCTCTTCTGCAGCGACCTACGGCGGACGCAACGAGAACTTCATCGAAGAGCGCCAGTATGAGCAGCCGCTGAATGTCTATGGCTACTCCAAAATGCTGTTCGATCACTACGTCCGTCAGATGCTGCCGGAAGCGAACTCGCCGGTGTGCGGCTTCCGCTATTTCAACGTCTATGGACCGCGCGAAGGCCACAAAGGCAGCATGGCCAGCGTTGCCTTCCATCTGAACACGCAGATCAGCAACGATGAAAATCCAAAACTGTTTGAAGGCAGTGACGGCTTTAAGCGTGATTTCATCCACGTGGATGATGTGGCAGAAGTGAACCTGTGGTGCTGGGAAAACGGCGTCTCCGGGATTTACAACTGTGGCACAGGCCGCGCCGAATCTTTCCAGGAAGTGGCGGATGCGGTACTGAAGTTCCATCAGAAAGGTCAGATCGAGTACATCCCGTTCCCGGAGAAACTCAAAGGACGTTATCAGGCTTATACCCAGGCCGATCTCACTAAACTGCGTGCCGCGGGCTACGACAAACCGTTTAAAACGGTGGCGCAGGGCGTCGCTGAATATATGGTCTGGCTGAACCGCAACGCATAAAGGAAGCTGCTCCGGCGATGAAAATTCTGGTAATCGGCCCGTCGTGGGTCGGCGATATGATGATGTCGCAAAGTCTCTATCGCACACTCAAGGCCGAACATCCGGATGCAGTGATTGACGTGATGGCACCTGCGTGGTGCCGTCCGTTGCTGTCACGCATGCCGGAGGTCAATCAGGCGCTGGCGATGCCGCTCGGGCATGGCGCGCTGGAAATTGGTGAACGTCGCCGGCTGGGGAAAGTACTGCGCGCCAGTCATTACGACCGGGCTTATGTGCTGCCTAACTCCTTTAAGTCGGCGCTGGTCCCCTTCTTCGCCGGAATAAAACGCCGCGTCGGCTGGCGCGGTGAAATGCGTTATGGCCTGCTGAACGATTTGCGGGTGCTGGATAAAGCCGCGTTTCCACTGATGGTTGAGCGCTACGTTGCGCTGGGCTACGACACACCGGTTGCCTCGGCGGCGCAGCTGCCACAGCCGCTGTTGTGGCCAAAGCTGCAGGTTGAAGAGCAGGAAAAGATTGAAACGGCCGCACAGTTTCAGCTCGCGGCGACCCGTCCGATCATCGGTTTCTGTCCAGGCGCTGAATTTGGTCCGGCCAAACGCTGGCCGCACTATCACTACGCCACGCTGGCTCGCCAGTTGATTGCTGACGGCTTCCAGATCGTGCTGTTTGGCTCCGCCAAAGATCGCCCGACCGGCGAAGAGATTATCGCTGCGCTGCCCGAAGAGGCGCGTGGCCACTGCCGTAATCTGGCGGGAGAAACCCAGCTGGAACAGGCGGTGATTCTGCTGGCGCAATGCCGTGCCGTGGTCAGCAATGACTCCGGCCTGATGCATATCGCTGCGGCGCTGGATCGACCACTGGTGGCGCTCTATGGCCCCAGCAGTCCTGACTTTACGCCGCCGCTGGCGCGTCAGGCGCGCATTATCCGCCTGATTACCGGCTATCACAAAGTCCGCAAAGGTGATGCTGAACAGGGCTATCACCAGAGTCTGATCGATATCCAGCCTGAGCGTGTACATCAGACGCTGAGCGAACTGCTTGCGCCACAGGAGGTGCCATGCACGTCCTGATTGTTAAAACTTCTTCAATGGGCGATGTGCTACATTCGCTTCCTGCACTGACCGATGCGATGCATGCCATCCCCGGTATCCGTTTCGACTGGGTGGTGGAAGAGAACTTTGCGCAGATTCCTGGCTGGCATCCCGCCGTCGACAAGGTGTTACCGGTTGCGATTCGCCGCTGGCGCAAACACTGGTTTGGCAGTCAGCAGCGTGAAGAGCGCGTGCTGTTTAAGCGCGAGTTACAGTCACGTGAGTACGATATCGTGATTGATGCGCAGGGGCTGATCAAAAGTGCCGCGCTGGTCACCCGCTTATCGAAAGGGGTGAAGCATGGACAGGACAGCCGGAGCGCGCGTGAGCCGTTTGCCAGCTGGTGGTATGACGTCCGCCATGAGGTCAGTAAGCGACAACACGCGGTTGAGCGAACGCGCGAACTGTTTGCCAAAAGCCTGGGCTATGAAAAGCCGCAAAGCCAGGGTGACTACGCGATTGCCGGACACTTCCTGCATCATCTGCCCGCTGATGCACAGCATTACCTGGTCTTTCTGCATGCCACGACCCGTGACAACAAGCACTGGCCGGAATCGCACTGGCGACAGCTGATTGAGCAGATGCAGCCCAGCGGTCTGCGGGTGAAACTGCCCTGGGGTGCGGAACACGAGCATCAACGCGCACTGCGGCTTGCAGAAGGCTTTGAGCATGTTGAGGTGCTGCCTAAGCTGACGCTGGAAGCGATAGCCCAACAGCTGGCGGGCGCACGGGCGGTGGTCTCGGTAGATACCGGATTAAGTCACCTGACGGCGGCGCTGGATCGTCCCAACCTCACGCTGTATGGCCCGACCGATCCTGGTTTGATTGGGGGTTACGGGCAGAACCAACAGGCACTGAGCGCCCCGAATCATAATCTGGCGGAGCTGACAGCTGACACGGTGGCAGAAAAACTGCGGGCCGTTATTACGGAAAACACGCCATGAACTATGTGCTGATCTACCTGCTGCTTCTGCCTTTCCGGGCCATAATGCGGCTGTTTTACCGGCCAACCGGACGCAGCTTAATCATCCAGACGGCGAAGATTGGTGATTTTATCAATATCACACCCATGCTTCGCGCGCTGGGTCAGTCTGAGCTGCTGATCAGCAAAGCGGTGGAGCCGCTGGCGCGTCACGATGACACGGTCAGCCGCTATTTCCTGATTGAAGACGCAAAGCGCAGCTTTTTTGCCAAACTGAAACTCGCGTTCACCCTGATGAACCGCTATGACAACGTCTATCTGGTGCAGCCAAACAGCGTAAACCTGTTCTTTGCCGCGTTATGCAACGCACCGAATAAGCAGTTTCTGCGCACCTATGTGCGGAAGTCCTACCATAAGACGTTCTATCGCAGCGCCAGCGGCATTGTCGACCACGCTAAGACAGATTTGACGCTGGACAGTTATCTGAAGCTGATTAACCGTGACTATCGCTACACCGATTTCCCTAAACACGCGACCTCGCCGCTCTGGCAGCCGCCCGTGCCGCCCGCCGCGCTGCAGAATCCGCGCAGTGGCATTAAAATAGGCATCAGCATTTCTGCCGGTAATAAGGCCAAGACGATTCCTGCCAGCATCTGGCAGCAGCTGATGACCTCGCTGGATGACCTGCCCTGCACCTTTTATGTGTTTGGCCCACCAGCGGAGCAGCCGTGGCTGGATGAGTTACTGAGTCTGACCGGCCCAAAAGAGAATATTGTCAGTCTGATTGGTGAGCTAAAGCTGGAAGAGGTTCCGTGGGCCATTTCGCAGATGGATTTCTATATCGCCTCTGACTCTGGCAATGCCTATATTGCGGATGCGCAGCAGATCCCGGTGATCATGCTTTACGGCCCATGTGAAGTCAGAGAACAGCGTCCGGTTAATAATGTGTTGTTCATCGGACCGGATAATATTGACGCCTCGACGTTCGTTTTTGCCACCCGTTTTAAGTTTGATCAGCCTGCTGAAAAATTATTCGGGCTGGATCACGATAAACTGACTAGAATACAAACGTTTATTACTCATAATCTGGAATAGTGAAGCGTAATGGCAATTACCCCTCTTGCTGATGCCGTTCAGCAAAGTCAGCTGCTGGTTAACACGCTTGCTGACACGGATGACAATCCGGTTCACGTTGCGTTTGGCATTAACCACGCCTACGCGCGTGGCCTGGGCATTACGTTGTTTTCACTTCTCAGCCATCATCCCGATACAGCTTTCCACGCCCATATTTTCTCAGACTCGCTTCGCGAAGAGGATGTGGAAAAACTGTGCTCGCTGGCCACGGGACACCGTCTGGCGATCACGCTGCATATCTTTAACAGCGACTGGGTTGATCAGTTGCCTGCGGTCGGACGCTACCCTAAAAGCATCCATTACCGCTTCCTGATCCCCGGAACCGTGGCGAGCTACAGCGACCGGGTGATCTATATTGATGCGGATACCCTGGTCGTAGGCGATTACTCTCCCCTGTTCAGCCTGGATATGACGGATTACACGCTGGCGGCCTGTAATGACACGCCGCGTGCACGCCAGAATCAGTGCGCGAAGCTCGGGCTGACGCATCATCACTATTTCAACTCCGGCTTTATGCTGATCAATATTCCCCGCTGGCTCGAAAGGCAGACCACCGCGCGCATTACCGACGTGCTGGTAACGCGGGGCGCAGAGTTTGGTTTTCCCGATCAGGATGCGCTGAATATCGTGCTGGAGGATGAGATCCTGATCCTGCCAGACCGCTATAACCAGATTTACGACATCATCGCCAATAAAGTCTGGGATTATACGGCCGTGCCAGCGGACACCGTGATGATTCACTACACCGGCAAATGTAAACCCTGGCATGCCTGGGCTGGCAGCGATCTTGCCCAGCGCTACTACAGCTATTACCAGCGCTCACCCTGGGCTTCACAACCGCTTGATGCACCAAAACATTATAAAGAGATGAAGCGATTTTCCCGCATTAAGTGGCATCATAAACAGTATGCTGAAAGCATGAGCTGGATGATGAAGTATGTCAGTCTCAAGTTCTTTAAGCAGAGCGAGCAATAGCGCACTCAGGTTTATCATATTGATGCGGGCGCTGTTATTTCAGCGCCTGACTTCCCCGTCATTTATCCCGCCTCCCGTTTGCTCCGACCTCAATAAAACGACGCTGACAGAAAGCCGGCATAATAATCTGTTTACCTGCACGACCACTTTGCGTAAAAAAAGCGCATATAGCGCATTATTGTTGTCGGGCGTGGTTTTTAGTAAAGCAGGGACGCCACACCGTTTTATAATCATGCACTCCCTGATTTCATTCTGCTGATTTGGAAATGATTTATGACGAGGCAACGCCCTTTCGCAGTGAATATAACGCTGGTGCAGATATTGTCATGAGTACTTCTCCTCTGCTGAGTATCATTACCCCGATGTACAACGCGGGCAGCATGTTTGATGAGTTCATGCAGTCACTGCTGGCGCAGACGCTGACCGCGCTGGAAATCATTATTGTCGATGATGGTTCCACTGACGGCTCAGGCGAGCGTGCCGACCACTATGCACAGCAGCATTCGCATATTCGTGTGATTCATCAGGAAAATGGCGGCGTATCGCGCGCGCGTAACGCTGGTCTCGCGATAGCCCGCGGGAAATATGTCACCTTTCCTGATGCGGATGACACCATGCAGCCTGAGATGTATCAGACGCTGGTGACGCTGGCGGAAGCGGATAACCTGGATGCGGCTCAGTGCAACGCCGAGTGGTTTTTCAAACACAGCCAGCGGGTAAAACCGCTGATTCCGCTGGATCGTTTGCGCAGCACGCCGGTGCTAAGCGGGGCTGACTGGCTCAACACCGCGCTGAAAACCCATCGTTATATGCATGTCGTCTGGCTGGGCATCTATCGCCGGGAGCTGATTGAGCAGCATCAGTTGCAGTTCGAGCCGGGTTTGCATCATCAGGATATTCCCTGGACCACCGAGTTTATGCTGCTGGCAAAACGTGTGCGCTATACCGAAGCGGTGCTCTATCGCTACTATATGCACGACGCCTCCATCAGCAATCGCAAACGGACCGGCGAGCGCAACGTTGAATATCAGCGTCACTACCTGAAGATTGCGCGGCTGCTGGAAGAGCTCAACAATCGCTATCGTGACCGCGTGAAGATCTACCCGTCATTTCACTATCAGGTGACGCATGAAGCGCTGAGCGTCTGCCACAGTGTGAGACGTGAGCCTGATGCCCGGGCACGACAGGCCATCATTGCCGATCTGTTTGCAACCCGGACCCACCTGCGTATGTTACGCAATGCCCGGGGAATTAAGCAGTGGTATCAGTTGCTGCTATGGCTGGCCCGGCTCTATCGCTGGCGTGAGAAATAACCTTTGAGGCTGGCTTTATCCTAAAAAGGGTTTGCCCTACAATCGGTTCACTGAATTCTGAGAACTCTTGTTTATGGCCAGCCTGACTCCAGCAAACTTCTCTCCAAAAAATATATTACTGATTAAGCTGCGCCATCATGGTGACATGCTGCTCACAACGCCCGCCATTAATGCGCTTCATGAGCGTTATCCGCAGGCCAGCATCGACGTGTTGCTCTATAAAGAGACGCGTCCGATGCTGGAAGCGCATCCGGCTATCCGCCATTTGCACGTCATCGATCGCAAATGGAAGCAGGAGGGAACCTGGCGCAAGCTGGGCCATGAGCGTGCATTAATTCGCGCCGTGCGTGACGCCCATTATGATCTGGTGATTAATCTGGCCGATCAGTGGCGCGCAGCTCTTATTACCCGGTTCTCTGCGGCGCCCGTTCGTATCGGTTTTGCGTTTAAAAAACGCGATAACGCGCTGTGGCGATGGTGTCACAACCGGCTGGTCCCCACCCACAATCACAGTAAACTGCATACCGTTGAGCAGAATATGTCGGCGCTGGCGCCCCTTGGCATCAGCAGCGACGGCGCGCGCGTCTCAATGCACTACAGCGACGCTGATCAGCAAACGGTGCAGGCCCGACTGGCGGAACATCATGTCACCGCGCCCTATATTGTGGTGCAGCCCACTTCTCGCTGGGGATTCAAATGCTGGGAAGAGGAGAGCGTTGCCGCCACGCTTGATCAGCTGGCGCAGCCGGGCCGCAAAGTGGTGCTGACCGCCGGGCCGGACAAGCAGGAGCTGGCGATGATTAACCGCATTCGCGCGCTCTGTGTATCGAAGGATGTGGTTTCGCTGGCGGGTCAGTTCACTCTGCCGCAGCTGGCGGCGCTGATCGATCACGCCCGGCTGTTTATTGGTGTCGACTCTGCGCCGATGCACATGGCGGCCGCGCTTGAAACGCCCTGCATTGCGCTGTTTGGCCCGACCAAGCTGCAGCACTGGCGGCCCTGGGGCGACAACAATCATGTCATCTGGGCGGGCGATTATGGCCCGCTGCCCTCACCCGATTCCATCGACACCAAAACTGACCAGCGTTATCTCTCGGCCATTCCGGTGAAGGATGTGGTCGCGGCAGCGAGGAGCTACCTGAATGAGTAAGTTACGGCTGGCGATTGTCCGGCAGAAATATCGTCCGGATGGCGGTGCCGAGCGTTTTATCTCACGCGCGCTTGAAGCGCTGGGCAGCGAACAGCTCGATCTCAATATCATAACCCGCAGCTGGCAGGGCACGCCGAATCCGGACTGGCATCTGCATATCTGCAATCCCTCAAAGCTGGGTCGGGTATCCCGTGAGCGCGGTTTTGCCCGCGCAGCCCGCGCCTGCTGGGAACGCGAAAAGTTCGATATTGTGCAAAGTCATGAGCGCATCGCGGGCTGTGACATTTTCCGCGCGGGTGATGGCGTGCATCGCGTCTGGCTGGAACAGCGCGCGCGCATCGTCTCATCGTTTCAACGGCTAAGCGCGACGCTCAGTCCTTACCATCGCTATGTGCTGCAGGCGGAAGCGGAGATGTTTAACTCTCCGACGCTGAAAGCGGTGATCTGTAATTCAGAAATGGTAAAGCGGGATATCCTGCGTTGTTTCTCGCTCGACGCCGGTAAAATTCACGTTATTCATAACGCCATTGACGCCAGCCGTTTCCAGCCTGCCACAGAAGCAGCCCGTCGCGCTACCCGCCAGCAGCTGGCCCTGCCCGATTCCGCGACCGTACTGATTTATGTCGGCTCCGGCTTTGAGCGCAAGGGGCTGAAAGCCGCAATCCAGGCGCTGGCCGCCAGCGATCGCTATCTGATTGTGGTCGGTCAGGATAAGCAGCTACAACGTTATCAGCAGCTGGCAAACCAGCTTAACTGCCTGGATCGCCTGCGCTTTGTCGGTGTGCAGCAGGATGTGCAGCCGTTCTATCACGCGGCAGATGGCCTGCTGCTGCCCACGCTCTATGATCCCTTCCCGAACGTAGTGCTGGAGGCGATGGCCTGCGGCTTACCGGTGATTACCAGCACCGGCTGCGGTGGTGCAGAATTTATTACCGCTGGTCAGGAAGGCTTCGTCTGCGATGCATTAGATATCAGCGGGTTAAATCAGGCGGTTAACGCAATACCGGCACTTTCCGTTGATTCACGAATGGGCGAGGCGGCACGGCGCAAAATTGAACCTTACGGCCCCCAACGACTGGCGCAGGCGCTGACTTCCCTTTATCAGCAGGTACTGAGTAGCAACTGACAATGTGGGATGAGTGCGTGCGGGGTTTCTGATAACATGCCGTCATCTGATTTTAATCTGTTTTTAGACGCGAACCTGCTGTAACGGTAACTATGACGACCATTTACACCACATTGCTCTACTTAATTCAGCCACTGATTTGGCTGCGCCTGTGGCTGCGCGGTCGTAAAGCGCCTGCCTATCGCAAACGCTGGGCGGAACGCTATGGCTATTGTGTCGGCAAAGTGAAGCCCGACGGCATTGTGCTGCATTCGGTCTCGGTGGGTGAAACTCTGGCCGCGATTCCGCTGGTGCGTGCGCTGCGTCATCGTTACCCGACCCTGCCGATTACCGTCACTACGATGACGCCGACCGGCTCAGAGCGCGCGCAGTCTGCTTTCGGCAAAGATGTGCATCACGTCTATCTGCCTTATGACCTGCCGGGCTCAATTAATCGTTTTCTGGATACGGTCAACCCACGGCTGGTGATCATCATGGAAACCGAGCTGTGGCCGAACATTATCCGCATTCTGCACCAGCGTAATATTCCGCTGGTGATCGCCAATGCCCGCCTTTCCGCCCGCTCCGCCAAAGGCTACCGCAAGCTGGGTAAATTCATGCGCCAGCTGTTGCAGAGCATCACCCTGATCGCGGCGCAGAACGCAGAAGATGGCGACCGCTTCCTGAGTCTGGGCCTGAAACGTTCACAACTGACGATTACCGGCAGCCTGAAATTTGATATTTCCGTGACGCCCGAACTGGCCGCCAGAGCGGTGACGCTGCGTCGCCAGTGGGCACCGCGTCGTCCGGTGTGGATCGCTACCAGTACGCATGAAGGCGAAGAAGCCATTGTGCTGGATGCTCATCGCCGCCTGCTGCAGACCTTCCCGGACCTGCTGCTGATTCTGGTGCCCCGCCATCCCGAGCGCTTCAACGATGCCCGTGAACTGACGCAGGCACGTGGTTTCAGTTTTATCCTGCGCAGCAGCGGTGAGATCCCTTCTGGCTCAACGCAGGTGGTCATCGGTGATTCGATGGGTGAACTGATGCTGCTTTACGGCATTGCCGATCTGGCGTTTGTCGGCGGCAGCCTGGTTGAACGGGGTGGACACAACCCGCTTGAACCGGCCGCCCATGCTCTTCCGGTTCTGATGGGACCCCATATCTGGAATTTCAAAGATATCTGCAGCAAGTTGCAGGAAGGCCAGGGGCTGATCACCGTGACCGACGTGATGTCGCTGGTAAAAGAGGTCACCAACCTGTTACAGGATGATGATTACCGCCGTTATTACGGACGCCATGCGGTGGACGTGCTGCACCAGAATCAGGGTGCGCTCCAGCGTCTGCTACAGTTACTCGAACCGCATCTGCCTCCCCGGACTCACTAATGTCAGCACGCCAACGTCTTTCCGTGGTGATGATCGCCAAAAATGAAGCGGAACTCCTGCCTGATTGCCTGGCCTCGGTCAGCTGGGCCGATGAAATTATCGTGCTGGACTCTGGTAGCAGTGACGACAGTGTCGAAATCGCCACGCAGGCCGGGGCGCAGGTCTACCGCAACGATGACTGGCAGGGTTATGGCATTCAGCGCCAGCGCGCGCAGGACTATGCCACCGGCGACATGATTCTGATGATCGATGCGGATGAGCGCGTTTCACCCGAACTGCGTGCCGCGATTGAGCAGGTCCTGGTCGCCCCACCCAGCCGTACGGTTTATAGCCTGGGCCGCAGTAATCTGTTCCTCGGCCGCTTTATGCGCCACAGTGGCTGGTATCCTGACCGCGTAATGCGCCTCTATCCCCGCACCTTCCGCTACAATGACAATCTGGTGCATGAATCACTGCAGAGTGACGGTGCGCCGGTGGTGGCATTGCCCGGCGATCTGCACCATCTGACCTGCCGTGATTTAATCGCCTTTCAGCGTAAGCAACTGGCCTATGCTGAAGCCTGGGCTACGGAACGCCATCAGCGCGGTAAGCGTTGCAGCCTGTTTTCTGTATTCAGCCATACGCTGGGCGCGTTCGTGAAAACGCTGCTGCTGCGTGCCGGTTTTCTTGACGGTAAGCAGGGCTGGATTCTGGCGGTGGTCAACGCGCAGTATACCTTCAATAAATATTCAGCCCTCTGGGCGCTGAATCATGCTTCGGCAAAAGGGCGAGTATGACCACGAAAGCCATCTATCCCGGTACGTTTGATCCTGTGACGCTCGGCCATCTCGACATCGTGACGCGGGCAGCGCAAATGTTTGATCAGGTCATTCTGGCCGTTGCCGCCAGCCCCAGTAAAAAACCGATGTTCAGCCTGGATGAGCGCGTGGCGCTGGCCGGTCAGGTGGTTGCCGACCTGCCCAACGTTGAGGTCGTCGGCTTCAGCGATCTGATGGCGAATTTCGCCCGTGATCAGCAGGCGAATGTGCTGGTCCGTGGTTTGCGGGCGGTGTCAGATTTTGAATATGAAATGCAGCTGGCGCAGATGAATCGTCATCTGCTGCCCACGCTGGAGAGTGTCTTCCTGATGCCGTCTGAAGGCTTTTCGTTTATCTCTTCTTCACTGGTCAAAGAGGTGGCGCGTCACGGCGGCGATGTCAGCGCCTTCCTGCCCGCGCCAGTACATCAGGCACTGCTGGCTAAACTGGCTTAATGCTGGCAGCTCGGGCACCAGTAGGTGCTGCGCTGCCCATGCCTGCCGCTGACAATCGGCGTACCGCATGCCCGGCAGGGTTCACCTGCCCGGCCATAAACCTGCAGCTGCTGTGCAAAATAGCCTGGCTTACCGTCGGTCTGCAGGAAATCACGCAGCGTGGTCCCGCCCTGCTCAATCGAACGTAACAGTACAGCTTTGATGGTGTTGACCAGCAGCTCCGCTTCGGCCTGCGACAGACTGCCGGCAGCGCGATCGGGAAGGATCCCGGCGGTAAACAGTGACTCGCTGGCGTAAATGTTGCCCACGCCCACTACCACTTTGTTATCCATCAGCCACTGCTTGATGAGCGTCCGCTTGCCGCGTGACTTATCGAGCAGGTAAGCCCCGTCAAACGCCTCGCTGAGCGGCTCCGGCCCGAGATGTGCCAGCACGCTACTGCCCGCCAGATCGCTGCTCCAGAGCCAGGCACCAAAGCGACGCGGGTCGGTGTAGCGCAGCACTTTGCCGTTGCTCATCACTAAATCAACATGGTCATGCTTCGCTGCTGGCAGCTCTTCTGACAGCACGCGCAGGCTGCCCGACATGCCAAGGTGGATAATGATCCAGCCATGCGGCAGTTCCAGCAGCAGATATTTCGCCCGACGCTGCACGCTGAGCACCGGCTGATCGCTCAACGACAGGATCTCCTGCGAAACAGGCCAGCGCAGACGTGAATTACGCACCACGGCGTGAAGAATGGTTTCACCGACCAAATGCGGTTCGATACCGCGGCGGCTGGTTTCAACCTCTGGCAACTCTGGCATACCCTCTCCTCAGCGTTTTACACAAACAAAAAACCCGGCCGGAGCCGGGTTTTTAGCAGAACACTAAAATTACTTAATTTTAGCTTCTTTGTAGAGCACATGCTGACGTACAACCGGATCGAACTTTTTCAGTTCCAGCTTCTCTGGTTTAGTACGTTTGTTCTTCGTGGTGGTATAGAAGTGACCTGTACCAGCAGAGGAAACCAGCTTGATCTTCTCACGAATACCTTTAGCCATGATTCAGTTCCTTAGTACCTTAGTACTTCTCACCACGGGCACGCATATCGGCTAACACCGTATCAATGCCCTTTTTATCAATAATACGCATACCTTTAACAGATACACGCAGAGTAACGAAGCGCTTCTCGCTCTCAACCCAAAAACGGTGTGAGTGCAGGTTCGGAAGGAAACGGCGTTTCGTCGCGTTCATTGCGTGGGAACGGTTGTTACCCGTCACCGGACGCTTTCCAGTTACCTGGCAGACTCGTGACATGTCAATATCTCCAAAAATCAAATCAGCTCGAGCTTTAAAAATTAGGTTTGGGCCGCCTCGTCAGGCTTGCAGCCCGCCAGGCGAATTCCATGGAACCCGCTAAGCTGGCCTAACCGCCAAACCCGAGATTCTCAAAGGTGGCGTAGTATACGCCGCTCAGCCCAAGTGCTCAAGTCCCGAACAGATAAAGATCCCGAATGATCGGGCAAAAAGCCGCCACCTGGCGTGAAATTTCCCGGTATCAGAGCCATCCCCGCTCCGCAAAGGAGACATATTCGCCATGACCAATCACCAGATGATCGAGCAAACGGATGTCGAGTAGCTGGCAGGCTTCGCTGACTTTATGGGTGACTTCTCTGTCTGCCCGGCTCGGTTCAGCCATGCCCGACGGATGATTATGCGCCAGTATCAGGGCGGCGGCGTTGAGCTTCAGCGCTTCCCGGACGATCTCGCGCGGGTGCACTTCCACACTGTTAATAGAACCCGAGAACATATTCTGAGCCCGCAGCACCCGATGCTGGTTATCCAGAAACAGAGCCATAAAGATCTCACGCTCCTGATGAGCTAACAGACTTTGCAGGTACTGGCGCGTGATGTGCGGATTTTCCATTGCGCTTTCGCGGGCCAGCTTACTGGCGAAAAAGCGCTTCGCCAGTTCGGCAATCGCGTGAAGTTGCGCCAGCTTGGCATCGCCAACGCCTTTGATTTTACCGAATGCCGCTTTGTCTGACGTCATGAGCTGATAAAGCGAGCCAAAACCCTCCAGCATCTGCCCGGCCAGCTCCAAAACATTCTGCCCCGGCGATCCGGTACGCAGAAAAATGGCCAGCAGTTCGGTATCGCTTAACGAATGGGCGCCCAGCTTCTGAAGTTTCTCCCGTGGTCCCTTTATTTTCATGTTCGCTCTCCCTGAGATGGGCCTCAGCATGGCCCATCCTGGAGCGCGCGGCTATCAGTGGCGCGGCAATTTACGAGACGGCTCGCAAACGCAGTCGGTGAAAAGGCGCATCCGCGCTTTTGTGATAAAGTCCGTGCATTCGCCGCCGCGAGCGGCAGAGAGCTTAGTGAGGCCAACATCATGATGGGATTAGCCGGCAAAAAAATTCTTCTGGGCGTGAGCGGCGGTATCGCTGCTTATAAAGCACCTGAGCTGGTGCGCCGCCTGCGCGATCGCGGTGCTGATGTGCGCGTAATGATGACAGAGGGTGCCAAAGCGTTTATTACGCCGCTCAGCCTGCAGGCCGTCTCCGGCTATCCGGTGTTTGACGATCTGCTTGATCCGGCGGCGGAAGCGGCGATGGGGCATATTGAACTGGCAAAATGGGCTGATCTGATCGTGCTGGCACCGGCCACTGCCGACCTGATTGCCCGTGTGACTGCCGGTATGGCAAACGATCTGGTGACGACCGCGGTGTTAGCGACGGCTTCACCCGTGGCGGTGGTGCCCGCGATGAATCAGCAGATGTATCGTGCAGCGGTGACCCAGCAAAACCTGCAGACGCTCCACGCGCGAGGCGTGCTGATTTGGGGTCCTGACAGCGGCAGCCAGGCCTGTGGTGATGTCGGGCCGGGCCGGATGCTGGATCCGCTGTCGATTGTTGACCATGCGGTGCAGTGGGCCGCGCCCGTCAACGATCTGCAACATCTCAACATTATGATTACCGCCGGCCCGACCCGTGAGGCGCTGGACCCGGTGCGCTACATCACAAATCACAGCTCCGGCAAAATGGGCTTTGCTATTGCCGCTGCAGCCGCCAGACGCGGCGCACAGGTGACGCTGGTCAGCGGCCCGGTCACCCTGGCTGCACCAGCGGGAGTGCGACGCGTTGATGTTACCAGCGCGCTGGAGATGCAGGCTGCTGTGATGAGCGAGATAGACAAACAACATATTTTCATTGCAAGCGCAGCCGTGGCAGACTACCGGGCAGCCGATATTGCGGCCGATAAAATCAAGAAACAGGGCGGCGATGATAACGTCACGCTGAACCTGGTAAAGAATCCCGATATTGTTGCCGGCGTCGCTGCACTTCAGGAAAACCGGCCATTCGTTGTTGGATTTGCTGCTGAAACACAGAATGTGGAAGAATACGCCCGGCAAAAACGGGTGCGCAAGAATCTGGATCTGATCTGCGCTAACGACGTCGCTAAAGCCGGACAGGGGTTTAATAGCGACACCAATGCTCTTCACCTTTTTTGGCAGGATGGAGAAAAACGCTTACCGCTCAGCGATAAGTCTCTCCTTGGCCAACAATTAATAGACGAGATTGTCAGCCGTTATGATGAAAAAAATAGACGTTAAAATCCTGGATGCGCGTGTCGGCAAAGAATTTCCACTGCCGACCTACGCCACTTCAGGTTCCGCTGGGTTAGATTTACGCGCCTGCATTGATGATGTTCTCGACATCGCACCAGGTACCACGACGCTGGTTCCAACCGGCCTGGCGATTCATATCGCCGACCCCGATCTGGCCGCGGTGATCCTGCCGCGCTCAGGCCTTGGCCACAAACATGGCATCGTGCTGGGCAACCTGGTGGGTCTGATTGACTCTGACTATCAGGGACAGCTGATGGTATCGGTCTGGAATCGCGGTCAGGAAAGTTTCTCGCTGCAGCCCGGCGATCGCATGGCACAACTGGTGTTTGTACCGGTGGTGCAGGCGGAATTTAACCTGGTCGAAGATTTCGACGCCAGCCTGCGCGGCGAAGGCGGCTTCGGCCACTCCGGTCGCCAGTAACCCGCATTACCGACTTTCACTTACGCCCGTTATTTTTCCTCATCGCCGCAGGACGCGTTCCTGTGGCAGATGCGTAGGTGTTGCCTGTTTTAGGTGAATTTCAGGGGTCTTTAAGGTCATGGCAGAAAAAAAAGTCGCGAAGCGGAATCGTCGCGAAGAGATTTTGCAGGCGCTGGCGCAGATGCTGGAGTCGGGTGATGGCAGTCAGCGTATTACCACAGCCAAACTGGCAGCCACGGTGGGCGTTTCCGAAGCGGCGCTGTATCGTCACTTCCCCAGCAAGACACGAATGTTCGATAGCCTGATTGAGTTTATCGAAGACAGTCTGATTACCCGCATCAATCTGATCCTCAAGGATGAAAAAGAGACCATGACGCGTCTGCGTCTGATCGTGCAATTGATTCTGGGATTTGGTGAGCGTAATCCGGGACTGACGCGCATTCTGACCGGCCATGCTCTGATGTTTGAGCAGGACCGACTGCAGGGACGTATCAATCAGCTGTTTGAGCGGATTGAAGTGCAACTGCGACAGGTGATGCGTGAACGGAAAATGCGTGAGGGTGAAGCCTTTCAGGCTGATGAGGCGTTACTGGCAAGCCAGCTGCTGGCGTTCTGTGAAGGCTTACTGTCGCGGTATGTCCGTTCTGAGTTTCGCTTCAGCCCTACCGCAGACTTTGAGGCTCGCTGGCCGCTGATTGCCGCCCAGCTGGCGTAAAGAGTCAGAGAAGGCGGGCATTACGCCCGCCTCTGTTATATTCCGTACGCTTTCTGATAAGCACGGACCTGTGCCAGATGATCGGCCATCTCCGGCTTCTCTTCCAGCCAGGCAATCAGATCTGCCAGTGTGATAATCGCGGTCACTTTGCAGCCGTAATCACGTTCCACCTCCTGAATCGCCGACATCTCTCCACGTCCACGTTCCTGACGATCAAGCGAAACCAGCACGCCTGCCAGAGTAGCGTTATGCGCGCCGATAATATCCATCGACTCGCGAATCGCCGTGCCTGCGGTGATCACATCGTCCACCAGCATCACTTTGCCCTGCAGCGGGCTGCCTACCAGCAGGCCACCTTCACCGTGATCTTTGGCTTCTTTACGGTTGAAGCAGTAAGGCACATCGCGGTCATGATGATCCGCCAGCGCCACCGCTGTGGTGGTGGCAATCGGAATGCCTTTATAGGCCGGGCCGAACAGCAGATCGAAATCGACAGCGCCATCCACCAGCGCCTGCGCGTAGAAGCGTCCCAGCAGCGCTAAATCCCGTCCGCTGTTGAACAGACCGGCATTAAAGAAATAGGGGCTTTTACGCCCTGACTTCAAAGTGAACTCACCGAACTTCAGCACCTGCTTGTTCAGGGCGAATTCAATAAACTGACGCTGCCAGGCTTTCATTTCTCACTCCTCAAATAAAGAAAAGGCGACTCTGAGGTCGCCTGTTACATCAATTTTCCAGCGCTGCTTTCTGCGCCTGAATTAATTCCTCAATTCCGCCGCGGGCCAGCGCCAGCAGCGTCAGCAGCTCTTCATGGCTGAACGGCTCGCCTTCGGCAGTGCCCTGCACCTCGATCATACGGCCATCTTCCAGCATTACGACGTTCATGTCGGTTTCTGCGGCTGAGTCTTCAACGTACTCCAGATCGCACAGCGCTTCGCCCTTGACGATGCCCACTGAAATGGCTGCGACCATGCCCTTCATCGGGTTGGCTTTCAGCTTGCCGCTGGCGACCAGCTTATTCAGCGCATCAGCCAGTGCCACACAGGCGCCAGTGATTGAGGCGGTACGGGTGCCGCCATCGGCCTGGATCACGTCACAGTCGAGCGTGATGGTAAATTCACCCAGCGCTTTGAGATCAACCGCGGCGCGCAGTGAACGGGCAATCAGACGCTGAATCTCCAGCGTACGTCCGCCCTGCTTGCCTTTGGCGGCTTCACGCGCCATACGGCTGTGGGTCGAACGCGGCAGCATGCCATATTCGGCAGTGACCCAACCCTGACCCTGGCCTTTAAGGAAACGCGGAACCCCTTCGTCTACGGAGGCAGTGCAAAGCACTTTCGTTTCGCCGAATTCCACCAGAACGGAACCCTCTGCGTGTTTGGTGTAATTGCGGGTCAATGTGACTGGACGCACCTGTTGTGCGCTACGGCCTGCTGGACGCATGGGTATTCTCCGTCTTGCTAATGATTGGCTGCGCATTATACGGACTTCCTTGCCCGCTGTCTCTTGCGCCGGTCTGGCGCAGGCATCAGATGAAATTCCCTGCCAGCTGTGGCTAAATGCGGTTTCCTTTCTCTCTGATAAAAAAGACATATGGCCGCCATTCTTCATTTCCTGCTGGCGCTGGTGGTGATTTTCGCCCTTGCGCTGCTGGTCAGTCATGACCGTAAGCAGATTCGTCTGCGCTTTATTATTCAACTGATTGTGGTGGAAGCCGCGCTGGGTTGGTTCTTCCTTCACTCTGCCGGAGGTCTGGCGCTGGTCGGCTCGTTCGCCGGTTTCTTTGAGACGCTGCTGGGCTTTGCCGCGCAGGGCACGGAGTTCGTGTTTGGCGGAATGAGTAAGCAGGGACTGGCATTTATCTTCCTTGGCGTGCTCTGCCCGATTGTTTTTATTTCCGCGCTAATCGGCATATTGCAGCACTGGCGTATCCTGCCGCTGCTGATCCGTATTTTCGGAACGCTGCTGTCGAAGATTAATGGCATGGGCAAGCTGGAGTCGTTCAACGCCGTCAGCACACTGATTCTCGGTCAGTCGGAGAACTTCATCGCCTATAAAGGGATTCTGGGTGATATCCCGCCGCGCCGGCTCTACACCATGGCGGCGACCGCAATGTCCACTGTTTCGCTGTCGATTGTCGGTGCCTATATGTCGATGATTGAACCGAAGTATGTGGTTGCGGCACTGCTGCTTAACATGTTCAGCACCTTTATTATCCTGTCGATCATCAATCCGATGAAAAGCCAGGATGAGCAGCCTATCGAGCTGGAGAAACTGCATGAAGAGCAGAGCTTCTTTGAGATGCTGGGTGAGTACATCCTGGCCGGTTTCAAAGTTGCGATGATTATCCTGGCGATGCTGATTGGCTTTATTGCCCTGATCGCTGCCGTGAATGCGGTGTTTGCGGCGGTGTTCGGTTACAGCTTCCAGCAGTTGCTCGGCTACCTGTTCTATCCACTGGCCTGGCTGATTGGCATTCCCAAAGCGGATGCCCTGCAGGCGGCCAGCATCATGGCGACTAAGCTGGTGGCGAACGAATTTGTGGCGATGATTGAACTGCAGAAAGTTGCGGCGGGCATGAGCGCGCGTGGGCTGGGTATTCTGTCGGTGTTCCTGGTCTCTTTTGCTAACTTTGCCTCGATCGGCATTGTGGCTGGTGCAATAAAAGGCCTGAACGAGAAACAGGGCAATGTGGTTTCCCGGTTTGGCTGGAAGCTGGTCTATGGTTCAACGCTGGTGAGCCTGCTCTCGGCGGCCTTTGCCGGCCTGTTTATCTGATAATTCATCGGGCGGCAGCGCTGCCGCCCGCTTTCGCCCTAGAATCCCACACAGACCGGCGCATCTACGCGCATCACCGACTCCTGATTAAAGCGTTTCTTGTAGAGATTACGTAACGCCTCAATATCCTGATTGGTCGCGGGATCGATACCGTGGATCAGCATCAACGCTTTACTGTTCTCCCGTGCCAGCTTGCCGTTCTCGCCCATCCACTGACCTCTGGCGTCATAGACCGACAATCCTGCTTTGAAACGTGGCGTGACCTCATTATCCACGAAGTTCATCCAGTCGAGTGAACTCACCCTGCCGCCATCTGGCTTACTCATTCCAAACCACAACGTGGTCTGCATCATCATATCGCCACCCGCGCAGATAGGTTGCGGTTTAGTCGGCGGCGCGTGGCGCGTCTGGCAACCCGCCAGCAGCAGAGCCATCACAACAGGAAGGGCAATAACGCGAGACATAGATCAGTCATCCTCACAAGGGGTCAGTGGTCATCATAAGTGTCTGTCGCTAAAAGCGGAAATGGTTCGTTATTTTCCTGTGAGGCGCTTATGCCTGTTATGCGGTGGCTCGCCTCGCTATACTTCACCCATCTTTCCGCAAATGAGTACCGCTTATGATCCGCAGTATGACCGCTTATGCCCGCAGCGAAGCCAAAGGCGAATGGGGCAGCGCCGCCTGGGAGCTGCGCTCCGTTAACCAGCGTTATCTGGAAACTTACATCCGTCTGCCGGAGCAGTTTCGTGGGCTGGAGCCGGTTATCCGCGAACGCATTCGCCAGCGTCTGACGCGCGGTAAAATTGAGTGCAACCTGCGTTATGATGCCGATCCCAGCGCGCAGGGTGAGCTGATGCTCAATGAAACGCTGGCGAAACAGCTGGTGCAGGCTGCCAACTGGGTAAAAATGCAGAGCGACGAAGGCGCGATTAATCCGCTGGATATCCTGCGCTGGCCGGGTGTGATGTCTGCACAGGAGCAGGATCTGGATGCCATCAATACACAGTTATTGCAGGCACTGGATGGTGCGCTGGATGATTTTATTGCGGCACGTGAAAGTGAAGGCACTGCACTGAAAGCGATGATTGAGCAGCGTCTGGAAGGCGTTTCGCAGGAAGTCAGCAAAGTGCGCGCGCAGATGCCTGAAGTGATCAAATGGCAGCGTGAGCGCCTGGTCGCCAAACTGGAAGATGCTGAAGTCCAGCTGGAAAACAATCGCCTGGAGCAGGAACTGGTGATGATGGCGCAGCGTGTTGACGTCTCCGAAGAGCTGGATCGTCTGGATGCGCACGTTAAAGAGACCTACAACATCCTGAAAAAGAAAGAGGCCGTTGGCCGTCGTCTTGATTTCATGATGCAGGAGTTCAATCGTGAATCGAACACGCTGGCATCGAAGTCGATCAACGCAGAAATCACAACGTCAGCGATCGAACTGAAAGTGCTGATTGAACAGATGCGCGAGCAGATTCAGAATATCGAGTAACACCTGCCCGGCAGGTCAGTAATGAAGCGCCAGCGATGGCGCTTTGTTCATTTTTCAGGCAAGATACATCAGCTCATGCGGCCTTTCATGGACGTGGCTGGCCTCAACATTACGTAAAGATTAATAAATTTTCATTTCCGGACTCTTCCTGAACACCTGTCAGTCACACTTCGCATTTCAGGTCTGTCTTTTTTAATTTTCTGAATTTAAAATCATTTTTCAGTTATGAACCCTTTTTTCGTCCCCGAAGCGCTGGATCCATGAAACAGGTCAATCCTGTAGATTGTGGAGTTTCCCTTTCTTTGAAGGCACTTTTTGATAAAGTGTTGGTCGAAATCAGTACAGCTGTACCGCCTTAAGACTCATGGAAGTGCTCTTTATGCGATACATCCATCTATCCCATGAAGGTTGTTAATGAAAAACACCGGAAAATTTAGCAGGTCGCTGCTACATCCGCGTTATTGGTTTACCTGGTTTGGCCTGGGCGTGCTCTGGCTTCTGGTCCAGCTTCCCTACCCTGTTCTGATGCGTCTCGGTGCGGGTGCGGGCAAAATTTCCCGTCATTTCCTGCAGCGCCGCGAACGTATCACCCGTCGTAACATTGAACTCTGCTTTCCTGGCATCAGTGAAGAAAAAACAGAACACATGATCGCCGGGAATTTTGCCTCTTTAGGCATGGCGCTGGCTGAAACCGGTATTGCCTGGTTTTGGTCTGACCGTGCAGTGAGACGTCTGTTTAAAGTGTCAGGGTTGGATAATCTCCATGCTGCACAGAACGAAAAGCGCGGCGTGATGCTGATTGGCGTGCATTTTATGTCACTGGAACTGGGCGGCCGCATCAGCGGACTCTGCCAGCCGATGATGGCGATGTATCGTCCGCACAATAATCAGGCGATGGAGTATGTGCAGACCAAAGGTCGCATGCGCTCGAACAAAGCGATGATCGACCGCCGTGATTTGCGCGGTATGGTAAATGCGCTTAAACAGGGTGAATCGGTCTGGTTTGCGCCTGACCAGGATTACGGCCCTAAAGGCAGCACCTTTGCGCCGCTGTTTGCCGTCGAGAAAGCCGCCACTACCAACGGGACGTTTGTTCTGTCGCGTCTGGCGAAGCCAGCGATGGTGCCGATTATGCTGATTCGTAATCCTGATAATGATGGCTATCATTTGATTATCGAACCGATGCTGGAAAACTATCCTCATACGGACGAAGCTGCAGCTGCAGCTTATATGAACAAAGTGATCGAAAATCAGATTCTTCGTGCGCCCGAACAGTACCTCTGGCTGCATCGTCGATTCAAAACCCGCCCACCGGGTGAAAAATCGCTCTACGTCTGAGTGACTTTACGTCTGAGTTGACTGAAAAGCAGGCCACGCGCCTGCTTTTTTGTTTTTATCTGTTGATCCCCTGCTGCGTGATGTCCGCTTTCTCTGCCCGATGACTTTCATACTGTTTATCGCTAACGCTGTTGATCAGCACGCCTGTTCTGCGGCAGTCAGGCTGGCATCAGAGAGATAATTAAGGAATGATGCATTCTCTTACCTCCTCAATGCCGGACAACCTTATGAATATCAACGATACACAGCAGTGGCAGCGCCCGCTGATTGATGATCGCCTTACGCCTTATATTGAAGTGGATGCAGAGCGCCTGGAGCAGAACCTGCAGCAGATGCAGCGCAAAGCGAGTGCGGCAGGCGTCGCACTGCGTCCGCATATCAAAACGCATAAAAGCGTCTGGATTGCACAGCGTCAGATCGCGTCCGGCGCACAGGGTGTCACCGTCTCTAAACCCAGCGAAGGCATCAGTTTTATCCAGGGTGGCGTTCGTGATCTGCTGTTGGCTTATCCGGTCGTACAACCGCAAAGCGTGGCTGAATTGCTACGCCTCGCCGTGCTTCATCAGGTCCGGCTTACCCTGATTGCGGACAGCGTGCAGGGCGTGGCGGCGCTTGCTGATGCCTCACAGCAGCAACCGGAATGCGACCTGGCGGTGGCGATTAAAGTGGATGTCGGATTACATCGGATCGGCGTTAATCCTGATACTGACGAAGCTGTGCTGATTGCGCAGGCGCTAAAGGATAAAGGGTTACGCTTTGCCGGGTTAGTGTCGCATGCCGGTCACGCTTATGGTGCCGGTCACGCCGCAGCCATTATTGATGTCGCCCACCAGGAAACGGCATTGATGCAGCGGGTACAGGCAAAACTGCAGGCTGCGGGGTTTACTGACTGCCCTCTCTCTGTGGGTTCGACGCCGACCGCGCTGGCAGCAGAGATTGCGCCCTGCATCAATGAAATCCGGCCCGGCAACTATGCACTGCTCGATCTTACCGCCTGTCGACTCGGGTTGAGTCATGTCGATCAGCTGGCAATGAGCGTCATTACTCGCGTGGTAGCGGTGAACGATCATTTCGCGATTGTGGATGCCGGATCAAAAATGCTGAGTTCGGATAAAGGACCACACGGCACCAATGCCAGCGGCTTCGGTGTTGCAGCTGACGAAGCAGGCCACACCTATGAAGTGACGAAGTTATCTGAGGAGCACGGTTTTCTGCTTTATCAGGATCGCCGCCCGGAAGTCGGCACGTTGCTGCGTATCTTCCCGAATCACAGTTGCGCAGTAATGGCGCAGTCAGATAGCTTTGTTCTGCGCCACGCCAGTGGCCATAGCGAAGAGCATGCGGTCTCTGCGCGCGGCAATTTCATCTGAATCAGCGGCAGACAGCCTCATCTGCTGTCTGCCGTTTGTACGAAACCCTGTCAACACCACACTTCTGCTGTAACAACGTTTTAACAGGCCTGGCCCCATGCTTTAATGCGTTTTTAGCTTATCCACCGGAGGTTACATGCTCTCCTCGCGCACGCTGAGCCTGACGATTCCACGTCAGTGGTTAGATCTTTATGAAACCATCTGGAAGCCGGAATTTTTTCCAAAGTGGGCTTCCGGGCTGACGCAAAGCGCACTGGAACCCGATGGCAACCGCTGGCGTGCTAAAGGCCCGCAGGGCAATGTGAAGATTCGGTTCTCGCCACATAATCCGTTTGGCGTGATGGATCACTGGATTGATAGCGGCTCAGGCAAGGAGATCTACGTGCCGATGCGCGTGATAGCGAACGAACAGGGTGCCGAGGTGATGGTGACGGTTTATCGCCAGCCATTTACTTCAGATGAGCGATTTAAGCAGGATATTGAATGGGTTAGCAACGATCTGGAGAAACTCAACCAGCTCCTGACACAGTAAATCAATGACTTAGCTCACTTTTTTCTCTGTACTTATCGCTGGCCGTTAATGAAAAAAAATAGAAAAACTTCCAACGATAATGCATAAAGCACTTATCTGATTGCTCATCCTCATTACGCCTCTACCACCAGGCCTGCTTAAGCATTGCTGCCAGGAAAATTCCTGGCAAAATCACCCGACAGGCTGGCGATCTTCCCTGATTACAGGCCTCTTCACCTTCTGCACGAACACTTTCTCTCTGACGCATACATTAATCATCAACAATCGTTTATTACTGCCCTGCTGGGGATTTAATATTTTTCATGCATAGAGTGAAACCATTTATTTCTGCGGTCGCGTAATCAGACTTTTCTTATGGTGTTAAATTAAATAAAACAATGTATAAATCATTCCACACACAGCAATACCCATAATGATAAAGCAGTAAAAAAGTCATGGACCGCTCAACACATCCCCTGTTATCAGGAAAAGAATGCGTTGAGATTGCCGCAAGGATGCTGGCAGGAGAATATAAAACTACAACAGGATTTATTCGTGATCTGGCGGAATTCTTATTAGCTGCAGAGGATTCCGCCATGACACGAAACAAAAAATTTACCAGGGATATCTATTTTATCCGGGCATCATTTGATTAAACCCATAATAACATGGCAAGCCTGAGAAGATTTTTCAGGACTTCGGCCGGGAAAATTGCACTTATCAACGGTGTCACAGCAACCTCTCCTTGCCGTTACACAACACTTTAATTCTCACAGAGTCGATGGACTCTAACGAGTATATTATGGCAATACGTGAAAGCAGTCTTAATAGCGCAAAATGGTCTCTGCTCTCTTCAATCAAAATTATTGGCATTGGCGTACTGCAACTGTCGTTGCTGGCCCAGATTCTGCAGGCGAATGAACTGAACCTGCTGGCGATTGCCGTGATTGCTTTACTGGCTATCGATACGCTGGCCGATCGTGGCTTCTCGAATACGCTGATCCGCCGCTGTATGCTCTCTATCAACGACCTCTCCACGATCTACTGGGGTAATATGTTGATGGGTGTCGCGGTATTTGGACTGTTATTTACGGCCAGCCACCTGCTGAACAGCCTGTTTGATCAACCTCAACTGGCATTAATGCTGCAGATGGTCTCAGTGGTGTTTATTATCATCCCACAGGGCCAGCATTACCGTGCAATATTACAGCGCGAAAAACAATATACCCGTATCGCTTTTGCTGAAACCTCCTCAGTATTAGCCGGACTTGCCGTAACTTTATTTACCGTCTGGCTGACACCTTCAGTATTATGTGCGATTTGGGGTTACCTTGCGATGGCATCCATTCGCATGCTGATTTACTGCTACTATGGTCGTTCATGGTTCCAGCCGGAATACCACTTTAGCCTGAATGCATTTGCTAAAGTTCGTGCAAGAAACAAATAATAAAATAAGTCTGTATGGTGGGCTCTGAGCATCAGAAATGATGCGTTGGCGTGCTGTTAACCAGCACGCCTTTTCTTTTTATTAAATCTGTCGTTTTATTTCCCTGACTCATTCGTTTCTTTATCAGCTGCATCCCCTTTTTATCTTCTCTATAACCTGACTTTCGTCCTGCCGCTGTCTGACGGGCACGGTCGGATAATCTCCCGTCCGTCCAGGTCCGTAAAACATCAGGCCGCTGCGCATACACCCGCTGTACACTTTTTATCTCCATTTTCCACAGGTATTCACCACAGTCTCTTCGCAAAAAAGTCTTTCTATGCTGAGGACGGGGCTGGCTGGTATAAACTGCGCTAATCCCGGACGCCGATCGCCAGAAAATCTCCGTCGCCGTCTCTCAGGCAATGCCGTCACCCTGCCGCCGTTTTACTGGAGTCTGCTATGTTACTGACCGTTCTCTACATCATTGGTATTACTGCTGAGGCGATGACAGGTGCGCTGGCGGCGGGTCGCCGCAAAATGGATCTGTTCGGTGTCATTATTATCGCGTCAGTGACCGCGATTGGCGGTGGTTCGGTGCGCGACATCCTGCTGGGTCACTATCCGCTGGGCTGGGTGAAAAATCCTGAATACATCATGATTGTGGCGGCAGCGGCGGTCATCACCACTTTCCTGGCGCCTCTGATGACGCACCTGCGCAAAGTGTTCCTGGTGCTCGATGCGCTGGGACTGGTGGTCTTCTCTATTATTGGCGCACAGGTTGCGCTCGACTCAGGACACGCCATGATCATTGCCGCGATAAGCGCGGTGATTACCGGCGTCTTTGGCGGCGTACTGCGTGATATGTTCTGTAACCGCATTCCGCTGGTGTTCCAGAAGGAACTCTACGCCGGTATCGCTTTCGCCTCTGGCTGGATGTATATCCTGCTGCTGAAAACCACGCTGGCGCATGAGGCGGTGATTATCATTACCCTGCTGTTTGGCTTCTTTGCCCGCTTACTGGCGCTGCGCTTCCGCCTCGGTTTGCCGATTTTCAACTATCCCCATCCCGAGCATTGAGGAGGCAGGAATAGCCTGCTGTTGCAGAAACGCGATCAGTGCCTGCACCCGTGCATCATGAAACTGCGCAACCAGGCGCTTTGCCAGCGCCTCACCAACACCGGGTAAAGCCTGCCACCCCTTAACATCCCGCTGCATTAAGCGCTCCCACTGCTGATCGGGCAGCGACATCAGAGCCTTTCGCGGCAGTGAAACGCCTAAGGCATCCACCCAGCGTCGAAACGGCTGTTGCCGGGTGAGATTAAAACGGTGCCAGAGCTGACCCGCCCGCTGCGGAGACAGGCCCGTTGCGGCGGCAATCTGTTCCGGTGTGAGCGTCAGCCAGCCGAACAGATGCGTCATACTGCCGGTTTCCAGTAAGCGCAGCCAGGTGCCGCGCTCTACACCCGGAATGTTCAGCACCGTTTTCTGGCTGAGCCAGCGTAATTTTGCCAGTAGCTGCTTCTGGCACTCAGCGCTGAAGGTGTAGCAGGTCAGCGGCGTATAACGCGACGCGTCGGGAGGCTGAGGGTAATGCCGCTCTGCTACACGCCAGATTACCCGCTGCAGCCGGGGAATTCCCTGCCCCGCCAGACTCAGCGCGATCACATCGCCCGCCACGATATCGCTCTCCTGCCAGCGACGCAGCGACCCAACATTAACCCGCCTGACCGTCTTATCATCCAGCTGCACCGGCTGCAGATTAAGTACTGCCGCGATTTTCCCGGTGCGGCCAACAGGAAAATCGACGGAGAGTACCTCCGCGCTGACTTCAGGAGGCTGATATTTCCAGGCAACGGCCCAGGTTCCCTCTCCCGGCAGCCAGTTTTTGCCCGCAGGTCGCAGGCTCTGATGAACCACCACGCCATCCGTGACAAAGGGCAGCGCAGCATGAAACCAGCGCTCCCGCCAGCGTGCGACGTCCTCTTCATCTTTGACGCTGTGACTCCATTTTTCCGCAACGCCCAGTCCCCAGCGGCTGAGTTGCGCAAGGCGTTCCGTCATGGTGGCGGGGCCATCTGGCCAGGCCCAGATGAAAATATCGAGCGAATCCAGCAGGGGAACCCGCTGTTTACTCATCATGGCCCCGGCCACCTGTGAGCGCGCATTTTTACCGCCATCCACTGCCTGTTGATGACCGGTCATCGACAGGAATAGCTCACCCTGCAGCACCACTTCGTCGAGACGGGTCTCGATATGCAGCGGAATGGCCGGGATCCAGGCGGCTTTAGCCAGCCACTCCTCACCGCGCAATCCATCGCCACGACTTAAAAGCGAAACCAGCCTGCCGTGGCGATACACCAGTGAAACAGCAATGCCATCGACTTTTGGCTGCACCCAGAGATCGCGTCGTCCCTGCATCCAGTAAGCCAGTGCCAGCTTGTCGCGCATCTTTTTTACGCCAGTATGGGCGACCGGATGAAGGTGCTCACCCTTGCCCGGCAGTTGCGGTGTGTAAGCGGGCTGAGAAGCGCTAAAACAGCGCTGCCATTGAATCAGGCGCTGCTGCAGAGCGTCATAATCCGCGTCAGCCACCGGACTCTGCCCCTGGCGATAGTAAGCGTCATCCCAGTGTCGCAGTTGCTGTTGCAGATGGTGGATCTCTTCGATTGCCCGTGTGGGTGTCCAGACCGGACAAACGGCGCTATGCGCAGGCCACAGGACGAAACACAGAACAGCCGCAAACAGCGGCCAGCCGAATCCTTTCATACGCTTTCCTCTGATGTTTTGCGGCATTCAACATCAATGCGTTAGCGTCAGCCAGAGGCGAGGTTCGGTTGCGGAAGGGATACCGTGGCAATAAGGGGGGAATTACAGCCGTCCGACAGCCATTTGCGCGAAACTGCGCAAAAGTTGAGGGTTGCCGCTGCGCAAACGCTGCGTGGCAACGGGAAGCTGTGTATACTGTGCAGGAAATCGACTCCGCTTTTAATCAATTCAAGAAAACCATGGCTCAAGGCACGCTCTATATTGTTTCTGCTCCCAGCGGTGCAGGGAAATCCAGCCTGATTCAGGCACTGTTAAAGACCCAGCCGTTGTATGACACGCAGGTCTCTGTTTCGCACACGACGCGCGGTATGCGTCCGGGTGAAACCCATGGCGAACATTACTTTTTTGTTGAGAAACATGAATTTGAGCAGATGATCGCGGAAGATGCTTTCCTCGAACATGCCCGGGTTTTCGACAACTATTACGGGACGTCGCGCCATGCTATTGAGCAGGTGCTGGCAACCGGCGTTGACGTGTTTCTCGACATCGACTGGCAGGGTGCGCAGCAAATCCGCGCTAAAATGCCTGGCGCACGCAGCATCTTTGTTTTGCCGCCTTCGAAAGAAGAGCTCGATCGCCGTTTACGCGGTCGTGGCCAGGACAGCGAAGAGGTCATCACGCGTCGCATGGCTCAGGCAGTAGCGGAAATGAGCCACTACGCCGAGTATGACTATTTAATTGTGAATGATGATTTTGATCTGGCGCTGTCCGATCTGAAAACCATTATTCGCGCAGAACGTCTGCGTATGGCGCGTCAGAAGGCGCGTCACGATGCTTTAATCAGCAAACTGTTGGCAGTCTGAATACAGTTTCAGTATGATGCGCAGTCATTTCTTCATCTGTGGAGTAGCACACCTATGGCACGCGTAACCGTTCAGGACGCAGTAGAAAAAGTTGGTAATCGTTTTGACCTGGTGTTGGTCGCTGCACGTCGTGCACGTCAGATGCAGGTTGGCGGTAAAGATCCGCTGGTTCCGGAAGAGAACGATAAACCTACCGTTATCGCCCTGCGCGAAATCGAAGAAGGTTTGGTCACCAATCAGATTTTAGATGTGCGTGATCGTCAGGAACAGCAAGAGCAGGAAGCCGCTGAGTTACAGGCCGTTACCGCTATCGCTGAAGGTCGTCGTTAACAGCCACCTGCAGGTCGCCCTTGTATCTGTTTGAAAGTCTCAATCAACTGATTGAAAAATACTTGCCAGAGGAGCAGATCAAGCGCCTCCAGCAAGCCTACCTTGTCGCACGTGATGCCCACGAGGGACAGACACGCTCCAGCGGTGAGCCTTATATCACCCATCCGGTTGCCGTGGCCTGTATTCTGGCGGAAATGAAGCTCGACCATGAAACCCTCATGGCCGCGCTGCTGCATGACGTGATCGAAGATACGCCAGCCACTTATCAGGACATGGAACAGCTGTTCGGTAAAAGTGTGGCGGAGCTGGTCGAAGGCGTTTCCAAGCTGGATAAGCTGAAATTCCGCGACAAGAAAGAAGCGCAGGCAGAGAACTTCCGCAAGATGATTATGGCGATGGTGCAGGATATCCGCGTCATTCTCATCAAGCTGGCTGACCGCACCCACAATATGCGCACCCTCGGGTCATTACGCCCGGACAAACGTCGCCGCATCGCGCTGGAAACGTTAGAGATTTACAGTCCGCTGGCGCACCGCCTGGGTATTCATCATCTTAAAACGGAGCTGGAAGAGCTGGGTTTTGAGGCCCTCTACCCGAATCGTTATCGGGTGATTAAAGAGGTGGTGAAAGCCGCGCGTGGTAATCGTAAAGAGATGATCCAGAAGATTCTTTCTGAGATCGATGGCCGTTTGCAGGAAGCGGGCATTCCCTGCCGCGTCAGCGGTCGCGAAAAGCATCTTTACTCGATTTACCGCAAAATGACGCTGAAAGAGCAGCGTTTTCACTCGATCATGGATATCTATGCCTTTCGCGTCATCGTGAAAGATCTGGATACCTGCTATCGCGTTCTGGGCCAGATGCACAGCTTATATAAGCCGCGTCCGGGCCGCGTGAAAGATTACATCGCCATCCCCAAGGCCAACGGCTATCAATCCCTCCATACCTCCATGATCGGTCCGCACGGCGTGCCGGTTGAAGTGCAGATTCGCACCGAGGATATGGATCAGATGGCGGAAATGGGGGTCGCTGCGCACTGGGCTTACAAACAGGCGGGCGAAAGTGGCACCACCGCACAGATTCGCGCTCAGCGCTGGCTGCAAAGCCTGCTGGAGCTGCAGCAGAGTGCGGGCAGTTCGTTTGAATTTATTGAAAGCGTGAAGTCCGATCTCTTCCCGGATGAGATTTACGTCTTTACGCCTGAAGGCCGCATTGTTGAGCTGCCAACCGGCGCGACACCGGTAGACTTCGCCTATGCGGTTCACACCGATATCGGCCATGCCTGCGTCGGCGCTCGCGTTGACCGTCAGCCTTATCCGCTGTCGCAATCCCTGACCAGCGGTCAGACGATTGAGATCATTACTGCGCCAGGCGCCCGTCCTAACGCCGCCTGGCTCAACTTTGTCGTGAGCTCCAAAGCCCGCGCCAAAATTCGCCAGCTGCTGAAAAACCTCAAGCGCGAAGACTCCGTCAATCTGGGTCGCCGCCTGCTCAGCCATGCGCTGGGCGGCAGCCGTAAACTGGCTGAGATCCCGCCTGAAAATATCAGGCAGGAGCTGGATCGTATGAAGCTGACCTCGCTAGACGATCTGCTGGCGGAAATCGGTCTGGGCAATGCAATGAGCGTGGTGGTGGCGAAAAACCTGCTGCAGGCTGACAGCAACGCGATCAGCAGTAACAGCAAGCGCGGTAAACTGCCGATTAAAGGCGCCGATGGCGTGTTGATTACCTTCGCTAAATGCTGCCGACCGATTCCCGGTGACCCGATTGTGGCCCATGTCAGTCCTGGCAAAGGGCTGGTGGTGCATCATGAATCCTGCCGCAATATTCGCGGCTACCAGAAAGAGCCGGAAAAATTCATGCCGGTCGAGTGGGACAAAGTCACCGAGCAGGAGTTCGTGGCGGAAATCAAAGTCGACATGTTTAACCATCAGGGCGCGCTGGCGAACCTGACGGCGGCAATCAACACGGCCGGTTCCAATATTCAGAGCCTGAATACCGAAGAGCGCGATGGCCGTGTCTACAGCGCCTTTATCCGCCTGACCGCACGTGATCGCGTCCATCTGGCGAATATCATGCGTAAAATTCGCGTGATGCCGGATGTGATCAAAGTCCACCGTAACCGTAACTAGGCATGAACGATCAACGTTTTGCCCGGATTCAGGCGATGCTGGCACTGCGCCAGCACGACCTGACGGTCTGCATGGAGCAGGTGCATAAACCGCACAATGTTTCCGCGGTGATCCGCACGGCCGACGCCGTCGGCATCCACGAAGTGCATGCCGTCTGGCCGAGCCAGCGGATGCGCACGCAGGCGTCCGCGTCTGCCGGAAGCAACAGCTGGGTAAAAGTGGTCACCCATCCCACCATCGGCGATGCCGTAAAACAGCTTAAACAGCAGAAGATGCAGGTTCTGGCGACCCATCTCTCCGCCGATGCCGTGGATTTTCGTGAGATCGACTATACCCTTCCGACCTGCATCCTGATGGGTCAGGAAAAAACCGGCATCACCGAAGATGCCCTGGCGCTGGCCGATCGGCAGATTGTGATTCCTATGGTGGGTATGGTGCAGTCGCTGAATGTCTCGGTCGCCTGCGCGCTAATCCTCTATGAAGCCCAGCGGCAGCGTCAGAACGCCGGTCTTTACCTGCGTGATTACAGCCTGCTGGATGAAGATGAACAGCAACGTCTGCTGTTCGAAGGCGGATTCCCGGTGCTGGCGCGGGTCGCAAAACAGAAAGGTCTGCCTTATCCGCGCATCAATGCGCAGGGTGAAGTCGAGGCCGATCCCAGCTGGTGGGCAACCATGCAGTCGACCGGTAAAAGAAGATGAAAGGCCGTCTGCTGGATGCCATCCCGCTCAGTACCCTGACCGGCGTCGGTGCCAGCCAGGCAGCTAAACTGGCCAAAATTGACCTGCACACCATTCAGGATCTCCTGCTCCATCTCCCGCTACGCTACGAAGATCGCACCCAACTCTATGCCATTGATGATCTGCTGCCCGGTATCTGGGCCACCGTAGAAGGCGAAGTGCTGCACACAGATATCACCTTTGGTCGCCGCCGGATGATGGTGTGCCAGATCAGCGATGGCAGCGGTGTGCTGACGATGCGCTTCTTCAATTTCAATGCCGGGATGAAGAACAACCTGTCGCCGGGCCGCCGCGTCACCGCCTATGGTGAGATTAAGCGCGGTCAGCGTGGCGCCGAGATTATTCATCCCGAATACCGCATCCAGGGCGAACAGAGCAATGTGACGCTGGAAGAGACCTTAACGCCGGTTTATCCCACCACCGAAGGCATCCGACAGGCCACGCTGCGTAATCTCACCGACCAGGCGCTGACGCTGCTGGAAAGCTGCCCGATTGCCGAGCTGCTGCCGAAGGAACTGAGCGGCGGCTTGATCAGCCTGCCTGATGCGCTGCGCACACTGCATCGTCCGCCGCCCGATCTCCGGCTCAGCGAGCTGGAAAGTGGCCGTCATCCTGCTCAACGCAGGCTGATTCTGGAAGAGCTGCTGGCGCACAACCTCAGCATGCTGGCGGTGCGCGCCGGTGCGCAGCGCTATTACGCGTTACCGATGCCGCCGCGACACAATCTCAGTGATCAACTGCTGGCCGCGCTGCCCTTCTCGCCAACGAATGCGCAGAAACGCGTGGTGGCGGAGATAGAGAAAGATCTGGCCAATGATTTCCCGATGATGCGGCTGGTGCAGGGCGATGTCGGCTCGGGCAAAACACTGGTTGCAGCGCTCTCTGCACTGAACGTTATCGCCCATGGCAAACAGGTTGCGCTGATGGCGCCGACCGAACTGCTGGCTGAACAGCACGCCAGTAACTTCCGCCAGTGGTTTGCGCCGCTGGGCATTGAAGTAGGCTGGCTGGCCGGGAAACAGAAAGGCAAAGCCCGCCAGGCCCAGCAGGAAGCGATAGCCAGTGGTCAGGTGGCGATGGTCGTGGGCACACACGCTCTGTTTCAGGAGCAGGTACAGTTCAACGGTCTGGCGCTGGTCATTATTGATGAACAGCACCGGTTCGGGGTCCACCAGCGACTGGCCTTGTGGGAAAAAGGCGAAGAGCAGGGTTTCCATCCGCATCAGCTGATCATGACCGCCACACCCATTCCGCGCACCCTGGCGATGACCGCGTATGCCGATCTCGATACCTCAACCATCGATGAGCTGCCGCCGGGTCGAACACCGGTGACGACCGTCGCCATCCCCGATACGCGACGCGAGGAAATTGTGGCGCGGGTTGAGCATGCCTGCCGCGAAGGTCGTCAGGCCTACTGGGTCTGCACGCTGATTGAAGAGTCGGAACTGCTGGAAGCCCAGGCGGCAGAAGCCAGCTGGGAATCCCTGAAAACCGCGCTGCCCGACTTAAATATCGGACTGGTGCATGGCCGTATGAAACCCGCGGAAAAACAGGCGGTGATGCAGGCGTTTAAAGCCAATGAACTGCAGCTGCTGGTAGCGACGACCGTGATTGAGGTCGGCGTGGACGTGCCGAATGCCAGCCTGATGATTATCGAGAACCCGGAGCGGTTAGGACTGGCGCAGCTGCATCAGCTGCGTGGCCGTGTAGGTCGTGGCGCCGTGGCGTCGCACTGTGTGCTGCTCTACAAAGCGCCGCTGAGCAAGACGGCACAGAAACGTTTGCAGGTACTGCGCGACAGCAATGACGGCTTTGTGATTGCCCAGTTCGATCTGGAGATTCGCGGGCCGGGTGAACTGCTGGGTACGCGTCAGACCGGCAACGCCGAATTTAAAGTGGCCGACCTGCTGCGCGATGCAGCGATGGTGCCTGAAGTTCAGCGTGTGGCACGCCACATCCACCAGCACTATCCCGAGCAGGCCAGCGCCCTGATTGAACGCTGGCTGCCAGAGAACACCCGTTTTACCAACGTCTGAGTGATTCCCCCTGAATCGGCCTTTTTTATCCTCGCCGGGCAAACGATTGCTTTTACCCGGTGGTTGATTACAATCGCCACATTATTTTTTGGGAAGAACAGAAGATGTCCACCAATCCTCAGCCAGACCAGCCTTCCGCCACGCAAAGCGAACTGATTTATCGTCTTGAAGATCGTCCACCTCTGCCGCAAACGCTGTTTGCCGCCGGGCAGCATCTGCTGGCGATGTTTGTCGCAGTCATCACGCCAGCCATTCTGATCTGTCAGGCGCTGGGTCTGCCCGCAGAAGATACCCGGCACGTTATCAGCATGTCACTGTTTGCTTCGGGCGTGGCATCTCTGCTGCAAATCAAAACCTGGGGGCCTGTGGGCTCGGGTCTGCTGTCGATTCAGGGCACCAGCTTCAACTTCGTCACACCTTTGATTATGGGTGGGATGGCGCTGAAAAATGGTGGTGCTGACGTGCCCACCATGATGGCGGCGCTGTTTGGCACGCTGATGGTGGCTTCCTGTACCGAAATGGTGCTGTCACGCGTATTACACCTGGCCCGCCGGATCATCACGCCGCTGGTTTCCGGTATTGTGGTGATGATCATCGGCCTGTCGCTGATTCAGGTAGGTCTGACCTCGATTGGCGGCGGTTTCAGCGCGATGAACGACCATACCTTTGGCGCACCGAAAAATCTGATGCTGGCCGGTGCCGTGCTGCTGGTGATCGTGCTGCTTAACCGCCAGAAGAACGCTTACCTGCGCGTCGCCTCTCTGGTGATTGCGATGGCGGTGGGCTATCTGCTGGCCTGGGCGATGGGGATGCTGCCTGCAGCCGCTCTCCCCGCTAACCAGCCGCTGATCGTGGTACCGACCCCGCTTTATTACGGACTGGGCTTCGACTGGAATCTGCTTATCCCGCTGATGCTGGTGTTTATGGTGACCTCCCTGGAGACCATCGGCGATATCACCGCCACTTCAGATGTGTCGGAACAGCCGGTCAGCGGACCGCTCTATATGAAACGCCTGAAAGGCGGCGTGCTGGCGAACGGCCTCAACTCCTTTGTCTCCGCACTGTTTAATACCTTCCCTAACTCCTGCTTCGGTCAGAACAATGGCGTGATTCAGTTAACCGGCGTTGCCAGCCGCTACGTGGGCTTTGTTGTGGCGCTGATGCTGATTGTGCTGGGGCTGTTTCCGGCCGTCAGCGGTCTGGTGCAGATGATCCCTGAACCGGTGCTCGGTGGCGCAACGATTGTGATGTTCGGCACCATCGCCGCCTCGGGCGTTCGCATCGTGTCACGCGAGCCGCTTAACCGTCGCGCCATCATGATTATCGCGCTGTCACTGGCGGTGGGCCTGGGCGTTTCCCAGCAGCCGCTGATCCTGCAGTTTGCGCCTGACTGGCTGAAAACCCTGCTCTCTTCCGGCATTGCAGCGGGCGGCATTACCGCAATCGTGCTCAACCTGATTTTCCCGCAAGAGAAGTAAGGCCACGGGCAGGCTTCGGCCTGCCTGCTAATTATTCGGATTTACATCCAGGCTGTTGAGCTGTAACGGTAATTCAGGCATAACAACCTCTCACCGGATTTAACTCGGGAAGGATGCTATGAAATTTCTTGGAAAGTTTTTCCTCACCTTACTTTTGCTGCTGCTTTTCACCCTGGTCGTGATCTATGTACTGCTGCAGACACAGTGGGGTGCAGGCTGGTTTAGCCGTTGGGTGAGCGATAAAACCGAATGGCATCTCTCCCTGAGTAAAATTGAACACAATTTCTCCTCTCCCTCTCATATCATTCTGGATGACTTCAGCTTTGGTCACGATGGGCAGCCTGCGGTTCTGGTGGCGAAACGGGTCGATCTCGGTCTGGCGCTGATTCAGTTCAGCGATCCGCTGCATTTCAGCAGCCTGGAGCTGCGCGATGGCGAAGTGAATCTGGCTAATCTGACGCCAGACAGCGCGCTGCCGATTCAGGCCGATCGCCTGCAGCTCAACAATATGCGTATCGACAGCCCCAACAGCCCATTACCGCTGTTTGCTCAGCAGGTTAATGGCGGCATTCTGCCGTGGAAACCTACAGCCCTGGATATGCTGGGTCGCGATGCCCGCTTCCAGATGAGCGCAGGCAGCATGACGCTGAATAAGGTGCCGGGGGAGAATGTCCTGATTCAGGGCAGTGTTTCCCAGGGCCGGATGCGCTTTGACAATATTGGTGCCGACCTGGCGCGCGGCTCCATGACCGGTAACGGTGAGCGTGATGCCCAGGGCAACTGGAAAATCAATCAGCTGCGACTGAACGACATTCGTCTGCAGACCACCAGCAGCCTGAAAGATTTCCTGCATACCCTGCAGGCTGTTCCCTCAATTGCTATTACCCGACTCGACATGACCGATGCGCGCCTGCAGGGGCCTGACTGGGCGGTGACGGATCTGGATCTGACGCTAAGAAACGTTAACTGGCAGGGCGATGACTGGCAGAGTAACGATGGTTCGCTGGCGCTGAATGCCAGCAATTTCATCAACGGTGGATTCGAGCTTAATGATCCCATCGTTAATCTGGATTTCTCACCGCAGGGTCTGGCGCTGACGCAGTTCAGTTCACGCTGGGCGAACGGGGTGATTCGGGCTGACGGTGACTGGTCTCGCAGCAATAAACGCCTGACGCTGAAAAATCTGGCCGTTGCCGGACTGGAATATACCCTGCCGCAGGACTGGCGTGACCGCTGGCAGGCGACACTGCCTAAGTGGCTGGATAGCGTAGAGGTGACGCGTTTCTCCTCTAACCGTAACCTGATTATCGACATCAATCCGGCGTTTCCCTTCCAGCTGACCTCACTGGATGGTGCCGGCGAGAACCTGCTGCTGGCGCAGCAGCACCAGTGGGGGATCTGGTCGGGTAAACTCAGCCTGAATGCGGCAGAGTCGACCTTTAACCGCACCGATCTGCGTCATCCGTCGATTGCGCTGAGTGCTGACCCACAGCAGATTCAGGTTACCGAGCTGAGTGCGTTCAGTAATAAGGGGCTGCTGGAAGGGACGGCTACCGTAGGCCAGCAGCCAGCGCGTCCACTGACGCTACAACTGACCGGTCGTGCAGTACCGGTGAATATGTTGCAGAACTGGGGATGGCCCGCATTGCCATTAACCGGTGACAGTAATATGCAGCTGCAACTGAGCGGTGCATTAGCCGCAGGCCAGCCACTGCGCCCGACGGTTAATGGCACGCTGTCGGTGACCACAGACAGCCAGCAGGTGCAGCAGACCATGCAGGCAGGCCAGGTACGTTAATAACATTAAGGGCCGCAGATGCGGCCCTTATGATTAATTGATACGTGCGCCCGAACCGCCCTCTTCCAGCGGCCCATCCGGATCGGCGGGCAGGACGATATAGACCCCTTCAAACACCGCGCCACACTCATCATTGCCAAAAAGCTCGACTTCAAGCTGCACGCGCGCTTTACGTCCGCGCGCCAGACGATCGAGATCGCCGCTGAGTGAGCCGAGGTCGGCAATCGCGCCAGGCCGTCCACTGATGGGATGGCTGTAACGAATGTGCGCGTCCGCCAGAATAATGGTGCCGCCGAGATGGCGTTCGCGCAGCAGCAGCCAGATCAATCCCCAGCCGGTCAGCGTGGCCAGTGAGAACAGACTACCGGCGAACAGCGTCTGGTGTGGATTCTGATTGCCCGCTTCCGGCATGGTGGTGATAAATTTCTGGCCGGTAAACTGCAGAATACGCACACCCATTTTCTCGCTAAGCGGGATGTGATCATACCAGGCCTGCTGCAGCTGTCCGCACCAGTCGGCGCGATGCAGGATATCGTCGAGCGTAACCACCGGCTTGATCATCAGAAAGTGGCGTACCGGCGTCGTCTGTGGCGCGGTAATCTCGCCCTGGTTGATGTAGCCAAGCTTAGCGAAGAACGCGACGGCATCTTCGCGGGCGCTGCAGGTTACCCGCTTAGCCCCTTCCTGACGCGCCACGGACTCCAGGGTCATCGCCATCAGCGTACCCAGCCCTTTCCCCTGCACCGAAGGATGCACGGCCATGAAGCGGATAGCGGCCTCATTGTCGGCATTAATATAGAGACGGCCAATAGCGACCGGATCTCCCTGCTCATCAACCACCATCTGATGATGCGCCAGGGCATCCCAGGCGTCACGTTCCGACCCCTGCGGCTGACGCAGTGGTTTACGCAACATCTCCCAGCGGAACTGATAATAGATATCCAGCTCTTCCGCCGTCTGTGGCACGCGAAGGTGATACATGTAATGTTTCTCCCGCTCGGATAGGTGGCCCGTTCCCTGCCGCTCAGCTTGCGATCTCACACCTGTAACCAGAACGTCACAGGCCCGTCGTTCACCAGCGAGACCTGCATATCTGCAGCAAAACGGCCGTTCGCCGTTGTAATCCCCTGCTGGCGACAGTAGTCGCTGAAATAATCATACAGACGTTCGGCTTCAGCAGGCTCCGCGCCTGCCGAAAAGGAGGGGCGCATCCCTTTTTGCGTATCTGCGGCCAGCGTAAACTGCGACACCACCAGCACACTTCCGCCCGTCTGGCGGACACTCAGGTTCATTTTGCCCTGCTCATCACTAAAGATGCGATAGCCCAGTACGCGTTCTGCGAGACGTTCCGCACGCGCGTTGTCATCGCCCTTTTCCACACCCAGTAAAATCAGTAAGCCGGCACCGATTTCGCCGATCACGTCCTGATCGACGCTGACGCTGGCGCGCTGCACGCGTTGAATCAATGCAATCATGTTTCCTCGCGTTGCTCTTCTTTGTGCTGCTGTTTTAATTGCCGATAGTCGGCTAACGCGACGGTTATTTCCGCGCCTAACAACACAATACACCAGGTCCAGTAGACCCAGAGAAACAGAATGGGGATCACGGCCAGTACGCCGTAGATCAGCTGATAGGAAGGGAACATCGTAACATAGAGCGCAAAGCCCTTTTTACCCAGCTCAAACAGCGCACCGGCCACCAGCGCGCCAATCAGCGCATCGCGCGGCGGCACCCGCTGGGTGGGAACAATACTGTAGAGCAACCAGAAGGCGAGCCACGACAGCAGAAGCGGGAAAATGCGCAGCATCTGATCGACCAGACTGGTGACGCCGGTCGCATTAATCCAGCGCAGCGACAGCAGATAGGAGCTGATCGCCAGGCTGGCACCGGCCAGCAGCGGGCCGAGCGTCAGGATCATCCAGTAGACCGCAAAGGAGTAAACCATCGGGCGTTTCTTGTTGCTGCGCCAGATAGTATTCAACGCGGTATCGACCGAATGCATCAGCAGTAAGGCGGTCACGATCAGGCCGACCGCCCCGACCGCCGTCATCCGGTTTACGTTAGCAACAAACTGCTCAAGGTAGCGTTGCAGCGTGTTACCGGCCGCGGGCATCAGATTGTTAAAGACAAACTGCTTCAACTGCACGCTGATGTCAGAGAAGACCGGAAACGCTGCAAACAGGGCAAACACCACCGCAATCAGCGGCACCAGCGCCAGCAATGAGACATAAGCCAGATTACCGGCCTGGGTCGTCATGCCATCCTCATCAATGCGTTTCCACAACAGTCGGATCCACAACCAGAACGCGTGCAGCCCGGGACGAAATTTACGTGACATCATGAGCTACTGTAGACCTGCAAACCAGTTGGGTACCGTTTTACTGTCCGTAACCAGTACACTTTCTATTCCCATGGCGCGGGCCGCCTCAATATTTTGTGGATTATCATCAAAGAACACCGCCTGATCGGCAGTCACGCCTTCGGCGTCCAGCACATGCTGATAAATCCGGGCTTCCGGTTTACGCATGCCCAGCTCCTGGGAGAGATAGATTTTATCTGCCGCCTGCTGCACGTCCGGATACTGCGTCGGCCAGAATTCGCAATGCAGTTTGTTGGTGTTCGAAAGAATCACCACCCGATGACCTTCCAGCCGCAGCCGGTTCATCAGTGCCAGGGTTTCCGGACGCACATCAACGAAGACCGCCTGCCAGCCAGCCGCAAACTGCTCATAGCTCAGCGCGATTTCCAGCTTTTCACACAGCGCCAGCGCGAAATCTTCATCGCTGATCTCGCCACGTTCGTGTTGTTCAAACGCTTCATCCATCTGGAAATGGCTTTGCAGCGAGGCCAGCGGTACACGACTGAAGTCACTCCAGACACCCAGCACGCGGTTAAAGTCGATATCGATAATCACATTGCCCAAATCAAAGATATACAGCATGGTGTGTCTCCTTCTGTTCCCTGGAGTATTCACTCTAGCGGCAAAAGTGCAGGCTGAACAGGCACTCGCGGAGAGAAAAGCGTAAACGCCGGCAGGTGGGTTAAGCGCGCAGCGACGCCCACAACTATTCGCTGGCCCGGCTGGAGAATCCCGGATTTCAGGCAAAAAAAAAGCCCCGCAGGCGGGGCTCTTTATCATTTAAAGGCGCAATTATGCGTCTTTAGGACCACGTGAAGCACGTTTACGGTCGTTTTCAGTCAGGTGACGTTTACGGATACGCACTGACAGTGGAGTCACTTCGACCAGTTCGTCATCATCGATGAACTCGATCGCCTGTTCCAGCGTCATTTTCTGCGGTGGAACCAGGGTCGTTGCTTCATCAGTACCTGAAGCACGCATGTTGGTCAGTTTCTTACCGGTCAGACAGTTAACTGTCAGATCGTTAGAACGGCTGTGAATACCGATGATCTGGCCTTCATAGACTTCTGCACCATGGCCCAGGAACAGCTTACCGCGATCCTGCAGACCGAACAGCGCGAACGCGACCGCTTTGCCCTGACCGTTAGAGATCAGTACGCCGTTCTGACGCTGGCCTACTTCGCCCGGACGGATATCGTCGTAATGGCTGAAAGTAGAGTAGAGCAGACCGGTACCGGAAGTCATGGTCATGAATTCGTTACGGAAGCCAATCAGGCCACGGCTTGGGATCACGTAGTCGAGACGTACGCGGCCTTTGCCATCCGGATCCATGTTTTTCAGATCGCCTTTACGCTCGCCCATGGCTTGCATAACGGAACCCTGATGCGTTTCTTCGATATCCAGCGTAACGTTTTCGAATGGCTCCTGTTTACGGCCATCGATTTCGCGGAAGATAACTTTCGGACGGGATACCGCCAGCTCGAAACCTTCACGACGCATGTTTTCGATCAGAACTGACAGGTGAAGTTCACCACGACCTGATACGCGGAACGCGTCAGAATCTTCAGTTTCTTCAACACGCAGTGCCACGTTGTGAACCAGCTCTTTGTTCAGACGCTCAAGGATCTGACGTGAAGTCACGTACTTACCTTCTTTACCGCAGAACGGTGAGGTGTTGACGTTAAAGAACATGGTTACGGTTGGCTCATCGACGCTCAGTGCTGGCAGCGCCTGCACGTTCTGTGGATCACAGATAGTGTCAGAGATGTTCAGCTCGCCCAGACCGGTGATAGCAATGATATCGCCCGCTTCTGCCAGCTCGCTGTCGATACGCTCAAGACCCAGGTGAGTCAGCACTTTACCGACTTTACCGTTACGGGTTTTGCCTTCGCTATCGACGATAGTGACTTGCTGGTTAGGCTTAACTTTACCGCGCTTGATGCGGCCGATGCCGATCACGCCCAGATAGTTGTTGTAGTCCAGCTGAGAGATTTGCATCTGCAGTGGGGCATCAGCCTCAACCTGCGGAGGCGCAACGTGGTCAACGATCGCCTGGTACAGCGGGGTCATATCGTCAGCCATGTCGGTGTGCTCAAGACCAGCAATACCATTCAGCGCCGAGGCGAAAATGATAGGGAAGTCGAGCTGCTCGTCAGTGGCATCCAGGTTTACGAACAGGTCAAACACCTGATCAACAACCCAATCCGGACGCGCACCAGGGCGGTCTACTTTGTTGATAACCACAATCGGCTTCAGACCATGCGCGAACGCTTTTTTGGTCACGAAGCGGGTTTGCGGCATAGGGCCATCCATCGCATCTACAACCAGCAGCACCGAGTCCACCATGGACATGACGCGCTCAACTTCACCACCGAAGTCGGCGTGTCCCGGGGTATCAACGATGTTGATACGGTAGTCATTCCACTTAATGGCGGTGTTTTTTGCGAGGATGGTAATCCCACGCTCTTTCTCCAAATCATTGGAGTCCATCACGCGCTCTGTTGCTTCGGTACGGGCATCAAAAGTACCGGATTGTTGCAGCAGTTTGTCAACCAGGGTGGTCTTTCCATGGTCAACGTGCGCGATGATGGCGATGTTACGCAAATTTTCGATCACAGCTTTGCCTCAGGCATTAGAAATAGCGCGTTATTGTACACTGATTAAGCGAAAGACTGAACACCATCACACTTTTCACTGCAAGTTTATTGAATAGACGCAAATTTGCCCTGTTCCCGGTGCAGAAAATGCACTAAGTTGGTCCTACGCACCAAAATAGTGCCACAAGATCACCATAAAGCACTTTAATGGTGCAACAAAACCACCGTGGTGCAGCCGCGTTATGACAAAAAGGTGCAGCACAAGGCGATTTAAGCAACATCGGGAAAGTTGGCACAGAATTCGCTTTATCTAAATCAAGCGTAAACGCCAGTCAGATGTCGGTTGAAGAGCGTGCCGGAAGAGGTTGGTCAGGGAGTGGTTTTCCCGCAACGGATTCCGGAAACGACGTTTCCTCGCCATGTAGATAATGAAAGACCATTTCCAGGAGAGTTGAGTATGTCCGCTGAACACGTTCTCTCGATGATGAACGAGCATGAAGTTAAGTTTGTTGACCTGCGTTTTACCGATACCAAAGGTAAAGAACAGCACGTTACGATCCCTGCTCACCAGGTTAACGCTGACTTCTTCGAAGAAGGCAAAATGTTCGATGGTTCGTCTATTGGCGGCTGGAAAGGCATTAACGAATCAGACATGGTGCTGATGCCTGACGCCACCACGGCAGTCATGGATCCTTTCTTCGAAGATTCTACGCTGATCATCCGTTGTGACATTCTTGAGCCAGGCACTATGCAGGGCTACGACCGCGATCCACGTTCTATTGCTAAGCGCGCTGAAGATTACCTGCGCTCTTCCGGCATCGCGGACACCGTGCTGTTTGGACCAGAACCAGAATTCTTCCTGTTCGATGACATCCGTTTCGGTTCATCGACTTCCGGTTCACATGTGGCTATCGATGATATCGAAGCGGCATGGAACACCGGTAAAGAGTACGAAGGCGGTAACAAAGGTCACCGTCCAGGTCTGAAAGGCGGCTACTTCCCGGTTCCACCAGTAGACTCATCACAGGACATCCGTTCTGCTATGTGTCTGACAATGGAGCAGATGGGCCTGGTTGTTGAAGCGCATCACCACGAAGTGGCGACTGCGGGTCAGAACGAAGTGGCAACCCGCTTCAATACCATGACCAAAAAAGCTGACGAAATTCAGATCTACAAATATGTCGTGCATAACGTGGCTCACGCTTACGGCAAAACAGCGACCTTTATGCCGAAGCCAATGTTTGGCGACAACGGTTCAGGCATGCACTGCCATATGTCACTCTCTAAAGGTGGCCAGAACCTGTTTGCCGGCGATAAGTACGGCGGCCTGTCTGAAATGGCGCTGTTCTACATTGGCGGTATCATCAAGCACGCTAAAGCGATCAACGCCCTGGCGAACCCAACGACCAACTCTTACAAGCGTCTGGTCCCGGGTTACGAAGCACCGGTTATGCTGGCTTACTCTGCCCGTAACCGTTCAGCCTCAATCCGTATCCCGGTTGTTGCCAGCCCGAAAGCCCGTCGTATCGAAGCGCGCTTCCCGGATCCAGCGGCTAACCCATACCTGGCGTTCACCGCGCTGTTGATGGCTGGCCTGGATGGCATCATCAACAAAATCCATCCTGGCGATGCGATGGATAAGAACCTGTATGACCTGCCACCGGAAGAAGAAGCTGAGATTCCAAAAGTTGCAGGCTCTCTGGAAGAAGCGCTGAATGCACTGAACGAAGACCGCGAGTTCCTGACTCGTGGCGGTGTATTCACTGACGAATCGATCGATGCTTACATTGAACTGCGTAAAGCAGAGATGGATCGCGTTCGCATGACGCCACACCCGGTTGAGTTCGAGCTGTACTACAGCGTTTAACTGGTCAAACGATTTTGTTGCCGTGGAAACTTTTAGCCCATCTTCGGATGGGCTTTTTTCTCCGCGAATTCACCGTTCATTCGCCCTCTTTTCGGCTTTAAGACTAAAATGCACCTAATTAGTGCAGAGGAACGTTGTATGGCAACTGGCTCTCTGCCCGATGCAGGGCAGATTCTCAACGCTTTAATCAACAGTATTTTGTTGGTGGATAACGATCTGGTTATTCATTACGCCAACCCGGCGGCGCAGCAATTACTGGCGCAAAGCTCACGCAAACTGTTCGGCACGCCGTTACCGGAATTAACCGGCTACTTTTCGCTGAATATCGAGGTGATGCGCGAGAGTCTTGAGGCTGGCCAGGGCTTTACTGACAGTGAGGTCACGCTGGTGGTAGATGGTCGCGCACATATTATGTCGCTGACCGCCCAGCGGTTACCCGATGGCTTAATTCTGATGGAAATGGCGCCGATGGATAATCAGCGTCGCCTCAGTCAGGAGCAGTTACAGCACGCCCAGCAGGTGGCCGCTCGCGATCTGGTTCGCGGCCTGGCCCATGAGATTAAAAATCCGCTGGGTGGATTGCGCGGTGCGGCACAGCTTTTATCCCGCGCCCTGCCCGATCCCTCGCTGAATGAATACACCAAAGTCATTATTGAACAGGCCGACCGGTTGCGGAATCTCGTTGATCGTCTGTTAGGACCACAGCAGCCGGGCATGCACATCACACAGAGCATTCATCAGGTGGCTGAACGGGTGGTTAATCTGGTGTCGATGGAGCTGCCGGAGAATGTCTCGCTGGTGCGGGATTATGATCCCAGCCTGCCGGAACTGCCGCACGACCCCGACCAGATCGAACAGGTGCTGCTTAACGTAGTGCGCAATGCGCTTCAGGCGCTGGGCGACGAAGGCGGCACCATTATTATCCGCACCCGTACGGCCTTCCAGCTGACGCTGCACGGCACGCGTTATCGCCTGGTGGCACGAATTGATATTGAAGATGATGGCCCCGGCATTCCGGCCCAGCTGCAGGATACGCTGTTTTATCCGATGGTCAGCGGACGTGAAGGCGGAACCGGTTTAGGCCTCTCCATCGCCCGTAGCCTGATTGATCAACATTCAGGAAAAATAGAATTTAACAGTTGGCCGGGACATACCGAATTTTCGGTTTACCTGCCTATTCGCCAGTGAGGTTTCTATGCAACGAGGGATAGTCTGGATCGTCGATGACGATAGCTCCATCCGCTGGGTGCTTGAACGCGCGCTCACTGGAGCCGGTTTGAGCTGCGCGACTTTTGATAGCGCTAGCGAGGTGCTGGATGCCCTCTCAACCAAAACCCCGGACGTTTTATTGTCAGACATTCGCATGCCCGGTATGGATGGCCTGGCGCTGCTGAAACAGATTAAACAGCGTCATCCGATGCTTCCGGTCATCATAATGACAGCGCATTCGGATCTGGATGCGGCCGTCAGCGCCTATCAGCAGGGTGCCTTTGATTATCTGCCTAAACCGTTCGATATTGATGAGGCTGTTGCGCTGGTAGAGCGTGCTATCAGTCACTATCAGGAGCAGCAGCAGCCGCGTAATCAGCCGGTCAGCGGACCGACCACCGATATCATTGGTGAAGCCCCCGCGATGCAGGATGTGTTCCGCATCATCGGACGATTATCGCGCTCTTCGATCAGCGTACTGATCAACGGCGAGTCCGGAACCGGTAAAGAGCTGGTGGCCCATGCGCTGCATCGCCACAGCCCGCGCACCAAAGCGCCGTTTATCGCGCTGAACATGGCGGCGATCCCCAAAGACCTGATTGAGTCAGAGCTGTTTGGTCACGAGAAAGGCGCCTTTACCGGGGCGAACCAGATCCGTCAGGGCCGTTTTGAGCAGGCGGATGGCGGCACGCTGTTCCTGGATGAGATCGGTGATATGCCACTGGATGTGCAGACCCGTCTGCTGCGCGTGCTGGCCGATGGTCAGTTCTATCGCGTCGGTGGTTATGCGCCGGTGAAAGTGGATGTGCGTATTATCGCGGCAACCCACCAGAACCTGGAGTTGCGCGTGCAGGAAGGCAAGTTCCGTGAGGATCTGTTCCACCGCCTGAATGTCATTCGCGTGCATCTGCCGCCGCTGCGTGAGCGTCGTGAGGATATCCCGCGTCTGGCGCGTTACTTCCTGCAGGTGGCGGCCCGTGAGCTGGGTGTGGAAGCGAAGATTCTGCATCCGGAAACTGAGACAGCCCTAACCCGGCTGCACTGGTCCGGTAACGTGCGTCAGCTGGAGAACACCTGTCGCTGGCTGACCGTGATGGCTGCGGGTCAGGAAGTGCTGATTCAGGATCTGCCCGGCGAGCTGTTTGAATCCAGTACCCCGGAAAATCCGGTGCAGTCGCTGCCTGATAGCTGGGCAACGCTGCTGGCACAGTGGGCCGACCGCGCCCTGCGTTCCGGTCATCAGAATCTGCTGTCGGAAGCACAGCCGGAGATGGAGCGCACGCTGCTCACCACTGCGCTGCGTCATACGCAAGGTCACAAGCAGGAAGCGGCACGTTTGCTGGGCTGGGGACGAAACACCCTGACGCGCAAGCTGAAAGAGCTTGGCATGGAATAAGCGATTCGGTACGGGCTGGCGTCATCTGCCAGCCCGTTTCTTCAGATAACGCGGGAGAACTGCTGCTGACGCGCTTTCTGACGCAGATAGCGATCAAAGCACATACAGATATTACGGATCAGTAACCGGCCAACTCCTGTCACCTCCAGCCCACCCGACGTCCGGACCACCAGCCCGTCGGCGATTAACGGTTTCAGCAGCGCCAGGTCTTCGGCAAAATAGTCACTGAAGCGAATTCCCCATTGCGCCTCTGTCGCGGCAAAATCCAGCGAGAAGTTACAAATCAGCGTTTTGATCACATCACGCCGCAGGCAATCATCGTCGGTTAAGGCGATACCGCGCCACAGGCCATTTCCCTGCCGTTCCACACACGCGTACCAGGTATTCAGGTCTTTCTGGTTCTGCGCATAACTGTCGCCAATCATACTGATGGCCGAGACGCCAAGGCCCAGTAAATCGGTGCCGCCCTGCGTCGTGTATCCCTGGAAATTACGATGCAACTGTCCTTCACGCTGCGCGATAGCCAGCTCATCCTGCGGCTTTGCAAAGTGATCCATGCCGATAAACTGGTAGCCCTGCTGAGTCAGGGTCGCGATGGTCTGCTGCAGAATATCCAGCTTTTGCTGAGCAGAGGGCAGTTCATTCTCTTTGATTTTACGCTGTGCTGCGAACATCGCGGGCAGATGCGCATAGTTAAAGACGCTAAGGCGATCCGGGCTCAGCGCCAGGACCCGCTCCAGCGTCCAGGCGAAGCTGGCTGGCGTCTGCAGGGGCAAACCATAGATCAGGTCGATGCTGGTTGAGCTGAAGCCCTGTTCACGGGCGCGCGCCATCAGGCCGAAAATCACCTCTTCATCCTGCACCCGGTTAACCCGTTCCTGCACCGATTTATTGAAATCCTGCACGCCCATGCTCAGACGATTGAATCCCAGCGATCGCAGGTGATCAATCACATCCAGCTCAATTTCCCGGGGATCAACTTCGATCGACATTTCGGCATCGTTGGCCACGCTGAAGTGCTGCTTCAGCAAACCCACCAGCCGCGAAATCTGCGCATTATCGAGAAAGGTTGGCGTACCACCGCCCCAGTGAAGCTGCGTGACCTGACGCTCACGAAACAGCGGCGCGCGCTGAATAATCTCCTGCTCAAGCACATCCAGATAGCGGTCCGCTTTGTGGCGCTGACGCGTCACAATCTTATTACAGCCGCAGAAGTAGCAGAGACGATGGCAGAAGGGAATATGAACATAGAGCGACAGCGGACGATCGGGAAAACGCGCCACGGCACGCTGGAAATCAGTTTCCGCGAACTGCTCGCTGAACTCCAGCGCGGTGGGATAAGAGGTGTAACGCGGGCCAGCGTAATTGTACTTTTCAATTAACGCCTGATCCCACTCAATCTGCTGCGATGGCATGCTCACTCCTTCCGGTGACGGCGTCTGAGAGAAGGTCGCGAAGAAGAGGAGATGAAAGGTGAGCGGGATGAGACCCGACGTAAACGTTGCTTCAGCCGCGACAGGCGTCGTAGTTTAAACAATAACCACAGTAGATAACATGTCGCCAGCAGCGCGAAAATTGATCCAGGCCAAAACATTGTCGTTTACCTGATAAGCGCGGCATGCGGAAACCACATGCCGATCAAATTTGCTTAGTTGCCTTTCAGCAGACGGTACATATCTTCTTCAGCCTGCTCATCTTCGGCATCATCCATCACGATGCCTAACTGCTCCATCAGTTCATCGATACGGTCCAGCGAGGCATCCAGCCAGCCCTGATCTTCAGCTGACAGTGTTTCGCCATTTTCCAGCCGATCCAGCAGCGCATCCAGACGCTCATCATTTTCCAGCTTCGCCAGCTCTTCTTCTGGCGTCAGACGCACTTTCTTCTCAGCGGCCGGTTTTTCGACGCTTTTCTTTGGCTTAACGGCTGCGGTTTTTCCCTCAGCAATCAGGGCCACCGGTTTTTTACTCCCGATGCGCGGATCTTTCACGCTGTTCGCCTGACTTCCGCCATTACTTTCGGACGCCGCCGGATTAGCACGGCTGCCAGATGCATGTCCGCGATGCTTTTTATCACGTTTACGATCGCGTGCTTCATGGTTGATATCGTCACGCGATTTGCGTTTGGCTTTGACGGCAGGTTTGCCGTGAGCAGCTCGTGCAGGTTGCTTCATAGTATTCGGTCCCGGCTTTTTTTATTCAGTATAGAATTGCGGCGAAATCTAGCAGAAAGTAGACAAAGAAAAAAGGCGACAGCTCAAGCTGTCGCCTTATTTCATACCTTCATAGGAAGGAATCATGTTTTAAATCCTTTTCGGCTCGTAACATCCCGGTCAATCCCGCGCCTGCTCAACTCCTGAGCTTTTCCTTATCCCTGTCTGGTCCGCAATCCCTGACCTCGTTCCATTCCACCGCTCTTTACCCTCCTGGTATCCCTGAGCGCATCATCCTGATGGGTGCTGCCGTGCACTGCACACTAATGTAGACCAACTGGTAAAAGCCTCAAGTCAGCGCCGCAAATAGTTCGTTCAAAAAAAGAACGATTTATGATAATTAACTGAATTATATAAATTTTTATTTTTAGTAATTAAAGTAAAAAGCGAAATAACCCGCAGCTTTAATGGCAAATCTCTTACAAACCTGGCGGATGAGACGCGGTTGAGCACTTTAGCGTCATAACGCGTATAATCGCCCGTATTGCCTTAATGCGTTTTCTGGAGTGTCACCTTGTCTGAATTGAATTATCACGTTACCCACTTTGTTATGAGCGCGCCGGATATCCGCCATCTGCCTGCCGATACCGGAATTGAAGTGGCTTTCGCTGGCCGCTCGAACGCGGGAAAATCGAGTGCGCTGAATACGTTAACCAATCAGAAGGGTCTGGCGCGTACCAGTAAAACACCGGGACGTACGCAGCTGATTAACCTGTTTGAGGTGAAAGAAGGTAAACGTCTGGTCGACCTGCCGGGTTACGGTTACGCCGAAGTGCCGGAAGAGATGAAGCTGAAGTGGCAGCGTGCGTTAGGTGAGTACCTGCAAAAACGTCAGGCGCTGAAAGGTCTGGTGATCCTGATGGATATCCGTCATCCGCTGAAAGATCTCGACCGTCAGATGATTCAGTGGTCGGTAGAAAGCGGCATTCCGGTACTGTTGCTTCTGACTAAAGCAGACAAACTGGCCTCAGGGGCCCGTAAAGCGCAGCTCAATATCGTGCGTGAAGCCGCACTCGAATTTGTCGGTGATGTGCAGGTAGAGCTCTTCTCATCGCTGAAGAAAATCGGCGTCGATAAGGTTCGTCAGAAGCTGGACAGCTGGTTTAATACGCTTGAGCCGGCGGTTGAGGATCAGGACGCGGAAGAGTAAGTGTCTGCCCTGTGCCGCTGAAACTGGCGGTGCAAAAAGCCCAATAAAAAACGCCCCAGTCACAGAATGACTGGGGCGGCTAAATTCAGCCAAATCCGATTACGTGAAGTAAAAGGTCTGAAAGATAGAACATCTTACCTCTGTACCCTACGCGACGAACTTTACCTGATTTTCTGTGCCTGACAAAGGCTTTTTTGTTGCTTACTTACATCAAACAGGACTTTTTCTACCATGCACGTCACAAAAATAGCGTTGTGATGTAGTTTAATGACGAAAAAAGTGTTTAGACGATAAGCAGTTAGAAAAACCCGTTCTCTCAGTGCCAGTTTTCAACACGCTAAACCGGTTAACTAAACGATTTTCTTATACCTGATGACTGGCCGATTCCGCCCTGCGGAACCGACCTCCGGCTATGAATCAGTGGGCTTCATCCCAGTTGTTACCTGTCCCGACTTCGACCAGTAAAGGAACGTCGAGCTGCACGCTGCCTTCCATCAGCGCACGGATTTTCTGGCTGGCCTTTTCAACCGCCTCCTCTTTCACTTCGAATACCAGTTCATCGTGAACCTGCATGATCATGCGGACGTCATTATCTTTTTGCTGTTCCAGCCACGCATCTACGGCAATCATCGCCCGCTTGATAATATCCGCTGCCGTTCCCTGCATTGGCGCATTGATCGCGGCACGTTCTGCGGCTTTGCGACGAATGGCGTTGCTGGATTTGATATCTGGCAGCCAGAGCCGACGGCCTTCCAGCGTTTCGACATAGCCCTTACTTGCAGCCAGCTGGCGGGTGTTCTCCATATAGCGCAGTACGCCTGGATAGCGTTCAAAGTAGAGGTCCATATACTTTTTCGCTTCGCCCGCACCGATATTCAGCTGACGCGACAGACCAAATGCGCTCATGCCATAAATCAGACCAAAGTTGATCGCTTTGGCGCTGCGACGCTGTTCGCCGCTGACTTTATCCAGCGCCACACCAAACACTTCGGAGGCCGTGGCGCGGTGAATATCCTCGCCCTGGGCAAACGCGTCCAGCAATCCTTTGTCCTGAGAGAGGTGGGCCATAATACGCAGTTCGATTTGTGAATAGTCCGCCGCCACAATGCGATGGCCTTTGGCCGCCACAAAGGCCTGACGGATTCGGCGTCCTTCATCATTACGCACCGGGATGTTTTGCAGATTCGGATCGGCAGAAGATAAGCGTCCGGTTGCGGTAACAGCCTGATGATAAGAGGTATGCACGCGCCCGGTTATCGGGTTAATCATCAGCGGCAATTTATCCGTATAGGTCGACTTGAGTTTGGATAAACCGCGATGCTCCAGAATCACTTTGGGCAGCGGATAGTCGAGTGCCAGCTCAGCTAACACCTCTTCGCTGGTTGACGGCGCACCGCCCGGCGTTTTCTTCGTGGGTTTGATACCCTGTTTCTCAAACAGGATCACCTGAAGCTGCTTAGTGGATGAAAGGTTAAAGGGTTCCCCTGCCAGCTCATGCGCTTTTAATTCAAGCTCAGCCAGTCGGGCAGTCAGCTCTTTCGAGTGTTGCGCCAGAATGGATTGATCAATCAACACGCCATTACGCTCAATCCGTGAAATCACCGTCAGTAACGGCATTTCAATCTGCTCGAAGACTTTTTTCGGGCCCGCTTCTTTCTCCAGCTCTGGCCACATCTTAAGATGCAACTGCAGGGTCACATCGGCATCCTCAGCAGCATAATGGGATGCCTGCTCTAACGCGATTTGATTGAACGTCAGCTGATTTTTGCCTTTTCCGGCGATCTCCTGGAAGGTGACCGTTTTATGGTTAAGCCAGCGAGCAGCCAGGCTATCCATGTCATGTTTACCCACTACGCTGTTGAGAATATAGGACTCAAGCATGGTGTCGAATTTGATACCGGCCAGTTCAATGTCGTAGTTCTTCAGCACGCCACGATCGTATTTGAGATTCTGCCCCACTTTCCAGGCGCTCTCATCTTCCAGCAGGGGCTTGAGCTGTGCCAGAACGGCGGCACGATCCAGTTGATCAGGTGCATCAAGATAGTCATGGGCAACCGGCAAGTAGGCAGCTTCACCGGGCGCTACCGCGAAGCTGATGCCCACGATATTAGCGCTCAGGGTATCCAGCGCGTCGGTCTCCAGATCAAAGGCAAACACGTCGCTGTTTTTCAGCTTCTCCAGCCAGCTATCAAAGATTTCCTGATCCAGGATCGTGACATAACCCTCGGTCGGTAACACGCTGCTGGTTTCAACCACAGCGACTGGCTCATCGGAGAGCGCTGCTTGTGCCTGAGCAGGACTCTTTTTGCCCTGCAGCCATTTACCGTCCTGCAGGTCACTCAGCCAGCGTTTGAACTCATAACGACTGAAGAGGGTCTGCAGCGCCTCGACATTGGGTTCAGTGACGGTGAGCTCTTCACAGGGCAGCGCCAGCTCAACGTCTGTCTTGATGGTCGCCAGCTGGTAAGAGAGAAATGCCACATCACGATTCTGCTCAAGTTTGGTCGCCATGGTTTTGGCACCACGAAAGCCGAGATCGGCCACCTTGTCCAGATTGTCATAGATCGTCTGCATGCTGCCCAGGCCCTGCAGCAGAGCCTGTGCGGTTTTCTCACCCACACCCGGCACGCCTGGGATGTTATCTGAGCTGTCGCCCATCATGGCCAGAAAATCGATGATCAAGGCGGGCGGCACACCGTACTTCTGCTCAACCTCTTCCGGCCCCAGAATCGTATTGCTCATGGTGTTAATCAGCGTGATAGCGGGAGTGACCAGCTGCGCCATATCTTTGTCGCCGGTGCTAATCAGTACTGAAAGACCCTTTTTCTCCGCTTCCAGCGCCAGCGTACCGATGACGTCATCGGCTTCAACGCCGCTTACAGCCAGCAACGGCAGACCCATCGCCCGCACCATCTCATGCAGCGGCTCGATTTGCGCTCGCAGATCATCAGGCATCGGCGGACGGTGAGATTTGTAATGCTCGAACAGCTCATCCCTGAAGGTTTTGCCTTTGGCATCGAACACCACAGCAACGTGACTCGGATTGTATTGCGCCAGCAGGCTTTTCAGCATGTTGAGCACGCCGTACATGGCACCAGTGGGTTCACCTGCACTATTGGTCAGCGGCGGAAACGCGTGATACGCGCGATAAAGATAGGATGAGCCATCAACCAGAATGAGGGGATTTTCTGCTATTTGCGCCATAAGTCTGTGTTGTCTTCGTTGCTATGGGTTGGTCTATAAGGATGCCACAAGCTGGCGGAAATGGTGAACTAAGGCGTAGGATATGTCGCGTTTTTGGCGGTTCTGGAGGGGAGATCGCAACGATCATTCTGTGGATAACTTTGTGCGTAAAAATTATAACGCGCTGTTTTTCAGGATCTTAAATGTTTTGACCCTCAATAAAACATATATATTTCATCGGGTTATTTAATTTCCGTGACCCGATCGGCAATTTTAATTACGCGATCCCTTGTGTGGATATTAAATTTATGCCCTGGAGATGGACAAAATTTATGACTCTGTTCAATGGCATAAAAAAACGCCAGCAGAGCTGGCGTTAAATGGGATGGTAAAGCAGATTACTTCTGGCTTACGAGGAATTTGACCACGTTCGCGTAATCAGCAACGAAATTGTCCATAGAGCTGGTATCAAGGCCGCCGTTGTTCACCATATATTTGCCATTGACGAACATTGCTGGCACACCGCGCAGATCAACATCCGCCGCCGCTTTCTGCTGTTGTGCAACCAGCGCTTTTACGGCAAAGCTGTTCCAGGCTGCATCGTAGTCAGCAGCGGAGATACCGGCCGCTTTGACAAAGGTCTCTTTCAGACTGGCAGGATCGGTAATGGTCTGTGTTTTCTGGATGCCATCAAAGATCGGTACTGTCACCTTATCTTCAACACCCAGCGCCATTGCAACAGCCCAGGCCTGAGTGACAACCGGTCCCAGGTCACCCCCGAGGAAATCGACGTGGTATTTCACCAGTTTGGTGTCAGCAGGCAGATTCTTCTTCACCGCATCATTGACGTGATAAATACGTTCAAACTGATAGCAGTGCGGGCAGAAGAAAGAGAAGAACTCCATCACCTGAGGTTCGCCGGCCACGGGTTTCGGCAGACTCACATATTGTTTACCTTCAGTGAACTGGGCAGCAGACGCGCTGAATGCCAGCACTAAACCCATCAGTGCAAACCAAATCTTTTTCATCGTGAAAAATTCTCCTGACTACGTCATTAATATTGCGGTGTCAGCTGCAGAGGAGGTTCCTGCAACAGCTTCTCCTGCTCGGTAAAGAGTGAAATTTGCCTGCGCCAGAAATCTTCATCTGTCATCCAGGGGAAAGCGCGCGGAAAAGCGGGATCCTGCCAGCGTCGGACAACCCAGGCCAGATAATAAACCATGCGCATAGCGCGTAAAGGCTCAATCAGTGACAATTCATTAATATCAAAATCACTGAATTCACTGTAAGCCTCCAGCAGGATATCCCACTGAATACGCTGCTCCTGTTTGTCGCCGCTGATCAGCATCCACAGGTCCTGTACCGCCGGGCCATTACGGGCATCATCCAGATCGACAAACAGCGGTCCATCACGCCACAGGATATTACCCGGATGGCAGTCGCCATGTAATCGTAGCGGTTGCCACGTGGTGTGCCACTGTTGCTGCAGCGTGTTACCCAGCTTATCGATCGCCTGTAGCAGTGCAGCCTTAAGTGATGCAGGCACTAATAGAGATTGCTCCAGTACCTGCCGCGGCTCATGGAGGTATTCATCCAGACCCATCGTCGGACGCTGACTAAACAGCGCTTTACGCCCGGTCTGATGAATGCGGCCCAGGAAGCGACCAACCCACTCCATCTGATCTTCATTGTCTGTCTCATATTGCCGTCCGCCCAGGCTGGGAAATACGGCAAAGAAGAAGCCAGCGTGGCTGTGCAGTGTCTCGCCTTTTAGTCGCAATGGTGCCGCGATGGGCACCTCGTCAGCCAGCAGATCGAGTGCATACTGATGCTCCTCAGCAATCTGTTCGGCACGCCAGCGCTGTGGGCGATAAAACTTCGCGACATAGCGACGTTTTTCATCATCGCTGAATTGATAAACCCGGTTCTCATAGCTGTTCAGGGCTGTCAGTCCCGATTCGACGCGAATTCCTGTATCCCAGAGCGCATCAAGCAATACGTCGGGATTCAATGTCTGGAAGTTAAAAGCAGCGTCGCTCATCATGTTACCTGTAGTTGCCCTTGCATTTAGCTGCCAAGGATAACACTACTCGTCCTGTTTAATGACCCCCCGTGCGCGGAGCAGGGCTGTTTTGAAATCAACTTCATAGTCTTTTTTCAGGCCAGGGATCTCATCATCGCTGGCTGAGTCACGCATTTTGAGATGGTAAATTAATACATCGTCGGTTAATTCACTTAACGGGCCACGGAAACCAGATTCCTGAGCCAGTTTCTGCAAAAATGTGACCAGATTAAGGTCAGGTTCTTTTTGCCAGGCGGGTTGCAGCAACGCGATCAACTCGTTTAAACGATGGCATTTCATTCAGGTATCCCCTATTCACAGTGCGTCATCAGCGAGGGCACAGCCATGACAATATTAACCGGCATCATTCTGGCCGGTGGTCAGGGCCGCCGTATGGGTGGTCAGGACAAAGGATTAGTGCAACTGGATGGCAGGCCGCTTTATCAGCATGTCCTTGAACGGCTCAGGCCACAAGTCGACATTGTCATGATTAATGCTAATCGCAATATTGATCGCTATCAGTTAAGCGGGTGTCGGGTTGTGCAGGATGTTTTCGATGATTATCCGGGGCCGCTGGCTGGCATCTACAGTACGCTTCTCGCCATCGATGGCGAATGGGCTGCTTTTTGCTCCTGTGATACGCCTGCCGTACCGCTTAATTTCGTGGAAAAACTGGTTGAACAACGTGGAGAGGCACCGGCCGTCTGGGTACGCTCACAGTTGCGCGATCACCCAACGCTGGCCCTGATTCATCGGGATATGGCTGCGCCTCTTCATGACTATCTACAGGCTGGTGAGCGACGCCTGATGCACTTCCTGCGCGATCATGGCGGCCATGCTGTGCAGCTGGAAGATGATGAATCCGCTTTCCGAAATATCAATACGCCAGACGATCTGAATGAGAGGAGTTGATATGCCAGTACCCTTACTCGCGATTGTTGGCTGGAGTGGAACTGGAAAAACGACGCTGTTACAGCAGGTGATACCGATGCTCAGTAGTAAGGGGATTCGCACCGGGCTGATTAAGCACACACATCATCAGATGGATGTGGATACGCCAGGCAAAGACAGTTATCTGCTCAGAAAAGCGGGAGCCAGTCAGGTGATGGTAGCCAGTTCAGAGCGATGGGCATTGATGTGCGAGACGCCGGAAAAGCAGTCGATTGATCTGCCTTATCTGCTCAGCCGCATGGATCACGCTACGCTGGAGATAGTACTGGTCGAGGGCTTTAAAGAGGAACCGGTGCCTAAAATTGTTCTATGCCGTGCTGGAATCAAGGGTGGGATCGAAGAATTGCTTGATGAGCAGGTGATCGCCGTCGCCAGCGACCAGAAATTAGCGCTGAATATGCCGGTTCTGGATATAAATCGTCCGGATAGCGTTGCTGATTTCATTGCTGACTGGCTGAAAAAGTGCTGAAGCGGGTCATTAGGCGTGTTTTTTCACGATCTGCAGACGTAAAAAAGCCCCGCACTGCTGTGTGGGGCTTCTTCACTTAATTAATGCCTGGCAGTTCCCTACTCTCGCATGGGGAGACCCCACACTACCATCGGCGCTACGGCGTTTCACTTCTGAGTTCGGCATGGGGTCAGGTGGGACCACCGCGCTAAAGCCGCCAGGCAAATTCTTTGTGCTCTGTCCTGTGTCTTTTGTGCTTATGCTGCGTTGGCTTCCCTCGCGCTACTCAGTCACATACTTCAGTATGCTCCTTCATATCGGTCGGTTGCCGCCTTGCCTAAGCGCAAAATCCTTCGGACCTTGGTCCGCAGGACACAACTGTATCCGGTAACAAGCTGAAAATCGTGTCTCTCAAAAACGCCTCTGGCGTTGTAAGGTTAAGCCTCACGGGTCATTAGTACCGGTTAGCTCAACGCATCGCTGCGCTTACACACCCGGCCTATCAACGTCGTAGTCTTCAACGTCCCTTCAGGACTCTCAAAGGAGTCAGGGAGAACTCATCTCGGGGCAAGTTTCGTGCTTAGATGCTTTCAGCACTTATCTTTTCCGCACTTAGCTACCGGGCAATGCCATTGGCATGACAACCCGAACACCAGTGGTGCGTTCACTCCGGTCCTCTCGTACTAGGAGCAACCCCCCTCAATTCTCCAGCGCCCACGGCAGATAGGGACCGAACTGTCTCACGACGTTCTAAACCCAGCTCGCGTACCACTTTAAACGGCGAACAGCCGTACCCTTGGGACCTACTTCAGCCCCAGGATGTGATGAGCCGACATCGAGGTGCCAAACACCGCCGTCGATATGAACTCTTGGGCGGTATCAGCCTGTTATCCCCGGAGTACCTTTTATCCGTTGAGCGATGGCCCTTCCATTCAGAACCACCGGATCACTATGACCTGCTTTCGCACCTGCTCGAGCCGTCACTCTCGCAGTCAAGCCAGCTTATGCCATTGCACTAACCTCACGATGTCCGACCGTGATTAGCTGACCTTCGTGCTCCTCCGTTACTCTTTAGGAGGAGACCGCCCCAGTCAAACTACCCACCAGACACTGTCCGCAGCCCGGATTACGGGCCTACGTTAGAACATCAAACATTAAAGGGTGGTATTTCAAGGTTGGCTCCACGCGAACTGGCGTCCGCGCTTCAAAGCCTCCCACCTATCCTACACATCAAGGCTCAATGTTCAGTGTCAAGCTGTAGTAAAGGTTCACGGGGTCTTTCCGTCTTGCCGCGGGTACACTGCATCTTCACAGCGAGTTCAATTTCACTGAGTCTCGGGTGGAGACAGCCTGGCCATCATTACGCCATTCGTGCAGGTCGGAACTTACCCGACAAGGAATTTCGCTACCTTAGGACCGTTATAGTTACGGCCGCCGTTTACCGGGGCTTCGATCAAGAGCTTCTCCTTGCGGATAACCCCATCAATTAACCTTCCGGCACCGGGCAGGCGTCACACCGTATACGTCCACTTTCGTGTTTGCACAGTGCTGTGTTTTTAATAAACAGTTGCAGCCAGCTGGTATCTTCGACTGGCTTCAGCTCGGGGAGCAAGTCCCTCCACCTACGCGCCAGCGTGCCTTCTCCCGAAGTTACGGCACCATTTTGCCTAGTTCCTTCACCCGAGTTCTCTCAAGCGCCTTGGTATTCTCTACCTGACCACCTGTGTCGGTTTGGGGTACGATTCTGTGTTACCTGATGCTTAGAGGCTTTTCCTGGAAGCTGGGCATTTATCACTTCAGCACCGTAGTGCCTCGTCGTCACGCCTCAGCGTTAACAAGAGTCCGGATTTACCTAAACTCTCCGCCTACACGCTTAAACCGGGACAACCGTCGCCCGGCTGATATAGCCTTCTCCGTCCCCCCTTCGCAGTAACACCGAGTACAGGAATATTAACCTGTTTCCCATCGACTACGCCTTTCGGCCTCGCCTTAGGGGTCGACTCACCCTGCTCCGATTAACGTTGAACAGGAACCCTTGGTCTTCCGGCGAGCGGGCTTTTCACCCGCTTTATCGTTACTTATGTCAGCATTCGCACTTCTGATACCTCCAGCAGCCCTCACAGGCCACCTTCGACGGCTTACAGAACGCTCCCCTACCCAACAACGCCTAAGCGTCGCTGCCGCAGCTTCGGTGCATGGTTTAGCCCCGTTACATCTTCCGCGCAGGCCGACTCGACCAGTGAGCTATTACGCTTTCTTTAAATGATGGCTGCTTCTAAGCCAACATCCTGGCTGTCTGTGCCTTCCCACATCGTTTCCCACTTAACCATGACTTTGGGACCTTAGCTGGCGGTCTGGGTTGTTTCCCTCTTCACGACGGACGTTAGCACCCGCCGTGTGTCTCCCGTGATAACATTCTTCGGTATTCGCAGTTTGCATCGGGTTGGTAAGCCGGGATGGCCCCCTAGCCGAAACAGTGCTCTACCCCCGAAGATGAGTTCACGAGGCGCTACCTAAATAGCTTTCGGGGAGAACCAGCTATCTCCCGGTTTGATTGGCCTTTCACCCCCAGCCACAGGTCATCCGCTAATTTTTCAACATTAGTCGGTTCGGTCCTCCAGTTAGTGTTACCCAACCTTCAACCTGCCCATGGCTAGATCACCGGGTTTCGGGTCTATACCCTGCAACTTAACGCCCAGTTAAGACTCGGTTTCCCTGCGGCTCCCCTATACGGTTAACCTTGCTACAGAATATAAGTCGCTGACCCATTATACAAAAGGTACGCAGTCACCCTGATAAATCAAGGCTCCCACTGCTTGTACGTACACGGTTTCAGGTTCTGTTTCACTCCCCTCGCCGGGGTTCTTTTCGCCTTTCCCTCACGGTACTGGTTCACTATCGGTCAGTCAGGAGTATTTAGCCTTGGAGGATGGTCCCCCCATATTCAGACAGGATACCACGTGTCCCGCCTTACTCATCGAGCTCACAGCATGTGTGTTTTTGTGTACGGGAGTATCACCCTGTACCCTGCGACTTTCCAGACGCTTCCACTAACACACAAGCTGATTCAGGCTCTGGGCTGCTCCCCGTTCGCTCGCCGCTACTGGGGGAATCTCGGTTGATTTCTTTTCCTCGGGGTACTTAGATGTTTCAGTTCCCCCGGTTCGCCTTGCAGCACTATGTATTCATGCTGCAATGATGCACAGAGTGCACCGGGTTTCCCCATTCGGACATCGACGGCTGTAGCGGTTCATATCACCTTACCGTCGCTTTACGCAGATTAGCACGTCCTTCATCGCCTCTGACTGCCTGGGCATCCACCGTGTACGCTTAGTCGCTTAACCTCACAACCCACAGGCGTTTTACAACGCTGCGTGTTGCAAGCATTTGAGAGACTCGAACATATCGCGTTTTTCATTCTTATTACGGAGAATGAAAACGACATGTCGTTTCAATTTTCAGCTTGTTCCGGATTGTTAAAGAGCAAATATCTCAAACGCGGCCCGGCTGCTTACGCAACCAAATCGGTTTTGAGATACTGTATGGAGACACCTTTCACCTGTCACCAAGCAGGTGGCGTCCCCTAGGGGATTCGAACCCCTGTTGCCGCCGTGAAAGGGCGGAGTCCTAACCGCTAGACGAAGGGGACACAATTGTGTCACGACTTCGCAGCCGTCCTGCTCATTACTTTTTATCAGACAATCTGTGTGGACACTGCGCGGGAAGGTATCTTCAGGTAAGGAGGTGATCCAACCGCAGGTTCCCCTACGGTTACCTTGTTACGACTTCACCCCAGTCATGAATCACAAAGTGGTAAGCGCCCTCCCGAAGGTTAAGCTACCTACTTCTTTTGCAACCCACTCCCATGGTGTGACGGGCGGTGTGTACAAGGCCCGGGAACGTATTCACCGTGGCATTCTGATCCACGATTACTAGCGATTCCGACTTCACGGAGTCGAGTTGCAGACTCCGATCCGGACTACGACGCACTTTGTGAGGTCCGCTTGCTCTCGCGAGGTCGCTTCTCTTTGTATGCGCCATTGTAGCACGTGTGTAGCCCTACTCGTAAGGGCCATGATGACTTGACGTCATCCCCACCTTCCTCCGGTTTATCACCGGCAGTCTCCTTTGAGTTCCCGACATGACTCGCTGGCAACAAAGGATAAGGGTTGCGCTCGTTGCGGGACTTAACCCAACATTTCACAACACGAGCTGACGACAGCCATGCAGCACCTGTCTCACGGTTCCCGAAGGCACTAAGGCATCTCTGCCGAATTCCGTGGATGTCAAGAGTAGGTAAGGTTCTTCGCGTTGCATCGAATTAAACCACATGCTCCACCGCTTGTGCGGGCCCCCGTCAATTCATTTGAGTTTTAACCTTGCGGCCGTACTCCCCAGGCGGTCGACTTAACGCGTTAGCTCCGGAAGCCACTCCTCAAGGGAACAACCTCCAAGTCGACATCGTTTACGGCGTGGACTACCAGGGTATCTAATCCTGTTTGCTCCCCACGCTTTCGCACCTGAGCGTCAGTCTTTGTCCAGGGGGCCGCCTTCGCCACCGGTATTCCTCCAGATCTCTACGCATTTCACCGCTACACCTGGAATTCTACCCCCCTCTACAAGACTCAAGCCTGCCAGTTTCAAATGCAGTTCCCAGGTTAAGCCCGGGGATTTCACATCTGACTTAACAGACCGCCTGCGTGCGCTTTACGCCCAGTAATTCCGATTAACGCTTGCACCCTCCGTATTACCGCGGCTGCTGGCACGGAGTTAGCCGGTGCTTCTTCTGCGGGTAACGTCAATCGACGCGGTTATTAACCCCGTCGCCTTCCTCCCCGCTGAAAGTACTTTACAACCCGAAGGCCTTCTTCATACACGCGGCATGGCTGCATCAGGCTTGCGCCCATTGTGCAATATTCCCCACTGCTGCCTCCCGTAGGAGTCTGGACCGTGTCTCAGTTCCAGTGTGGCTGGTCATCCTCTCAGACCAGCTAGGGATCGTCGCCTAGGTGGGCCATTACCCCGCCTACTAGCTAATCCCATCTGGGTTCATCCGATAGTGAGAGGCCCGAAGGTCCCCCTCTTTGGTCTTGCGACGTTATGCGGTATTAGCCACCGTTTCCAGTGGTTATCCCCCTCTATCGGGCAGATCCCCAGACATTACTCACCCGTCCGCCACTCGTCACCCAAGAGCAAGCTCTCTGTGCTACCGTCCGACTTGCATGTGTTAGGCCTGCCGCCAGCGTTCAATCTGAGCCATGATCAAACTCTTCAATTTAAGTTTGATTTGCTTAAACAAGTTAAGCGGTGCTCATCTGTAAAACGTCATAATGAATTTCATTATGTGTTCACTCGTGAGGCTTGATATTTTTTTACGTCCGGAGACGCTGATATCAATCCTGCGAGTGCCCACACAGATTGTCTGATAAATTGTTAAAGAGCAGTGCGAACAGTGCGTTAGCGTCCTGTCGCGAGGTGGCGTATATTACGCTTTCCTCCTGCAGAGTCAACCTCTATTTCAGAAGTTTTTCTCCGGCGGCGCAGTCTCCTGTGCCTCTCAACCCGTTTCCCCGTTGCCGGTGTTCCGTGTCGATGGAGGCGCATTATAGGGAGTTTCCTCAGGCTGACAAGTGTTTCTTCGAATTAATTTGCTGAGCGCATCTTTTTTAAACGAACGGCTTAAAAAGAGACGTTTCATGGCCGAATAACGCACAAAAGTGGCAACTAAACGTTGTAAAGAGACCTGCCGTTGCCGATTACGGGTGCTATTATTTTGCTTCTTCTCGCAGGATAACCCCAGGAAGGACACTCAATGATAAAATCCGCGCGCAGCATGGCTGGTTTGCCATGGATAGCTGCTATGGCCTTTTTCATGCAGTCACTCGACGCCACGATACTCAACACTGCCCTGCCCGCTATCGCCACCAGCCTTGATCGTTCTCCCCTGGCCATGCAATCCGCCGTCATCAGTTACACCCTGACTGTCGCTATGCTGATTCCGGTCAGCGGCTGGCTCGCCGATCGCTTTGGTACGCGCAAGGTGTTCATCGTTGCGGTTTCGCTGTTCACCCTCGGTTCGCTGGCTTGTGCATTGTCACCGACGCTTTCGGTATTGGTCATCTCGCGCATCGTTCAGGGTGTGGGTGGCGCAATGATGATGCCCGTCGCGCGACTGGCACTGTTACGCGCCTACCCGCGCAGTGAACTGCTGCCGGTGCTCAATTTTGTCACCATGCCAGGACTGGTTGGCCCGATACTGGGGCCGATGCTGGGCGGCGTGCTGGTCACCTACGCCACCTGGCACTGGATCTTCCTGATTAACATCCCGATTGGCATTCTCGGCATTATCTACGCACGCAAATATATGCCGGACTTCACCACACCCAAGCGCCGCTTCGACTTTTTCGGCTTTATATTGTTCGGGGCTGGACTGGTGATGATCTCGATTGGGATTGAGCTGTTTGGTGAGCGGATTGTTTCCGCCTGGCTGGCGGGTGGGATATTACTCAGCGGGATCGTGCTTTTACTCCTCTATATAGTGCATGCCCGGAATCACCCTTCACCGCTGATCAATCTGCCGATGTTTAAAACCCGGACTTTCTCAGTCGGCATCGTCGGCAACATTGCCTCTCGTCTCGGCACCGGCTGTGTGCCCTTTTTGATGCCGCTCATGTTGCAGGTCGGGTTTGGCTTTTCCGCAATTATCGCAGGCTGCATGATGGCACCAACCGCCATTGGCTCGATACTGGCGAAGTCGACGGTGACACAACTGCTGCGCTGGCTGGGCTATCGCCGTCTGCTGGTCGGCATTACCGCCATTATTGGCCTCCTGATCGCCAGCTTCTCTCTGCAGTCACCCGCTGAAAGCATCTTTGTTCTGTTGCTTCCGCTGTTTGTGCTCGGCATGGCCATGTCTACACAGTTCACCGCCATGAACACCATTACGCTGGCTGACCTGGATGATGATAACGCCAGCGGGGGTAACAGCGTGCTGGCCGTGACGCAGCAGTTAGCGATCAGTTTTGGTGTGGCCGTCAGCGCGGCGGTGCTGCGCTTCTATCAGGAGTTTGAAACCAGCACCATTTCGCAGTTCCACGCCACGTTTCTGACCATGGGTATTGTCACCGTACTTTCGGCGCTGACCTTTATGCTGCTGAAAAACGGGGATGGACGAAATCTGATCAGTAATCGCGACAAGAAGAAAAAGCGCTAAACCGACCCCCGCACCACCAGTTCCGGCGTCAGCACCAGCGTTTGCTGGCTGGCGTCGGGATCGCTGAGACGATGAATTAAGGTGTCTATCGCCAGTTCACCCAGCGCATCTTTCGGCTGATGGATGGTACTCAGTGGCGGAGTGAGATAACGCGCCAGTTCGATATCGTCATATCCCATGACCGCCATCTGCTGCGGAACCTGCATCCCGGCCTGATAGAGTGCGTGATAAACACCGACCGCCATAGCATCATTACTGGTAAAGACAGCGTCCGGCGGCGTTTCCAGCGCCAGCAACTCGACCATCCCGTTGTAGCCCCCCTGAAATTCAAAGTCACCATTCACCACATAGCCGGGCAGAATTTCCAGGCCACTCTTTGCCATGGCGTTGCGATAACCTTCCAGACGCATACGCGCCGGGGTTTTATCCTGCGGACCGGCGATACAGGCGATGCGGGTGTAACCGCTGTCGATAAGGTGCTGAGTCGCCAGTTCTCCGCCCAGCAGCGCGTTATCCTGAATGATGTCACCCCGCCCTTCAAAGGGCGCCCAGTCCATCATCACCGCAGGTATAGAAGGATAACGGTTCAGAATGTCTGCCGAGGGCAGGTGACTTTCAGTACACATGATCAGCAAACCATCGACGCGCTTCTGCATAAGCGTTTCCAGGCTGCGGTTCATCCGCTCCTCATCACCCGCCGTATTACAAAGAATCAGGCTGTAGCCACGCTGATAGCAGCTCTCCTCCACGCCCCGCACGACTTCGGCATAAAAGGGGTTACTACTGGTGGTCAGCAGCATACCGATGGTGTGCGTCTGATTCATTTTCAGACTGCGCGCCAGCGCAGAAGGGGCGTAGTTAAGGTGGCGGATGGCCTGCTCAACTTTTTCCCGCACGCCTTCACTGACAAAGCGATTGTTATTGATTACGTGCGAGACAGTGGAGGTAGAGACGCCCGCCAGGCGAGCGACATCTTTCATGGTGCTCAAGTGCTTAGCCCTGCTGCTGCAAAAATTCATCGATCTCCGCGCGCCACGGCACGGAGGGCTGCGCACCCGAGCGGGTAACGGCAATAGCGGCGGCGGCATGGGCAAATCGCACCGCGTCGTACATCGGCTTCTGCTCCAGTCGCGCGGTAATAAAGGCGCCGTTAAACGTATCGCCCGCCGCGATGGTATCGATAGCTTTAACACTGAAGCCCGCAATACGCTGACCTTCGCCCTGCTCGCTCAGCCAGACACCGCGGCGACCCAGCGTAATCAGTACCGTGCCGATGCCTTTCGCATGCAGCACTGCCGCAGCCCGGGCGGCATCTTCATCGTTGTGGACCGCAATGCCGGTCAGACTCTCGGCTTCGGTCTCATTCGGCGTAATAATGTCGATCAGCGCCAGCAGCTCATCGGAGAGACGGGTAGCGGGTGCCGGATTGAGAATAACCTGCGTCTGATGCTGTCGGGCGAGGGTCGCGGCGGCCAGCACGCTCTCCAGCGGTGATTCCAGCTGCATTAACAGTGCATCGGCGTCGGCGATAACCTGCTGATGACGTGTCACACATTCGGGTGTTAACGCCGCGTTTGCACCGGAGTAGATGCCGATGTTGTTCTCACCGTCACCGTTGACGAAAATCATCGCCACACCCGTCGACTCACCCCCGACGACCTCGACCGGCGAGGTATCAATATTGTCCTGTGTGAGCTGCTGACGAATACGTTCGCCAATGTCGTCAGCGCCTACACAGGCGATAAATGCGATATCAGCACCAGCACGACCAGCGGCTACCGCCTGATTCGCACCTTTACCGCCAAACGCAATCTGATAATTCTGCCCGATCACCGTTTCACCGGGACGAGGGAAGTGCGCCAGATTAAGGATGTGGTCAGCATTAATGCTGCCAAGAACGGCCAGTTTTGCGTTTTTGCTCATTAGGGGAGTCCGGAATAAGTGCGCCACCGGGAGGGTGGCGCGGTGCCCTGCTTTTCTTTGAGTTATTGAGTGACCAGCTTCAGGTCGACCGGATTGATCGCCTGCACTTTTTCACCCTTCAGCACTTTATCAGCGGTATCCACGCCAATCATGCCAATTTTTTCTGGCATCTGTGCCACGGTCGCAGACAGTTTGCCAGCTTCTACGGCTTTAACGCCATCAGCAGTGCCGTCAAAACCAACCACGATCACACCGGTTTTACCGGCGGTCTGCAGCGCACGCAGTGCACCCAGTGCCATTTCGTCGTTCTGAGCGAAGACCGCCTGAACATCCGGATGCGCCTGCAGCAGGTTCTGCATGACGTTCAGACCTTTGGTACGGTCAAAGTCAGCAGGCTGGCTGGCGAGGATCTGGAATTTATGCGCATCAGCGGCCTGTTTGAAGCCTTCGCCACGTTCACGGGCAGCAGAGGTACCGGCAATGCCCTGCAGCTCAATAATTCTGGCATTTTCGCCGACTTTTTTGGCGATGAAATCACCGGCCATTTTACCGCCGAAACGGTTGTCAGAAGCGACGTGGCTGACCACCGTGCCCTGTGCAGCAACGCGGTCCAGCGTAATAACCGGAATGTTCGCCTGGTTAGCCATCTTCACGGCGTTGCCCACGGCATCAGAGTCAGTCGGGTTGATCAGCAGCAGTTTGGTGCCGCGAACCGTCAGATCCTGCACGTTTGCCAGCTCTTTCGCCGGGTTGTTCTGCGAATCCAGCACCACCAGGTTGTAGCCCAGCTTATCCGCTTCTTTCTGTGCACCCTCTTTCAGGGAGACAAAGAACGGGTTGTTCAGGGTTGAAACCACCAGCGCGATGGTATCTTTTGCCATAGCGCTGGTACTGAGCGTTGCGCCGAGGATCATGGCCAGTGCGGTTAACTTTTTCATCTTGTTATCCTGTGTAAGGTCAGAGTTATTTACTGCTTTTATTATCCACCAGCACCGCCAGCAGGATGACTACCGCTTTAACGATCATCTGGTAGTACGAAGAGACGCCCATCAGGTTCAGGCCGTTGTTCAGGAAGCCAAGGATCAGTGCGCCAATCAGGGTGCCGAAAATACGGCCTTTACCGCCAGCCAGGCTGGTTCCGCCCAGCACGACCGCAGCAATCGCATCCAGCTCATAGCCGGTACCCGCTGTTGGCTGCGCCGAAGAGAGACGCGCCACTTCAATGGTGCCCGCCAGCGCTGCCAGCATGCCACTCAGTGAATAGACGATGATTTTAACGCGATTCACATTGATGCCAGAGAGACGCGTTGCCGCTTCGTTACCGCCAAGCGCATAGATATAGCGACCCAGGCGGGTGTGCTGCAGCATGTACCAGGCGGCGATAAAGACCAGCGCCATCAGCCAGACCGGCGCAGGAATACCCAGCGGGCGACCGATACCGAACCAGCCCAGCAGATCGGCATTGGCACTGAAGCCGGTGTTAATCGGGCTGCCGTCGGTGTAGACCATGGTGACACCGCGCAGCAGCAACATCATGACCAGCGTGGCGATAAAGGCCTGAACCTTGCCGCGCGCCACAATGGTGCCGGTCAGGGCACCGATTGCCGCTCCGAGCGCCAGCGAAGCCGCCACCGCGACCAGGGCATTGACTTCCATGCCCACCAGCGATGCACCCACCGCGCCGGTCAGAGCCAGCAGCGAACCCACCGAGAGGTCGATACCGGAAGTCAGGATCACCAGCGTCATCCCGACCGCCATAATGGCGTTAACCGAGGTCTGCTGCAGAATGTTGAACAGGTTCGCCACGGTAAAGAAGTTCGGGCTCTGGCTTGCCACTACGGCGATCAGCACCATCAGCGCTATCAGCGACTTCTGCTCCAGTAACCAGCTTTTGCTAAACCAGCGACGGCTGGCCGGTAAAGTTTGGGTCGTCATACCACTAAATCCTCGCTGTGTTGCTTGCCTACGGCGGCTGCCATCAGGCTCTCCTGAGTGGCTTCTTCTCGGGTAAATTCGCCGCTGATACGGCCTTCATGCATCACCAGAATCCGATCGCTCATGCCCAGCACCTCCGGCATTTCCGAGGAGACTAGGATGATGCTCAGCCCTTCGGCTTTAAACTGGTTAATTAGTTGATAGATCTCTTTCTTCGCACCGACATCCACACCGCGTGTCGGTTCGTCCAGAATCAGCACGTTGGGCCGGGTCATCAGACCACGGGCAATCGCCACTTTCTGCTGGTTACCACCTGAAAGCAGGCCGATCGGCTGCTCCATGGAAGGCGTTTTAACATTGAACAGCCGGATGAAATCGCCCACCGCCAGCTGCTCTGCCGCGTGTTTCAGTGTGCCGCTGCCGTGACTGAAATAGCGCAACGCCGTCAGCGACATGTTCTCTTTCACTGACATGCCCAGTACCAGACCATCGCGCTTACGATCTTCGGAGATGTAAACGATGCCGTTCGCCAGTCCATCCTGCGGCGAGCGCGTCACCACTTCCCGGCCATTGAGCCACAGGTTGCCTTCGCGACGCGGCAATGCGCCGTACAGCACTTTCATCAGTTCGGTACGGCCCGCGCCCATCAGACCAGACACGCCAAGGATTTCCCCTTTGCGCAGACTGAAGCTGACGTTTTCCACGCCCGGTCCGCTGACGTTTTCCACTTTCAGCCGCACGTCGCCTGGCGCCTGATCGATATGGGGATATTGATCTTCCAGCTTACGTCCGACCATCATCTCGATCAGGCTCTCTTCGGTCAGCTCACTCACCGGACGCTCAGCAATAAACTGGCCGTCGCGGAATACCGTGACGTCATCGCAGATCTCAAAGATCTCTTTCATGCGATGCGAGATATAGACGATGCCGCAGCCCTGCACTTTCAGTTCGTTGATCACCCGGAACAGCGATAGCGTTTCGGTATCGGTCAGCGCATCAGTTGGTTCATCCATGATGATGACCTGCGACTCAAAACTCAGGACTTTGGCGATTTCGACCATCTGCTGATCGCCAATCGATAAATCCCCTACCAGCTTGTGGCTGTTGAAGCGCAGATTAAGCCGTTTAAGCAGTGCATCCGCTTCGGCATACATACGCGGCCACTGGATACGGCCAAAACGGCCGACATATTCACGACCGAGAAAAATATTCTCCGCCACGGTTAACTGAGGGATCAGGTTCAGTTCCTGATGGATGATGCCAATGCCCGCTTCCTGAGACGCTTTCGGCCCACTGAAACGGGTCTCTTTGCCGAGCCAGCGCAGCGTACCGGCATCATACTGGTAGATCCCGGTCAGCACTTTCATCATGGTGGACTTGCCTGCGCCGTTCTCGCCCACCAGCGCCATCACGCGTCCTGCCCGGACATTCAGCGACGCACCCTTAAGGGCCTTCACACCCGGAAAGGATTTCTCAATGCCGTCGAGTTGCAGTAAAGGTTGCATAGCGGCCTCAGAAGGTCACACCGGCGCTGAGGATGACATTCGCAAACGGAGAACACTCTCCGCTGCGAATGACCGCCTGACTACGCTGCGTTTGTTGTTTGAATTGTTCATGACTGGTGTAGCTGATGGTGATGCTATTCCCCTGGTGCTGTTGCAAGGCTTCGAGCACGGCGACAAGCGCACTATGAAGTTGCGGATTATGCTGCTTAATCTCCTCCGCGATCAGGGCGCTCTCTACCTGCATCTCCAGTGCGACAGCATTCACCACCTGCATAAAATCGGGCGTACCCGGCGTGAGCGCTAAGTCGATACGCTGCGGTCCTGCCGGAATGGGCAAGCCTGCATCAGCAATCGTCAGCGTATCCGTGTGTCCCAGGCGGGCAATCACATGAGAGAGTTCAGCGTTTAACAAGCGACCTTTTTTCATCTTTTCACTCCACAGCGAAACGTTTCGCTGTCAGGAGTGTATGAAAAGCCGCCATCAACTCAACGGGCAAAGAAGAAATCTGTGATCGTCATCGAAACGTTTCGCTCATGCCGGGGGAAATTTGCATTAAGGCGGGAGAGGGGATGAAAAAAAGGGCCGCAAATGCAGCCCTGAAGGAAAAGATTAAGGCAGCTTTTTAACCTGCTTAACGTCTAACTCAATGCTGTTGAAATCTTTATCCAGCTCACCCGTCAGCTCAACGTTATCTTTAGGTGTGATGGTCTGCCCGTTCCAGTGCTTGTGGTCGATTTCGACTTTCATGGTGCCGGTCTGGTCGCGGAACAGATAATCTTCCTTGCCGGTCTGTTTCTCCAGCTTGCCGCGCACGGTAATCCAGCTGTCATCTTTCATCTCTTCAGCCTGCTTCACGGTCACCACACTGGTGTGATCGGCACTGAAGCCGCCCTGACCGGTTGCTGACTGCGTCTGTGCGGCTGGCGCGCTGGGATCAACAAATCCGCCCTGCTGTGCAGCGAAAACCGGGGCGGAAGCCAGCATAACGACGGCCAGAATTGCAGCGTGCTTTTTCATGGTGTACCCCTTTCTCAGTGGTGTTTTCGGTTTGAATACGTCCAGTTGACCATAGAGTTCTTAACAGCTTCTTAAGCGGTAAAAATAAGCCATTTTCGCCGAAATCAGCTGTACAGTGGGGAAGTTGCTTCGTATAAAGCGCTATCGGAACAGGGAGACGTGATGCGTATTTTACTGATTGAAGACGATCGCTTAATTGGCGACGGTATCAAAGCCGGGCTGAGTAAACTGGGCTTCAGCGTTGACTGGTTTACCTCGGGTGAGTCGGGCTTTAACGCGCTGGAGGCCGCGCCGTGGGACGCGGTGATTCTGGATCTCTCGCTGCCTGAGCGGGATGGACTCGATATCCTGCGGCAGTGGCGACAGGAGGGCAACGATGTGCCGGTACTGATACTGACCGCCCGCGATGCGCTCGATCAGCGGGTCGAAGGGCTTCAGCTTGGAGCCGATGACTATCTGTGTAAGCCCTTTGCCTTAACCGAAGTGGCCGCTCGCTTACAGGCGCTGATCCGCCGCCGCCACGGCCAGCTGCAGCCCGAACTCCGTCACGGTAACGTGGTGCTGATCCCCGGCAGCCACAGTGTGATGCGCGAGGGTGAGACGATTGAGCTGAAAAGCCGTGAACTGGCGCTGCTGGAACTCTTTATGCGCAACCCGGGCCGGGTGCTGACGCGCAGCCAGCTGGAAGAGAAACTCTACAGCTGGGATGCCGACGTCTCCAGCAACGCGGTAGAAGTTCACATCCATCATCTGCGTAAAAAGCTGGGCAGCGCGTTTATCCGCACGCTGCACGGCGTCGGTTATACCCTGGGGGAAGCCGGATGCGATCAATGAGTCTGTTTCTGCGGCTGGGCATCGGTTTTGTGCTGCTGCTCGGCCTCTGCTGGGCCAGCGCCAGTATCAGTGCCTGGTATCAGACGCGTGAAACCCTGGATGAGCTCTTTGATACCCAGCAGATGCTGCTGGCGAAGCGCCTGCTGACGCTGGATTTCTCCTCACTGAACACCCCCACGCTGCCAAAAACCAAAGAGATGCTGCGCCATCATCGCGGCGAACAGGATGATGATGCGCTGGCCTTTGCTGTCTTCACGCGGGACGGCAGGCAGGTGATGAATGATGGCGATAATGGCCGCTATCTGCCATTTGAAGCTGACTATCAGGGATTTCATGAGGGTCAGCTCACCAATGATGACGATCGCTGGCGGTTTGTCTGGCTGACAACGCCCGATAAGCAGTTTCGGGTGGTGGTGGGTCAGGAGTCGGAATACCGTGACGACATGACGCGGGATGTGATGAAAGCCAGCGTGCTGCCCTGGCTGATCGCGCTGCCTTTTATGTTGCTGCTGCTGATCGGGCTGGTCTGGTCTGAACTGCGGCCGCTGAAAACGCTGGCCCGGCAGCTGGCGCAGCGCGCGCCCGATGACGATACGCCGCTGCAGGCAGACCGCGTGCCGAAAGAGGTACAACCGCTGATGGTCGCGCTCAATGGTCTGTTCAGCCGCATCAGCGCCATGATGCAGCGTGAACGGCGCTTTACCTCCGATGCCGCGCATGAGCTGCGTAGTCCGCTGGCCGCGCTGCAGGTGCAAAGCGAAGTGATCCAGCTGACTGCGGATGATGAAGTGATGCGAACCCATGCGCTGCAGCAACTGGATGCCGGCATTGCCCGCGCAACGCGGCTGGTGGATCAGCTGCTGACGCTCTCGCGGGTTGAGGCCGATGATGCGCGCAGCGCCTTCGAACCGGTAGCGCTGAAACGCACGGTGCAGGAGACGCTCGTCGCACAGCTGCCGCTGGCGGATAAAAACGGTGTAACGCTGCGGCTGCACGCGGAGACCGATCCGCAGATTCAGGGGCATCCGCTATTACTGTCTCTGCTGGTGCGAAATCTGCTGGATAACGCCATCCGCTACACGCCCGCGGGCAGCGAAGTGGATGTGCGTTTGCAGGCCAATAGCCTGTCGGTGGAGGATAACGGCGAGGGACTGAGTACAGCGGATCTGCAACGGCTTGGTGAGCGTTTCTGGCGGCCGCCAGGTCAGGAGAAGAGCGGTAGCGGGCTGGGATTATCGATCGTTCGCAACATCGCCCAGCTGCACGGGATGCAGGTTAGCTTCAGCCAGCGACCCGGCGGCGGATTATGCGTCACGCTGCGCTGGTCAGCGCCCGCCCCGTAAGGCGGGCGCTGCAGATCAAATCTCGACCTGAGTACCCAGCTCAATCACCCGGTTTGGCGGGATCTCAAACTGGTCTGGCGCGCGGAGCGCATTGCGCTGCAGCGCCAGGAAGAGTTTGCCGCGCAGGCGCAGATACCACGGCCGTTTGCCGATAATCAGCGACTCATGCGACATAAAGAACGACGTCTCCATCATGCGGCAGTTGAGTCCTTCCAGCCCGCAGCGGTGGAAGATCTCCTCGACGTTTGGCGTTTCGCGCCAGCCGTAGCTCGCCACCACGCGCCAGAACGTCGGCGACAGCTGCTCAATCGTGACGCGACGTACATTATGCACGTAAGGCGCATCCTCAGTCCGCAACGTCAGCAGCACGACCCGCTCATGCAACACCTTGTTGTGCTTCAGGTTATGCAGCATGGCAAACGGAATCACATTCAGCGCACGCGACATATACACCGCCGTGCCCGGCACGCGAACCGGTGGCGATTTCTCCAGTGATGCGATCATCGCTTCCAGGGAGTTGCCATGTTCGTGCATACGGCGCAGCAGGCGGAAACGTTCGCTTTTCCATGTCGTCATAATGACAAACATCACCAGGCCGAGACAGAGCGGCAGCCAGCCACCGGAGAAGATTTTCACCAGGTTGGCGGTAAACAGCGGCACGTCGATGCAGAGCATCAGTACCAGAATGACGGCCACCGCCAGCTTGTTCCAGTGCCAGTTTTTAACCGCCACGGTGCAGGAGAGCATCGCCGTCAGCACCATGGTACCGGTCACTGCAATACCGTAGGCCGCAGCCAGATTACTTGAATGCTCAAAGCTGATAATCACAATCAGCACCGCGAAATAGAGCACCCAGTTGATCACCGGGATATAAATCTGGCCCGATTCGCGCTCAGAGGTGTGGATGATACGCATCCCAGGCAGATAACCCAGTCGCACCGCCTGACGCGTCAGCGAGAAGACACCCGAGATAACCGCCTGCGAGGCGATAACCGTCGCCAGGGTTGCCAGAATCAGCATCGGGATCAGCGCCCAGTCCGGCGCCAGCAGGAAGAAGGGGTTTTTAATCGCTTTGGGATCGCTGAGTAACAGCGCGCCCTGACCAAAGTAGTTCAGCGCCAGCGACGGCAGCACTACCGAGAACCAGGCCAGCCGAATCGGCACTTTACCGAAGTGACCCATATCGGCATAAAGCGCTTCCACCCCGGTAATCGCCAGCACGACGGCGCCAAGCGCGAAGAATGAGACAGACTTATAGTGCACGAAGAACTCAACCGCATAGGCGGGATTCAGTGCATGCAGCACTTCCGGGTTTTTCATGATGCCGTTGACCCCAAGGATCGCCAGCACCAGGAACCAGACCAGCATCACCGGCGCGAAGAGTTTGCCCACCATGCCGGTGCCATGTTTCTGAATCGCAAACAGCAGCGTCAGCACTGCAATCGACATCGGCACAATAAAGGGATCGAGCGACGGCGCGGCAATCTCCAGGCCTTCTATGGCTGACATCACTGAAATAGCCGGCGTGATCACCACTTCCCCATAGAAGAAGCTGCCGCCAATCAGGCCCATGATCACCAGCACCGCCGTGGCACGTGCACCGGTATGACGGCCCGCCAGCGACATCAGGGTCAGTATCCCGCCTTCACCGGCATTGTCTGCGCGCATCACATAACTGATGTACTTCAGTGAGACCACCAGCACCAGCAGCCAGAAAATCAGCGACAGAAAGCCAAATACCGCTTCCCGCTCAACGCCGAAGCCAAACTGTCCGGAAAGACATTCACGCAGGGTATACAGCGGACTGGTGCCGATATCCCCGTAAACAACACCGATAGCGGCCAGCGTTAATCCGCGAAGTGACTGCTTATTATCCGAGCTCATAGAGTTATCTTTTGTTGGAGTCTAAGAGGCGCGAAAACCCCTCGCTCAGGCCATCAAAAAGCGCACAGTATGCACGGTTTACCAAAAATTCCTATACCCGCTTCGCCTGTCTGGCAGGGTAACGGGGTCGATTCTGACGATAAAGCGTTATTTAGCGTCGCTTTTCAATCAGGCAAACCTTCTGAAACAAAAAAGCTGACAGCTATCAACGCTTTCACGCATGATGATCTATAGAGTAATGCGCTTGCTTAAGCGCGGCGGCCCGACGATCGTAAGGACATTGAAGTGATTATGGCTCAACCCCATCTTTTGGCAGAAAGAATTTCTCGCCTTAGCAATGCGTTAGAAAAAGGATTGTATGAGCGGCATCATGCCATTCGTCTTTGCCTGCTGGCGGCGCTGAGTGGCGAAAGCGTGTTCCTGCTGGGACCGCCTGGCATCGCCAAGAGCCTGATTGCCCGCCGCCTCAAATATGCCTTTCAGCACGCCCGCGCCTTTGAATATCTGATGACCCGTTTCTCCACACCGGAAGAGGTGTTTGGTCCCCTCTCCATTCAGGCGCTGAAAGATGAAGGGCGTTATCAGCGTCTGACGAAAGGGTATCTGCCCGACGCGGAGATCGTTTTTCTGGATGAGATCTGGAAAGCCGGCCCGGCGATTCTGAATACCCTGCTGACCGCCATCAACGAACGCCGCTTCCGTAATGGCGACAGCGAAGAGACCATCCCGATGCGGCTGCTGGTCACCGCCTCCAATGAACTGCCGGAAGCAGATAGCGGCCTTGAAGCGCTTTACGACCGGATGCTGATTCGCCTGTGGCTGGATAACGTGCATGAGAAGCAGAACTTTCGCAGCATGCTGACCCACCAGCAGGATGAGCACACCAATCCGGTCGCGGAATCCCTGCGTATCAGTGATGAAGAGTATGCGCAGTGGCAGCTCGGCATCAGCCAGGTCAGCCTGCCCGATGCGGTGTTTGAACTGATTTATCAGCTGCGTCAGCAGCTGGAGAGCCAGCCCGCCGCGCCTTATATTTCCGATCGTCGCTGGAAAAAAGCCATTCATCTGCTGCAGGCCAGCGCCTTTTACAGCGGACGCAACGTGATTGCGCCCATTGACCTGATCCTGCTGAAAGATTGCCTGTGGCATGACGTCGCGTCCATGCAGTTGCTGGAACGCGAAATCGATCAGCTGATGACGCAGCACGCCTGGCAGCAGCAGCCGATGCTGCTGAAACTGCAGCAGATCAAAGCGCGTCGCATGGCCCTGCAGCAACAGCAGAGCATTGCGCAGGCGATCACCCTGGAAAAACACAGCGGCATGTTCAGTCGCAAACCTCATTACGATCTGCCGGAAAGCTTTACCGATGAGCAACTGACGCTGATGCTGCAAAAGCCGCTGATGCTGCATGACATGCAGGTAAGCCATCTGGTGATTGCGCGTGATGCACTGAATCAGTGGCTGCAGAAAGGCGGCGAGATTCGCGGCAAGCTGAATGGGATTGGCTTTGCGCAGAGTCTGGATTTACAGGTGGATGCACAGCACTGCCTGGCTATCCGTGATGTCAGCCTGCAATCGTCGCGGCTGATGCTGCCAGGCGTCAGCAGCAGCGAGCCGCTGCCGGGTGAGATCACCGAGGCGCTGGATGCGCTGGAGAGTGAACTGCGGTCGCAGCGTCACCAGTTCAGTCAGCATCAGCGCTGCCTGTTTATCAGTGATGACTGGCTGGCGCGGGTTGAAACCAGCCTGCAGGATGTGGCGGAACAGCTGAAACAGGCGCGTAAATGATCTCAGTGGAGACGCTCAGCACGCTGCTTTCAGTAGGTGAAACCGAACTGATCGAAGAGCTGATTATTGCCCTGCTGGCGTCCCCACAGCTGGCGCTGTTTTTTGAAAAGTTTCCCGGCCTGAAGAAAGCGCTGCTGCGCGATGTGCCGCGCTGGCGAGCGGAGATTAATGCCGATCTCAAGGCCACGCCGGTTCCGGCCACGCTGGCCGAAGAGTTTCAGCTGTTTCAGCGGGTACAGCTCCTCAGCGATCGTGAATTCAGCCATCAGTTAACTGCCACACTGCAGGCGCTTGCAAGTCTGCCCTCTCCCTTTCTTGATGAAGCTAACCGTCTGCTGCAGCACACCGATATCAACCATCTCAGCAGCGCGCAGCACCAGCTCTTTTTACAGCGCTGGCGGCTGAGCCTGACCTTACAGACCCTGACGCTGAATCAGCAGTTGCTGGAGCAGCAGCGCGAGCGCCTGCTGGCGGAACTGCAGCAGCGCATGGCGCTGAGCGGCCAGCTGGCACCGATTCTCGGCGACGATGACGAAGCCGCGGCTGGCCGGTTGTGGGATATGAGCAAAGCGTCCCTGCAGCCTGGCGACTATCAGCTGATGCTGCAATATGGCGACTTTCTGGCGCAGCAGCCGGAGCTGCTGAAACTGGCGCAGCAGCTGGGTCGCAGCCGCGAGGCCAAATCGGTGCCGTCGCAGGATGCTCCGATGGAGGCTTTTCACCATCTGGTGCAGGAACCTGCGTCCGTGCCGGAAGAGGTCAGCGGCATTCATCAGAGCGATGACGTGCTGCGTCTGCTGCCGCCGGAGTTAGCCGCGCTGAGCATCAGCGAACTGGAGCTGGAATTTTACCGGCGGCTGGTGGAAAAACGGCTGCTGACTTACAAGCTGCAGGGCGATGCCTGGCATGAAAAGGTGACGATGCGTCCGGCCAGCCACCAGCAGCATGAAGAGCAGCCGCGCGGGCCGTTTATCGTCTGCGTTGATACCTCCGGTTCGATGGGTGGCTTCAATGAGCGCTGCGCCAAGGCATTTTGTCTGGCACTGCTGAAGGTCGCGCTGGCCGATCGCCGTCGCTGCTACATCATGCTGTTTGCTCATGAGGTGATTGGCTATGAGCTGACCGGTGATGACGGACTGGAACAGGCGATTCGCTTTCTCAGTCAGCGTTTTCGCGGCGGTACCGATCTGGCTGCCTGTCTGTCCTCTGTTGTCACCCGGATGGAAGGCGCACTGTGGCAGGAGGCCGATGCGGTGATCGTCTCCGATTTTATTGCCCAGCGTCTGCCGGAAGAGGTGATCGGGGCGATTAAAACGCGCCAGCGACACAATCAGCAACGTTTTCACGCCGTCGCCATGTCGGCCCACGGGAAACCAGGCATTCTGCGCATCTTCGACCATATCTGGCGCTTCGATACCGGCATGAAAAGCCGCCTGCTGCGCCACTGGCGCCGTTAAGTCATCTGACAGAAAAGCTTCTTTGCTATAGTAAATTACCGTTTCACTTACTCAGCAATCTGGAGCTTCCTGTGACGCTTGCTCAACCCCACCGCGATTTGCCTGCACCGACGCGGACGTTATTGCTCTCCGGCCAGAATACAGAACAAAAACGTGCCGAATTGCTGGCCTATTTTCATCAGACCTGGGAACAGTATGAAAGTCTGTTCACCTGTCTGGCCGATTCGAAGGCCTGGTTTACCAAAGCCATTCCGCTGCGCCATCCGCTTATCTTCTATTTTGGCCATACTGCCACCTTCTACATTAATAAGCTGATGGCCGGACGCCTGATTGACGCGCGTCTGGACGATCGTATCGAAGCGATGATGGCGATTGGTGTGGATGAGATGAGCTGGGACGATCTCAACGACAGCCACTATGACTGGCCCACTATTGAAGAAGTCCGTGAATACCGCGGACGCGTGAAAGCGCTGGTCAGCGATCTGATCCAGACCATGCCGATTACGCTGCCGATCAGCTGGGAGAGCCCGGCCTGGGTGATCCTGATGGGTATTGAGCATGAGCGTATCCATCTGGAAACCTCCAGCGTGCTGATCCGCCAGTTACCGGTTGAGTGGGTCAGACCGCAGGCCGCGTGGCCGGCCTGTCCGATGGCGCGCCACCAGCGCGAAGCTGTGCCGGCCAACACGCTGCTGCCGATGCCTGGCGGCACCGTCACGCTGGGTAAAACCGACGATACCTACGGCTGGGATAACGAATATGGCCGCCAGCAGGTTGCGCTGCAGCCGTTCAGGGCGAGCAAAATGCTGGTCAGCAACGCAGAATTTCTGGCGTTCGTTGAGGCGGGCGGTTATCAGGATGCCCGCTGGTGGGATGATGAAGGCTGGGGCTGGTGTCAGTTTGCCAAAGCAGAGATGCCCACTTTCTGGGTCGGCACGCCTGCGATGCCCGATCAGCTTAAACTGCGTCTGATGTGTGAAGAAGTCACTATGCCATGGGACTGGCCTGCCGAGGTGAATCAGCTGGAAGCGGCGGCGTTCTGCCGATGGAAGGCGGATCAGACCGGCATGAGCGTTCAGCTTCCCTGTGAAGCGGAGTGGGCTCAGCTGCGCGAACAGGTCGTGGGCGATCAGCCGGACTGGGAGCGGGCGCCGGGCAACATCAACCTGGCGTACTGGGCTTCCTCCTCGCCAGTCGATCTCTTCGCCCAGGGCGAATTCTTCGATATCGTCGGTAACGTCTGGCAGTGGACAACCACGCCAACTAACGGCTTTGAAGGCTTCAAAGTCCACCCGCTTTACGATGATTTCTCTACTCCGACCTTCGATGGCAAACATTCGCTGATTAAAGGCGGCAGCTGGATCTCGACCGGCAACGAAGCGCTGAAATCAGCACGCTATGCGTTCCGCCGCCACTTCTTCCAGCATGCCGGTTTCCGCTACGTGGTTTCCAGCCATCAGGAGACCATGGCGCTGAACCCGTATGAATCAGACGCGATGGTGTCGCAGTACCTCGACTTCCAGTATGGCCCGCGCTATTTCGGCGTGGATAACTATGCCGAAAGCCTGGTGAAGCTGGCGCTTAACTACACCCCGGCCCGTGGCGATGCTCTGGATATCGGCTGTGCCACCGGACGCGCCAGTTTTGAACTGGCACGCCACTTTGAACGCGTTACCGGGATGGACTATTCGGCACGCTTCATTGATGTGGCGCTGCAGCTGGCCAGCGGCGAAGACTTCCGTTATCTGCTGCCGCAGGAAGGCGATCTGGTGGAGTATCGTCAGGTTCGCCTGAAAGATTTCTCACTGGAGAGCGAACTGGCGCAGCGGATTCAGTTTGTTCAGGGCGACGCCTGTAACCTGAAGCCGCAGCCTGGCCGTTACGATCTGGTACTCGCCTCCAACCTGATCGATCGTCTGCGTCAGCCTGCACGCTTCCTGCGTGACATCACACCGATGCTGCGTCAGGGCGGCATTCTGCTGCTCTCATCGCCTTACACCTGGCTGGAAGATTTCACGCCGAAGGAGAACTGGCTGGGCGGCGTGCGTGAGAATGGTGAGGCACTGACCACACTGCAAGCACTGCAACGTCTGCTGGCGGCCGACTTCGACCTGGTCGATGAACCGCAGGATAAACCGTTTGTGATCCGCGAAACGGCCCGCAAGTTCCAGCACACGCTGGCGCAGGTCACCGTCTGGCGCAAACGCTAAGTGAACCGGCAGCGGCGCCCGTCGCTGCCGGTAGTTGCCTGAACCGTTATTTTGCTGCACATTCACCTTTGTTTACTCAAGCAGACCAATAACGAGGATGGCCATGGCCGAACATCTGCAGCTCGATAACCTGGATCGCGGCATTCTGAATGCCCTGCTGGATAACGCGCGCACCGCTTACGCCGAGCTGGCAAAACAGTTTAATGTCAGCCCCGGCACCATTCATGTGCGTGTGGAAAAGATGAAGCAGGCGGGCATTATTCTGGGCACCCGGGTAGATATCGATCCGCGCCAGCTGGGGTTTGATGTCTGCTGTTTTATCGGCATTATCCTCAAGAGTGCGCGTGACTATCCGGCGGCGCTGAGCAAACTGGATGCGCTGGATGAAGTCGTCGAGGCCTGGTACACGACCGGCCACTACAGCATCTTTATTAAAGTCATGTGCCGGTCAATCGATGCCCTGCAACAGGTGCTGATCAACAAGATCCAGACCATTGATGAAATCCAGTCGACAGAAACCCTGATCTCGCTGCAAAACCCGATCATGCGGACCATCAAGCCCTGATCCTCTCCGCCCTGTGCATAATCTTATCCCTGACGAATGTGGCGGCTGACAACGGCTGCCTTCGCCTCTCTTGATCTATTAACCCTGTTGTCCACAGGTGGATCACCGCTTGATCACAGCGTACAATGCTCGCCTTAATGTCCGGGAGAGCAAGATGGCCGATATTACCTTAATCAGTGGCAGTACTCTGGGTAGCGCAGAGTATGTGGCTGAACATCTCGAAGAAAAATTACAGGAAGCGGGCTTCTCAACCCAGATGCTGCACGGCCCGGAGCTGGACGAGGTGCCGCTCGAGGGTATCTGGCTGGTGGTCTGTTCAACTCACGGTGCCGGCGATATTCCCGACAACCTGCTGCCGCTGTTCGAAGCCATCACGGAAAGCCAGCCCGATCTCTCGCAGGTCCGGTTTGGTGCCATTGGACTCGGCAATCATGAATATGATCTCTTTTGTGGCGCGATCCGCCAGATTGAAGCGCTGTTAATTGCTCAGGGTGCCCGTCAGATTGGCGATCGTCTGGAGATTGACGTGCTGGAGCATGAGATCCCTGAAGATCCGGCGGAAGCCTGGCTGGAAAGCTGGAAAAAGGCGATCTGAATGGGGCTGGGGATCGCGAAATAGTGACGATCCCCAGTGGAAGATGCTGATTTTATCCTTTTGGACTCGTTTATTTTGTGGATAACTACCCTATTTTACTGCGTATAACCGGTAGTTACCCAAAGAACAACGGGAGAATGATTTTTGAGCTGTGGATAACGTGCCATTTTGATCCCAGCTTATACGGATCAGGATCACCGATCACTAACAGGTAGTGATCCTCTTCATCCTGTTGTTTCTGCTGTGCTTCTGGCACATATCCACAGAAAACCGGGATCCTAATAAGAGATCTAACAGAAAGATCATATACAGATCTAAGATCCTTTCTTTTAAAACCGGACGATCCCGCGGCTTTCACCCCAGACGGAATTTGAGTAGAATCCACGCCCCAGGACGACGATCCTGCAAGTTCATCAACCGAGGTACCACTTCATGTTTTATCAGGATCCTTTTGACGTCATCGTAATTGGTGGTGGTCATGCGGGCACCGAAGCCGCAATGGCGGCAGCCCGAATGGGTCAGCAAACCCTGTTACTCACCCATAACATTGATACGCTTGGACAAATGTCCTGTAACCCGGCGATTGGTGGTATTGGCAAAGGACATTTGGTGAAGGAAGTGGATGCCCTGGGTGGTCTGATGGCCAGTGCGATTGACCAGGCGGGTATCCAGTTTAGGATACTAAACGCCAGCAAAGGTCCGGCAGTGCGGGCTACCCGTGCTCAGGCGGATCGCGTGCTCTATCGCCAGGCAGTGCGCACCGCACTGGAGAACCAGCCCAATCTGATGATCTTCCAGCAGGCGGTTGACGATCTTATCGTGGAAAACGATCGGGTGGTGGGTGCAGTCACCCAGATGGGACTGAAGTTCCGCGCGAAAACCGTGGTCCTCACCGTCGGTACATTCCTTGACGGCAAAATTCATATCGGTCTGGACAATTACAGTGGCGGTCGCGCTGGCGATCCCCCGTCCATTCCGCTGGCAAAACGACTGCGTGCGCTGCCGCTGCGGGTCAACCGCCTCAAGACCGGTACGCCACCGCGTATCGATGCGCGCACCATCGATTTTTCAGTGCTCAGTCCGCAGCACGGCGATAACCCGATGCCGGTGTTCTCGTTCATGGGCAATGCCTCTCAGCATCCGCAGCAGGTGCCGTGCTGGATCACCTATACCAACGAGAAAACCCATGATGTGATCCGCAATAATCTGGATCGCAGCCCGATGTATGCCGGGATCATTGAGGGGATCGGCCCTCGCTACTGCCCGTCGATCGAAGACAAAGTCATGCGTTTTGCCGATCGTAACTCGCATCAGATTTTCCTGGAGCCGGAAGGGCTGACCAGTAATGAGATCTACCCGAACGGGATTTCGACCAGTCTGCCGTTTGACGTGCAGATTCAGATCGTCCGCTCGATGCAGGGTATGGAGAATGCGAAGATCGTGCGTCCGGGTTATGCCATTGAGTATGACTTCTTCGATCCGCGCGATCTCAAACCGACGCTGGAAAGTAAATTTATTCACGGCCTGTTCTTTGCCGGACAGATCAACGGCACCACCGGCTACGAAGAAGCGGCTGCGCAGGGGATGCTGGCTGGTCTGAATGCGGCCCGCCAGTCTGCCGACAAAGAGGGCTGGGCGCCGCGTCGTGACCAGGCTTATCTGGGCGTGCTGGTTGATGATCTCTGCACACTCGGCACCAAAGAGCCGTACCGGATGTTTACCTCCCGTGCTGAATACCGTCTGATGCTGCGCGAAGACAACGCCGATCTGCGTCTGACCGAAACCGGTCGTGAGCTGGGTCTGGTGGACGATGCGCGCTGGGCGCGTTTCAATCAGAAACTGGAAGCGATTGAACTGGAGCGTCAGCGCCTGCGCGATATCTGGGTTCATCCGAAGTCAGAACACGTGACAGAAGTGAACACCGTCCTCAGCGCGCCGCTGACCAAAGAAGCCAGCGGGGAAGATCTGCTGCGCCGTCCGGAGCTGACTTACCTGAAGCTGATGACACTGGATGCCTTTGGTCCGGCTCTGACTGATGAGCAGGCCGCTGAGCAAGTTGAGATTCAGGTCAAATATGAAGGGTATATTGCGCGCCAGCAGGAAGAGATCGACCGCCAGTTGCGTAACGAGAATACGCTGTTACCGGTAGACCTCGACTACCGTCAGGTGAACGGGCTGTCGAATGAGGTGATCGCCAAGCTGAACGATCACAAGCCGTCGTCGATTGGTCAGGCAACGCGCATTTCCGGCATTACGCCGGCGGCCATCTCAATTCTGCTTATCTATCTGAAAAAACAGGGTCTGCTGCGCAAAAGCGCCTGATCTGAAACGGGGCGAGGCGACTCGCCCCCGCTGAATGGACTTATGCTGTGATCAACACACTCACGTCGCTGCTAAAAGCAGCCGGTATTTCCCTCTCCGATCAACAAAAACAGCAGCTGGTTGCCTATGTCGGCCTGCTGGACAAGTGGAACAAAGCCTACAATCTGACATCCGTGCGCGACCCGCAGCAGATGCTGGTCCGCCATATTCTCGACAGCATCGTGGTGGCGCCGCATCTGAAAGGCTCACGTTTTATTGATGTCGGAACCGGACCCGGATTGCCTGGCATTCCGCTGGCTATCGTGATGCCCGATGCGCACTTTACGCTGCTCGACAGCCTGGGCAAGCGGGTGCGTTTCCTGCGTCAGGTTCAGCATGAGTTAGGACTCACTAACATTACTCCGGTGCAGAGCCGGGTTGAGGCATTCCCGGCTGAGCCGCCTTTTGATGGCGTAATCAGTCGCGCATTTGCCTCGCTGACCGACATGGTGAACTGGTGTCATCATCTGCCGGGAAGAGAAGGGCGGTTCTTTGCGCTCAAAGGTGTGCGTCCGGATGATGAAATCGCTGAATTACCGGCCGGTTATGTCTCCGATGCGGTGATTAAGCTGCAGGTGCCGCAGCTGGAAGGTGACCGTCATCTGGTCATCATTCGTCACCAGTAGGCCTTTATTTACCAGGGGTTTTATCAGGGTTCCAATGAAAAAAGTGCATATGATGCGCTATCAATAAAAGATTTTGATTAACCCCTGGCTGGCAGAAGGTTAAAAAGGGCCACGGAAATTATCCGAAAAGCTCTGTTACATTTAACGATTAGTTCACATTTATTTATCAGAAATATCACTTGTATAGGCGGGTCGCGGAATAAAAGTAGTCACGCCGGAAAATATATCGTGGTAATAACTTTGCGTGCGTAATATCAATTTCACGATTCTTAAGCATACTTCGATGTCAATAGCGTGTTTTAGGTGAAAATAGGCTTGCATGCGCAATTTTATAATTTCAATACACTGATTTTAAAGGTTTAATCTGTTTTACAGATTGTTCTTAAATAGGTGCCAGATAAAACTCAGTGTAGTGTGAGTGCTTATTATGTGATCTAAAGCACGCTTTAAAAGCAAGATGCGAGGGAATTTTCAGTCAGATTAGCGTGAATCTCTGCAGGGTAATCTTTGGAAAAATAGCCCTCCGGAAAGAAATTTAAATAATTGTTCACCTTTTCGCTACTTACCGATTGAAATCGCAGGTGCGGCCCGTATAATTTGCACGGCTTTTGCTGCTTGACTCAACTGCGCAAAGGCAGTCTTATACGACACGCGACATACCCCTAACGGGGCAGGAGAGTATCAGCGTCATGTCAGTGTCTCTTTACAGTGTAAAATTCGCCAGAACGGTGCTGATGATTCAGCTGGTGACAATAGTCATCATCGGCGCGCTCTTTGCTGTTAAAGATGTCACATGGGGTGTCTCTGCTCTTGCTGGCGGAGCGGCAGCCTGGCTGCCAAACGTATTGTTTTTGTTTTTAGCCTGGCGCCTGCAGGGGCAACCCCCCGCTTCGGGGCGAGTCGCGTGGAGCTTCGCTTTAGGTGAAATAGCCAAAGTGTTTGCGACCATCATTTTGCTCATTGTGGCGTTGGGTCTGTTCGGGGCGGTCTTCTGGCCGGTCGGAATAACCTGGTTATCGGTGCTGGTGGTTCAAATGCTGGCACCGGCGGTAATTAACAACAAAGGGTAAGAGGCATCATGGCTGCAGGAGAAATCTCTACTCCGCAAGAGTACATCGGTCACCACCTGACTCATCTTCAGTTGGACCTGCGTACCTTCGAGATAGTGAATCCGCACGACGCTCCCGCGACGTTCTGGGTATTAAATATCGATTCCATGTTTTTCTCTATGGTGCTGGGAATCATCTTCCTGGTGTTGTTCCGTAGCGTGGCGAAGTCTGCCACCAGCGGTGTGCCAGGGAAAATGCAGGCGGCTATCGAACTGGTTGTCGGTTTCGTCGATAGTAACGTTCGCGACATGTATCACGGTAAGAGCAAACTTATCGCCCCGCTGGCTCTGACAATCTTTGTCTGGGTCTTCCTGATGAACTTCATGGATCTGCTGCCAATCGACTTGCTGCCATATATTGGCGAGCACGTGTTTGGTTTGCCGGCGCTTCGCGTCGTACCATCTGCAGACGTGAACATCACGCTATCTATGGCGTTGGGCGTATTTATTTTGATTCTGTTCTACAGCATCAAAATGAAAGGCATTGGCGGCTTCACGAAAGAGCTGACGCTGCAGCCTTTTAACCACCCGATCTTCATCCCGATCAACCTGATTCTGGAAGGTGTGAGCCTGCTGTCTAAGCCTGTATCACTGGGTTTACGACTGTTCGGTAACATGTATGCGGGTGAACTGATCTTTATCCTTATTGCCGGTCTGTTGCCGTGGTGGTCGCAGTGGGTGCTGAATGTGCCGTGGGCCATTTTCCACATCCTGATCATTTCGCTACAGGCTTTCATTTTCATGGTCCTCACGATCGTCTATCTGTCGATGGCATCTGAAGAGCATTGATTTTTTTCTCAACACTACTTTCCCTCTTGATTCCGGGTTACGGCGCACACCGCTGAAGCCCGGGAGATGAAGGGAGCATTTAACTGAAACAAACTGGAGACTGTCATGGAAAACCTGAATATGGATCTGCTGTACATGGCTGCCGCTGTGATGATGGGCCTGGCGGCAATCGGTGCTGCGATCGGTATCGGCATCCTCGGAGGAAAATTCCTGGAAGGCGCTGCTCGTCAGCCTGACCTGATTCCTCTGCTGCGCACGCAGTTCTTTGTTGTAATGGGTCTGGTGGATGCAATCCCGATGATCGCTGTTGGTCTGGGTCTGTACGTGATGTTTGCTGTCGCCTAAAGCCCTGTGTTCACTCAGCGCACAATGTGCAAGGGTGAACGGATTCTGCCGCTTATCACAACGATAACGGCAGAAAAGTTAAATACTCAATCTAGAGGCATTGTGCTGTGAACATTAATGCAACAATCCTCGGCCAGGCTATCGCGTTCATCCTGTTTGTCGCGTTCTGCATGAAGTACGTATGGCCGCCGCTTATGGCTGCTATCGAAAAGCGCCAGAAAGAAATTGCTGAAGGCCTTGCTTCTGCTGAACGTGCTAAGAAAGATTTGGATCTCGCGCAGGCTAATGCGACCGACCAGCTGAAAAAAGCCAAAGAAGACGCTCAGGTCATTATCGAGCAAGCGAACAAGCGTCGCGCGCAGATTCTGGACGAAGCCAAAACCGAAGCTGAAAACGAACGTAATCGCATCGTGACACAAGCGCAGGCTGAAATTGATGCCGAACGCAAACGTGCGCGTGAAGAACTGCGTAAGCAGGTTGCGTTGCTGGCTATGGCTGGCGCCGAGAAGATCATCGAACGCTCCGTGGATGAAGCTGCTAACAGCGACATCGTTGATAAACTGGTCGCTGAACTGTAAGGAGGGAGGGGCTGATGTCTGATCTGATTACTGTAGCTCGCCCCTACGCCAAAGCAGCTTTTGACTTTGCTGTTGAGCATCAAAGTATAGAACGCTGGCAACAGATGCTGGCGTTTGCCGCAGAAGTGGCTCGCAATGAACAGATGGCTGATCTTCTCTCAGGTGCATTAGCACCCGAAGCGCTGGCAGCGTCGTTCAACGCAGTCTGTGGTGATCAACTGGATGAACCCGCGCAGAACCTGATTAAGGTGATGGCGGAAAACGGACGTTTGACAGCGCTTCCGGCTGTACTGGCTCAATACATCGAACTGCGTGACGCTTATGAAGCCACCGCTGAAGTTGATGTTATCTCCGCCAGTACGCTGAGTGACGACCAGCTGAATAAAATCAGCGCCGCGATGGAAAAACGTCTGTCACGCAAAGTTAAGCTGAATTGCAAAATTGATAAGTCTGTGATGGCAGGCGTGATCATCCGTTCGGGTGATCTGGTTATTGACGGCAGCGTACGCGGCCGACTTGACCGTCTGGCTGACGTCTTGCAGTCTTAAGGGGACTGGAGCATATGCAACTGAATTCCACCGAAATCAGCGAACTGATCAAGCAGCGCATTGCTCAGTTCAATGTCGTGAGTGAAGCTCACAACGAAGGTACGATTGTTTCTGTAAGTGACGGTATCATCCGCGTACACGGCCTGGCCGATGTGATGCAGGGTGAGATGATTGCCCTGCCGGGTAACCGTTACGCTATCGCCCTGAACCTCGAGCGTGACTCGGTTGGTGCAGTGGTGATGGGTCCTTACGCTGACCTCGCCGAAGGCATGAAGGTTAAGTGTACTGGCCGTATTCTTGAAGTACCGGTAGGCCGTGGCCTGCTGGGCCGCGTCGTGAACACCCTGGGTGCGCCGATCGACGGTAAAGGCGCAATCGACAACGACGGTTTCTCACCGGTCGAAGTGATTGCACCTGGCGTTATCGATCGTCAGTCAGTCGACCAGCCGGTTCAGACCGGTTATAAGTCGGTCGATGCGATGATTCCAATCGGCCGTGGCCAGCGTGAGCTGATCATCGGTGACCGTCAGACCGGTAAAACCGCGATGGCGATCGATGCGATCATCAACCAGCGCGACTCAGGCATCAAGTGTGTCTACGTTGCGATTGGTCAGAAAGCCTCAACCATCTCTAACGTGGTTCGTAAGCTGGAAGAGCATGGCGCACTGCAGAACACCATCGTTGTTGTGGCGTCTGCTTCTGAATCTGCTGCACTGCAGTATCTCTCTCCGTACGCAGGTTGTGCGATGGGCGAATACTTCCGTGACCGTGGTGAAGATGCGCTGATCGTATACGATGACCTCTCCAAGCAGGCTATCGCTTACCGTCAAATCTCTCTGCTGCTGCGCCGTCCACCAGGCCGTGAAGCTTTCCCTGGCGACGTGTTCTATCTCCACTCCCGTCTGCTGGAACGTGCATCACGCGTAAGCGCTGATTATGTTGAACGTTTCACCAATGGCGCAGTGACAGGTAAAACCGGTTCACTGACCGCGCTCCCGATCATCGAAACCCAGGCGGGCGACGTTTCTGCGTTCGTTCCGACCAACGTAATCTCGATTACTGATGGTCAGATCTTCCTGGAATCGAACCTGTTTAACTCCGGTATTCGTCCGGCCGTTAACCCAGGTATTTCGGTATCCCGCGTAGGTGGTGCTGCACAGACCAAGATCATCAAGAAACTGTCCGGTGGTATCCGTACCGCGCTGGCACAGTATCGTGAACTGGCGGCGTTCTCGCAGTTCGCGTCTGATCTGGACGATGCAACCCGCAAACAGCTGAGCCATGGTCAGAAAGTGACTGAGCTGCTGAAGCAGAAACAGTATGCGCCGATGTCAGTCGCGCAGCAGGGTCTGGTTCTGTTCGCTGCAGAGCGTGGCTACCTGAACGACGTTGAACTGGCAAAAATTGGCAGCTTCGAAGCTGCACTGCTGGCCTTCGCCGATCGCGACCACGCTGAGCTGATGGCTGAAATCAACCAGTCGGGTAACTTTAACAACGATATCGAAGCGAAGCTGAAAGGCCTGATCGATACGTTTAAAGCAACCCAGTCCTGGTAATGTCTGGCGGCCTGTCTGAAAAGGCAGGCCGCAAGGCTTTGAGGAGAAGCTAATGGCCGGCGCAAAAGAGATACGAAGCAAGATCGGAAGCGTGAAAAACACGCAGAAGATCACCAAAGCGATGGAAATGGTCGCCGCCTCCAAGATGCGTAAAACGCAGGAACGCATGGCGGCCAGCCGTCCGTATGCAGACACCATGCGCAAAGTGATTGGTCACCTTGCGTTGGGTAATCTGGAATACAAGCACCCTTACCTGGAAGAGCGCGACGTGAAGCGCGTCGGCTACCTGGTCGTTTCAACAGACCGCGGGCTTTGTGGTGGTTTGAACATTAACCTGTTCAAAAAATTACTGGCGGATATGAAGTCCTGGTCCGATAAAGGCGTGCAGAGCGATCTGTCGATTATCGGTTCAAAAGGGGCGTCATTCTTCAGTGCTGTGGGTGGCAACATTGTGGCGCAAGTCAGCGGCATGGGCGATAAACCTGCCCTGTCTGATCTGATTGGCCCGGTAAAAGTGATGTTGCAGGCTTATGATGAAGGCCGCATCGACAAACTGATGATCGTCAGTAACAAGTTCAATAACACCATGTCTCAGACTCCGACCATCACCCAACTGCTGCCGTTAGCGCCAGCGGAAGGTGAAGAAGAGATGAAGGCGAAGACCTGGGATTACCTGTACGAACCCGATCCGAAAGCGCTGCTGGATACCCTGCTGCGTCGTTATGTCGAATCGCAGGTTTATCAGGGTGTGGTGGAAAATCTGGCCAGTGAGCAGGCCGCACGTATGGTAGCGATGAAAGCCGCAACCGATAACGGCGGAAATCTGATCAAAGAGCTGCAGTTGGTTTACAACAAAGCTCGTCAGGCCAGCATCACCCAGGAACTTACCGAGATCGTCTCGGGGGCCTCCGCGGTTTAACCAGGTTTGGAATTAGGTAGAGGATTCAAGATGGCAACTGGAAAGATTGTCCAGATTATCGGCGCCGTTGTTGACGTCGAATTCCCTCAGGACGCGGTACCGCAAGTGTACAGCGCCCTCGAGGTGATGAATGGTGATGCGCGTCTGGTGCTGGAAGTACAGCAGCAGCTGGGCGGCGGCGTAGTACGTACCATCGCAATGGGTACGTCTGACGGCCTGAAGCGTGGTCTGAACGTCAACGACCTGCAGAAACCGATTCAGGTTCCAGTCGGTAAAGCGACCCTGGGCCGTATCATGAACGTTCTCGGCGAGCCAATCGATATGAAAGGCGAGCTGAAAGAAGAAGATGGCAGCGCAGTAGAGATCGCCTCTATTCACCGCGCAGCGCCTTCTTATGAAGATCAGTCTAACTCGCAGGAACTGCTGGAAACCGGCATCAAGGTTATCGACCTGATGTGTCCGTTTGCCAAAGGCGGTAAAGTGGGTCTGTTCGGTGGTGCGGGTGTAGGTAAAACCGTCAACATGATGGAACTGATCCGTAACATCGCAGCTGAACACTCAGGTTACTCTGTGTTTGCTGGTGTGGGTGAGCGTACTCGTGAGGGTAACGACTTCTACCACGAAATGACTGACTCAAACGTTATCGATAAAGTTGCTCTGGTCTATGGCCAGATGAACGAGCCGCCGGGTAACCGTCTGCGCGTTGCTCTGACCGGTCTGACCATGGCGGAAAAATTCCGTGATGAAGGCCGCGACGTTCTGCTGTTCATCGATAACATTTACCGTTATACCCTGGCCGGTACAGAAGTTTCTGCACTGCTGGGTCGTATGCCATCTGCGGTAGGTTACCAGCCAACGCTGGCAGAAGAGATGGGTGTGTTGCAGGAGCGTATTACCTCCACCAAGACCGGTTCAATCACCTCCGTACAGGCCGTTTACGTCCCTGCGGATGACCTGACTGACCCGTCACCAGCAACCACCTTTGCGCACTTAGACTCAACGGTAACGCTGAGCCGTCAGATCGCTTCTCTGGGTATCTACCCGGCCGTTGACCCGCTGGACTCTACCAGCCGTCAGCTGGATCCGCTGGTTGTCGGTCAGGAACACTATGATGTTGCGCGTGGCGTTCAGTCACTGCTGCAGCGTTATCAGGAACTGAAAGACATCATCGCCATCCTCGGTATGGATGAGCTGTCTGAAGAAGACAAACTGCTGGTGGCACGTGCGCGTAAGATTCAGCGCTTCCTGTCTCAGCCGTTCTTCGTTGCGGAAGTATTCACCGGTTCACCGGGTAAATACGTTACGCTGAAAGACACTATCCGTGGCTTTAAAGGCATCATGGAAGGTGAGTTTGACCACCTGCCAGAGCAGGCCTTCTACATGGTTGGCGCCATCGAAGAAGCCGTGGAAAAAGCGAAGAAACTGTAATAACGGTTTCCCGGGAGGAAGATTATGGCTATGACTTATCACCTGGATGTGGTCAGCGCAGAGGAGCAGTTGTTCTCTGGTCTGGTACAGAAAATTCAGGTGTCAGGTAGCGAAGGTGAACTGGGGATTTTCCCTGGCCATGCGCCGCTACTGACTGCCATTAAGCCTGGAATGATCCGTATCGTGAAACAGCACGGCGAAGAGGAGTATATCTACCTCTCTGGCGGCGTGCTGGAAGTGCAACCATGCAGCAGCACCGTTCTGGCCGATACCGCGATTCGCGGTACCGATCTGGATGAAGCGCGTGCTCTGGAAGCAAAACGCAAAGCAGAAGAGCACATGAACAGCAGCCACGGCGACGTGGACTATGCTCAGGCCTCTGCCGAGCTGGCGAAAGCCATTGCTAAACTGCGCGTGATCGAACTGACCAAAAAAGCGATGTAATCCAGCTTTATGCGTCACGAAATGCCAGCCCTCGGGCTGGCATTTTTTTTGTCTGCGACGCCCGATCTGCCTGTCCGCCTAATTTCGGCCTGAGAAAAATGTAGTAATCTCACCCCCAAACCGTTTTACTTTCACCCGTAAAAATTCACTCAGGATAGTTATGTCTAACAGTGCGATGAGTGTGGTGATCCTTGCTGCTGGCAAGGGCACCCGTATGTATTCCGATCTGCCTAAAGTTCTGCATACGCTGGCAGGCAAACCGATGGTTCAGCACGTGATCGACGCAGCCAAAGGGCTGGGCGCACAGCAGGTGCATCTGGTTTATGGTCACGGCGGCGATCGGCTGAAAGCGACCCTCACTGACAGCTCGCTTAACTGGGTGCTGCAGGCTGAACAGCTCGGCACCGGCCATGCGATGCAGCAGGCCGCGCCTGCCTTCGCCGATGATGAAGATATCATGATGCTCTATGGCGACGTGCCGCTGATCACTCAGGCGACATTACAGCGCCTGCGCGAAGCAAAACCGCAGGGTGGCATCGGCTTACTCACCGTGGTACTGGATGACCCTACCGGCTACGGGCGCATTGTGCGTGAGAACGACACCATCACCGGCATTATTGAACAGAAAGATGCCAGCCCGGCGCAGCTCACCATTAAAGAGATCAACACCGGCATCCTGATCGCCAACGGCGGTGATTTAAAACGCTGGCTGGCGCAGCTCACCAACAACAATGCGCAGGGTGAGTATTACATCACCGATATTATCGCGCTGGCGCATCAGGAAGGCCGGGTGATCAACGCGGTCCATCCGGCACGTATCAGTGAAACCGATGGCGTGAATAACCGGCTGCAGCTGGCGACATTAGAGCGCACTTACCAGGCTGAGCAGGCGGAAAAACTGCTGCTGGCCGGTGTGATGCTGCGCGATCCGGCGCGTTTTGACCTGCGCGGGACGCTGACGCATGGACGGGATGTCGAAATCGACACCAACGTCATTATTGAAGGCCAGGTCACGCTGGGCTCGCGCGTCAAAATCGGCGCGGGCTGCATCATCAAAAACAGTGTGATTGGCGATGATTGTGAAATCAGCCCCTATACGGTGATCGAGGATGCCAATCTCGCCACCGCCTGCACCGTCGGGCCCTTTGCCCGTCTGCGTCCTGGCAGTGAGCTGGCTGACGCCGCCCACGTAGGCAACTTTGTCGAAATGAAGAAGGCGCGTCTCGGCAAAGGATCGAAAGCGGGTCACCTCTCCTATCTGGGTGATGCGGAGATTGGCGACAACGTGAACATCGGTGCGGGTACGATCACCTGCAACTACGACGGCGCGAATAAATTCAAAACCGTGATTGGCGATAACGTGTTTGTCGGCTCAGATACGCAGCTGGTGGCCCCGGTCAGCGTCGCGGCAGGCACCACCATTGCGGCGGGCACCACCATCATGAAGGATGTGACCGAGGCCGGACTGGTCTATAACCGTAAAGAGCAGAATCACAAAGCGGACTGGCAGCGTCCGGTGAAGAAAAAATAAATTTTTTAACGGCCCGCTTTATGCGGGCCGATGCAGTGCAGTGCCAAAACTATAATCCCCACTCTCTACAAGGCTCGGGGAACCGGCAAAGCCGGATATCAGGTCGCATGACAACAGAAGTGGCGAAAAGCCATGTAGTCAGGAAAACATCATTATGTGTGGAATTGTTGGTGCAGTAGCACAACGCGATATCGCAGAAATTCTGCTGGAAGGTCTGCGTCGTCTTGAATATCGCGGATATGATTCGGCCGGTCTGGCCGTGGTCGATCGTCAGGGGCACGTCACGCGCCTGCGGCGGTTAGGAAAAGTGCAGAAACTGGCCGAAGCCGCTGAAGAGCAGCCGCTGATCGGTGGAACCGGCATCGCGCACACGCGCTGGGCAACCCATGGTGAGCCGTCGGAAGCGAATGCGCATCCGCATATCTCAGAGCACATCATCATCGTGCACAACGGCATCATTGAAAACCATGAGCCGCTGCGCGCAGAGCTGATTGAGCGCGGCTACGTCTTTGCCTCTGAAACCGACACCGAAGTGGTGGCGCATCTGGTTCACTGGGAGCAGAAGCAGGGCGGTTCGCTGCGCGAAGTCGTGCTGCGTGTGATCCCACAGCTGCGCGGTGCCTATGGCATGGTGATCATGGACAGCCGCGATCCGTCACTGCTGGTGGCGGCCCGTTCCGGCAGCCCGCTGGTGATTGGCCGGGGGATGGGCGAAAACTTTATCGCCTCCGATCAGCTGGCCCTGCTGCCGGTGACCCGTCGGTTCATCTATCTGGAAGAGGGTGATATCGCCGAGATCAGCCGTCGTGATGTTACGGTGATTGACCGTGAAGGTAACACCGTGACGCGTGCCGAGATCGAATCGAACCTGCAATATGATGCCGGTGACAAAGGCATTTACCGTCACTACATGCAGAAAGAGATCTACGAACAGCCGATGGCGCTGAAAAGCACCCTGAGCGGCCGGTTCAGCCAGGGTCAGGTTGATCTCAGCGAACTGGGCGCGGGTGCAGAAGCGCTGCTGAGCCAGGTAGAACATATTCAGATTATCGCCTGCGGCACCTCCTACAACTCGGGCATGGTGTCACGCTACTGGTTTGAGTCGCTGGCAAATATCCCCTGTGATGTGGAGATCGCCTCCGAGTTCCGCTATCGCAAGTCAGCCGTACGCAAAAACAGCCTGCTGATCACCCTGTCTCAATCGGGTGAAACGGCAGATACTCTGGCTGCGCTGCGTCTCTCTAAAGAGCTGGGCTACCTGGGCTCGCTGGCGGTCTGCAACGTGGCCGGTTCGTCACTGGTGCGGGAATCTGACCTGGCACTGATGACCAAAGCGGGCACCGAAATCGGCGTCGCCTCTACCAAAGCGTTCACCACCCAGTTAGCGGTGCTGCTGATGCTGGTGGCGAAACTGGGCCGTCTGAAAGGCATGTCTGCCGGGAAGGAGCATGAGATCGTTCATGCCCTGCAGGCGTTGCCGAACCGCATTGAGCAGATGCTGGCGCAGGATAAGCTGATTGAGAATCTGGCAGAAGGCTTCTCTGACAAGCATCACGCGCTGTTCCTGGGCCGTGGCGATCAATACCCGATTGCCATGGAAGGGGCGCTGAAGCTCAAGGAGATCTCCTACATTCATGCGGAAGCCTACGCCGCAGGCGAGCTGAAACATGGTCCGCTGGCGCTGATTGATGCTGACATGCCGGTGATCGTGGTGGCACCTAACAACGAACTGCTGGAGAAGCTCAAATCCAACATCGAAGAGGTGCGCGCACGCGGCGGTCTGCTCTATGTGTTTGCCGATCAGGATGCAGGCTTCAGCGACAGTGACGGCATGAAGATTATTCCGTTGCCGCATGTCGAAGAGGTGATTGCGCCTATCTTCTACACCGTGCCGTTGCAGCTACTCTCCTATCACGTTGCCCTGATCAAAGGCACTGACGTCGATCAGCCTCGTAACCTGGCAAAATCGGTTACCGTAGAATAACCTGGTGGGCCCCGTCGCGGGCCCACTTCATTCTGGCCCTCTGTCATATAACTGTCATATTTCGTACATTTCACTGTCATCAAACTGTCCTATTTTCCCTCCTGCAGCAATCACAGACTCTTACTAAAACGGCCCCTAGCCTGACTTTTCTCCCCTGGAGGGAACATGACACTGATGCGTAGCACCGTAGCCCGAATCCTCGCCACCACCTTCGCCGTAAGCGCGGTATCTGCTTTTGCGGCCACCGATCTGACTGGCGCAGGCGGGACGTTCCCGGCGCCGGTTTATGCCAAGTGGGCAGCAGAATATCAGCAAGCCACCGGTAGCAAAATTAACTACCAGGGCATCGGTTCCTCTGGCGGCGTTAAACAGATCATCGCCAAAACCGTTGATTTCGGTGCGTCCGATGCGCCAATGAAAGATGAAGATCTGCAGAAAAATGGCCTGTTCCAGTTCCCTACCGTGATCGGTGGCGTGGTACTGGCGGTAAACCTGCCGGGCATCAAGTCAGGCCAGCTGACGCTGGATGGCAAAACCATCGGTGATATCTACCTCGGCACCATCAAAAAGTGGAACGACCCGGCGATCGCCAAACTTAACCCAGGCGTAAAACTGCCAGAAACCAACATCAACGTAGTACGTCGCGCGGATGGTTCAGGCACCTCGTTCGTCTTCACCAGCTATCTGGCCAAAGTGAACCCGGACTGGAACAGCAAAATTGGTAAAGGCAACACCGTTAACTGGCCAGTGGGTCTGGGCGGTAAAGGCAACGACGGCGTCGCCGCGTTTGTTCAGCGTCTGCCAGGTTCCATCGGCTACGTGGAATATGCCTACGCCAAACAGAACAACCTGACCTACACCAAACTGGTTGATGCCGATGGCAAAGCGGTCGCTCCAAGCGAGACCAGCTTCAGTAATGCCGCGAAAGGCGCGGACTGGAGCAAATCGTTCGCACAGGATCTGACCTTCCAGAAGGGCGCGGATGCCTGGCCAATCTCCTCAACCACCTTCATCCTGATCTACAAAGATCAGGCAAATGCGGCCAAAGGCGCTGAAGTGCTGAAGTTCTTCGACTGGGCTTATAAGAAAGGCAGCAAAACGGCCACGGCGCTGGATTATGCTGCGCTGCCAGAGAGCGTGACCGAGCAGATTCGCGCCGCCTGGAAAGCCAACATCAAAGACAGTTCTGGTAAAGCGCTTTATCAGTAATTGACCGACCCTGACCGGACAGCGGTCCGGTCAGACCCAACGGGCGGCTCATGCCGCCCTGATAACTTCTGAAGACTGAGACTTCTATGGCTGCAACGAAGCCGGCATTCAAAGCCCCAGGTAAACAAGGTGACAGGATTTTTGGCGCGCTGGTCAGGCTGGCTGCGCTGATTGTGCTGTTACTGATGGGCGGCATTATTGTCTCCCTGATCATCTCTTCGTGGCCCAGCATCCAGAAGTTTGGTTTCGCCTTTTTGTGGACCAAAACCTGGGATGCACCCAACGAACAATTTGGCGCACTGGTACCGATCTACGGCACCCTTGTGACCTCCATCATCGCCCTGATTATCGCCGTGCCGGTGAGTTTTGGTATCGCGCTGTTCCTGACCGAACTCTCACCCGCCTGGCTGCGTCGCCCGCTGGGTACCGCCATTGAGCTGCTGGCAGCAATCCCGAGTATCGTTTACGGCATGTGGGGCCTGTTTGTCTTCGCGCCGCTGTTTGCCGAATATTTTCAGACGCCGGTTAACGACGTGATGTCGGGTATTCCGATTGTCGGCGAGCTCTTCTCCGGCCCCGCTTTCGGTATCGGTATTCTTGCGGCGGGGGTGATTCTGGCAATCATGATCATCCCGTACATCGCCTCGGTCATGCGCGACGTGTTTGAGCAGACCCCGGTAATGATGAAAGAGTCAGCCTACGGTATCGGCTGCACCACCTGGGAAGTGATCTGGCGCGTCGTACTGCCATTTACCAAAAATGGCGTGATTGGCGGCGTGATGCTGGGACTGGGTCGTGCGCTGGGTGAGACCATGGCGGTGACCTTTATCATCGGCAACACCTACCAGCTCGACAGCCCGTCGCTGTTTATGCCGGGTAACAGCATTACCTCCGCGCTGGCCAACGAATTCGCTGAAGCGGAGTCGGGCGTGCATGTTGCCGCGCTGATGGAGCTGGGACTGATCCTGTTTGTGATTACCTTTATCGTGCTGGCGATTTCAAAACTGATGATTATGCGACTGCAGAAAAGTGAAGGAGCGCGCTCATGACCACGATTGAAATTCAGGCGCGCGCCGAACTGGACGCATCACGCCGTAAAATGCAGTCCTGGCGCAGTACTAAAAATAAAATTGCGCTGTCCCTGTCGCTGCTGACCATGGCGTTTGGCCTGTTCTGGCTGGTGTGGATCCTGTTCACCACCGTCACACGGGGCGTGGATGGACTCTCCTGGTCCCTGTTCACCGAATCAACGCCACCGCCGAATACCGCGGGCGGCGGTCTGGCGAACGCCCTGGCCGGCAGTGGATTACTGATTTTCTGGTCTACTTTCTTTGGCACACCACTGGGCATTATGGCGGGTATCTATCTGGCGGAATATGGGCGCAAATCGGCCCTGTCAGAAGTGATCCGTTTTATTAACGACATTCTGCTTTCGGCCCCCTCAATTGTGGTTGGCCTGTTCGTCTACACCCTGGTGGTGGCGAAGATGCAGCACTTCTCCGGCTGGGCCGGGGTGATTGCGCTGGCGCTGCTGCAGGTGCCGATTGTGATTCGTACCACCGAAAACATGCTGCGTCTGGTGCCCGACAGCATGCGCGAAGCGGCTTACGCGCTTGGCACGCCTAAGTGGAAGATGATCTCGGCCATCACTCTGAAAGCCTCGGTCTCCGGCATCATCACCGGCGTGCTGCTGGCGATTGCCCGCATCGCAGGGGAAACGGCCCCGCTGCTGTTTACGGCGCTGTCGAACCAGTTCTGGAGCACCGACATGATGCAGCCGCTGGCGAACCTGCCGGTCACCATCTTCAAGTTCGCCATGAGCCCGTTCGCCGAATGGCAGAGCCTGGCCTGGGCGGGTGTGCTGATCATTACCCTCTGCGTGCTGCTGCTGAATATTGTGGCGCGGGTGATTTTCGCCAAAGGTAAACACGGTTAACTTCCGGCGTGGCCCTGCGCGGCGCCGAATAAGAGAGATGAATTATGAGTATTGCGACAGCATCAGCCGATAAAATTCAGGTCCGTAATCTGAACTTCTATTACGGCAAGTTTCATGCGCTGAAGAACATCAATCTGGATATCGCTAAGAATCAGGTCACCGCGTTTATCGGGCCATCGGGCTGTGGTAAATCGACCCTGCTGCGTACCTTCAATAAAATGTACTCGCTCTACCCGGAACAGCGGGCTGAAGGTGACATTCTGCTGGATGGCGAAAACATTCTGGCGACCCAGCAGGATATCGCGCTGCTGCGCGCCCGCGTCGGCATGGTATTCCAGAAGCCGACGCCGTTCCCGATGTCGATCTATGACAACATCGCCTTTGGCGTGCGCCTGTTTGAAAAGCTGTCGCGTGCCGATATGGATGAGCGTGTGCAGTGGGCGCTGAGCAAAGCGGCGCTGTGGAATGAAACCAAAGACAAGCTGCATCAGAGCGGTTACAGTCTTTCCGGCGGCCAGCAGCAGCGTCTCTGCATTGCGCGCGGTATCGCCATTCGCCCGGAAGTATTGCTGCTGGATGAGCCCTGCTCCGCGCTGGATCCCATCTCGACCGGCCGTATTGAAGAGCTGATCACCGAGCTGAAGCAGGATTACACCGTGGTGATTGTGACGCACAACATGCAGCAGGCGGCACGCTGCTCTGACCATACCGCTTTCATGTACCTGGGCGAACTGATTGAGTTCAGCGACACCGACACGCTGTTCACCAAGCCCGCGCAGAAGCAAACCGAAGACTACATTACTGGCCGTTACGGCTGATCTGACAGGAGATCGACATGGATAATCTGAATCTGAATAAGCACATCTCCGGTCAGTTCAATGCCGAACTGGAGCATATCCGTACCCAGGTGATGATCATGGGCGGCATGGTCGAGCAGCAGCTGACCGATGCCATTACCGCGATGCATAATCTGGATGGCGAACTGGCGCAGCGGGTGATCGACGGCGACCAGAAGGTCAACATGATGGAAGTGGAGATTGATGAAGCCTGCGTGCGCATCATCGCCAAACGTCAGCCGACCGCGATCGATTTGCGCCTGGTGATGGCGATCATCAAAACCATTTCCGAGCTGGAGCGCATTGGTGACGTGGCGGAGAAGATCAGCCGCACGGCGCTGGAGAAGTTTGGTCAGCAGCATCTTCCGCTGCTGGTGAGCCTTGAGTCGCTGGGGCGTCACACCGTACAGATGCTGCATGATGTTCTGGACGCCTTTGCCCGCATGGATCTTAATGAAGCGATCACCATCTACCGTGAAGACAAAAAGGTGGATAAAGAGTACGAAGGCATTGTGCGTCAGCTGATGACCTACATGATGGAAGATCCACGCACCATTCCCAGCGTGCTGACAGCGCTGTTCTGTGCCCGCGCCATTGAGCGCATCGGCGATCGTTGCCAGAACATCTGCGAAATCATCTTCTATTTCGTCAAAGGTCAGGATTTCCGTCACGTTGGCGGCGATCGGCTCGATGAATTACTGTCGGGCGACGACGGCAGCAACAAACCTTCCTGATAAACCTTATCTCTGCGTCTGTCCGGCGCAGGGATAAGTCTTTTAAATTGGTCACATCCTGAACTCTCTTTATAATTGCGGCACTTTTCTCTCTGAGGTGCGCAACGATGTCCCCTTCTCCCCAATCTAAGCCAGGCGTCACGCCGGGCAAAGCGATGCTGGCTGCGGTCAGCGGTTATGCCATGGATGGATTTGACCTGCTGATACTCGGCTTTATGCTGCCGGCTATCAGTGTTTCGCTGGCGCTCAATCCATCACAGGCGGGATCGCTGGTGACCTGGACGCTGATTGGCGCGGTCATCGGTGGCATCGTCTTCGGTCATCTCAGCGACCGTTATGGCCGCATCCGCATGCTGACCGTCACGATTCTGGTCTTCTCAGTCTTTACCGGCCTGTGCGCGGTGGCGCAGGGTTACTGGGATCTGCTCGCCTGGCGCACGCTGGCGGGTGTGGGGCTGGGGGGTGAGTTTGGTATCGGCATGGCGCTGATTGCCGAAGCCTGGCCCGCAGAGAAGCGTAATCGTGCGTCGGCCTGGGTCGGTATCGGCTGGCAGCTCGGGGTGCTGATGGCGGCCTTTATCACGCCACCGCTGCTGAATATTATCGGCTGGCGTGGCATGTTCCTGGTCGGTTTACTGCCTGCGCTGGTCTCGTTCGCTATTCGTCGCGGCATGGGCGAACCGGAGGCGTATCAGCGGCAGGTTAAACATGTGCCGTCACTCTCGTTTCCGGCACGCCTGAAGCTGCTGGTACGCGATCGTGCCACCGCCAAAGCCAGCCTGGGTATCTTCATCCTCTGTTCAGTACAGAACTTTGGTTACTACGGGCTGATGATCTGGATGCCGAGCTACCTCTCCTCCAGCTTTGGCTTCAGCCTGACGAAGTCGGGCCTCTGGACGGCGGTGACGGTGGTCGGAATGACCTTTGGCATCTGGCTGTTTGGCGTGCTGGCCGACCGTTTTGCGCGCTGGAAAATCTTCCTGCTCTATCAGTTTGGTGCGGTAGTCATGGTGGTGATCTATGCCCAGCTGCGCGACCCGAACATCATGCTGTTTACCGGCGCGATCATGGGGATGTTTGTTAACGGCATGATTGGCGGCTACGGTGCGCTGATTTCCGATACCTTCCCGCCGCAGGTACGTGCCACCGCGCAAAATGTCCTGTTCAATCTTGGACGCGGCGTGGGCGGCTTCGGTCCGGTAGTGATTGGTCTGCTGGCGAGCCAGTTCTCATTCACGGCGGCGATTACCCTGCTGGCGCTGATTTATCTGCTGGATATTGCGGCGACGCTGTTCCTGCTGCCGAAGAAACAGAGTCAGGAAGATGCGCTGGGCGCGATTGGCTGATGCGGCTTTGAGAGTGAGGCCGGGAGGCGTGTGATCCCCGCGATTACGGCGAGTTATCACCCGCGAAGCAGAACGCCAGGCAAAATAACTCACTCTGCCTGGCGTTGTTTTTACTTCATCAGCGGCAGGAGCTGCTGATACAGGGTCGCAAAGGTCTCCCGACGCGACTGATAATGTGCCAGCCTGTCCGGATCCGGCTGATGTCGCTGCACCAGAACCGGCGTCGGGACGGTGACCGCGGGATCCAGCGCCTGCTGCGCCAGCCTTGCGGCGCCCAGTGCCGGACCCACTTCACCGCCATGGCAGTAATCCAGCGTCTGACCACTGATATCCGCCAGCATCTGACGCCACAGTGCACTGCGTGCGCCGCCGCCGATCAACATAATACTCTCTGGCTGAACGCCACAGTCATGCAGCACGTCCATGCCCTGCGCCAGAGCAAATCCCACGCCTTCCAGCACCGATCGTGCCAGCTCGGGGCGACCATGCTGGTGGGTGAAGCCAAAGAAAGCGCCCAAAGCATTGGGGTTGTTATGCGGCGTGCGTTCGCCGGAAAGATAGGGCAGAAACCACAGGCCGGGCACGTCATCGCGCGCCCGCCCGGCTTCAGCCAGCAGCTCAGGAACATCTTTGCAACCGGTCAGCGTTGCCGCCCAGTCGAGACAGGAGGCCGCGCTGAGCATCACCGACATTAAATGCCAGCGCTGCGGTAACGCATGACAGAAGCTGTGCACTGCGCGCTCCGGATTGCTGAGATAGCCGTCGCTCACCACGAAATAGACGCCCGACGTTCCCAGCGACAGCATTCCCTGGCCTGGTTCGGTCATGCCGACACCAATGGCACCCGCCGCGTTGTCGCCTCCGCCCGCCGCCAGCGGCACCGCGTTCATCTTCCAGCGTGCGGCCAGTTCAGCCTGTAAGGTGCCGGTCAGGGCATTGCCTTCATAAAGCTGCGGCATCTGATCGCGGCTGAGGTCGCAGGCCTGGAGCATCACATCGCTCCAGTCACGCTGCGCCACATCCAGCCACATTGTGCCTGCGGCATCGGACATATCGGTGGCGAAGTCGCCACTCAGTCGCCAGCGCAGATAATCCTTGGGCAGCAGCACGTGCGCAATCTGACTGAAGATGGCCGGTTCATGCTGCTGCACCCACAGCAGTTTGGGTGCCGTGAAGCCGGGCATCATCAGGTTGCCGGTGATCGACCGCGAATCCGGTACCTTCTGCTCCAGCTCACGGCACTGCGCCTCGCTGCGCCCGTCATTCCAGAGCATGGCCGGACGCAGCACCTGGTGAGCGCTGTCGAGCAGCGTGGCACCGTGCATCTGTCCGCTCAGCCCGATGGCCTGCACCGCGCGCAGGTCCTGCTGCGCACTCAGCGCCTGCATGGATAAATCCAGCGCCTGCCACCAGCTTTCGGGATCCTGCTCGCTCCACAAGGGCTGTGGACGCGAAACCTGCAGGGGCGACGTTTCGGTCGCCACCACGTTGCCCTGTGCATCCATCAGCACCACTTTGACGCCAGAGGTGCCTAAATCGATCCCGATAAACATGCTCTGCTCCTGAAGGGTTAGAAATCAAACAGGTAGTGATTCACCAGATTTTCCAGCTGCTCCTGACGTCCGCTCTGATGCTTCGGATTGAGCTGCTGCTGCTGAGCATGCGCCGCCAGCGCCTCCAGTGAAAACTCCCCTTTCAAAATTTGCTGGCCGAACTCACCATTCCAGCCGCTGTAGCGCTGTGCCACACGCTTATCGAGTTCCCCATCGCTGATCATGCGGGCCGCCACTTTCAGTGCCAGCGCCATGGTGTCCATCGCACCAATATGGCCGTAGAAGAGATCATATTTATCCGTGCTCTGACGACGTACTTTGGCATCAAAGTTTAAGCCGCCGGTGGTAAAGCCACCCGCCTTAAGGATTTCGTACATCACCAGCGCATTCTCTTCCACGCTGACCGGGAACTGATCGGTATCCCAGCCGCACTGCGGATCGCCGCGGTTGGCATCCACGGAACCGAAAATACCCAGCGCGATGGCGGTCGCAATTTCATGATGGAAAGAGTGGCCGGCCAGCGTGGCGTGGTTCGCCTCAACGTTAACCTTGATCTCTTTCTCCAGCCCGAACTGTTTCAGGAAGCCATATACCGTCGCGACATCATAGTCATACTGATGTTTGGTCGGCTCCTGCGGTTTCGGCTCGATCAGCAACGTTCCCTGGAAGCCAATTTTGTGTTTGTGCTCGACCACCATCTGCATAAAGCGGCCGATCTGCTCGCGTTCCTGGCGCAGATCGGTATTCAGCAGGGTTTCATAGCCTTCACGCCCGCCCCATAACACATAGTTTTCGCCACCCAGGGTTTTGGTCGCCTGCATTGCGCTGCAGACCTGCGTCGCGGCCCAGGCAAAGACCTCCGGATCGGGATTGGTGGCAGCGCCCGCACCGTAGCGCGGATGGGTAAAGCAGTTAGCCGTGCCCCACAACAGTTTCACGCCTGTCTCCTGCTGTTTCTCCAGCAGTTTATCGGTCATGGCGGCAAAGTTTTCTTTGTAGCTGTGCAGCGAATCGCCTTCCGGTGAGACATCAACGTCATGGAAGCAGTACCACGGCACATTCAGCTTGTGGAAAAACTCAAAGGCCACATCCGCCTTCAGTTTTGCCTGCTGCAGCGCATCTCCGCTTTTCTGCCACGGACGATCAAAGGCGCCAACACCAAACATATCCGCACCATTCCAGCAGAAGGTGTGCCAGTAACAGGCAGCAAAGCGCAGATGCTCCGCCATGGTCTTGCCGAGGATCACTTCATCAGGGTTGTAATGGCGGAAAGCGAGAGGATGAGTCGACTGGGTGCCTTCATAACGAACCCGATCGATCTGATCGAAATAAGCGTGCATGGTTTGCTCCTTAGCATCAGTACCCGAATGGTCTGCGTAGAAGCAATATTCAATATGGGCTGCTGCCTCAGCTCAATTACGATATTTCACTCCGGGCATCAGATAATTATTATTTGTGCGCTGGCTCGCAAAATAATGTTATTTGAGGGGCGGTTTATCATTATCACTCGCGTGTCCGAAAAAGATGAAACCTCGATCGCGCTCATAAAAAAGGAAATAAACCAAAAAACGTAATAGCCGGATAAAAATCAGTAATTGCTGTAATCCGAAAAGAAGGGCAACAATTCATCCGCCTGGTTTATCGGCCTGAAACGACAATAGCCTCAACCTACAGGATAATCACAATGAAGATGAAACATGCACTGTTCGCCGCCTGCGCGGCGCTGGCGCTGTTCAGCCAGACCAGCGTGGCAAAAGAAGTGAAGATCGGCATGGCGATTGACGATTTGCGCCTTGAGCGCTGGCAGAAAGACCGCGACATTTTCGTTAAACAGGCGGAAACGCTGGGCGCTAAGGTGTTTGTTCAGTCAGCCAATGGCAACGAAGAGACGCAGATGTCGCAGATTGAAAATATGATCAACCGCGGTGTCGATGTGCTGGTGATAATTCCCTACAACGGTCAGGTATTGAGTAACGTTGTCGCTGAAGCGAAACGGGAAGGCATTAAAGTGCTGGCCTATGACCGAATGATAAATAACGCCGATATCGATTTTTATATCTCTTTCGATAATGAAAAAGTAGGCGAACTGCAGGCCGAAAGCATTGTGAAACAGGTGCCTAAGGGCAACTATTTTTTAATGGGTGGATCGCCTGTGGATAATAACGCCCGCCTGTTCCGCGCCGGACAGATGAAAGTGTTAAAACCTTATATTGATAATGGCAGCATTAAAATTGTCGGCGATCAGTGGGTCGATGCCTGGCTGCCAGAAAACGCCCTCAAAATTATGGAAAACGCCCTGACCGCCAACAGCAACCACATCGATGCGGTCGTCGCCTCTAACGATGCCACCGCTGGCGGCGCAATTCAGGCGCTGAGTGCGCAGGGGCTGGCCGGAAAAGTGGCGATCTCCGGACAGGATGCCGATCTGGCCGCGATTAAACGTATCAAAGCGGGCACCCAGACCATGACGGTTTATAAACCGATTACCGAGCTGGCCACCGAAGCGGCGAAAATTGCCGTCGAGCTGGGCGAGGGCAAAACGCCGGCCAGCAACAGCAAACTGAACAATGGCCTGAAAGATGTGCCGTCACGACTGCTGAAGCCGATTCCGGTCAACAAAGACAATATCGAAAGCACCGTGGTGAAAGACGGTTTCCACAAACAGAGCGAACTCTGACCGCGCATAGCGTGAGGGAGAACAGTCGATGCTGCTGGAAATGAAAAACATCACCAAACGTTTCGGTGCGGTGAAGGCGCTGAATGATGTCAGCCTGCAACTTGAGGCGGGCGAAGTGATGTCGCTGTGCGGTGAGAATGGATCGGGCAAATCGACGCTGATGAAAATCCTGTGCGGACTCTATCCGCACGGTGATTTTGAGGGGCAGATTCACTTCTCTGGCGACGACATTCAGGCGCAGACCATTCGCGATACGGAGCGTAAAGGCATTGTGATTATCCATCAGGAGCTGGCGCTGGTGCGACAACTGACGGTGATGGAGAACATCTTCCTTGGTGCCGAACTGAGCCGTTTCGGCATGGTGGATGATGAAACCATGACTCTGCGCTGCCAGCAGCTGCTGGCGCGGGTCGGGCTGAACGTCTCTCCTGCGACCCGGGTCGGTGAGTTAGGTCTGGGCCAGCAGCAGCTGGTAGAGATTGCCCGCGCCCTGAACAAACAGGTCCGGCTGCTGATTCTCGATGAGCCGACCTCTTCCCTGACAGAGCAGGAGACGGATGTGCTGCTTGGCATCATCCGTAATCTGCGTGAACACGGAATCGCCTGCATCTACATCTCGCACAAGCTGAATGAGGTTAAGGCGATCTCCGACACCATCTGCGTGATCCGTGACGGCCAGCATATCGCCACCCGTCCGGCGGCGGGCCTGAGCGAAGATGACATCATCACCATGATGGTCGGACGCGAGCTGACCGCGCTCTATCCCCACGCGCCCCATCAGATTGGCGATGAGATTCTGAAAGTCGAAAACCTCACCGCCTGGCATCCGGTTAACCGCCACATCCGTCGCGTTAACAATGTCTCGTTCACGCTCAGACGCGGTGAAATCCTTGGTATTGCCGGGCTGGTGGGCGCGGGCAGGACTGAAACAGTGCAGTGTCTGTTTGGCGTCTGGCCAGGGCGCTGGCAGGGCGATATCTGGATCAATGGCCAGCAGGTCACCATTACTGATTGCCGCGCTGCCATTGCGCACGGCATCGCGATGGTGCCGGAAGATCGCAAAAAGGATGGCATCGTGCCGCTGATGGCGGTGGGCAAAAATATTACCCTGGCGGCGCTGGACCAGTTCAGCCATCGCCTCTCAACGCTGGATGAAGCGCAGGAGCAGCAGGCGATCAACGATGCGATTAGCCGGCTGCGGGTGAAAACCTCCTCATCGGAGCTGCCGATTGGCCGCCTGAGCGGCGGCAACCAGCAGAAAGCGATTCTGGCGAAGTGCCTGCTGCTTAATCCCAAAATCCTGATCCTGGATGAACCGACGCGTGGCATTGATGTGGGTGCACGTCAGGAGATCTATCTGCTGATCAATGCGCTGGTTCAGCAGGGTATCGCGGTGATTGTGATTTCATCTGAGCTGCCGGAAGTGCTGGGCCTGAGCGATCGGGTGCTGGTGATGCACGAAGGACAGATCAAAGCCGACTTGATTAACGATAACCTGACTCAGGAGCAGGTGATGGAAGCTGCCCTGCGGAGTGAACATTATGCTTAAAAGTGAAAGTACCCAAAGCCGCCTCTCCGGCACGCCGGGCAAACCGTCACCGGGCAGGTTCACGCTGCCTAATCTGCAGGTGCTGGTGATGCTGGGCGCGATTGTGCTGATTGCGCTGTTCTTTACCTGGACTACCGACGGCTCCTGGCTCAGCGCGCGTAACGTCTCCAACCTGCTGCGCCAGACCGCCATCACCGGCATTCTGGCCGTGGGTATGGTGTTCGTGATTATCTCGGCGGAGATCGACCTGTCAGTGGGTTCCATGATGGGCCTGCTCGGCGGCGCAGCGGCGATATTTGACGTCTGGCTCGGCTGGCCGCTGCCGCTGACCATCGTGGTGACGCTGGTGATGGGGCTGCTGCTCGGCACCTGGAATGGCTGGTGGGTGGCCTACCGCAAAGTGCCGTCGTTTATCGTGACGCTGGCGGGGATGCTGGCGTTTCGCGGCATTCTGGTCGGGATTACGGATGGCACCACGGTTGCGCCAATCACGCCGGGCATGTCACAGATTGGACAGAGTTATCTGCCGGGCGGCGTCGGTTTCGGCTTTGGCGTTGCCGGTCTGGCGCTGTTTACCCTGTGGCAGTGGCGGCTGCGGCTGCGTCGTCAGCAACTCGGGTTACCGCAGGGCGCTGCCAGCGGCACCGTGGGACGTCAGGCGATCACCGCAATCTTAGTGCTCGGTGCCATCTGGTTACTCAACGACTATCGCGGCGTGCCGACGCCGGTGTTACTGCTGGCCGTACTGTTGCTGGCGGGCATGTTTATGGCAACCCGCACCGCATTTGGCCGTCGTATCTACGCCATCGGCGGCAACATTGATGCTGCCCGCCTGTCTGGCATTAACGTGGCGCGCACCAAGCTGGCGGTATTTGCCATCAACGGTGTAATGGTGGCGATTGCCGGGCTGATCCTCAGCTCGCGGCTTGGCGCAGGTTCGCCGTCGGCGGGTAACATCGCGGAACTCGACGCTATCGCCGCCTGCGTGATTGGCGGCACCAGCCTGGCGGGTGGCGTGGGATCGGTTGCGGGCGCGGTAATGGGGGCCTTTATTATGGCCTCGCTGGATAACGGCATGAGCATGATGGATGTGCCGACCTTCTGGCAGTACATCGTCAAAGGCGCGATTCTGCTGCTGGCGGTGTGGATGGATACCGCAACGCGGCGTCGGGTGTAATCGCGCGGGCGATCACATTGTGGCGCAAACAATTTTTTTGCCCCTTTCAGCCGTGTTATGCAATGCGCTGAGGATTTAAGGGAACGCGCCATCATGCATGATAAACGTTATCGCATTACGCTGTTGTTTAACGCCAATAAAGTGTATGACCGTCAGGTTGTGGAGGGCGTCGGTGAGTATTTACAGGCGTCGCAGACTGACTGGGATATCTTCATCGAAGAAGATTTCCGCTGCCGCATCGACAACATCCGTGAGTGGCTGGGCGATGGGGTGATCGCCGATTACGACGATCGCTCCATCGAAACCCTGCTGTCGAATGTTTCTGTCCCGATTGTCGGCGTTGGCGGCTCTTACCATCGTCAGGAAGATTATCCCCCGGTGCATTACATCGCTACGGACAACGCCGCGCTGGTGGAGAAAGCCTTTCTGCATCTGAAAGAGAAGGGCATCAACCGCTTTGCCTTTTATGGTTTACCGGCGTCCAGCGGCAAGCGCTGGGCGCAGGAGCGGGAACAGGCGTTCCGCCAGCTGGTGGGGCGTGAACGTTATCAGGGCGTGGTCTATCAGGGCATGGAAACCGCGCCGGAAAACTGGCAGCACGCCCAGAACCGACTCGCCGACTGGCTGCAGACGCTGCCGCCGCAAACCGGCATCATCGCCGTCACTGACTCACGGGCGCGACATCTGCTGCAGGCGTGTGAGCACCTGAAAATACCGGTGCCCGAGAAGCTTACGGTGATCGGGATTGATAATGAGGAGCTGACCCGCTACCTGTCACGCGTGGCGCTCTCGTCCGTGGCGCAGGGCTCACGACAGATGGGCTATCAGGCAGCTAAACTGCTGCACCGGCTGCTGGATAATCAGCCTCTGCCGCTTCAGCGCATTCTGGTGCCGCCGGTAAAGGTTATTGCCAGGCGCTCTACCGATTTCCGCTCGCTGCGCGATCCGGCAGTGATTCAGGCGATGCACTACATCCGCTTCAACGCCTGTAAGGGGATAAAAGTGGAGCAGGTACTGGATGCGGTCGGGCTGTCACGCTCTAATCTTGAAAAACGCTTCCGGGATGAGACCGGCGACACTATTCATGCAATGATCCATCGCGAAAAACTGGAAAAAGCCCGCGAACTGCTGGCTTCTTCGTCGCTTAACATCAATGAGATCTCGCAGATGTGCGGCTATCCTTCGCTGCAATACTTTTACTCAGTCTTCCGCAAAAGCTACGACACCACGCCGAAAGAGTATCGCCAGCATCATGGGGAGAATGTGTTGTGAGGGGAACAGGCTGAGTGTGGTGTGAAGTGAGACCGGATGACCCCACACGGTCTGACCTGCTAGATCATCCGCTGCTCACTCTGCTCCAGTACAGCCAGCGCCAGCCCGTTAGCCGGATCAATCCGGTTTTCCGGGAAGTGCAGCTGGGTATGCGCGGCGGTAAAGGCCAGCGCGTTGCCGTGAGCCGTATCGCGCACCGCTTTGCAGAAGACTTCACTGGCGCTCCACTGGCAATCAATGATGATGGTGGCGGGATTGAGCAGCAGCATAATCTGGCTCAGCGCCGCCCCCAGATATCCCCCCGCCTGCGCCATCACCTCATCCACTACGCGCGGCGCGCTGTCGCGGTTCTCCCAGCTCAGACCAGGCTGACGCTGCGCCAGCTGCTGTTTAATCGCAGGCTGGCTGACCAGCACTTCCAGGCAACCCCGGCGGCCACAGCTGCAACGCGGTCCTTCGGGCTGCACAACCAGATGTCCCGCTTCACCCGCCGTCCAGCTGTGCCCGGTAAACACTTCGCCATGCTGTACCAGTGCGCCGCCAATTCCCTCAGAAATTCGCAGATAAAAGTGCCCGCTTTCTACCGATAATCCACGCTGCTCCACAGCCAGCAGCGCAGCGGCTTTAACATTATTCATAATGCGAATGGGCAGACGGACGTGCTTGCGTAGTGCGCTCAGCAGGTCAACATCCTGCCATTCAAGCGGTAATGAAATGTGCATCCAGCCGCGGCGGGGATCGACGATTCCAGGGAAGCCCAGGCCAATGCCGAGCAGATCGGGATAGTGTTCTATCAGTTCCCGGCACAGCATGGCCAGCTCAGCCAGCAGTCGCGTCGGGTTACTGGTGTCGGTGCGCAGCGTCGCTTCCGCCAGCACCTGAGAGAAATAGTCGCAGACCCGCCAGTGGATAACGTTACGTTCCACCATGATGCCTGCGCTCTTGAGTTTTTCCGGCCGAAGGGTAATCCCGATTTTAGGCCGTCCGGCAGCCGCAACGCTGACCGGCCCCAGTTCCTCTATCAGGCCCTGTTCCAGCAGGTCATCAATGATTAATGAGACAGTGTTTTTGCTGAGTGTCAGCGTCTCGGCCAGATCCTGACGCGATGTCACGCGCAGCTTGCGCAGCTGAGTCATCACCCGTTTCTGGTTATTCAGTCGCAGTAGTGCAGGGCCTTTGCCGTTTGTTTTCATCACGGGTTCACTCAACAGAGGAGTAAGAATTGAGTGTATCAGCCCATACGCTTTCCACATCCCACACTTTTGCGTGCTGTTTCACACAACCCGATCGGGTGTGGCTGAGATCGTGACGGCGATCAGATCGCTGGGTTTTCTGCTGTACCGGCTGGCCGGAGTGAGCCTGGGTGCAGCGTGCCCGGCTGCGCCGGGCAGTGGCTGAAAGGCTGGGGAAAGGGAGCCGGATGCAATAACGCGTTTTGTCAGGCCCGCTGCAGGCTCTGTTTAATATTCGTCGCCACGCACCCTGCTGCGATAGCTTTCCCAGTCGAAACGCACCCACAGGCTGTTGCCGAGGCGCATACGATCCATGACGCGTTCGCCCAGCAGCGCATTCATACCCGCATGGTCGAGGTTGGATAACATGCCGGTCGGGCGTTTTGACGAAGAGCGGCGATCGACAATCTGGTTGATGATCACTTTTTCGTAGCGCGATTCGCTCTGCATACCGATCTCATCAATCACCAGCAGATCAACGCTACTGAGATCCTGAATCAGCCGCTCTTCAGTAATGCCGCTGCTGCCACTGAAGGTGCCCTTCATGCTCGACATGAGATCGGCAACCGTCACAATCAGCACGCTCTTACCGCGCAGGATCAGGTCATTGCCAATCGCGGCGGCCAGATGGTTTTTACCGGTGCCGGGGCGGCCTGAAAAGACAAAGCTCGCGATGCTGCCATCAAACTCAGCAGCGTACTGACGTGCCAGCTCCAGCGCTTTGCGCTGTCCCTCGTTCTCTACCCGGTAATTATCAAATGAGCAGTTCATGTGCAGCTCGCGAATGCCGGAACGGCCCATCACGCGCTGCATTTTCATTGCGCGGTTCTCACGCACAATCGCCTCTGAACGCAGGCGACCCTGCTCCTGATTCCACGCCAGCAGCTCTTCGCCATTGGCAAATTTAGGACGGGTGCCCGCAGGCATCATTCTTTTCAGACGGTTAAAGAGATCATCTGGCGTTTTCATCATTCACCTCGGAAACCATCGGGAATGGTACGGTCAGGATCAGGCAACTGCGTGATATCACGCTTCGGTTGCCCGCCGTTTGCGGCGCGGTTCATCTGAATGCTGCGCGCCAGCTTCTGTTGCCACTGCACATGATGGAACATCCGGCCTTCCGCCTGCCAGTAGGCCACAAAGGCCGCCAGCTCGCTGGGCGTGACCGGTTCACCCAGCGCCACGCCCCAGATGGCGGCCTGACGCGTAAAGTCGGCATCCGGCTGCCAGCCCTGATACATGGCGAACTTGCCTACCGGTGTATGGATCGCGGCGGGCGCATCGTCATACAGGCTGTCATCCAGCGCCACATCATTCGGCTGCCGGGCGGCGGCTTCCAGCGCCAGCAGCTCAGCCAGACGCGCCGGCGTGATGGCGTACATCACCGGCGCATAATTATCTAACACCGCCAGCGTGCCCTTTTCCGCCTGCTGCAGCGCAGTCAGCGGATCCTGTCGGAAGGCATCCAGGCCAATGAGCGTTGAAGTTAAGATTTTAGCTGACATGAAAAGACCTGAGGTTAACGAACACCTTGCGTCGGGAACCCGTCGCCGACGCAGAAGTGTTTATTGTACCTGTTTTAAGAGTGCGGATCGCTTAAAAAGCTTGAGGGCAAATCAGTGCGAGGTGACCGGAGAGGCGTGGTGACGGGCCGATGCAGATTCGGTGGCGCGCGCGCTGACGGCAACTGCGGCCGGACGGGTCTGCCATAAATAGCGCACTGAGGCGAGCCAGCAGAGGCTGTACCCCAGAAGCTCGGTGCCCTCTTCGGCCATGTTTTTCACCACGCGGTTGTAATCGTCCAGCATCAGATGCTGCCACAGCGCGTGCACACCAAACAGCCGGGAGAAAACCAGCACCACTAAAAAGCCGGAAGCCATCACCGGCCAGCTGCGATGCAGCAGCAGGTTAGCCAGCGCATGCACGGTTTTCTCTGGCGTCCGCAGCGCAACGGCCAGCGAACCCGCCGTAACGGCCAGGGCAAACCAGACCCAGCTGCCGTGCTGGATGGTATCAAACACGAAGTCGAGCTCGCGGATCAGCATGCAGCTGTAAAAGCCCGCGACTAAGGTCAGCGCCCCGCGCTGGGCGGGACGGCGTTGAGCCGCAATGAAAAACAGCGCGGCGATCATCGCCAGCATGCATTCCTGGGTGGTTTCAGTAAAAGAGGTTTCGTGAAGTGCATCGTTCATCCAGGCCACATCAATGTAGACAGGGACGAGAGTCAAAGCGAGAACCAGTGCTGCCAGAAGGAAGACCGCTATTTCGCGGCCAATAATTGTCAAATCGTTGCGCATTTTGTTACCAGTATAATGATTAGCGGACTCATTATATTTTAAACGCCCGATTCCCTTTCTCTTTTCATGCCCCGCTAGAAGCTGGCGCTGAAGCCGAAGGTATAAAGTTGCTGATCCTGATTATTCAGCGCTTCGCTTTGTGAAAACGAAGCGAAAGCCGCCAGATTATCGTTCAGTGGCATCTGTGCACCGATGCTCACATCGATGCCGTTAGATTGATCGGTGCTGTTCGTCGTTTCATGCCGGGGATTCTGCGGCGAATCTGCCATCAGATAGTGGTAACTCAGCTGCGCCCAGGGCGAGATCCATCCCTGCTGCGAATCGATTCTCCAGCCAACGCTGGCGCTCTGCTCACGGCTCTGCTGATCGCTGTAGTCGCATTGCAGACAGTTCATCTGCTGCGGATCGACCGCATACTGCGCCACAGGTCCGGTGGTCAGTGACGGGGCGATGGGCATATCAACGCCAGCGCGATAGCGTTTGCCCAGCGGCGTGGTGCCTACGCTGCCGGTTTCACTGTGCAGGGCGATGGGAGAGGCGGTGGGCGAGTTAATGGCGGCTTCAAACAGGGCGCGACTCTCATCGCTGAAAGCGAGTGGGGTCAGGGCGATCTTCTCCGCCAGAATCGTGTCGTAGTCGGGAAGAAACTCAGGATGTTGAGGCGCAGAGGCGCCTCCGCGGGCAAAAGTCGGTTGCGTAAAGATGAACAGCCCTACAGCACAGCAGATCCGCAGACCTTTCCAACCGCTTCTCGGCAACATTGATTCTCCGGGCAAAACTGAAGTTATTATCCGGCGTCTGAATTAAATTTTCGGCCCGTCTCTGTTATTTAACCGCTGATCGTTTAACTATCAACCCATTAATTCTAAGATCAAGCGGACCGCTAAAATATTCTCGATATTTAAGGAACAAAGCGATGCAACGATGTGGTTGGGTAACGCAGGATCCCCTCTATCTGGCTTATCACGACAGGGAATGGGGTGTGGCGCAGCGGGACAAACATGCGCTGTTTGAGATGCTCTGTCTGGAAGGACAGCAGGCGGGATTATCCTGGATCACCGTGCTGAAAAAGCGGGAAAACTATCGGGCGGCGTTTCACCAGTTTGACCCGCAGGCGATTGCGCAGATGGATGCTGCAGATATCGACTCGCTGATGCTCAACAGCGGCATTATCCGCCACGCCGGGAAAATCGCCGCCATTATTGCTAATGCCCGCGCTTATCTGGAGATGGAAGCGAAAGGGGAGGATTTCAGCCACTTCGTCTGGCAATTTGTCGATAACGTGCAAATCGTTCATCATTATCCTGACTACAGCCAGGCGCCCACCACGTCAGAGCACGCTATTGCGCTCTCGAAGGCACTTAAGACACGTGGTTTCAAATTCATCGGTCCCACAATTTGCTACTCGTTTTTGCAGGCCTGTGGACTGATAAACGATCATCAGAGCAACTGTTTTTGTCATCCTGATAATCAAAAGGGGTGATTCCCGGTAAATCAGGATTTTTCTGCACTACATTCCCCGTGACCACGCGGCATAATCGTGCCACTTATGGGAAAGGTTTTCCCCTGTGTGTCGAATGTAAGGGAACAAAAATGCAGAAGAAATTAATCGCCATCACCTTGTTATTAAGCGGCAGTCTGGCCCTGCCAGGCTGTACAACCAATCCTTACACCGGCGAATCTCAGGCGGGTAAGTCGGGCGTGGGCGCAGGCCTGGGTGCATTAGTGGGTGCGGGTGTCGGCGTGCTCTCCTCGTCGAAGAAAGATCGCCGTAAAGGTGCGCTGATTGGTGCCGCTGGTGGTGCTGCACTGGGCGGTGGCGTGGGCTACTACATGGACGTGCAGGAAGCGAAACTGCGCGACAAGATGCGCGGTACCGGCGTCAGCGTGACCCGTAATGGCGATAACATCGTTCTGAATATGCCAAACAATGTCACCTTCGACTCCAGCAGCAGCAATCTGAAACCTGCAGGCGCGAACACGCTTACCGGTGTTTCAATGGTGCTGAAAGAGTATCCAAAAACGGCGGTAAACGTAGTGGGTTACACCGACAGCACCGGCAGCCGCGCGCTGAACATGCGTCTGTCACAGCAGCGTGCTGAAAGTGTCGCCAGCGCGCTGATCGTGCAGGGTGTTGCCAGCGATCGCCTGCGTACGCAGGGTGCAGGCCCGGATAACCCGGTTGCCACCAACAGCACCGAAGCAGGCAAAGCACAAAACCGTCGTGTTGAGATCACGCTCAGCCCACTGGGATAATCGCGGTCGCCCCCGCCCGGGGGCGAACCTTTTCTGTAAAGTATCACGTTAAACGCACCAGTAATCTTTCTGCAGATAGAGCCAGAAGTGGCTTTATGGTAGCCTGATCAAAAATTGATCAGCGGACTCCTCTCCCATGTCTCTTAAAGCCATCGCTGCAGTTTTAGGTCTTTCCGTTACCACAGTCAGCCGCGCCCTCAATGGTTATCAGGATGTCGCTCACGAGACGCGTAAACGCATCGAAGAGGAAGCGCAGCGGCGTGGCTACCGGCCCAATGCGGCGGCGCAGCGTCTGAAAACCGGTCGTGCCAACGCGGTGGGACTCGTCTACCCGATCAGTGCCTCTCCCCTGGGTGGCAGCGACTTCAGCGATATGCTGCTGGCGCTGGATCATCACCTTGCCCGTTATGAAATTAACCTGCTGTTGCTGGCGGATAAACAGCAGCAGAGCCAGTCGACCCTGACACGCCTGCTGCGCAGTGGAGCCGTTGATGCCCTGATTGTCGGTCACACCACGCCTGAAGACAGTCGGCTTCGCGCTCTGCAACAAACCAGTTTTCGCTTTCTGGCACTGGGTCGCAGCGATTTGCCCTCTACCTATGCCTGGTTTGATGTTGATCACGTTGCAGGTTCACAGCTGGCGGTGGGCTGGTCGCTGGCGCAGGGACGACAGCGGATAGCCTGGCTTGGCAGCAATGAAAACAGCACGCGGGTACGTGACCGTCGTCAGGGTTATCTGACGGCGCTGGGAGATGTTGCGCCTTATGCGATGGCAGCGGTCACACCATCGCGCCGTGCCGGCTATCACCAGACCCGTGAATGGCTGGCAGAGGCTCCCACGCCGGAAGTGATCATCACCGACTGCGCTGTGCTGGCTGAAGGCGCAGCCCTGGCGCTGCAACAGGCCGGACGCGCAGCGGGCGAGGGTGCCATTCTGCTGGCGGGCTGGGAAGGATTGCCGCGGGATGCGATTCTCGATCATCCCATTGCTGCTATTCGCCAGGCAACACCGCATCAGGCGGGTGAGCAGGTGGCTGAAATGGTGATGCAGCTGATCAACGGCGCGCCCCCGGAAACGTTACAGACCCTGTGGCAACCCTGGCTGCAATTACCGGCGTAGCACTTTTTGCGGTGGGCTTTGCTTGTGCTAGTCTCTGCCAGGTTTCTTCTTTCGCAGGATATCTCATGAAAATCAGGCCGCCTCGCGCCACCATCAGCGATGTTGCTCACGCGGCACGAACCGGTAAAACCAGCGTTTCACGTTATCTGAATGGTGAACTGCATCTGCTCTCTGCCGGATTAAAAGCGCGGATTGAACAGGCGATTGCCGATCTCAGCTATCGTCCAAGCCAGATGGCGCGCGGCCTGAAGCGCGGACGCACCCGCCTGATCGGGCTGATTATCGCCGATATCACTAATCCCTATTCTGTTGATGTCATGAGCGGCATTGAAGCCGCCTGCCGCGAGCAGGGCTTTACGCTGCTGATGTGTAACACCAACAACGAAGTGGATCTGGAGCAGCACTATCTGCAACTGCTGAGCAGCTATCAGGTCGAGGGCATCGTGGTGAACGCGGTCGGGATGCGTGAAGAGGTGCTGAACCATCTGCAACAGTCCCTGCTGCCGATGGTGCTGATTGACCGTAAAATTCCCGCTTTCCCCTGCGATGTAGTGGGCCTGAACAACGCCGAGGCGGCCGAAACGGCCACGCGTCATCTGGTCGACAATGGTTATGACGCGCTGCTGTTCCTCAGTGAGCCGCTGGGCAGCGTGAATACGCGCCGCGAGCGTCTGCAGGCTTTCCGCCAGCTGCTGGCGGCGCATCCGCAGGTTGAGCATGAGAATACCGAGGTGGCGCTGCATCATCCCGATGCGCTGGATCAGGCGTTGCTGGCCTTCCATCAGCGTTATACCGGCAAACGCTGTGCGGTGATGGTCGCCAACGGCGCGCTGACGCTGCAGGTGGCGCGAGCGCTGCAGCGGCTCAATCTGCACTGGGGCCGCGATATCGGCCTGCTCGGTTTTGATGAACTGGAGTGGGCGGCGCTGGCCGGTGTCGGTATCACCACGCTGAAACAACCGACCTGGCAGATTGGCTTCAGTGCGCTGGAACGGTTGATTGCGCGTATCGAGGGCAGCGAATTGCCGGTTACCGAGCAGGTCTTCTCAGGCGAACTGATCGTTCGCGGCTCCAGCCAGCCTCTGGGCTGAATTTCAGATTTAACCTTCCGTTTACATGCTCGCTTCGTGAGCACGATCATAATTTCACAGTTTGATGCTTTGCTTTGGAACCGGTTCCATTTAGGGTTTTTGTATTCGTTATCGGCAGAACCCTGCCATGGAGTAGAACATGAAACCTGACATCATCGTGGTGACCGCCGCTTATGGCCATACGCAGATCGCCGCTCTCGGCGGTCAATCTGCGCTGCTGCCGATCATCCAGCGGGCGGGCGCTGACGGGGTCGAAATCCGCCGCGAACTGCTTGATGATGCGGCGCTCACCGATCTGCCGGCGCTGGGCCGGGCGGTGGCGCAGCATGAGCTGCACGCCAGTTATTCGGTACCCGATACGCTGTTTTGTGACGGCGGCGAAATCAATCCACGCATAACCCACTACGTTGAAGAAGCACGCCAGTTAGATGCTCAGCGGCTGAAAGTGGCGCTGGGAGACTTTACCGGTGCGCTGCCTCGCGAAACGTTGCAGGCGCTGCTGGCGGATCTGCCGTTTCAGCTGACCGTGGAAAACGACCAGACCGAACATGGCCGACTGGCACCTTCAGTTGCGTTTTTCACGGCGGTCAGGGAAGCCGATCTGCCGATCACCATGACCTTTGATATGGGGAACTGGCGCTGGACCGGCGAGGATGCCGATCAGGCGGCGCAGCAGCTGGCCGCGCAGGTGGGCTATGTGCATGTCAAAGCAGCCGTGCCGCATCAGGATAGCTTCCGGGCGATTGCACTGGATGAGGCAGACGACCACTGGCGCACACTGTTGCAACAGCTGCCCGCACAGGTACCGCGCGGTATCGAATTTCCGCTGGAAGGCGACGATCTGACGGCGGTGACACGCCACTATGTGTCGCTGCTGCGTAACGTGTAAGGAACAGATATGACGCACACTAATCATCACAACGGTCCACTTGATGTTGTCACCATCGGCGAAGCGATGGCGATGTTCATCGCCCGCGAGACCGGCGATCTGGCCGCAGCAGAGACCTTTGTTAAACGCGCGGCGGGGGCTGAGCTCAATGTGGCGACCGGTCTGGCACGTCTTGGCCTGAAAGTCGGCTGGGTCAGCCGTATCGGTGATGACGCCTTTGGCCGGTTTATCTGCCAGCAGCTGGAAAAAGAGGGGATCGATCATGCCTGTGTGACGGTCGATAAGCGCTATCCCACCGGTTTTCAGCTCAAGTCTAAAGTCGATGACGGTTCCGATCCGCTGGTGGAATATTTTCGGAAAGGCTCGGCGGCCAGCCATCTGTCGGTTGACGATTTTGACGCCGACTACTTTGGCTCGGCGCGTCATCTGCACCTGAGCGGGGTGGCTGCGGCGCTGTCAGAGAGTTCGCTGGAGCTGCTGAAATACACCGCCAAAGAGATGCGCTCGCGCGGTAAAACCATTTCGTTTGACCCTAACCTGCGGCCGGTGCTGTGGCGCAGCGAAGAGGAGATGCGCAAGCAGCTCAATCTGCTGGCGGAGTATGCCGACTGGGTGCTGCCGGGTGAAAAAGAGGGGCTGATTCTGACGGGTTATCGCCAGCCGGAAGCGATCGCGGATTTCTATCTCGACAGGGGTGTGAAAGCCGTCGTGATTAAAACCGGTTGTGACGGTGCCTGGTATAAAACGGCGCAGGGTGAACAGGGCCAGGTTGAGGCGATCAAAGTCGATAACGTGGTGGATACCGTGGGGGCCGGTGACGGCTTTGCCGTTGGCGTCATCAGCGCCCTGCTGGAAGGTCAGTCGCTGCCGCAGGCGATTCGTCGCGGCAACAAAATTGGTTCGATGGCAATTCAGGTCATTGGTGACAGCGAAGGTCTGCCGACGCGTCAGCAACTGGGCGACGTGTAGTCCGCGCCCCTCTACAGACACAGGAGTTCCCGATGAAAAAGCAGACAATCGCGCCAAAACGCTGGTGGTTCATCATGCCCATCGTGTTTATCACCTACAGCCTGGCGTATCTCGATCGTGCAAATTTTAGCTTCGCTTCTGCTGCCGGGATTAACGACGATCTCGGCATCACCAAAGGCATGTCCTCGCTGCTGGGTGCGCTGTTCTTCCTGGGTTACTTCTTCTTCCAGATCCCGGGTGCAATTTACGCCGAACGTCGCAGCGTCAAGAAACTGATCTTCTGGTGCCTGATTCTGTGGGGCGGCTGCGCCTCCCTGACCGGCGTGGTCAGCAATATTCCCATGCTGGCAGCGATTCGCTTTGTGCTGGGCGTGGTGGAAGCCGCCGTAATGCCTGCGATGCTGATTTACATCAGTAACTGGTTCACCAAATCCGAACGCTCACGCGCCAACACCTTCCTGATCCTGGGGAATCCGGTCACGGTACTGTGGATGTCGGTGGTGTCGGGCTATCTGATCGAATCCTTTGGCTGGCGTGAGATGTTTATCTTCGAAGGGATTCCGGCAGTGGTCTGGGCGATTGCCTGGTGGTTCCTGGTGCAGGATAAACCGGCGCAGGCGCGCTGGATGAGTGATACCGAGAAAGCGGCGTTGCAGGCTGAACTGCAGAAAGAGCAGGAAAACATCAAAGCGGTGCGCAACTACAGTGAAGCGTTCCGTAACCGTAACGTGATCATTCTCTGCCTGCAATATTTTGCCTGGAGCATCGGCGTGTATGGCTTTGTGCTGTGGCTGCCGTCGATTCTGCGTAACGGCACGCAGATGGGCATGGTAGAAGCGGGCTGGCTGTCAGCGGTACCTTATCTGGCGGCGACCATTGCGATGGTGGTTGTCTCGTGGGCGTCGGACAAAACCCAGAACCGTAAGCTGTTCGTCTGGCCGCTGCTGCTGATCGGTGCGCTGGCGTTCCTCGGCTCTTATCTGGTGGGATCGAACCACTTCTGGATGTCCTACACCCTGTTAGTGATTGCCGGTGCCGCGATGTATGCGCCTTACGGACCGTTCTTCGCCATCATTCCTGAGATGCTGCCGCGTAATGTCGCAGGTGGCGCGATGGCGCTGATCAACAGCATGGGTGCGCTGGGGTCGTTTATCGGTTCCTGGATTGTCGGCTATCTTAATGGTGCCACCGGCAGCCCGTCCGCCTCGTACATCTTTATGGGATCGGCCCTGCTGGTTTCGGTGTGGCTGACGCTGATTGTGAAACCGGCGCAGAATAAAGCGCCACCGCTGCAGGGTGCGAAGCCGGCCTGAAAGCGTAAACGTTAGCCTCTATTTCTCCGGGCGGCCTGCAAGCCGCCCGCAACGTATTGACCGGGAGCCACCGAATGAAACCCGCTGTAATTCTTTATAAAAAACTGCCTGACGATCTCTTTGCGCGCCTGGCTGAACAGTGTGACGTGACGGAAATCAGCGATCTCTCACCGGAAAGCCAGCAGGAACATGCTGCGGCATTCCGGCAGGCAGAAGGTCTGCTGGGATCCGGCGGTAAAGTGAATGGCGAACTGCTGGCGAAAATGCCCAATCTGCGCGTCTGCTCCAGCGTCTCTGTGGGCTACGACAATTTTGATGTAGAAGCGCTGAATCAGCATAACGTGGTGCTGATGCACACGCCGACCGTGCTGACAGAAACCGTGGCGGACACCATGATGGCGCTGGTGCTGAGCACAGCACGCCGGGTGCCGGAACTGGATGCCTGGGTCAAAGCGGGCAACTGGCAGAAGAGCATCGGTCCGGCGCAGTTCGGCATCGATGTACATCATAAAACGCTGGGTATTCTTGGCATGGGGCGTATCGGGATGGCGCTGGCACAGCGCGCCCACTTTGGCTTCGGCATGAAAATCCTCTACAACGCCCGCCGCGAGCATGAAGAGGCGCAGTCGCGCTTTGGTGCGCAGCGCTGTGAACTGGAGGCGCTGCTGAAGCAGAGTGATTTCGTCTGCATCAGCCTGCCGCTGACTGAAGAGACGCACCATCTGATTGGTGCCGCCGAGCTGGAACTGATGAAGCCGGATGCGGTGCTGATCAACGCCGGTCGCGGGCCGGTGGTGGACGAGAAGGCGCTGATCGCCGCGTTGCAGGCAGGCAAACTGCATGCCGCCGGGCTGGATGTGTTTGAGCAGGAGCCGGTTTCAGCTGACTCGCCGCTGTTGTCGCTGCCTAATGTGGTGACGCTGCCGCACATCGGTTCTGCAACGCATGAAACCCGCTACGGCATGATGCAGGATGCGGTAGAAAATCTTATCGCCGCACTCGGCGGCAGCGTTGAGAAAAACTGCGTTAACCCGCAGGCGCTGAAGTAATCCCCACGCCTTCCCATTGCGCCCGCCGATGGCGGGCGTTATGGTGGACCCCCGATTCGCTATCACAAATATTTAACCGCTATGTCCTTTTCTCAGTTCGGCGACAAATTTACCCAACATTCCGGCATCTCACGTCTGATGGAAGATATGGGCGCGGGCCTCCGCACGCCCGGCACCATCATGCTGGGTGGCGGTAATCCGGCGCAAATTCCGGCCATGAACGACTACTTTCAGCAACTGCTGCAGCAGTTGCATGAGGAAGGCAAACTCAGCGAGGCACTGTGCAATTACGACGGCCCGCGTGGTAAAGCGACGCTGCTGGCGTCGCTGGCTGAACTGCTGCGTGAACAGCTTGGCTGGCCGATCACCGCAGAGAACATCGCGCTGACCAACGGCAGCCAGAGCGCCTTCTTCTATCTGTTTAACCTGTACGCCGGTCGCCGGGCCGATGGCAGCAAAAAGCGGGTGCTGTTCCCGCTGGCGCCTGAATATCTTGGCTACGCGGATGCCGGTCTGGAAGAGGGGCTGTTTGTCTCGGCGAAGCCGAACATTGAGCTGCTGCCGGAAGGCCAGTTTAAATATCATGTCGATTTCGAGCATCTGCCGATGAACGAGGATGTCGGGCTGATCTGCGTCTCGCGCCCGACTAACCCGACCGGCAATGTGATCACCGATGATGAGCTGATGCAGCTCGATGCGCTGGCCCAGCAGCATGACGTGCCGCTGCTGATCGACAATGCCTATGGCGTGCCGTTCCCCGGTATCATCTTCAGCGAGGTGCGCCCGCTGTGGAATCCCAACATCATTCTCTGCATGAGTCTGTCGAAGCTCGGCCTGCCGGGCGCGCGTTGCGGCATCATTATCGCGGACGAGAAAACGATTTCTGCACTGAGTAACATGAACGGCATCATTAGTCTGGCACCAGGCAGCATCGGACCGGCTATCGCTAATGAGATGATCCGTCGTGGCGATCTGTTGCGGCTCTCCGAAGAGGTGATTAAGCCGTTCTATCAGCAGAAGGTGCAGCAGACCCTCGCGATCCTGCGGCGTTATCTGCCGGAAGAGCGCTGCCTGATTCACAAGCCGGAAGGGGCGATTTTCCTCTGGCTCTGGTTCCGCGATCTGCCGATCACCACTGAATTGCTTTATCAGCGGCTTAAAGCGCGTGGCGTGCTGATGGTGCCAGGCCACTTCTTCTTCCCGGGACTGGAGCAGGCGTGGCCACACACCCATCAATGTATGCGGATGAACTATGTGCCGGATGCAGAGAACATTGAGCGGGCGGTGCAGATTCTGGCGGAAGAGGTTGAGATCGCCTGGCGCGACAGCTAAACCTGCTCTTCCTGTGAATCGGTTAACGACAGCTGGCACCACTGTGCCAGCTGCTTAATGGCCTGTTCCACTTCATCATTCCAGCCGAAACCGGCATTCAGCCGGAAACAGTGATCGTAGCGCTGATCGGTGGCAAAAATGTGGCCCGGCGCAATCCCGATACCCCCATTACGCGCTTTCAGAAACAGCTCGCGCACGTTCAGCGCCGCTCGCGGCATCTCAACCCACAGCACATAGCCTCCTTCCGGATCGGACACCCGCGTGCCTGCCGGAAATTCCCGCAGCACCGACTGACGCATCTCACGGATTTGCCGCGCCAGCTCGCGCCGCAGCTTGCGCAGGTGAGCATCATAGCCGCCGCTGCGCAGCAGCTCCGCTACCGCCGCCTGTGACAGCACCGAGGTGCCCATGGTGGAGGTATATTTCAGTGAGGCGATTTTGCGCATGTAGTTGACGCTGTGAACCCAGCCAATACGAATGCCCGGAGCCACGGTTTTGGAAAAGCCGCTGCAGAGAATGGCGTTGGGGCTGAAGGCGCGCATCGGGAACGGACGCCGCTCACCAAAGGCGGTGTCACCAAAAATGTCATCCTCAATGATCACCACATCGTTTTCATCGGCCTGCCGTGCGATATAGGCTTTATGTTCGTTGGGAATGCTCTTGCCCAGCGGATTATTGACGTTGCACAGGGTGAGAAAGACCCGCACCGCCTTGCGCTGAAACAGGCCGGTCAGCTTCGCCACATTCACATACCCTTCCGGACCGGCTTCCACCTCAATCACCCGTAAATTCAGGTTATGCAGCATCTGCAGCAGCACGAAATAGCAGGGGGACTCCACCGCCACCACGTCGCCCGGCTGGGTGGTGGCGCGCAGCGACAGCGAGATCGCCTCAATGCAGCCGTTGGTGATCAGAATATCGTCGGCGCTGATATTGCAGCCGTAATCGACCGCGCGACGGGCAATCTCCGTTTTCAGCGGCGCATAGCCGGTGCCCTTGACCGTATTGCCGAGCAGGGCCGGTTTGCTGTAGCCCATCTGGCGCATCAGCAGGCCGATGCGTTTGACCGGATAGAGCGCGCTGTCGCCGTTGGCCAGATCGAGACGCACCCGGCAGTCTGAGCCGAGCATCGCCAGATGCAGTTCTGTCTGCTCATCCAGCGGCGCGATGGCGCGCGGCTGTTCGCTGACGGCGGGCAGCTGACGTGAAGCGGGCCGCTGCGGGGCGACAAAAAAGCCCGATTTAGGACGGGCGACGGCGTAGCGTTCATCTTCCAGCGTACGCAGGGTTTTCAGAGCGGTGGTGAGGCTGACATTGTACTGTGTCGCCAGCGTCCGTACCGACGGCAGGCGGCTGTCAGGTGCCAGCGAACCGGCGTGAATGGCCTGCTTAATCTGTTCTGCGATCTGGCGATAACGACTGCTCTGACTCTCCTGTTCTCCGATAATATCGGCCATCTGTTCCACCCCATATCGCGCTGATCTGTGCATATTCAACAGAGTACATTCAAAGTAGTTTAGGCTGCATCTCTTAATTATTCATGACGCTAAGCGGCACGGCGACCCCGCCAGCCGCCCGGCTTCAGGCCATAAAGTGATTCTGTTCACCTGAGGGAAACGTGAAAAATGAATAATCTGCCCGCCATGATGAAGGAGATTGAAGCGTATCTGTCACCCGCCATCATTGAGTCGGCTCAGCGCTGCGCTGTGCGCCTGCTGGCGGCGCTGCCGGATCAGCAGCAGCTGGAGAATAACCGTGTGCTGCTCGCCTACGGCGGTGGAAAAGACAGCAGCTACATGGTGGCGTACGTGCGTTACATTCAGGGACTGATCTGGCTGCAGCAGGGCAGCACGTTTCATCTGCGGGTCAGTACCAACCGTCATGCGGCAATGAATCAGAGCGTGATGGAGAACATCCATCGCGTTTATCAGGCGCTGGCGATGCATGACGATGAACGGGCAGAATGTCTGGTGGTGGATGGCCTGCTGATCCGGCCGTTTGCCCGCGACCTGCCGATGCCGGAGAGCGTGCGGCAGCAGAACCGTAATGACGTGCTGATGAATGGCCACCGCTTTCGCGCCGATGCGCGCTCGACCTTCTGCAACGCCTGTAATCTCAGCATGGTGAACTCCTTTGGCCTGGCGGCTGACTACAACGGCGGCGTGGATCTGATTATCACCGGCGACTCCCCGCAGGAGCAGGCTGCCTATGTCGCCTGGGCGCGGCACCTTTCCCGGCTGTTTGATGCGCAGGTCACCAGTAAAAGCCGGGGCTTCAGCGGGTTTCTCCAGACGCTGGACGGCGTTGCTGAGCGCTACTTCAGCGAGGTTTACGGCGCCGATCAGCTGACGCCTGCGCACCGCATCACCCACCAGCTGGCGCGCGATCCGCTGTTTTTCAACATCTATCAGGACACTGCCTATGAAGCGGGCGCGCACTGGGCGCTGCTCAGCGAATTTATGCGCTTCCGGTTTGATGAACTGATGTTCAGCTTTTCGGAGTCCGACTGCGGTAATCCAACGCTGATGGCACATCTGCGCGGACTGCGGGCAGAAACGCTGCTGCAGCGCAACTATGCCGAAGGGATCCGCGAGTATGTGCGCTTTGCGCTGGGGCTGATGGCGAAGAAGGATTTTCCGCCCGCGCTTATCAATGAGATGGCGGCGCGCTATCAGGATGACGACGCCATCCGGCAGCAGCGGCAGCGCGCGGCGGACTTCGCCATGCAGGCATTTGATCTCAGTGAAGATCAGCTGATCTGCATGATCTACTCACCTTTCCTCGCGCAGGGCGCGCAGCTCGGAGACTGGCTGTCGCAGCAGCAGATTGCGCTGGATGAAACAGCCATTCGCGACCTGCTTGAGCAGCGCAGTGAGGATCTCGCGCTGGCACAGCAGTTAACGCAGCTCTCTGGCCTGACGCTGACGCAGATGCGCCACTGCTGGCAGAGTAAACCGGTCAGTTCGCTGCTGGAGGGCAAAAGCAGCGACCCGCTGTCGCGCGTGCTGCGTTTTGATCCCCACAAAGCGGTGATTCAGGTCAATAACGGTGTGCTCAATGACATCGTGACAGAAATCATTTCCGGGCGTTAACCCGGTAAGGCGAGGCGATGAAGAAGATTTTCCTGCAAATTGGCGCCACCCGCGACGGACAAAACCCCTACTGCGCGGTGGCGAAGCGCGATGGCTATTTCACCGTGCTGGCAGAGATGGGTGACTTTGTCGATTACCAGTCCATCAGCCTGGCGCTGCCGTTTGATCTGATCATCCGCCTCGACCGTCCTGAGAATCCGTGGGAGGTCATGCAGGCCTATCTGCACGCCGGTTTACTGGCGCATCCGCTGGTGGTGCTGGCGGGCTTTGAGGCCTACAACGCCAGCGCCGGACGACTGCGCGAGATGCTGGCCGGACCGGACGCACCCGCCGCCTTTATTCCGCTGGATAAATATGCGCAGCGCATGGCGCTGAAAAAAGCCTGGCCGCGCTTCCCGCAGCCGGAGTTCCGCTTTTTCGCCTCGCCGCTCAGCATTCTGGATGCGGAACAGGCGCTGATCTATCCCTGCGTCGTGAAACCGGTAGATGGCGGCGGCGGGCTGGGCATCTGGCTCATTGAGCGCGCCGATCAGCTGCACCGCGTGGTGAAACAGCTGGTGCAGACCATGAACTACGGCGGACGCGGCTTCAGCGGTTTCATTGTGGAGAGTGCCCTGATCGGCGAGGAGTTTTCGCTGCAGGGCGTGGTGCATCAGGGCCATCCCCAGGCGCTGACCTGCTGCCAGAAGGTGATTGAGCAGCACCGTGATGCGGAGGGTTGCGTCAGTTTTTATGAGTCGGGCCATGTGGCGATGGCGGCAGCGGCGTTACCGGCGTCGTTCAGCAGCCTGATGACCTTCTGTTGCGAAACCTTTGGCTATCGTCAGGGCGCGTTTCATATTGATTTCATTGTAGTGAACGGTGTGCCGCATTTCCTGGAGATGGGGTTCCGGCTCTCCGGCATGGGCGTCGCGACGCTGGTGCAGGAGGCGACGGGCATCAACTGGGCGGATGTCACCTTCCGGCTGGAAGCGGGCGGCGTGTTACCCGCCTTTACCTTCACCACACCCGGTGCCGTCGGCCAGCTGCGTTTACGGCAACCGGCGCAGCTGCAGGCAGCCGAACGCTGGATCGCTCAGCATCAGCAGGGCGCGCTGTTGCCCCCCCTCAGATTGCCTGCATTGCAGGTTTCACCGCGCTCCTCGCTCTATGCCGATCTGACCCGTCATGCGGGCATTCTCGCCACCTTCAGCCTGACGGCCACGGCGCGTGAGCCGATCATGACCACGTTTCAACAGGTGATTGCCGCGCAGTCCGTCACCGCAGGGAGAGACAAAGTATGTGCAGGATGATTCTGGCGCATGGCCGGTTCGACAGCGCACAGATTTTAGAGGCGGCGCGCGCCATGAGTTGCGGTGAAGGCGCCGAACACGACGGCCCGATCAAATCGCATCCCAACGGCTGGGGCTGTCTGTGGCTGGAAGAGGGCGAAATCCGCACCCTGCACGGCACCGGCCCGTTCGCAGACGCCCTGCCGGGTATTGATGTGGATCGCCTGCGCAGCCGGTTTCTGGCGGTGCATGTGCGTCACGCCACGCTGACTAAAAATCAGGGGATCGAATTTTCACATCCGCTGTGGCGCAACAGCGCCGGACATCAGTGGTACATGATGCATAACGGTTTTCTGCCGACTATTTACCGCCAGCTTGGCCTGGCGGAGTCACGCTTCGATTCCGAAGAGTATCTGCGCTATCTGGTGGATCAGACCACGCCCGCCGATTTCACCCGCGACTATCTGCGCGCAAAGATGGCGCAGGTTGAGCCGGGCGGCAGCGCAGGCAATGCCATTTTCGTCACCCGCGACAAAGCCTGGGCGTGGCAGTGGTATCCGCACGACACGCCCTGGCCCGACTATTTTACGATGCATTTTCGGCAACAGGACGGTTGCACGCTGATCGCCTCTGAACCCGTGGCAATACCAGGCAGCGCCGGCAGCTGGCGGCGAATGAATAATCATGAACTCTATGAAATACCGTTTAGGGAGTGATAAACATGGCAATTTTCAATCAGTTCCGCGTGATTAATCCCAACATGTTTGTGGAATCAACCTGGCTGGATGACATCGTCACCGCACGGGTGCCGCTGCTGGTGCTGCGTAATTTCCTGACGCCAGAGGTGCGGCAGGCAGTGGTGGCTGACCTGCAGAGCTGCCGGGAAAAGATCCGTGTCTCTCACTATCCCAATGGCGCACTGACCACGCTGGGCCCCTATCTGGCGCGCCACACCGCGGCACCCGATAACTACTTTACGGAGCTGCGTGATATCCAGCCGGCATTGCCACCTTCGCTGAACCAGCTGCGCGAACAGATTTACGGCTGGGTGCAGCATGCGCTGCGGCTGGAGAGTTTAAACATCGCCTACGAACCGGGTTGTGGTGACTACGCCGGCTCCATCGTGCGCTTTCATGCCGATGGCGTCGCGAATCCGCTGCATAACGACAATATCGTGCGCGACGCCGCAGGGACCTCGCTGGTGGTGACGCAGATCCTGCATCAGCTCAGCTGTGTGGTCTGCCTGCAGGAGTGCAATGCGGGCGGGGCGCTGCGCATCTATAACAAAAAGTGGACGCCGGAGGATGAGCAGTTCAAGACCGCCGGTGAACTGGGTTATCGCAGTGGGGTGATTGGTCACAACGAGATCTGTGAGTTTTCACCGCGCAGTGGCGATATCTATCTGTTTAATCCTGCTTTTTATCATGAGATCGACCGGGTCGAAGGCGATACCCGCATCACCATGGGGTTCTTTTTCGGGCTGACCGATAAAAAGATGAAACACGCTATCGCCTGGAGCTAAGCCGGGTTATGCCAGAAGTTGTGCCAGAAAAGGAGAAGGGAATGACGACGTTTGAAAAGATTACTGCGCTGCTGGATCAGCATCAGGCCAGCTACCATGTGGTGGAGCATGAGGCGGTAGGGCAGACCGAGCAGATTAGCCAGATACGCGGTAACCAGCTGGGTCAGGCGGCCAAAGCGATGGTACTGGAGGTGATCATGCCGGACGGTGCACCGTCGCGACAGCTGCTGGCCATTGTGCCGGGCGACTGCCGGATCAATTTCAAAAACGCGGCGCGCGCTATCGGCGGTAAGAAATCCTCGTTCGCCGCGCCGGAGCTGGCGCAGGCGCTGACCGACTGTGTGATGGGCGCGGTGCCGCCGTTTAGTTTTGATGACCGGCTGGCGCTGCGGGTGGATACCCGGCTGCAGCAGGTCGGCACGTTATGGTTTAACGCGGGCGAGCTGGAGAAGTCGATCGCGCTGGCTGCAGATGATTATTTTCGCATCGTGGGTGACGCGTGCTGTGCTGATATCGCGTCCCCGATGGCGATCACCGCCTGACGGCGGGACAAGGAGTTTCTGATGTCGGTAAAAGATATGCTGTTAGCGCTGTGCGTGGTGGTGGCGTGGGGCGTGAATTTTGTGGTGATTAAGCTGGGGCTACAGGGCATGCCGCCTTTTTTGCTCGCCGGACTGCGTTTTACTCTGGTCGCCTTTCCCGCCATTTTCTTTGTGCGACGCCCACCGATCCCGCTGCACTGGCTGGTGGTTTATGGCATGACTATCAGCTTTGGTCAGTTCGCGTTTCTGTTTCTGGCGATCAAGCTCGGCATGCCCGCCGGGCTGGCCTCACTAGTGCTGCAGGCGCAGGCATTCTTTACCCTGTTGCTGGGCGCGCTGTTGCTGGCGGAGAAGCTGCGCTGGAATCATATCGTCGGGATTATCATCGCCACGCTGGGGATGTTTATGCTGGCGACGGCAGGAATGGAGGGGCAGACCAGCGCCGGCATTACGCTGACGACTATGATGCTGACGCTGTCGGCGGCGCTGTCATGGGGGCTGGGGAATATCACCAATAAGATCATCATGCGTAACCGTAGCGTGCCGATCATGTCGCTGGTGGTCTGGAGTGCGCTGGTGCCGGTCATTCCGTTCTTTGCCTGTTCGCTGCTGTTTGATGGCGAGGCCGCCATCGTTAACAGCCTGCTGCATATCGGCCTGCAGACCGTGCTGGCGCTGATCTATCTGGCGTTTGTCGCCACGATTGTGGGCTACGCCATCTGGGGGAATTTGCTGAGTCGCTACGAAACCTGGCGTATCGCGCCGCTGTCGCTGCTGGTGCCGGTCGTGGGGATTATTACTGCTGCGCTGGTGCTGGATGAGCGTCTTTCCGGTCAGCAGATGCTGGGGGCGGTGGTGATTATTCTGGGGCTGCTGGTTAATGTGTTTGGTGGCGTGCTGGGGCAGCGTCTGGCGATGCGGACGCAGCTGTAAGTTAAAAATCTCCGCTGACGCGGCCTTTGTAAGCGTTTTAGCTCAGAGCGCAAAACAGCGCTGGCGCTACCCTCTTTTTCAGGCAGCTCATAAATTCAAAGCGATGGGAGCATATGCCTGTAGCAAAGCATAGCGGGCCAGGGACGGCCCGCGCTGAGCCGCCATGGATGGCGCTTTTGCGTCTTTGCGAAAGGCGTATGCTCCCTGAGCCTGTGCTCCCACTGACATCAAAAAAAAACGCCGCATTAGCGGCGTTTGTCAGGATGACTTCAGAATCTGAATATTACTTCAGAATCTCAATACGGCGTGGTTTCGCCTCTTCCGGCACCAGACGTTCAAGGTCGATGCTCAGCAGACCATTTTCGAGACGGGCATCGCGCACCACAATGTGGTCGGCGAGCTGGAATTTACGCTCGAAGTTACGTTCGGCGATTCCCTGATACAGGTATTTACGCTCGGCCTGCTCTTCAGGATGGGCACCCCGCACGATCAGCACGTTATCGTGCGCCGTGATATCCAGTTCGCTCTGCGAAAAACCGGCCACCGCAATGGTAATGCGATAGTGATTTTCATCGACCAGTTCAACGTTATAAGGAGGATAGCCGCCGTTGCTCTGATTCTGATTAGATTCGAGCAGGTTAAACAGGCGATCAAAACCGATAGCAGAGCGATAAAGTGGGGTGAGATCAAAATTACGCATATTAAGACTCCTGAAATTCAGCAAGTTTTGGCAACCTTCCACGACTGGACAGGCTGGTTACGGCACCTCACTGTCCCTTGCGGCAACCGTGAGTGCGTCCGTAAACTAAAAATGGGTGTCATAAGACGATTTTCAAGAGGGCAAAATGCAATTTTTTTCGCCAAATTGAGGAAATGACATACACTCAGGACTACTTTTGCCAGACCAGAACGGACTTCGCCCCAGAGTGTTGACGTTGTCTGGCAAGCCAACTCAGCCAGGCTTATGCCATGACTGAAGGGATGATGATGATGAAATTAATGAAGACTTTACCTCTGGCTGGAATGGTGTGCTGCGCAATGGCAACAACCGGCTGTTCCAGCGTGATGTCTCACACCGGTGCGAGTCAGGGCTACTATCCCGGCACCCGTGCCAGCGCTGACATGCTGGCCGATGGTGATACCAGCTGGGCACTGAAGCCGCTGGCGTTAATCGATCTTCCTTTCTCTGCCGTGCTGGATACGCTGCTGCTGCCGTGGGATTACTACCGTAGCGACAAAGATAAAACCCTCGACTCCCCGCGTGAACGGATCCTGCAGAGCGAAAGGCTGGCGCATACCAGTGAAAGCCTGGCGCAGGCGCAGCCTATGCCTCCTGTGCGGTCACAGCCGCAACCGTAAAGAGTTGCCGCCAGCCGTTAACCTCACGCATAAAAGCAATCTGTGTTCCGTCAGGTGACCAGACCACCGCGTCACCTGATGGCGCCTCTTCTGTTCTGCGGGTCAGTCGCTGACACGCGCCGCTCTCAACGTCACATCGCATCACGCTGTTATCGCAGATAAAGGCGATCGACTTGCCGTCAGGATGCCAGCTAAAGGCGGACTGAATGCTGTGGCTGAGCCGGGTGATCTGACGCGGTTCGCCGCCGTTGGGAGAGACCGTCCAGAGCTGAATGACCCCTCCGGCATCCGCCATCAGAAACGCGATCTGGCTGCCATCGGGTGCTGTACGCAGCCAGTGGCGCGGTTGCAGAGCCACGCCGCGGCCGTGCGTCAGGCGGCGCTGCTGCACGCCAGCCGGTGGTGCAGGCAACTGCTGACTGCTGCCCTCCAGCGGCATCTCTCCGGCGCGGGCGTAATCCTCCAGCGCGTCCGGCAGATCAACAATAAACACGTCAGGCCGTTTCTCGCCCTGCGCCGTCACGGTGTCGCCAATAAAGGCGATGGCCCAGCGCTGCCAGCTGCCATCCGGTTTCTGATAGCCGCGATCACCGACCCAGCACTCCTCATAAGCACGATTGATCTGGTCACTGCCGGGTTGGGGTTCCGCATGCGTCCTGCTCACCAGCAGGCAGAAATAGCTGCCGTCATATTCGCGCGGATGCTGTTTAACCGGCGTCACCGCGTGCAGCGGCACCGCGATGCCGACGTTGCGCAAATCGAGACGGCTATCCAGCTCATGCATCACATGATCGTTGTAGGTAAAACTCAGGCGAGAACCGTCGGGGCTGAAGACGTGTACATGCGAGCCGCCGCGCAGCGCGCCAGGGGTAAAGGGCGGCGTGATATCACAGGCATCAAGATTGACCGCCGCACCGTTCTGAACGATCACACCGCGCCGGTGATGGAAGTCATACTGCCAGCTGGCATCAGGATGTTCCGGGCCATGAATGCAGACGTAGCGCGGAGGCAGATCGGGGCTGACCGTGACGACGCCGACGTGGGCACCGTGCCGGGCCTGATAGAGCACCTCCACCTCACCGGTCATCACATTGACCCGCTCAATAGTCTGGCTGGTAAACGACGCGCCCGAGGGACGGACGTCAAACGCCAGCCACTGACTGTCGGCCGTCCAGACATTGATATTGGTGAGCTGATGCTGACGGGCAGCAAAGGTGATCTGTTTTTCTGACATGATGAAACCCGCGGAGAAAGAGTTGCCCGACAAATTACGCGATTCTGTTTTTCGGTGCAGCTTTTTTGCCGGGTTAAGGGAGCCGGGCCGCAGCGGCCCGGCAAGAGAACAGGGCCGTTACAGCACTAACTCTTCAATGGCATGCGCAACGCCATCTTCCATATTGGTTTTAGTGATGAACTGCGCGATTTTTTTAACCGAATCAATGGCATTTCCCATCGCGACGCCGGTTCCGGCATAGTCGATCATCGCCAGGTCATTTTCCTGATCGCCAATCGCCATGACCTCTTCCTGCTTCAGACCCAGCTTCTCAGCCAGCATTTTGACGCCCTGACCTTTATTCACCCGACGATCGAGGATTTCCAGGTAGTACGGCGCGCTCTTCAGGATGGTGTAAGTCTGGTGGGCGTGTTCGGGCAGGCGGGCAATCGCTGCGTCGAGCAGATCCGGGCGGTCAATCATCATCAGTTTCGGGAAGCGCGTGGCGCGATCCATCTCTTCCACGGCACGATAGCGTACCGGAATACCGGTCAGGCTCGCCTCATGGATGGTGTATTCACTGATGTCTTTGTTAGGGGTGTAGAGATGGGATTTGTCGAACGCCTGGAAATGCACGCCAAGCTCGCGCGCCAGATTCTCAATGTAGAGGTAGTCGTCAAAGGTCAGCGTCACTTCCGCTACGCACTCACCATCTTCGGCCTGATGAACCAGCGCACCGTTGTTGCTGATCGCATACTGACCGGGCGCCTGCATATCCAGCTCCATCAGATAGCGCTGGATACCCACAAATGGCCGGCCGGTGGTCAGCACAATCGACACCCCTTTCTGGCGGGCGCGATCCAGTGCAGATTTCACCCCCGGCGTGATTTCATGTTGCGGGTTGAGCAGGGTGCCATCCATGTCGATAGCGATCAATTTAATAGCCATAGAGTCCTCGTAGCGTCTGGGTTTTGTTCAATGCTAGCGCGATTCAGCGCACATTGACCAGTTCCATGGCAGGCGAGGACGGTCAGCAAACCGCCAGCTTCAGGCGGCAAAGAGGTCGCGGTGGATTTTAATCACGGCTTTTCGGATAGTTGCGGGTTCGCCTGGCGCGCAGCAGGGGCGATGAATATCGTGCGGGAAAAAGAGCGCGAACATGCCCGGCAGCAGCGTAATCACTGACTCATTCAGTATCTTCTGATAAAAAACGACGTCACGCGCCTGGGCGAAATCTTCGGTGATGTGCTGGTCGGGATGGGCGCGAGCCACGCCGATATTTTCGCTGCCTGCCAGCAGATACTGAATATCGATGTAGCTGAAGTGGGACTCCGCACGACGTGCGCTGGCCGGTTCTGTCATCATCTCCTGCACCAGACAGAACATCTTATTGTCGGGCAGGATCTCATATTTGCCGGTTTCCAGCTGGCTGAAGTCTGTTCCGGCAATCCAGCTTATCGCCTGATCGACTACCGGATGAAAGGCGTGACGTTCTCTGTCCCAGTCGTGACGATCGCAAACAATCATGGTGTAACTCCCTGTAATCATTCGTGCGCCGGAATAGCGCAAAGAGAGGCAAGAGTAAGGGAGCTGACCGGGTTAAAACGTGATCGGGGTCGCAGCATGCGGGCAGGATGCCGCAGCCTGGTGGGTTTCCGCCCGTACAGCACAAAAAAAAAGGCCATCACCTGAGTGATGGCCTGTTCGTCCGCTGCCGGTTAAATATCGATATTGGCGGCTTTCAGCGCATTCTCTTCGATGAAGGCGCGGCGCGGTTCAACCGCATCGCCCATCAGCGTCGTGAACAGCTGGTCAGCGCCAATCGCATCTTTGATGGTGACGCGCAGCATACGACGGCTGTCTGGATCCATGGTGGTTTCCCACAGCTGATCCGGGTTCATCTCGCCCAGACCTTTGTAGCGCTGGACGGAGAGGCCGCGACGCGACTCTTTAACCAGCCACTCAATCGCCTGTTCGAAACTTGCCACTGGCTGACGACGCTCACCACGCTCGATGTAAGCATCTTCTTCCAGCAGACCACGCAGCTGGCCGCCCAGGGCGCAGATTTTGCGGTACTCAGGACCCTGAATGAAATCCGCATCCAGCGGATAGTCGGTATCCACACCGTGGGTACGGACGCGCAGCACCGGCTCGAACAGGTTCGTTTCGCGGTTTTCACGCACCTGTGCCAGATAGGTGCTGCCGTGCGCTTCGCGTTCGGTCAGATAGCTCACCAGACCGTTCAGCCAGGTGGTGACTTCTGCTGCGTTGCTCAGGTCGCTCAGCGTGTCGTGATAAATCATCGCACGCAGCATAGCCATCGGATAACGGCGCTCCATACGCTTGATCATCTTCTGGGTGCTGTTGAAGTCAGAAACCAGCGTCTCCAGCGGCTCACCGCCCAGCGCCGGGGCGCTGGCATTGGTGTGCAGCGTCGCACCATCAAGCGCGATAGCGATCTGATATTGATCCATCGCCTCGTCATCTTTGATGTACTGCTCCTGCTTGCCTTTCTTCACTTTGTAGAGCGGCGGCTGGGCGATATAGACATGGCCGCGCTCAATGATTTCAGGCATCTGACGATAGAAGAAGGTCAGCAGCAGGGTACGGATGTGTGAACCATCGACGTCGGCATCGGTCATGATAATGATGCTGTGATAGCGCAGCTTGTCCGGGTTGTACTCATCGCGACCAATGCCGCAACCCAGTGCGGTGATCAGCGTGGCGACTTCCTGAGAGGCGAGCATCTTGTCGAAACGCGCTTTCTCAACGTTCAGGATCTTACCTTTCAGCGGCAGAATCGCCTGGTTCTTACGGTTACGGCCCTGTTTGGCCGAGCCGCCTGCGGAGTCACCCTCCACCAGGTAGATTTCAGACAGCGCCGGGTCGCGCTCCTGGCAATCTGCCAGTTTGCCTGGCAGACCAGCCAGATCAAGCGCGCCTTTACGGCGGGTCATTTCACGGGCGCGGCGTGCTGCTTCACGGGCACGGGCGGCGTCGATGATTTTACCGACCACGATTTTAGCGTCTGATGGGTTTTCCAGCAGGTATTCCGCCAGCAGTTCATTCATCTGCTGTTCAACCGCCGATTTCACCTCGGACGAGACCAGTTTATCTTTGGTCTGTGAGGAGAATTTTGGATCCGGCACTTTCACCGAGACCACGGCGATCAGGCCTTCACGGGCATCATCACCGGTGGCGCTGACTTTGGCCTTTTTGCTGTAACCCTCTTTTTCCATGTAGGCATTCAGGGTACGGGTCATCGCTGAACGGAAACCGGCCAGGTGGGTACCGCCGTCACGCTGTGGGATGTTGTTGGTAAAGCAGTAGATGTTTTCCTGGAAACCGTCGTTCCACTGCAGTGCCACTTCCACACCGATGCCATCTTTCTCGGTAGAGAAGTAGAACACGGTAGGGTGAATCGGCGTTTTGTTTTTGTTCAGGTACTCAACAAACGCGCGGATGCCGCCTTCGTAGTGGAAGTGATCACTTTTGCCATCACGCTTGTCTTCCAGACGAATCGACACGCCTGAGTTCAGGAATGACAGTTCACGCAGGCGTTTCGCCAGGATGTCATACTCGAAATCGCGCACGTTGGTAAAGGTTTCGTGGCTTGGCCAGAAACGCACGCGGGTCCCGGTGATGTCGGTCTCACCCGTCACGGCCAGCGGTGCCTGCGGTACGCCATGGACGTAAACCTGCTGATGCACTTTGCCTTCGCGACGGATGGTCAGCTCCAGCTTCTGCGACAGGGCGTTAACCACGGAGACGCCCACGCCGTGCAGGCCGCCGGAGACTTTATAGGAGTTATCATCGAACTTACCGCCAGCATGCAGCACGGTCATGATCACTTCAGCGGCAGAGATGCCCTCTTCTTCGTGAATACCGGTTGGAATGCCGCGTCCATCATCCTGCACTGATACGGAGTTGTCCGCGTGGATGGTGACCACAATGTCACTACAGTGACCAGCGAGCGCTTCGTCGATTGCGTTATCCACGACCTCGAATACCATGTGATGCAGACCGGTACCGTCATCGGTATCGCCGATATACATGCCCGGGCGTTTGCGTACCGCATCAAGTCCTTTCAGGACTTTAATACTTGAGGAGTCATAAGAATTCGACATCAACGTTTCTCGCTCATTTTAATCTTCAGGTTGAACCGCTATTTTACCCTGTTCCACGCGGAACATCTTGCCCTTTTCGTCGGTCATGTCGATTACATGTCCGGCAGAAATTGCGCTGACAAACACCTGAGCCTGAGTGGCTTTTAACCGGTCCGCCAGCAGGCGTCGGCGGCTCTCATCCAGCTCAGAAGCAAAGTCATCAATGAGGTAAATACAGCGGCGTCCGCTCTGGCTTGTCAGGAACTCGCCCTGTGCCAGACGCAATGCACACATCAGCAGTTTTAACTGCCCGCGTGAGAGTAAATCTTCTACCGGCGTCCCTTCAGCCCGAATACGAAAATCGGCTTTATGAGGACCGCTGGCGGTATAGGTCAGCGCGCGATCGCGCTCGAAGTTACGTTCCAGCAGCTCGGCGTAGTCGCTCTCTTTGTCCCAGCCACGCTGGAAGGAGAAGCGCAGCTCAAACTCCGGCAGGAACTGGGCACAGGTCGCGGTGATCTCCGCGGAAATCGCCGTACTGTATTCAGCACGCCACTGGCTGATCTGTTCAGCCAGCGGGACCAGCTCCTGATCCCAGGGACGAATCTGGCTGTAACGTGAGACCTGGCGCAGCGCCGCGTTCCGCTGTTTAAGCAGGCGACGCATGTTGTTCCAGGCGTTAAAGAAGCCGGGGGTGTTATGGAAACAGCCCCAGTCGACATAGGCTCTGCGGTATTTGGGGCCGCCATTCAGCAGACTAAAGCCTTCCGGCGTGATGAGCTGCATCGGCAGCAGCTGCGCCAGCTCCGCGACCTTGTGACCATCGCTGCCATCAATGCGCACTTTGCTGTCACCGGCCCGGTTTTTGGTCAGCCCGACAGAGATTTCCCGCTCTTTATTTTCCAGACGTCCATGCAGCACAAACGCTGCCTCGTCGTGACGGATCACGCGCCCCGCCTGCAAACTGCGAAACGAACGGCCATGTCCCAGCGTATGGATCGCCTCTAAAACGCTGGTTTTCCCACTGCCGTTGGCACCCACCAGGAAATTAAAGCCGGGTGCCAGCTGCAGGTCAGCCTGCTCGATATTACGAAAATCTTTGATAAGAAGGCGGGTTAAAGCCATGAATCAATCCAGCGTGAAGGGCAATAATCGGGATGAAATGGTAAAAATTCAGGACTTACCTTTAACGATCCAGGGCGTCGAAGTCGAAGCAGGTTTGCCCGATATCTTCGTCACCAGGCCGTCGGCGTCGACGCCAGTCTGGTTCCGGCCAGCGCACAGGCCCTGGGAGCATACTGAAGTATGTGACCAGGGGCGAGCACTGCCCGGAATCAGAATGGCAAGTAAGCCAGGCCGATATGTAACACCTACAAGCGCATGGGCATGACGACATAGGCCGCTGCAGGACTCGCCACATCCTCGATCTGCACGCTCGACACCGAATCCGTCAGCAGCAGGCGGACGTTTTCGCACTTCAGCGCGTTCAGCACATCCAGCACGTAACTGACGTTGAAGCCGATCTCCAGCTCCGTGCCGTTGTAGCTGACATCCAGCATCTCTTCCGCTTCTTCCTGTTCAGGGTTGTTGGCGGTGATTTTAAGCTGATTTTCGGTGATATAGAGGCGAACACCGCGGAACTTCTCGTTAGAGAGAATGGCTGCACGGGCAAAAGCCTGTTTGAGCAAATCGCAGCCCGCTTCCAGCGCTTTGTCGGGATTCTTCGGCAACACGCGGCGATAATCCGGGAAACGGCCATCAACCAGCTTAGATGTGAAGATATAGTCGCCGACGTGTGCGCGGATATTGCTGCCGCCAATCCGGACCTGCAGCGGCGTATCGCCGCCATCCAGCAGACGCAGCAGCTCAATCACGCCTTTACGCGGCACGATCACCGAGTGACTCGGCAGCGCCTGACCAATCGGCATCGAGCAGACGGCCAGACGGTGACCGTCAGTGGCCACGGTGCGCAGCTCTTCCCCTTCGGTTTCAAACATCATGCCGTTGAGGTAGTAACGCACATCCTGATGGGCCATCGAGAACTGCGTCGCTTCGATCAGCCGTTTCAGGGTCGCCTGCGGCAGGGTGAATTCAACTTCACTCTGCCAGTCATCAAGATTCGGGAAGTCACTGGCGGGCAGGGTCGACAGCGAAAAACGGCTGCGGCCAGAGCGAACCAGCATGCGATCGCCTTCCAGCGCCAGCGTGATTTCTGCGCCATCCGGCAATCCGCGACAGATATCGAGGAATTTGCGCGCCGGAACGGTGGTGGAGCCTGGCTCGTGGGGCTGAGTCAGCGCCACGCGGGCAACCATCTCCATTTCCAGATCGGTACCGGTCAGCAGCAGCGAACCTTCTGTTACCTGCAGCAGCAGGTTTCCGAGGATCGGCAGTGTCGGACGACCACCCAGGGGGCCACTTACTTGTTGCAGCGGCTTCAGCAGCTGCTCACGTTCAACAATAAATTTCATAGCGTCAGGAAGATAATGTTCTGATGAGATTAGAGAAATCTTCTTTGATATCGTGGCTCTCTTCACGCAGCTGCTCAATCTTGCGGCAGGCATGAAGCACCGTTGTGTGGTCGCGCCCCCCAAAAGCATCGCCAATTTCTGGCAAGCTGTGGTTCGTCAACTCTTTCGCCATCGCCATCGCCATCTGGCGCGGACGCGCTACCGAGCGCGAACGGCGCTTGGAAAGCAGATCCGCCACCTTAATCTTGTAGTACTCAGCCACGGTCTTCTGAATATTATCGATGGTGACCAGCTTTTCCTGCAGCGCCAGCAGATCGCGCAGCGCTTCGCGCACGAAGTCGATCGTGATTGCCCGGCCGGTAAAGTTGGCGTTGGCAATTACGCGATTCAGCGCGCCTTCCAGCTCACGCACATTAGAGCGTAAACGCTTGGCAATAAAGAAGGCGACTTCACCCGGCAGACGGATGTCGTTCTCATCCGCTTTTTTCATCAGGATCGCCACACGCGTTTCCAGCTCAGGCGGCTCGATCGCCACCGTTAAACCCCAGCCGAAACGTGATTTGAGACGATCTTCCACCCCGTTGATCTCTTTTGGATAGCGATCCGAGGTGAGGATGATCTGCTGATTCCCCTCTAACAAGGCATTAAAGGTGTGGAAGAACTCTTCCTGCGATCGCTCTTTATTAGCAAAGAACTGAATGTCATCGATCAGCAACGCATCGACAGAACGGTAATAGCGTTTGAACTCTTCAATCGCATTGTTCTGCAGCGCTTTAACCATATCCTGTACAAAGCGCTCGGAGTGCATGTAAACCACTTTCGCATTCGGCTTGCGGGCAATGATGCCATTGCCTACCGCGTGCAACAGATGCGTTTTACCGAGACCGGTGCCGCCATACAGAAACAGCGGGTTGTAAGCGCCGCCTGGGTTATCCGCTACCTGACGTGCCGCCGCGCGCGCCAGCTGGTTAGATTTACCCTCGACGAAGTTATCGAAGTTATGACGGTTATTCACATTCGAGCGATAGGTGACGTCGGCCGGTGCCGGGACATTATCCCAGCTGGGACGCATGATCTGCGTCGGGGCCGGACGGATGTGACTCTGTACAGGCATCACGGGCGCGCTGACGCTGGCCATGACCGGCTGGCTGACCGCTGCCGCCTGCTGCTGAACCGGACGCGTACCCACTTCAAAACGCAGTGCTGGCACGTTTGGACCGCAGAATTCATTCAGCAGTGCATTGATACTATTAAGGTATTTGTCCCGAACCCAGTCGAGTACGAAGCGATTTGGAGCATACAAGGCAAGCGTATTGTCGTTTAACTCAGCCTGCAGTGGACGGATCCACATGCTGAATTCGGTGGCAGGAAGCTCATCCTGCAAACGGGCAAGACACTGTTGCCAAAGCGTAAGTGACAC